>JAWKXE010000025.1:0-59393 GCA_041397165.1 Paracoccaceae bacterium | reverse complement strand
AGAACGGGCCGAACCGGCGCGCACTGTCGCACGCCTTCAAACCGGCCCACGCCCCCCACGCGGTTATCAGGTTGTGGAAGAATGCCCCGCTCGTGCCCCTGTTGTCCAGTTTTGCAGGCCGAAAGCCCCGGACAGGGCGCCCAGACCCAATGTCAGAAGGCCCCGGCACAGCCTTTCTTGCCGACCTTGCAGGCAATGAGGGTGACAACTCCGGCCTGCCAGCGGTCTTCCCGCGCCCGTTCCCGCCCGGCCCGATTCGTCACCTGGACGCCCCCGGGCCGCCCGCCCGGCCGCTGCATCGCCGCCCGCTTCGCCTCGATCGGCGCCAGACCGTCATCGGCCGGCACCGCTGGCGCCCTGGATCCCGAAGGCATGACCACCGACCGCGCCGACCCGGTGTTTCGCGATGGTTTCCGCGCGGCTTGCCATGTTCTGTCCCGTGCCTCACCGCAAGGCCCTCAAAGGCCCGTCACGCAAGCCGTTTGCACGGCCGATGCCGTCGCGGCCGGGGCTGGTACGGGCGGTGGGACTCGAACCCACACGGCACAGGGCCTTCGGATTTTAAGTCCGATATGTCTACCATTCCATCACGCCCGCCCGTCAGGCCACAGCCGTCCCGCGCGACCATAGCCCGGCGGTTTCGCATGTAAAGCACGGCAATTCACCTTTCTGGCCAAAAATTCGCCCAAATCGCTGGCTAGAGATCGGCCTCATGAGCGACGAAATGCAGTATAACCGGGACGAATCCAAACGCGCCTTCCAGCAAGGGATGCTGATGGCCGTGGGCATCGCCTTCGCGCCGCTGGCGCTGGTCTCGGCCGGGTTGCTGCTTTCCGGGCACAGCCCCAACGATCTCGGCTCGGGGCTGCGCTATGGCCTGGTGGTGCTGTGGCTGATCTATCTCTTCACCGCCGACCGGATCGCCGGGCTGCGGCTCTGGCTGCGCATCCCGCTCCTGCGCGAGGCCGACAAGGGCGAGGTCATCACCATTCTCGCCTTCTCGGCGCTGCTCGCCACCATGCGGCTCGATCCGTCGATGGCCCGGGCCGAGATGCTGCCGGAATGGGCCAAGGGCTTCGGTCTGATCCTCGCCGGGTTCGGCGGGCTCTATGTGGCCTACAAGGTCACCAACCGGTCGCGCCGGATCGCCCGTGCGCGCGGCGCCGTGCGTCAGCCGTTCTCGGCCCGCCTGATGGAAGGGCTTCGCGGCCTGTTCCAGGGTCTGACCGCCCGCTTCCGCTGAGCCGCCATCCTAGAGGTCGGACTCCCCGGCCACCGGCGCCCCGCCCGCGCCCTCAAGCAGGCGCCGCTCGGGCAGCCAGGGGTTCAACCCCACCGCCAGCCGCAACTGATCCAGCGCCTCGGCCTTGCGCCCCAGCGCCAGAAGCGTCATCGCCCGCCCGCTCAGCGCCCCCAAATGGGTGGGGTTCAATGCCAGCGCCCGGTCCAGATCGGGCAGGGCGGCGGCATGATCCCCGCCAGGAAATGCACCATGGCGCGCTGGTTCCAACCCTCGGCATAGTCGGGGCAATACGCGACAAGCCAGTTGAACTCGGCCAGCGCGCCCGCCAAGTCGCGCCGGTCGCGCAGGTGGTTGCCCATCGCCATCACCGCCGCGGCCAGATCGTCGGGCGCATCGCTCCACAACTGCCACATCCGGCCCACGATCTCTTGCGCCTGCGCCTCCGAACGGGCGACGCGCACCTCCTCCATCAGCCGGGCCAACGCGACCGAATGGTCGGGGGACGGCGGGCAGGACCCGGCCGACGCCGCGCCGGCGAAGAGCAGACAGGCCGCCACCGCCTTCATGCCCCCGATCCTGCCGGATCGTCCGCGGCGGTCACAGCACATCGGCCAGATCGGCCTCTTTCACCGCCTCCATCACCACATAGGTCGAGGTGCTGGCGACATGCGGCAGGCTGGAAATGCCCTCGCCCAGAACCCGGCGATATTCGGCCATGTCGCGGGTCCGCACCTTCAGCAGGTAATCGAACCCGGCCGCCATCATATGCGCCTGCTCGACCTCGGGCAGCTTCGCCACCGCCGCGTTGAAGGCCCGCAGCGCCGCCTCGCGCGTGTCGCTCAGCCGCACCTCGACGAAGGCGACATGGTCCAGCCCCAGCCGCACCGCATCGAATACCGCGCGATAGCCCAGGATGATGCCCGCGTCCTCCAGCCGCTTCAGCCGCGCCTGGGTCGGCGATTTCGAAAGCCCGATCCGGCGCGCCAGATCGGTCACGCTGATCCGCGCCTCGCCGGCCAGCACCGTCAGGATCTTCCGGTCGATCCGGTCCAGCGCCTCGAACCCGCCATTTGGCATGTTTTCAGTCATTTGACCCTCAGTTTATCGCGTGTTCGGTGAAATTCACTTCTCTACCCGTGATATTCTGCCACAAACGCCAGGAGTTTCCCATGCCCCTTCCGCCCGATATCGCCGCGATCGACGCCTTCACCTACGCGCCCGAGGCCGAAACCCTCGCCCGGCTGATCGCCCTCGCCGATCTCGACACCGCCGCCCGCGCCCGCATCTCTGCCCGCGCCGCGCGGCTGGTCGGCGATATCCGGGCCCGCGCCCATCCCGGGTTGATGGAGGTCTTCCTGGCCGAATACGGGCTTTCGACCCAGGAAGGCATCGCGCTGATGTGCCTGGCCGAGGCGCTCTTGCGCGTGCCCGACGCCGATACCATCGACGCGCTGATCGAAGACAAGATCGCGCCCTCGGACTGGGCCCGCCACATGGGCCAGTCGACCTCGCCGCTGGTCAATGCCTCGACCTGGGCCCTGATGCTGACCGGCCGGGTGCTGGACGATCCGCAGCCGGGGCTGATCGGCACCCTGCGCGGCGCCGTGAAGCGGCTGGGCGAACCGGTGATACGCACCGCCGTGTCCCGGGCGATGAAGGAAATGGGCCGGCAATTCGTGCTGGGCGAATCCATCGTCTCGGCCATGGAGCGCGCCACCAGGATGGAGGCGAAGGGCTATGGCTATTCCTACGACATGCTGGGCGAAGCCGCCCGGACCGAGGCGGACGCGGCGCGCTATCACCTGTCCTATTCCCGCGCCATCACCGCCATCGCCACCGCCTGCACCTCCTCGGATATCCGCGACAACCCCGGCATCTCCGTCAAGCTTTCGGCCCTGCACCCGCGCTATCAGCTGGCCCAGCACGCCCGCGTCATGGGTGAGTTGGTCCCTCGCCTGCGGGCGCTTGCCATCCTCGCCAAATCCGCCCGCATGGGGCTCAACATCGACGCCGAAGAGGCCGATCGCCTGTCGCTCTCGCTCGAGGTGATCGAACGGGTCCTGTCCGAGCCGGCGCTTGCCGGCTGGGACGGGTTCGGCGTGGTGGTTCAGGCCTATGGCCCGCGCGCCGCGCCTGTGCTCGACCATCTTCATGCCCTGGCCGAACGGCTGGACCGCCGCATCATGGTCCGGCTGGTCAAGGGCGCCTATTGGGATACCGAGGTGAAGCGCGCCCAGGTCGCGGGCCTTGCCGGCTTTCCGGTCTTCACCCGCAAACCCGCCACCGATGTCAGCTATATCGCCAATGCCCGCAAGCTTCTGGGCATGACCGACCGGATCTATCCGCAATTCGCCACCCACAACGCCCATACCGCCGCCGCCGTGCTGGACATGGCGCAGACCATGGGCGTCGACAAGCGGGCCTTCGAGTTTCAGCGCCTGCACGGCATGGGCGAGACGCTGCACGACATCGTCATGGCCGCCGAGCAGACCCGCTGCCGCATCTATGCCCCGGTCGGCGCGCATCGCGACCTGCTGGCCTATCTGGTGCGCCGGCTTCTCGAGAATGGCGCCAATTCCAGCTTCGTGAACCAGATCGTCAACGACGCCGTGCCGCCCGAGGAGGTCGCCCGCGATCCCTTCGCCGCCCTCGACGCGCCCCATGCGGCGCTGCCCGCCGGCCCCGACCTCTTCGCGCCCGAGCGGCGCAATTCCCTGGGCTTCGACCTGGCCCACGCCCCCACGCTCCGGGGTTTCGAGGAAGCCCGCGCGCCCTGGCGCGGCGCCACCTGGCAGGCCGCCCCGATCCTCACCGCCGGGCCTTGGTCCCTCGACGCAGGCTCGTCCTCCGTGGCAGACGATGCGCAGCCCGTCACCAACCCGGCCGACCCCGCCGACCGGCCCGGCACCGTCACCTTCGCCAGCCCCGCCGACATCGACACCGCGCTGGCCGCCGCAACCCCCTGGTCCGCCCCCCCGGCCGAACGCGCCGCGATCCTCCGGGCGGCGGCCGACCTCTACGAGGCGGCCCATGGCGAGATCTTCGCGCTGCTCGCGCACGAGGCCGGCAAGACCCCGCCCGACGCGGTGGCCGAACTGCGCGAGGCGGTGGATTTCCTGCGCTACTACGCCGCCCACGCCCCCGAGGCGGGCCCGGCCGGCAGCTTCACCTGCATCTCGCCCTGGAACTTCCCGCTCGCCATCTTCACCGGCCAGATCGCCGCCGCGCTTGCCGCCGGCAATGCGGTGCTGGCCAAGCCGGCGGAACAGACGCCGCTGATCGCCCATCTCGCCGTCACGCTCCTGCACCGCGCCGGTGTGCCGCGCGCCGCGCTCCAGCTCCTGCCCGGCGCGGGCGCGGTCGGCGCCGCGCTCACCTCGGACCCCCGCGTCGACGGCGTGGCCTTCACCGGCTCGACCGAGACCGCCCGGATCATCCGCAGCGCCATGGCCCGCCACCTCGCCCCCGGCGCGCCGCTGATCGCCGAAACCGGCGGGCTCAACGCCATGATCGTCGACAGCACCGCCCTGCCGGAACAGGCGGTGCAGGCGGTGATCGAAAGCGCCTTCCAATCCGCCGGTCAGCGCTGCTCGGCCCTGCGCTGCCTCTATGTGCAAGAGGATATCGCCCCCCAATTCACCGCGATGCTGAAGGGCGCGATGTCGGAACTGGCGATGGGCGATCCCTGGGCCATCGCCACCGATATCGGCCCGGTGATCGACGCCGAGGCGCAGGACGACATCGCCGCCCATATCGCCGCCGCCCGCGCCTCCGGCACCCTGCTGCACGAGCTGCGCACCCCCAACGCCGGCCATTTCATCGCCCCCACCCTGATCGCCGTGCCCGGAATCGCGGCGCTCGAACGGGAAATCTTCGGCCCCGTGCTGCATATCGCCACCTTCCGGGCCGATGAGCTGGACGCGGTGATCGACGCCATCAACGCCACCGGCTATGGCCTGACCTTCGGGCTGCAGACCCGGATCGACGACCGGGTCCAGCATGTCACCGATCGGCTCCGCGCCGGCAACCTCTATGTCAACCGCAACCAGATCGGCGCCGTGGTGGGCAGCCAGCCCTTCGGCGGCGAGAGCCTTTCGGGCACCGGCCCCAAGGCCGGCGGCCCGCATTACCTCGCCCGCTTCGCGGCCAACCCGGCCCGCACCGGCGACACCGCCTGGTCCGGACCGATGGCGCCCGACGTTCTGCAATCGCTGATCGACGCGGCCCCGGCCGGGGCGGACGGCCCCACCCTCACCCTGCCCGGACCCACCGGCGAATCGAACCGCCTGACGGCCCACAGCCGCCCGCCGCTCCTCTGCCTCGGCCCGGGCGCGCCGGCGGCGGCCGAACAGGCCAGGCTCGTCACCGCGCTCGGCGGGCGGGCCATTGCCGCCACCGGCGCTGTCGCGCCCGACGCCCTGACCACGCTCACCGGCTTTTCCGCCGCGCTCTTCTGGGGCCCGACGGACCGGGCCCGCGCCCTGGCGCAGGCGCTGGCGCGCCGCCCCGGCCCGATCCTGCCGCTGATCACCGGCGCGCCCGATATCGGCCACGTCAGTCAAGAGCGCCACATCTGCGTCGACACCACCGCCTCGGGCGGCAACGCCGCCCTGCTGGGCGGCGCGGCCTGACCGAACGGCTTCGCCGCGGCTGCGCCGCGTCGACCCGGCTCAAGGGGGCCTCGCTTCGCTCGGGGTTTGACGGGGCGCCTCGCTGACGCTCGGCGGCTTACCGGGACAGTCGTGCCGAACCCCTGCCGCGACCCCCGCCGCGCCCGCGATCGTCGCATCCGGCCGCAACGAAAGAGCGGGCCGCCCCCGCGGCTTCCATCCGCCCCCTTCCCGACACGGATGCGCCTCGACCCGCGCCGCGCCCCGACCCGAAAGTCAGGCCCCCGCCTCCGCCGGCCACGCGGGGTGGGAGGGCGCAACGCCCACGGCCCCTCGCATCCTCGAAGGGGTGGGAGCGTGGCCGGCGGAGGCGCCCACGCCACAGGTCCCGACGCAACAGCGGATCGCGGTTGCAGCGGCGCGGCAAAACAGCATAGCCTGCGCCCATGTTTCCGATCCGCGATCACAACCCCTCGGGCCGCACGCCCTATGTCACCTACGCCCTCATCGCGCTCAACGTGGTGGTGTTCCTGTCCTATGTCAGCCTCTTCACCGACCCCCGGGCGCTGAACCAGTTCTTCTGGAACTGGGCCATCCTGCCCGCCCGGATCGAACAGGGCAGCGGTTACGAGACCCTCGTCACCTCGATGTTCCTGCATGGCGGCTTCATGCATATCGCCGGCAACATGCTGTTTCTCTGGATCTTCGGCGACAATCTCGAGGACGAGATGGGCCATATCCCCTATCTGCTGTTCTACCTCGCCTGCGGCATCGGGTCGGGGCTGGTGCAGGTCATGGCCTCGCCCGGTTCGCTGATCCCCACGGTGGGCGCCTCGGGGGCCATCGCCGGGGTGATGGGCGGCTATCTGCTGCTCTTCCCCAAGGCCAGGATCGACATCCTGCTGATCATCATCATCTTCTTCCGCATCTTCACCATCCCGGCCTGGATCGCGCTGGCGGCCTGGTTCGCGCTGCAGTTCTTCGCCGGGCTGGGCTCCGATGCCAATGCCGGCGGGGTGGCCTATTGGGCGCATGTCGGCGGCTTCGTCGTCGGCACGGTCCTCACCCTGCCCGTCTTCCTGCGCCGCGGCGGCCAGGCCTACTGGCACCGCAACGCCTTCCACCCGCCCCACCCCGCGGCGACATACGATCCTTCGCGCATCCCCACCATCCGCCGGCGAAAGTGAGCCCGATGACCCCGATGAAACTCACCTGCCACTGCGGCGCCGTCGAACTTCGCGTCACCCCGGCCGAGCCGCTCGGCCAGGCCCGCCACTGCAACTGCTCCTTCTGCCGCCGCCGCGCCGCCGCCACCGTCTCGGTGCCGCTCGACGCGCTCGACGTGGTGCGCGGTGCCGACAATCTCACGCTCTACAGCTGGGGCACCCACACCGCGCAGCACTATTTCTGCAAGACCTGCGGCATCTACACCCACCACCGCCGCCGCTCGGACCCGAATTTCTACGGCGTCAACCTTGGCGCGCTCGAAGACACCCACCCGGAAGATTACGAGCCCCTGCCCTGGACCGACGGCATCAACCATTCCTCCGACCGCAAACCCTGACGCCCCCGGGGATCGGTCCACCCTTTCATCTTTCCTGAAAATACTCCCGCCGGAGGCTCCAGCCCCGCAACACCGCACCCCGCCCGGCATCGCGACGCCCTGCCGGCCGCGGGCGTGGGGAGGGTGGGCGGGAACGCTCGCGGCCGGCAGGGCCCTAGCCTGCGGCCCCATAGCTCCCGTCGGCATCGTGCACCTCGCCGCCGCTCAGCGCCGGGGTGAAGATGCAGACGAAGCGCACGCCATCGCCGCCGGCCCGGATGATATGCCGCTCATGACCGTCCAGCACGTAAAGTGAGCCGGGGCGCAGCGCGAACACCTCGCCCGTCGCCACGTTCTCGACCTCGCCCGCACCGGCGATACAGTAATTGGCCTCGACATGGTGCTTGTATTCCAGCACCTGCACGCTGCCCGGGGCCACCACCGTATCGTGCAGCGAATAGCCCAGCCCGTCGCCGGCCAACAGCATCCGTCGGCTTTCGAAATCCGCGCCCGTCACATGCGCCGGCGTGCCCAGAATATCGTCCAGCTGCTTCACGATCATGTCTCGCCCTCCCTGCCTGACCCGGCCTCTCCCCCAAGCGAAAACGCGGTTTCGAAACCGCGTCAAGCCGGTTCGAACCGGCTTCGCCCGCGCCCGACCGCGCCGCCGGGCCTCAGATCAGACGCCCGCCAGGGCCCCCGACAGAGAACCGATGCGCCTGCCCGCGACGGTGGCCGCAAGCCGGTTCGAACCGGCTTCCAGCACCACGAAATCGGCCCGCAGCCCCGGTTCCAGCCGGCCCCGGTCGGCAAGCCCCAGAAGCCACGCCGGCCCTCGGACACCAGCGCCCAGGCCGCCGCCAGATCGCAGATCCCGGCCTCGACCAGGAACAACGCCGCCCGGCGCAGCGACGGGTAATGGTAATCCGAGGCCAGCGCATCGCAGAGCCCCAGCGCGATCAGCTCCAGGGCCGAGACATTGCCGTTATGCGACCCGCCCCGCATCACGTTGGGCGCGCCCAGCACCACCCCGTCGCCCGCCGCGCGCGCCGCCTCGGCCGCCTCCAGCGTCTCGGGAAACTCGGCGATCGTCACGCCGCGCGCCCGCCATTCGGCGCGGTCCCCGGCCGTGCGGTCGTCATGGCTGCCCAGCCGCACGCCCTTCGCCGCCAGCCGCGCCGCCAGCCCCGCCACCGCGCCCGGCACCTCGCCGCGCCGGTCATGCAGCGCCTGCATCAGCGCCAGCAGCGCCTCGGGCGAGCGCCCGGATTTCAGCGCCGTGCCGCTCAGCCGCTTCGGCCGCTGGCCCTTCTCCAGCCGCTCATGCGGGACGTGATCGTTGAACACCACATAGTCGACGCCGAACCGCTCGACCGCCGCCTCGAACGCCGCATACTCCTCCAGCATATGGGTCTCGAACCGCAGCTGGGCGCGCAGATCGACGACCGCGTCCCCCCGCATTCCGCCCAGCGCCGTCAGCATCGCGGCAGCGAAATCGGGGCTGCGCAACCCGCCCTCCCAGCTCCAGAACTGCGCCAGCACGGCGGTGGTGATCCCGTTCGCCGCCAGCTCGGCCTCGGCCGCCACCAGCCCGCCCCGCATATCCTTCATCGCGCCCCGGCGCGGCGCCAGGTGGCGCTCGAACCCGTCGCCATGGATATCGACGATCCCCGGCAAGACCAGATAGCCCGACAGGTCCACCCGCCGCCCCACCGGCCCCGCCGCGATGCGCCCTGCCTCGAAGGCAAGCGCGCCACGCTCCAGGCCCCCGGGCCGCAGCACCTCGGCCCCCTCCAGCGTCAGCGCCAGGCTCATTCGTCCTTGCCCCAGACCAGGTCGGACATGCTCAGATCGTGATCGAACCGCCCGGTCCGCAGGAATTTCAGCACCTCGGCAATGACCAGCGGATTGTTCATCAGGAAGGTATGCGTCACCGGCAGCACCAGATGATCCGCCATGCCCTCGACCCGTGTCGAGGCGACCGAGACCTTGCCATCGTCCGGCCCCGGAATGATCACCGAATAGGCCGGGCTCAGCGATCGGTCGCCGGCAATCACGCCCAGCTCGAACCGCACCGGCCCCAGCCGCTGCGGCAGCGCCTCGGGCCCGGTGCCAAGCTGCATCCCCGCCGGCCCGTTGACCCAGCCGAAGACCGCGATATCGCCCAGCATGTCCACCAGTTCCGAGCCGTGATTGGGCGGCGCCAGCATCACCACCCGGCCCAGGTTCGGCGGGCGATAGGTCTCCAGCCAGGTGCGCACCAGGATGCCGCCCATCGAATGGGTGACGAAATGCACCGTCTGTTCACCGCACTGATCGACCGCGCGCGGCAGGGTCTTGACCACCAGATTGACGATCGGCTCCTCGGTCGAGGGATAGCCCGGCCGCACGACGGTATAGCCCTCCTCCTCCAGCACCTCCTGCATCAGCAAGAACGACGCCTCGGTCCGCGCCAGCCCGTGCAGCAGGATCACGCAATCGGCCCGCGCCAGGCCCGGCAGAACCGCCAAGAGGAAAACCAGAAATCGCATGGTGCTTGAGATAGGCCCATCGGCCCGCTTATGAAAGGCCCATGACGCCGCGCCGCCCCATCCGCATCGCCACCCGCGCCCTGATCCTGCACCGGGACCGGCTGCTGCTGGTCAACGCCTTCCCCGGCGATCGAAGCACGCTCTGGTGCGCCCCCGGCGGCGGCGCCGAGCCACATTCGTCGCTGCCCGAAAACCTCGCCCGCGAGGTGTACGAGGAAACCGGCCTGACCATCGCGGTCGGCCCGCCGGCGCTGGTGAACGAGTTCCACAACCCCGATGACGGCTTCCACCAGGTTGAGGTGTTCTTTCGCTGCACGCTGACCGCCGGCACGCTCACCGACGACTGGCGCGACCCCGAAGGCGTGGTCCATCGCCGCCGCTGGGTCACGCGCAACGAGATGGCCGCGCTGCGCTTCAAACCCGACAGCCTGGCGCATGTCGCCTGGGGGCGCGGCTGCGGCTACGACCCGCTGGAACGGCTGGTGAAGCCCTGAGGCCGGCGGATTGCGCTCCCCAAGGGCGACGCGTGACGCCGTAGGGTGGGTGCCAACCCACCATCCCTCCCGCAAGGGCCGAAGCGACGGCGCCCCGCGCTCACCCGTCCGCCCAGCGCAGCGGCTCGGGCAGGTCGAAATCGGCGAAATCCACCCGCAACACCCGCCGCGCGCCCTCGCTCTGCGACGGCAGCGACCGGTGCAGCACCAGCATCGGCAGGACCAACACATCGCCCGGCGCGGCGGCGGTCACCTCTGGTTCGAAGCTCTTCGCCGCACCCGCCGCCTCGCCCGCGGGCACCGGGCCCAGACGATGGCTGCCCCGCGCGATCTCCATCGCTCCGTTCTCGGCATCGCAGGCATCCAGATGCACCCGCACGAACAGCATCCGTTCCAGCAAGGCCCGGGGCGGTTCGCAATGCCAGATATCCTGCTTGCACGACCAGTTGGAAAAGCCGGGAACCTCGGCGCGCGCGAAGGGCGATGACCCGATCCTGGTGCCAGGGCACGCCCCAGTTGGCGCCCGCGTGCTTGTCGAAACCGACCACCCGCACCGGCCGCATCCCGGGCCAGCGGTCCGCGATGTCGCGGGCCCATCCCATGGCGGCGATCCCGGCACAGCCGTCAGCCCGCGCCCCGGGCCGCCCTGCCTCGGGGCCCAGTGCCTCCAGCCGGGTCAGATCCCCGGCGCCCACCGCCGCCCGCAGCCAAACACGGTCCGCACCTGCGAAACCCTTCATCTCAGCCTTTCCACCGCGCCCCGTTTCCCGTGCCCCGTGCCCCCCCTTGGGGCGGACAGTCCGGCCTCCTGCCTGTCAATACGAACGGCCCTGCCCGGCATCACCGACCACGCCACCCCGCCCAGCACCAGGGCCGAGGCCAGAACCACCCTCAGGCTCAGCGCCTCGCCCAGCATCAGGGTGCCGCCGGCAATGGCGATCACCGGCACCGTCAGCTGCGCCACCGCCGCGCGCGCCGCGCCAAGCCCCGGCAGGACCCGGTACCACATCGCATATCCGATCCCCGACGTCACCGCACCCGAGATCGCGGCAAGCAGGGCGCCGCCGCGATCCAGCCCGTCCGGGGCGATCAGCCACAGGGCCAGCCCCGCCGGCATCGCCCAGAGGAAATTCGCCGCCGTCGCCGCCAGCGGATCCCCGGCCCCGCGCCCGATCAGCGAATAAAGCCCCCAGCCCAGCGCCGCGGCCGCCATCAGGACCGTCCCGGTCAGGTCGGGCGCCGCCGTGCCGGCCGGCCACATCAGATAGGCAAGCCCGGCAAAGCTGAGCGCCGCGCCCAGCCAGCGGCGCGCCGGCACCGGCTCGCGCGTCAGAACCGCGCCGGCGAACATCGTCACCTGGACGCCGCCGAACAGGATCAGCGCCCCGATCCCCGCCGGCAGGCTGACATAGGCAAAGGAAAAACCCAGCACATAAAGCGCCAGGGCCGCCGGCCCGCCGAGGCCCGCGCGCCAGGCCGGTCGCCCGCCGCGCAGCGCCACCAGCGCCGCCAGCATCGCGGCCCCCGCGGCCAGGCGGATCGCGGCGAAGCTTGCCGGCCCCGTGCCGCCGCCTTCCAGCGCCAGACGGTTCAATATGGAATTGGCGGCGAAGGCCACCATCGTCAGCGCCGTGAGCAGTCCGAGACGCATCAATACGGGTCCTTCGCCCCCCGATCCTCGGACAGCGAGCCGTTGCGCCGCGCCACCATGGCCTCGATCGCATCGGCCAGGTGAATCTCCTGGATGTTGTAATCGCCCCGCGCCACCCGCAGCTTGTGTGCCTCCAGCATCACCTGGGCGTGGGTGAACCCCTCGGGCGGTTCGAACTTGTAGGTCGCCAGTTCGATCAGCATCCCCAGCGGGTCCTTGAAATAGATCGAATCCATGAACCCCCGGTCGCGCACGCCGCTGTGGCCGATGCCGCGCTCCTCCAGCCGCTCGACGGCCTGGCTGAACGTGGCCCGGCTGACATTGAAGGCCAGGTGATGCACCGCGCCCGGCACCACCGGCGTGCGGCGGCCTTCCGGCTTGCGGGCCTCGTCGGTGAAGACGGTGATCAGCCGCCCGTCGCCGGGATCGAAGTAAAGATGCCCCTCGCCCGGATTGTCCAGGTTGGGCTGGTCGAACACGAAGGGCATTCCCAGAACCCCTTCCCAGAAGTCGATGCTGGTCTGCCGGTCGGCCCCGGTCAGCGTGATGTGATGTACGCCTTGGACTTGCAGTTTACGCATGGTGTCACCTCCTTTGCCGGCGAAGATAGGCCGCCATGACGCGCCTGTCTTCCCGCGCCGGCGCAAACCGGCTGCGCGTCATAGCACCGAAAAGGCGGCGGGATAGACCAGTTCCGCCTCCGGCACATCGCTGCCCGGCCCCGCCAGCATGGTATGTTCGACCGGATAGGGCGTCTTCAGCTTCGCCGCCCGTGCGGCGCTGAACCCGGCCTTCTCGTAGAACGGCACCTCGCCCAGAACCACCACGGTCTTCCCCGCCAGCCGCGCCCATTCGGTCAGCAGGCCCATCATCCGCCGCCCGATCCTCTGCCCCTGATGGTCCGGATGCACCGCCACCGGCGCAAGGCAGAGCCAGCCTTTCGGCGCCCCGAATTCCGACAGCGCGAAATAGCCCGCGATGCCACCCGGCCCGGCAATCACCATCTCGCCCGCCATCGCGCCACCCTTGCGCAACAGCCGCACCAGACGGACCTCGTCATTGCCGCCAAAGGCCTTCTGCAGCAGGCGTTCCACCTCTGCTTCCTCACCGGCGCGCATCTCGCGCAGGAAATCGTAGGTCTGAACCATGGGATACTCCTTCACCCCACAGCCTACAGCACGACGCAAAAAGGAAAAGGGCGCCCCAGCGGAGCGCCCTTCCGGTCTTGTCTGGCGATCACCCCTCTCGGCAGGTTTTCCTGCGGAAAACCGCCTGTCGGGGGATCACAGTTTCCGTTGGAAACTGTGATTACATCATGCCGCCCATGCCGCCCATGTCGGGCATGCCGCCACCGGCGCCAGCGCCGTCCTTGGCGGGCTTGTCGGCCACCATGGCTTCGGTGGTGATCAGCAGGCCGGCCACCGACGAGGCGTCTTCCAGCGCGGTGCGGACGACCTTCGCGGGGTCGATCACGCCGAACTTGAACATGTCGCCATATTCCTCGGTCTGGGCGTTGAAGCCGAAGGCCGGGTCGTTGCTTTCGCGGACCTTGCCGGCCACCACGGCGCCGTCGACACCGGCGTTCTCGGCGATCTGACGCAGCGGCGCCTCGATGGCGCGGCGGACGATGGCGATACCGTTGTTCTGGTCGGCATTGGCGCCTTCCAGACCGGCCAGCGACTTGGCGGCCTGAACCAGGGCGACACCGCCGCCCACGACAACGCCTTCCTGCACGGCCGCGCGGGTCGCGTTCAGGGCGTCGTCGACGCGGTCCTGCGCTCTTTCACTTCGACCTCGGTCATGCCGCCGACCTTGATCACGGCAACACCGCCGGCCAGCTTGGCCACGCGCTCTGCAGCTTCTCACGGTCGTAATCGCTGCTGGTGGTTTCTCGATCTGGGTGCGGATCTCGGGGCCACGCGGGCTTCGATCTCGGCCTTCTCGCCGGCGCCGTCCACGATGGTATCCGTCCTTCGAGATCGAATCCCCGGCGGTGCCGCCATGTCCATGGTGACGTTTTCCAGCTTCATGCCCAGGTCTTCGCTGATCACCTGGCCGCCGGTCAGGATGGCGATATCTCTTGCAGCATGGCTCATGGCGGTCGCCGAAGCCCGGTGCCTTGACGGCGGCGATTTTCAGGCCGCCACGCAGCTTGTTGACCACGAGGCGGCCAGCGCTTCGCTTCCACGTCTTCCGCGATGATCGCAGCGGCTTCTGCGACCGGATGACCGACTCGGCAGCGGAACCATCGCCTGCAGCGACGACAGCTTCTTCTCGTGCAGCAGGATCATGCAGTCTTCCAGTCGGCGACCATCTTGCCGGGGTTGGTCACGAAATAGGGGCTCGATAGCCGCGGTCGAACTGCATGCCTTCGACGACGACGGTCTCCGGTTTCCAGACCCTTGTTTTCCTCGACGGTGATGACACCCCAAGTTGCCGACCTTCTGCATCGCGTCGGCGATCTGATCGGCCGATTTCGGCTTCGCCGTTGGCCGAGATGGTGCCGACCTGGGCGACTTCGTCGCTGTCGGTGACTTCGCGGGCGGCGGCCTTGATGGCCTCGACGACCTTGTCGGTGGCCATGTCGATGCCGCGCTTCAGGTCCATCGGGTTCATGCCGGCGGCAACCGCCTTCATGCCTTCCTTGACGATGGCTTGCGCCAGAACCGTCGCGGTGGTGGTGCCGTCGCCGGCCTCGTCATTGGTGCGGCTGGCGACTTCTTTCACCATCTGCGCGCCCATGTTCTCGAACTTGTCTTCCAGCTCGATTTCCTTGGCAACCGACACACCGTCCTTGGTGATGCGCGGCGCGCCGAAGCTCTTGTCCAGGACCACGTTGCGGCCTTTCGGGCCCAGGGTCACCTTGACGGCATCGGCCAGGATGTTCACGCCCTTCAGCATCTTGTTGCGGGCGTCGGTATTGAACTTCACGTCTTTTGCGGACATCGGGTTCGCTCCTAAATTGGATGTTGCGTAGGGTGGGTCTCAACCCACCATCCGGGTCATCAGCCGATGATGCCCATGATGTCGGATTCCTTCATGATCAACAGCTCCTTGCCGTCGATCGTGACCTCGGTGCCCGACCATTTGCCGAACAGCACGCGGTCGCCGGCCTTGACGTCCAGCGCGATCCGGTCGCCGTCATCGTCGCGCAGACCTGCGCCGACCGCGACAACTTCGCCTTCCGCCGGCTTTTCCTTGGCGCTGTCGGGGATGATCAGCCCGCCTGCGGTTTTCTCTTCGCTTTCGACGCGGCGAACCACCACGCGGTCATGAAGCGGAGTAAATGCCATCTCTTGGCTCCTCTGAATGCTATCAGTTTCTCCCTCAGGCCGCCGCGCCCGATTGGCACGCAGGGCACGTTAGCACTCAGTCACCCTGAGGCAACGGCGCACAGTTATGGGCCGCCCCTGGCCCGGGAGTTCAAGCGCCCGGTCATGAAATTTTCCCGACAATCCCACGCGCTCCGGGGCCGGCCGGCGGTCAGGCCGCGATCCCCTGCCGCGCCGCCACGATGCCCAGCGCGGCCTCGGCCGCCTCGCGGCCCTTCTGCACGAAATGCGCCCGAAGACGTCGTATTTTCGTGGCGTTTCCTGATAGTGGTGCGGGGTCAGCGACACCGACAGCACCGGCACCCCGGTGTCCAGCCCCGCCCGCATCAGCCCGTCGACCACGGCCGCGGCCACGAAATCGTGGCGATAGATGCCGCCATCGACCACGAAGGCGGCGCAGGCCACCGCGCCATAGCGCCGGTCGCTTCCAGATCGCGCGCCATCAGCGGCAGTTCGAACGCGCCGGGCACGTCGAACACATCGACCTGCGCCGCGGGGACGATCTCGCAGAACCCCTCCAGCGCCCGGTCGACGATATCGGCGTGCCAGCCGGCCTTCACGAAAGCGAAACGGGTGTGTCATTTGCGATCTCCTTTTCCAAAAGTGACACGTCACCCAAGGCGATCACATGCAACCGCCCTCCCGAAGGGGTGCGTCGCATATTCTCTTCCATCCGGACTGTGACCGTCGGCTCGGGAATCGCACCCGATCTGCTTGTCCCCCCCGGGCCCAGGCCCGAAAGGCGCTCGCGGGCTTCGCGGGTGCACCCGCTTACCGCCGGTGGGGAATTCCGCCCCGCCCTGAGAACGTTGCCACTATGGCCCCGCATCCCGCGCTGGCAAGCCTAGCCGCGCGCCGCCCAGGCCCGGGTCGCCTGCCTGATCAGCGCGGCCCGCGCCGCGGCGCTCGGCCCCGGGCTGCGCCGAGCGCGCGGCCGCCACCCGGGTGATCTCGGCCCGCAGGGCGCCGGCCGTCACCTCGCGCCAGCGCTGGCGCAGGCACAGGCCTCGGGCACAGCTGCACTCGGCCGCGAAGCGGCGGTTCGACGGCGCGAAGACCCCCGTCGATATGATCCTTCAGCGCCGCCATCAGCCCGGCATCCGGTGACGCCGCCTCGGCCGCCCCGATCCGCAGCCCGGCCAGGAAATCGTTGGCCTCATGCGGCCCCGGCATCTTCTCCGGCCAGGATGGCCGCCGCCACCGCCTCGATCGTCGCCGGCGCGAAGGCGATGTTGCGCATCTCGCCCAGCCTACGCCAGCGCCGCCGCCCGTTTGGCGCAACCCCGGGTCTGGCGCCAGGAAATCCGCGACCAGATCGCCCTCGAAGCCCGGCCGCGGCAACAGCCCCATCGACAGCCCCACCGCCATCGGCGCCAGCACCGCGCCGCGCGGCCACGCTCTCGGCCCAGTCCATATAGCTGTGCCTGCCAACGCCGGCCGATCGCGACCCCGCCCAGGCTGGCGGCGATCAGATGCCGCTCGACCGCACGGAACAGATCCGGGTCCAGCCCCTGCGCAACCAGCACGCCGCGCGCCTCCTCCAGCCGCTCGGGCGACCGGAACAGCCACTGGCCGAAGCCCGAGACCAGGAAATCCGATTGCCGCCGGGCAAAGCCCACCGCGACCACCTCGTCGGCCCGCCCAAGACAGATCGCGGCCAGATTGCGCAGCACATCCACCGCCTTGAAGATCATCTCGTGGCTCAGCACCAGAAGCGCGGCATTCCCCCGCGCCGCGTCGATCACCGCGTTGATCCGCGCCACCGCCTCGGGCGCGGGGTGCGGCATGTCCAACGCCAGCAGGTCCGCCGGCGCCATCAGCGCCACCGCCGGCATGTCGGGCTGCCCCGCGCCCCGCCGCAGCGCCTGCTGAATACTGGTCGAACCGCATTTTTCCGGCCCGACATGCAGCACGATCCGTTTCACGCCCCTGTCCTCCTGTCTCTCCGGTCTTGCCCGCGCCACCCGCGAAAGGCAAGCGCCGTGCCGCGGGACGGGTGCCAACCCGGCGCCCCGCAGCGGAAGAAAGCGATACAGTCGCGCCGCGAAACCCGCTAACCTGCCCCCGACGACACCCCCGTATCAACCATGACCGGACCCGGACCCTTGCGATTTCTCCTTGTCTTCCTTCTCCTCCTCGCCGCCCCGCTTCATGCCCTCGACTGTTCCGGCAAGGACCTGCTGGCGGACATGCCGCTGGAACAGCGGCTCAAGCTCGAAGCCCAGGCCGGCATCGCGCCCTATGGCGAGGGCCTGCTGTGGCGCGCCGCCAAGGGCGACACCAAGCTGACGATCTTCGGCACCTTCCACACGCCGCATGACGACACCCAGGCCCAGTTCGATGCGCTGCTGCCGCGCGCCATGGCCGCCGATTTCAGCTATTTCGAGATGGATCACGAGGATCAGAAGGCGTTCGAGAAACGCAGCCTGACCGACCCCTCGATCATGTTCATCACCGAAGGCCCCACCCTGCCCGAGCTTCTGGACGAGACCGACTGGCAACGCCTGCGCGCCCAGATGGCCGACCGCGGAATGCCGTCCTTCATGGTCGCCAAGTTCAAGCCGATCTTCATCTCGATGATGCTGGGGATGAGCCCCTGCCAGATGAAGCAGCAGAAGAGCGGCGCCAAGGGCATCGACGCCCGGCTTTCCCTGGCGCTCTCCGAAGCCGGCCGCGACACCCGCTCGATCGAGGATACCCTGACCACGATGCATATCCTCGACGCCTTCGACCAGGCGGAACAGGTGGCGATGATCAAGCTCTCGCTCGACTTGCCGATCGCGCCCGACGACCTGCAGGAAACGATGCTGCGGCTTTACGACAAGGGCCGGATCGCGATGCTGTGGGAATATGCCCGCGCCATGTCGATCGAATATGGCGGGCCCACGGCCAGGGCCGATTTCGACAAGTTCGAGGACGTGCTCCTGACCCAGCGCAACCTGAAATGGATCGACGAGATCGAGGCCAACGCCACCGGCCACACCGTCTTCATCGCCGTCGGGGCGGGCCATCTGCCCGGCAAGATCGGCCTCCTGAACCTGCTGGCCGAACGCGGATACCAGATCGAGCCGCTGACGCTCGAATAAGCGGACAGGAAAGGACATCCCATGCCTCTCACCGGCCCCACGCTCACCGGAGGATGCTATTGCGGCGCGCTGCGTTACGAGGCCAAGGGCCAGCCGGTCCTCGAGGCCCAGTGCCATTGCCGCGAATGCCAGTACATCTCGGGCGGCGGCCCGAACTATTTCATGATGATGCCGAAGGACGGCTTCACCTTCACCGCAGGGGCGCCCGCCAGCTTCACCCGCCCCGATCTCGACCGTCCGGTCACGCGCGAGTTCTGCCCGACCTGCGGCACCCATGTCGTCACCCGCCTGCCCTGGCGCGACTATGTCGTGCTCAAGGTCGGGACGCTCGACGATCCGGCCGGCGCCTATGACGGCCCGGCAATGGCGATCTTCACCTGCGACAAGCCCCCGTTCCACTTTGTCCCCGAAGGCATTCCCGCCTTCGACCGCGTGCCCGAAAGGTAAGCCCATGCAGATCACCGCCAACGGCATTTCTCTCGAAGTCGAGGACCACGGCGACACCTCGGCCCCCGCCCTGATCCTCATCCGCGGCCTCGGCACCCAGCTGGTGCACTGGCCGGCGAATTTCGTCCAGGGCTTCGTCCGGGCCGGCTTCCGCTGCATCACCTTCGACAACCGCGATGTCGGCCTGTCGCAACGCTGCCCCGCCCCCGGCGTGCCCGGCGACGCGGACGAGATCACCGCCCGCGCCATCGCCGGCGAAGACATCGCCCCGGCCTATGCGCTCGACGACATGGCGGCCGACGTGGTCGGGCTGATGGATACTCTGGGGATCGCCCGGGCGCATGTCTTCGGCATTTCCATGGGCGGCGCCATCGCCAAGATCCTGGCCATGAACCATGCCGACAGGCTGCTCAGCGACACCATCGTCATGACCGCCTGCCGCCCGCTTCTGGACCGCGGCCACCTGGCCGAGATCCTGCCCCGCCTGCTGATGCGCCCCGAAACGCTCGAGCAGGCGCAGGACAACTGGGTGCTGGGTCACGCCTCCTATGGCTCGCCCGGCTTCCCCATGCCCGAGGACGAGATCCGCGCCGAGGCCCGCCTGGCCTGGTCGCGCGGCCACGATGCCGACGGGGTGAACCGCCAGCTTCTCGCCACCATGTCCGCCCCCGACCGCCGGCCGCTGCTCAAGCGCGTCACCACCCCCTGCATGGTCATCCACGGGGTCGACGACACCCTGATCCCGGTCGAAATGGGCGCCGAGATCGCCGCGCATATCCCGGGCTCCGAATATCACGCGATCAAGGGCATGGGCCATATCATCACGCCGCTCCTGGCCCCGCAGATCGTCTCGCTGGTCGCCGACTTCGCCCGCCGCCACGGCGACTGAGCCCACCGAGCTCAACCCCCGACCTTGGCCCCCTCGGGAATGGTGCGCGGCGCGGCGTTCAACGCCTCGATGGCAAAGCCCGCCGCCGCCTTGTATCCGGCCATGAACGCGGCGCGCTCCCCGGCCGGGATCACCGCATCGATATCGTCGAATTCCCCGCCACAGCGCTCGTCCACCAGATTGAGAAGCCCGAACGGCCCGGCGCCGCGATTGCGCAGGATCAGCTCCGACACCGGCCCGCAAAGCGCCGCATCGTAAGCCGCCAGCGCCGCCGCGCTCACCCCGTGCTGCAGCATCTTCGCACCGATGGTGCGGGCATCGACGATGGCCTGGCTGGCCCCGTTCGATCCGGTCGGATACATCGCATGGGCCGCATCCCCCATCAGCGCCACCGCGCCGTCGCGCCAGGTCGGGATCGGATCGCGGTCGATCATCGGGTTCTCATAGGCGCCCTCGGCCCCCCGGATCAGCGCCGGCACATCCAGCCAGTCCCAGGCCCAGCCGTCGAAATGCCCGACGAACTCGGCCGTTTCGACCGGCCGGAACCAGCCGCTGTCGCGCGCGTCCGGGTCGTCATAGGTGACCTCGGCGATCCAGTTGATATCGGCCAAGCCGTCATCGCCGACATGCGAGATGGGATAGATCACCATCCGCTGCCGATGCGTGCCCAGCCCGATGAAGGACGACCCGGTCCGGATCGGCCGCGCCCTTGTGGTGCCGCGCCACATCACCGCCCCGCCCCAATGGATCGGCGGCTGGCCTGCGTGCATCTGCGCCCGGATCGCCGAATGAATGCCATCGGCGCCGATGAGAAGCGTGCCGCTCTCCCGCCGCGTTCCACCATCCACGCCCTCGATCACAGCCACCACGCCGCCCGGGACGGGCTCATAGCCCACCACCCGCGCCCCGGTCACGACGCTGCCCGCCCCGGCCCGGGCCACCAGCGTATCGTGCAACAGCATGTGGAACCGGCCGCGATGCACGGCATATTGCGGCCAGGCATATCCGGCCTCCAGCCCGCGCGGCTCGGCATAGATATCGTTGCCGTTCAGCCCGACCAGCGCCCATTCCCGCGCCGGCACCCCGACCCGGTCCAGCGCCTCGGCCCCGATGCCCAGATCGTAAAGCTCACGCACCGCGTTGGGCTGCAGGTTGATCCCCACGCCCAGCGGCTTCAGCTCGCGCACCGCCTCGAAGACCACACAGTCGACGCCAATCTGATGCAGCGTCAGGGCCAGCGACAGGCCGGCAATCCCGCCGCCCGCGATCATCACCCTCTGGTCCACCATCCGCCGCTCCTCCCTCGCCGCACATTCCCGCGCTCTAGCAGCTTCCACCGCACCCTGTCAGCCCCCGACGCCCGCGCCAGGCCCTGTCACGGCGCCGTAGCACGGATGCGCCAGTTTGCCGGAACCGCGAAACTCCGATACGAACCCCGCCATGCTCCGCCTCACCACCGCCCTCGCCCTGCTCCTCACCGCCGCCTCGCCCGCCCAACCCGGCGACGCGACCCTGGGCCAGGCCCTCTTTGTCCGGAACTGCATCGACTGCCACGGGCCCACGGCGGAGGGCGACGACACCGCCCCCGACATCCGCGGCGCCTCTCGGGTGATGCTCGACCGGGCCCTGCCCGGGCTCGACCAGATGCCCGAATTTGACTTCTCCGAGCATGAGATCGAGGCCCTGCGGGCCTATCTCGCCACGCTCGACGGCTGAGCCCTCGAGCCCGCCACGGCCCTTGCGGGCCGCGCCGATCCGGCCAATGGCGGCCCTCCGCTCCGCTCGGGCCGGCAAGGGGCGCCGGGCTGACGCCCGGCGATGAACCGTACAGGCCCCACCTCGCATCGACGACAACGCCACCCGGGAAACAACAAAGGACGCGCCTGACAGTCCCGGCCCCCCTTTCATCTTTCCGGAAATACTCCTCCCACCCCGCGCCAAGGCCTGCCGCCTGACGGGTGCCCCGCAGGCCGCGCGGGGCGGGTGGGACGGCGCCCGGCCGATCGCCGCACCCGGGCGATGGGGAGCGCGGCCTGCGGGGCCCCTACTCCTCCAGCGCCGCGCGCCCGGCGGGGCTCAGGCCATAGACCCCCGTCCCGACCTTCTCGAACCAGCCATAGTGATTGTCCCGCATCACCGTCGTCGCCCGCGCCACGCCGGTTTCGCGCGCCACCACCGCGCCCTTGCCGGGGCCGTTCCGGGCCAGGAAGGCGGCACAGCGCAGCGCGCCCTGGCGATAGGCCGTCACGATGGTTTCGCGCTTCATCCCGCCCTTGTTGGGATCGCCCTCGCGCGCGGCAAACTCCTTCAACAGCGCCGCCTTGCGCCGCTTCGACTTGCGCGGCCGGAACGGCACCGGATCGCAATGCGCCTGGACATGGCCGTCGCTCAGCCGCACCGACAGCACCCCCACCCCCAGCCGCTTGCAGAGGCCCAGATTGCCCTTGAACGCCCGCCAGCCCGTCTTGCCGGCCCAGCGCGGCACCGCGACATAGACACAGTCGCTCACCGCCTGCCGCGCCACCGCCTGTTGCAGCAGGGTCAGCGAGAACCCGGTCTTCAACTCGACGATCAGCGGCTCCTCGCCTGGATCGTCCGGCCGCAGCGCCACCACGTCGGCCGCGCCCACCTCGCCCTTCACCTCATATCCGAGCTGGGCGAGATAGGCCTTCACCGGGCCATAGAGATCGGTTTCGCAAAGGCGGCTCATGCCCCTTCCTTAACCGCAATCGCGCGATCTGTGAATCCACCGCGCGCCGCGTTGACGCTGCACCGCGGCGCGGCGTTAACCTTTCGCCGCCAGCCAGAGGCCAGACGCAAGGCAGCCGGCGGGCAGCCCCCCGTGTCCCACCGTACGCCGCCGGTCATAAACCTTGACCCATATCCTTGACCCGTGATGCCGCATCGCAGCATTTTCGCCGCTCACCCCCCGTGACAAGTTGCCCCCGCACGCTTATAAGGCGCCGCGAAACGCCATTTCCGCGAAGGATTGCCCCCCATGACCACGCTCGTCTTCGGCCACAAGTCGCCCGACACCGATTCCACCGGCTCGCCCCTTCTCTGGGCCTGGTATCTCAATGACATCAAAGGGGTCGAGGCCAAGCCGGTGCTCCTGGGCGAGCCCAATACCGAAGCCGCCTTCATGCTGACCCGCTGGGCGCTCGACAAGCCCGAGATCCTCTCGGACCTGGCCGCCGGCACGCCTTGCGTCGTGGTCGACACCAACAACCCGGCCGAATTGCCCAGCAACATCAACGCCGCCGACATCCGCGAGATCATCGATCACCACAAGCTGGTCGGCGGCCTCGAAACCGCCGGCCCGATCGACATCACCATCCGCCCGCTGGCCTGCACCGCGACCATCATGATCGACAAGATCGGCAGCGATATCAACAAGATGCCCGACGCGATCAAGGGCGCCGCGCTGACCTGCATCCTCTCGGACACGCTGGAATTCCGCTCGCCCACCACCACCCCGCATGACCGCGAAGTGGCCGAGGCGCTGGCCGCCGATCTCGAGATCGACATCCCCGAATACGCGGCCGAGATGTTCGCCGCCAAATCCGACGTCTCGGCCTTCTCGGACGCCGAACTGCTGCGGATGGATTCGAAGGAATACGAGGTCGCCGGCACCAAGTTCCGCGTCTCGGTGCTGGAAACCACTGCGCCGTCCATCGTGCTCGACCGCAAGTCGAGCCTGATGCAGACCATGACCACCGTCGCCGCCGAAGATGGCGTCGATCAGGTGCTGCTCTTCGTGGTCGACATCCTGAACGAGGAAGCCACCCTGCTGGTCCCCAACGATCTGGTGAAGACCCTGGCCAAGAAAAGCTTCGACGCCGACGCCACGGGCGACACCGTCGTCCTGCCCGGCATCATGAGCCGCAAGAAGCAGATCATCCCCAGCCTGGCCGTCTAAGCCCCGGGGAAACAAAGCGAAACGGGCGCCCCCTTGCCGGGCGCCCATTTTCGTAGGGTGGGTGCCAACCCACCACCCCTCACCGCAATTTGCAGGCCGGATGGCTCAGATGCACCCCCTTGGCCAGGCAATCGGCGCAGAAATATCCGCAACCGGCCTTGGCCCAGGTCTCGACCGGCTCGGCCGCCAGCAGCTTGCCGCAGCCATCGCATTTCAGTTCGGGGTAAAGCCCGGCCAGCCTGTCGGATGCGATCTCGAAAATCTCCATGGCGCCACCCTGCCCGGCCGGTTTGACAGTTTCATGAAAGAGGCTACCACAGGGCCATGTCCGCCGACACCCTCCTGACCCTGGCCCTGTCGCCGCTGCTGCTGGCCCAGGCGCTGCATGTCCGCCGCAACGCGCTCATCCTGCCCGAACCGCCCGGCCCCCGCGCCGGCACGGCGGGCAGCGGTCCGGCGCTCGACCTGCTGATCCTGGGCGACAGTTCCGCCGCCGGGGTCGGTGCCGGCCATCAAAACACAGCGCTTTCCGGCCAACTGACCGACATCCTTGGCGAAACCCACAGGGTCGACTGGCGGCTCGAGGCCAGAACCGGCGCCACGTCGGCCACGGCCCTCGCCCGTCTCGAAACCCTGCCGGCGCGCCCTTTCGATGCCGCCCTCGTCATCCTTGGCGTCAACGACGTCACCCGCTTCGTCTCGACCCGCCGTTTCCTCGCCCGCCGCCAGGCCATTCACAACCTCCTTCGCGACCGCTTCGGCGTGACCCGCATCGTCGCCTCGGGCCTGCCGCCGATGGGGCATTTCCCGCTTCTGCCGCAACCGCTGCGCGCCACGCTGGGCCGCCGCGCCGCCCGGCTCGACACCGCCCTCGCCCGGTTCTGCGCGCAGGACGGCAGCACCCATCTGCCGCTCGACCTGCCCTATGACCCGGCCTATGTCGCGCCAGACGGCTTCCACCCGTCCGAGACCGCCTATGCCACCTGGGCGCGGATGCTGGCGCCGCTGATCGCACCTGCGCGCGCTGGCTCTGGCCAATCTTGACCCGGCCTGCCATACCCGTCCCGAACCGCACCCGAGGATACCATGACCCGCCTGATCGAAAGCCTGTCCGAAATATCCGGCGAATACGACGCGCTCTTCGTCGATCTCTGGGGCTGCGTGCATGACGGGGTGAAGGCCCTGCCGCCCGCCGTGGCCGCGTTGCAGGCCTATCGCGCCCAGGGCGGCAAGGTGGTGCTGGTCACGAACTCGCCCAAGCCGCGCGCCGGTATTGCCACCCAGCTCGACCGCTTCGGCGTGGCCCGCGATGCCTGGGACACCATCGCCAGTTCCGGCGACAGCGCCCGCGCGGCGATGTTTCGCGGCGTGGTCGGGCAGAAGGTGCTGTTCATGGGCGAATGGGAGCGGGACGAGGAGTTCTTCGAGCCGATCCATGTGATCGAGAACCCGGTCGAGATCACCCGCGTGCCGCTCGATCAGGCCGAGGGCATCGTCTGTTGCGGCCCCGACGACCCCATGGCCGCCCCCGAGGTCGAGCGCGGCCGGCTGCTCTATGCCAAGCAGAAGGGCCTGAAGCTTCTTTGCGCCAATCCCGATTTCGTGGTCGACCGGGGCGAGACCCGCGAATGGTGCGCCGGCGCGCTGGCCCGGCTCTATACCGAGATGGGGGGCGAAAGCCTCTATTTCGGCAAGCCGCACCCGCCGATCTATGATCTGGCGCGGCGGCGGCTGGCCGAGCTGGGCTCGGTCCCGCAAGATTCCCGCATCCTGGCCATCGGCGACGGGCTGCATACCGACATCCAGGGCGCCCTGGGCGAGGATATCGATTCCCTCTACATCACCGGCGGGCTGGCCCGCGACATCACCAAAACGTCGCAGCAGCCCGACCCGGAAGCGCTAAACGCTTATCTCCAAAAGGAAATGATCAGCCCGACCTATGCCATCGGGCAGTTGCGCTGAGACATTTTCGGGCTTGATTTTCTGCGCCTGCAAAGTAATAAAGTTCCACGAACGGGCGGCCTGACGCCCAAAAATTGCGCAAGCATCAAGCCTTCGGAGGGCGGAATGTTGGATAACCTGCCACGCGGAACCATCACCATCGAGGAAATCGAGATGGGCATGACCCGCCACCTGCGCAAGGTGGTGACGGACGAGGATATCGAGATGTTCGCCCAGGTCTCGACCGACCGGAACCCGGTGCATCTGGATGACGACTATGCCCGCGACACCATCTTCGAGGGCCGCATCGCCCACGGGATGCTGACCGCCGGGCTGATTTCGGCGGTGATCGGCGAACAGCTTCCCGGCCACGGCACCATCTACATGGGCCAGAGCCTCAAGTTCCTCGCCCCCGTGCGCCCCGGCGACACCGTCGTGGCCGAGGTCGAGGTCGTGGGCATCGACCACGCCAAGCGCCGGGTGACGCTGGATTGCCGCTGCAAGGTCGATGGCAAGAAGGTGCTGGTCGGCGAAGCCACCGTGCTGGCCCCCTCGGGCAAGTTCGACTGATCCGGCGGCACCCCGCCTGCTTTTGCGCTGAATCAAGGCCGCCCGCCGCCCGGGCGGCCATACTTCATTCGATAGCGATTTGAGCACCGGTTTCACGGGCGCATATGCGGTGCCGTTTCGGTGCCGGGATTTTCACCGCCTCATTTCACGGGGGGAGACATGTTTTCATACCTGAAAGCGGCCGGCCTGGCCCTGTTTCTTGTGCTTTTGCCCACGCTCGCGGCCGCGGATGACGCGCCGGTCACCTGCCAGCAGACCACCGACCGCGTGCTGAAACCCTTTCTCGACGCGGTGCAGATCGCCGAAGACGCGAAAGCCCTCCACGCCGAGGAAACCGCCAGGAAGATCAAGCGCTTCGAAGACTATATCGCCGACATGCAGGCGGCGCGGCAGATCTTCGAGGACGCCCAGACCAAGGCCAATGTCGACGCCGCCAAGCGCATCGAAGCGGCCGAGCAGGCCATCGCCGACATCCAGGCCGAAATCGCCAGGCGCCAGGCCGAGATGAACACGGCCCTGGCCGATGCCCAGTCCCGCAATGCCGAGAACGAGGCCAAGCGGATCCGGCAATCCATCGCCACCTACGCCGCCAATGTCGCCTCCGACAGCATCACCGGCTATGCCCCGCATCTGGGTTTTTCCCGCAATATCGCCGGCTGGCGCGCATATATCGCCGACGAAAGCCGCAAGCTGAGCGAGCTGAACGCCAGCTATACCGCCGGCAAGGTATCGCATTACGTGCCCGTGCTGGGCTATTCGCCGAACTGGCAGGGCATTCTCAAGCTGATCGCCGATACCGAAAAGGCCATCGCCCACGCCGCCCAGCGGCTCGAAACCTTCTACATGCCGATGCTGGGCTACAGCCTGGACGGGCCCAAGGTCGACAAGCTTCTGGCCGACCGGCAAGAGGCGCTGGCAAAGGCCAGGGCCGAAATCGCCGCCGGCACCTTCCGGCTCTATGTGCCGACCTATGGCCATTCCACCGACCGCACTCATGTTCTGGCCGATATCGGCAAGGCGCGCGCCTCGCTGGCGCGGGTGCGGGCCGGCTGGGGCGATGGCAGCTATCGCAACTATAACCCGCTGGTGGGCAGTTCGGTCACCAAGGGCGCGATCGACGACTGGATCCGCGACACCCAGGCCGAACTGGCCGCGTATCTCGCCGCCGGCAACGAGGCGCGGGCCTATGTCAAGACCGGCGGCTATACCACCACCGGCGCCGAGCTGCTCCGGCATATCGCCGAAGCCACGACCGACAAGGCGCGGCAGGACCTGCAACGCCACTATCGAAGCTGGCAGGACGGCCGCGGCGAGGTCATCGAGAAGCTTCAGGCCAGGCTGCAGAAGCACCGCGAGCAACTGGCCAAGCATCACGAGATCTGGCTCGAGGATATCGCCAAGCGCGAGGAAGAGCTGGCCGGCCGGCTGGCCCGGGCGCTGGCCGAGACGCCCTGCGGCGGCGGCACCCCCGAGATGGCCCATGCCGACCGGATGCGCGACCGTCTGGAGGGCCTGTCGGAACACGAGATCGAACGCGCCTGCCGCGAAGGCATCTATGGCGATCACGTCTATACCACGCCCGACGGTCAGGTGCATGGCGATGCCCGGGCGGGCTTTCTCGCGGCGGCGGCCGATACCGGCGTCGGCGATGGCAGCATGACCGAGGGGACCGAGCCCGACGTGCCGCTGGACCAGACAGTCCTGATGCTGAAGAACTATGCCGATCAGCTGGCGGCGGTGGGCGAATTCCTGGGCGATCAATACGGCACCAGCACCGCCATCGCCAAGATCAACGCGCTGGCCGCCCAGATCGACGCCTTCCAGGTCGCCAGCAAGAGCGACTGGCGCAAGTTCAAGAAGATGCGCAACGCCGCCCTGCGCGATATCCGCCAAAGCTTGGACGAGGTGATGGAAAGCACGCTCTACATCACCGGCAAGGGCATGGACGAGGCGATCGAGGCGCTGTCGAACATCCGCGGTCTGGCCGGCCACCTGAAGGGCGCCGAGGCCCAGGCGGCGCTGACCCGCCTGCGCGACGCCCGCCGCCTGGCCAACACGCTTTCGACCCGGCAATTGCCGCGCATGGCCGATCTGGCCGCCGATCTGGCGCGGGTGACGGACGCCAATCTCGACGCCGCCCGGTCCATGTTCCAGACCGTGCGCAGCGGCGATGTCGGCAGCGCGATCGGCAAGATGAGCAAGCTCGACAAGGGCCTCTTGTTCCTCTCGTTCGCTGCCGCCACGGCCGAGGCCTCGGACCGGATGAACGCCGGGGAATCGCCCTACGAGGCGGTGCCGCGCGCCGGCGTGAACCTGGCCGTGGAACTGGCCATCGGCGGTATCCCGATCACCGCCGCCGCCCATGCCGCCACGCTGATCATCTTCAACGGCGCCGCGCTGATGGTCGATGATCCCACGCTTGCCGGGGCGCTGTCGGATTTCAACATCGAGAACGTCGCCAAGATCGTGGCCCAGGCGGCGCTCGATCAGGCGGCCGCGGCGGGGGCGGCGCTGGGCGAAGCGACCGCCGCGGCCGAGTTCGACGCGCTCGACAATTCCGCCAGCCGCGACCGGATCGAAGCCGCCATCGCCGAGGCGGAAAACCGGCTGAACCAGGCCCAGGCGAACAGCGCCGACGCGCGCGACCTGATGCGCGCCCGGGCCCGGTTGCGCCAGCTTCTACGCGCCAAGGACCGCGCCGAGCGCATCCGCGAAAGCGAGGCCCGGCTCGACCGGCTGCAAAGCCTCGAAGCCGCGCTTCGGGGCGACCGCGACGGCGCCTTCAGCGCCACGGCCGGCGCCGAGGTCGACATGGAACGGCTGCAGGACGACATCCGCCGCGAACGAGAGCTGCTCGACCGGCTGCGGAAATTCGACTGCTGATCCGCCGCTGGCGCCGCCTTGCCCGCATCGCCGCTTGCACCCCGGCGCGGGCAAGGCTAACCCTCGGGCCATGCGTATCATCCGCGACCACACCTATGTCTCGCCCGCCGACAAGGGCGCCTCGGCCGCCATCGGCAATTTCGATGGCGTGCATCTGGGGCATCGTTCCGTCATCGACATCGCCCGTGCCGAGGGCGCCAGGATCGGCGCGCCGCTGGGGATCGTGACCTTCGAGCCGCATCCGCGGCAGTATTTCGCCCCCGACGCGCCGCCCTTCCGGCTGATGAGTTCGGCGGCCCGTGCCCACCGGCTGGAAAAGCTGGGGGTCGAACGGCTTTACGAGCTGAATTTCAACGCCGCGCTGTCGGGTCTGAGCCCCGAGGAGTTCGCCTCCAGGGTCATCACCCAGGGCCTGGGCCTGCGTCATGTCGTGGTCGGCGCCGATTTCTGCTTCGGCAAGGGCCGCGCCGGGGATGTGAACGATCTCAGGCGGTTCGGCGATGCGATGGGCTTTGGCGTGACGGTGGCCGAGTTGCTGGAAGGCGCCCAGGGCGAGGTTTCCTCGACCGCGATCCGCCAGGCGCTGAGCGACGGCCGGCCGCGCGATGCCGCCGCCATGCTGGGCCATTGGCACCGCATCGAGGGCAGCGTCATCGGCGGCGATCAGCGCGGCCGCGTGCTGGGCTTTCCCACCGCCAACATGAGCATCGAGGGCCTGCACCCGCCGCGCTTCGGCGTCTATGCGGTGCTGGCCGATGTGCTCGACGGGCCGTTCAAGGGCAGCTATCACGGCGCCGCCTCGATGGGGGTGCGGCCGATGTTCGGGGAAAACAAGCCCAACCTCGAAACCTTCCTGTTCGACTTCTCGGGCGACCTTTACGGCGCGCGGGTCTCGATCGGGCTGGTCGACTATCTGCGCCCCGAGGAGAAATTCGACAGCCTCGACGCGCTGATCGCCCAGATGGACGCCGACTGCGCCCGCGCCCGCGACATCCTGGCGGCGATATGAGCGCCGATCCCATCGACCGGTCCGGCCTGCGCCCGCGGTTCTGGGAGGTGACGCCGCTGGCCCGGATGAGTTCCGAGGAATGGGAGGCGCTCTGCGACGGCTGCGGCAAATGCTGCCTGAACAAGCTGGAAGACGCCGATACCGGCGACGTGGCGCTGACCAATGTCGCCTGTCGCCTGTTCGACGACGACACCTGCCGCTGCGCGCAATATCCGATCCGGCATCAGTTCGTGCCGGAATGCATCACGCTCGATCCCGCGACGATCAAGCGCCACGCCTATTGGCTGCCGCGGACCTGCGCCTATCGCCTGCTCTGGCTGGGCAAGCCGCTGCCCGAGTGGCACCCGCTGCTGAGCGGGACCGGGCAATCGGTGCATGACGCCGGGGTTTCCATGCGGCACCGCACCGTGCCAGAGTTCGAAATCGACGAAGACGACTGGGAAGACCACATCATCGAGGAGCCGGTTTGAATGTATTTTGCATCGGATAACACGGGCCCCGCCCATCCGCAGGTTCTGGCCGCGCTGAGCGCCGCCAACGAAGGCTTCGCCCTGGGATATGGCGCCGACGCCATCATGGAGCGGGTGCGGACGGCGCTGCGCGACGCGCTCGAGGCGCCCGAGGCCGAGGTCTTTCTGGTCGCCACCGGCACCACCGCGAACTCGCTGGCGCTGGCCACCCTGACCAGGCCGTGGGAGACGATCTTCTGCTCGCCCACCGCCCATATCCACGAAGACGAGTGCAACGCGCCCGAGTTCTATAGCGGCGGCGCCAAGCTGACCCTGGTCGGGACCGAGGACAAGATGACCCCCGACAGCCTGCGCGCCACGATCCTGGGCGAAGAGACGCGCGGCGTGCACGGGCCGCAGCGCGGTCCGGTCTCGATCACCCAGGTGACCGAGCGCGGCCAGGTCCATACGCTCGACGAGCTGGCGGCGCTGGTCGCGGTGGCGCATGAGTTCGGGTTGAAGACCCATCTCGACGGCGCGCGCTTTGCCAATGCGCTGGTCAGCCTGGGCTGTTCCCCGGCCGAGATGACCTGGAAGCTGGGCATCGACGCGCTCTCGTTCGGCGGCACCAAGAATGGCTGCATGGGCGTCGAGGCGGTGGTGTTCTTCGAACCCGGCCAGGCCCGCGAATTCGAACTGCGCCGCAAGCGCGGCGGGCATCTCTTTTCCAAGCACCGGTATCTGTCGGCGCAGATGGAGGCCTATCTGGCCGACGGTCTGTGGCTGGAAAGCGCGGCCCGAGCCAATGCCGCCTGCGCCCGGCTGGCGGCCGGGCTGCGCGACCTGCCGGGGGTAAGCTTCGATTACCAGCCGGCGGCCAATATCATCTTCCTCCACATGCCGCGCGCCATGCACCAGAGGCTGCGCGCCGGCGGGGCGGTCTATTATGTGCTGGGGGGCGATCCGGATCACGGGGCCGGAGACGAGGCCTTGCCGGCGCGGCTGGTGACCGACTGGTCGATCACCGATGCGCAGATCGACCGGTTCATCGCCCTGGCGCGGGGCTGAGCGGGTTTCTTCCGGCCTGATCCACCTGATCCAATAGCGTGCCTACGGCACCCACTATTCTTATGTTGGGGGCTCTGCCCCCAAACCCCCGGGATATTTGGGGTCAGATGAAGAGGCGGATCAGGCGTTCGGGACGGTGTCGAGAAAGGCACCGATCGCGTCCGCGGTCTCGCCCGGATGGGTGATCGGCACCATATGGCCGGCGCCGGGGATGCTGAGGCTTTCGGCGCGCTGCATCCGGGCGGCGATGGCGGCGTGGATCGGCGCCACCAGGGGCGAGGTCTCGGCACCGCGGATCAGCAGCGCCGGGGCGGTGACTGCCTCGATCCGGCGGTTTTTCAGGATGCCCGGCGTATCGAGCAGGACGGTGGCGTTGTTGGCCTCGATCAGGTGGATGCGGTCGGCGAGAAAGGCGCGCTGGGCCTCGGGCAGGGCCTCCCACGGGCGGCCGTCGCCCCATTCGCGCATGAATTCGCGGGCGGCCGTCGCAGTGTCGCCGCGCTTCACGGCGGCGTCGTATTCCGCCATCAGATGGGCGTGGCGGTCCATCAGGCCCGGGTCGTCGGCCATGGCGGCGGCGATGAAGACGCTTTCGATGATCACCAGGCTGCGCACCATCTCGGGATGTTCGATTGCCAGGCGCAGCGCCACCGTGGCGCCGAAACTGTGGCCGATGATGTCCATCGGGCCATCGCCGCCGACCAGATCGGCCGCCATCGCCGTGCTCATCTCCTGCATGTCGCGGGTGCCGGGCCAGTCGTCGCTGCGGCCGTGGCCGGGCAGATCGAAGGCCGTCATGGCAAGCCGCTCGCCCAGCCGCGCGGCGACGCCGTTCCAGGCGCCGGAATGGGCCAGCGAGCAATGGATCAGAAGCGCCTTGCGCGGCCCCGTCCCGAAGGTGGTCCAATAGGTCGGGTGGCCGCCCCGGATGTCCTTTGGCATGTCAGAGATCGCCTTTCAGATGCGCATCGAGGTCGTCCAGACGGTCCTGGCCCCAGAAGCGTTCGTCATCCGCGCAGATATAGAAGGGCGAGCCGAAGACGCCGCGGCTCAGCGCCTCTTCCAGATTGGCCTCATAGGTCTCGGCCCCCGACAGCATCCCGGTGAAGCCGAGCGAGGGTCGAGCCCGCCGCGCTCGAGGCAGGCACCGATCACGGCATCGTCGGCGATGTCGCGGTCCTCGGCCCAGCAGGCGCGCAGCAGGGCCTGGACCAGGGCGCCCACGTCGCCGCCGCCCGCCTTCTGCGCCGCGATGACGGCATAGGAGGAGGGCGCGGCATTGGTCGGCCAATGCGCCGGGGCAAGGTTCAGCGCCATGCCGGTCTTTTTCTGGATGCGCCGCAGTTCCTGCAGGCGATAGTCCTTGCGGCCCTGCGGCCGATCGGCGGGACGGGCGGTGCCGATCCGGTCGTAAAGTGCAAGGATGTCATAGGGTTTGTAGGTGATCGCGGCGCCGTGGCGCGCGGCGATCTCTTCCAGACGATTGCCGGCGAGATAGGTAAAGGGGCTCAGGGTTGAGAAAAAATAGTCGATCCGCGTCAAAATACGCCTCCTCGCCGCGTCCTGCCTTTGCCCGAAACTAGAGAGATGCTAAGCGGAGTCAACGTCACGAATCTGTCACTTGCGCCGCCCGCGCCAAGCCCTGGGGACATTACCGCTCATGCCGATCACCGACGAACCGAAACTGATTTCGGGCAATGCCAACATGCCGCTTGCGCAGGCGATCGCGCGGCGGATGTCGATGCTGCGCGGCAAGTCGACCAAGCTGATCGACACCCGCGTCGAACGCTTCAACGATGGCGAGATCTTCGTCGAGGTCTATGAGAACGTCCGCGGCGAGGACATGTTCATCATCCAGTCGACCTCGAATCCGGCCAACGACAACCTGATGGAACTGCTGATCATGTCGGATGCGCTGCGCCGGTCGTCGGCGTCGCGGATCACCGCCGTGATCCCCTATTTCGGCTATGCCCGCCAGGATCGCCGCACCAAGGCGCGCACCCCGATCTCGGCCAAGCTGGTGGCCAACATGATCGTCGGCGCCGGCATCGAACGGGTGCTGACGCTCGACCTGCACGCCGCCCAGATCCAGGGCTTCTTCGACATTCCGGTCGACAACCTCTATGCCTCGCCGATCTTCGCGCTGGATATCCTCGAGAAGTTCAAGAAGCACATGGAGGACGTGCTGGTGATCAGCCCCGATGTCGGCGGCGTGGCGCGGGCGCGCGAACTGGCCAAGCGGATCAACGCGCCGCTGGCCATCGTCGACAAGCGCCGCGAGAAGCCCGGCGAAATCGCCGAGATGACGGTGATCGGCAATGTCGAGGGCAAGCGCTGCATCATCGTCGACGACATCTGCGACACCGCCGGCACGCTGTGCAAGGCGGCCGAGGTGATCAAGTCGAGCGGCGCGAAAGAGGTCCACGCCTATATCTCGCACGGGGTGCTGTCGGGGCCGGCGGTCGAGCGGATCACCAAATCGGTGATGAAGTCGCTGGTCATCACCGATTCCATCGCGCCCACCGAGGCGGTCATGGCGGCGCCCAATATCCGCGTGGTGCCGACCGCGCCGCTCTTTGCCCAGGCGATCATGAACATCTGGAGCGGGACCTCGGTGTCGTCGCTCTTCGACACCGAGATGCTGGAGCCGATCTACGAAGGCCTGTTCTGAGCCACCGCGCCCGCGTCGCGCATGAAGCGGCCGGGCGGCAGGCCGACATGGCGGCTGAACGCCGTGCTGAAGGTGCTGGCCGAGCCATAGCCGACCCGGCCCGCCACCTCGTCGAGCCCCAGGCCGCCACCGCGCAGCAGCCGCTTCGCCACCGCCATCCGCCATGACACCAGGTATTCCATCGGCCTGACCCCGACCATCCGGGTAAAGCGGGTGAAGAAGGCCGACCGCGACATCCCGGCTTCGCGGGCAAGCTCGACCACGGTCCAGGGCCGTTCGATGGCGCCGTGCATACCGCGCAGCGCGGCGGCGATCCGACCGTCCGAAAGGCCGCGCAACAACCCCGGATGCGCGACCGCGCCGGTGGCGCCGCGCAGCGCCTCGATCAGCAGGATCTCGACCAGCCGTTCCAGGATCAGGTCGCGCCCGATCGCCTCGCCCCGCGCCTCTTCGCCAACCAGGCGGACCAGATCGGTCATCCGCCGGACGCCGCGCACATGGATCATCCGCGGCAACAGCGCCACCAGCAGCCCGGCATCGGGCGAATCGAAGCTGAACCATCCGCCGAACTGGCGCATCTCGGGCGGCCCGTCGCGCCGGCCAAAGCGCGTCTCCTCGCCCGGCGCCGGCAGGGTGTTCGGGTCCAGCCGCAGCGGCACCGCCGGCTCCTGCCCCGACATGGTGAAGGCCGGCGTCGCCGGCAACAGCACGAAATCGCCGGCTTCGAGCATCACCGGCGCTTCGCCCTCGACACTCAGCCGGCAACGCCCCTCGATCATCGCGCAGAACCCGGGCCGGCCAAACTCGGCATAGCGCACCGCCCAGCGTCCGGCGGCGGTGATCTCTTTCGAGAACACCGCGCGGGGGCGCAACAGCTGGATGACTTCGGTCAGCGGATCGGGGTTCGGCAGATCGGGCATTCTGGACTATCGCAAATTAAATCAGGATCACAGATTGATGATAATCCATATCATGCGCGCTAAATCGGTCCCGTCAACATCGAAAACAGGAGACTGACATGAAGACCGTTCTCATCACCGGCTGTTCGTCCGGCTATGGGCTGGAGACCGCCCGCCACTTTCACGCCCAGGGCTGGCAGGTGATCGCCACCATGCGCAACCCGCGCGATGGGCTGTTTCCCGCTTCGGACCGGCTGCGCCTGCTGCCGCTCGACGTGACCTCGCCCGACAGCATCGCCGCCGCCTTCGCCGCCGCCGGGCCGGTCGACGTGCTGGTCAACAATGCCGGGATCGGCACCGTCGGCGCCTTCGAGGCGATGCCGATGGCCCATATCCGCAAGGTATTCGAAACCAACACCTTCGGCGTCATGGCGATGACCCAGGCCGCGATTCCGCAGATGCGCGCACGCCGGTCCGGCACCATCGTCAACGTCACCTCAAGCGTGACGCTGACGCCGATGCCGCTGGCCGCGGCCTATACCGCCAGCAAGCAGGCGATCGAGGGCTTTACCGGATCGCTGGCCCACGAACTGGGCGCCTTCGGTATCCATGCCAAGCTGGTCGAACCCGGCTATGCGCCGACCACCCGTTTCGGTGCCAATGCCGACATCCCCGTCGCCGATCTCATCCCCGAGGCCTATGCCGATTTCGCCGGTCCGATCTTCGCGGGATACGCCCAGCCGGACCTGACCACCCGCGAAAGCGACGTGGCCGAGGCGGTGTGGCAGGCCGCGCATGACACCGGCCCCCGGCTGCGTTTTGCCGCCGGCGCGGACGCCGTCGCGCTGGCCGGGGCGGCCTGACCCGGCCAGCGCAAGCGCAATCCATGCTGGGCGGGCCACCCGCCCGCCCCGCATGGCTCAATAGAGCTGCCAGTCGTCCTCGGCCTTGACCGGGCCGATGGCGATCCAGCCGATGCGGACGCGGGCGACCTTGGTGTCGCCCCAGGTGCGGAAGGTCAGGTCGAAGCCGGTCTCGGTGACGTTCTCCGCCTCGACATCGGCGCGCACATTGGTGGCCGAATCGACATCCCACAGCGTCAGCGAGCAATGCACCACCGGCGGGGCGCTGAACGGTTCGCGGAAGGCGATCTCCTTCACCCGCTCGCGGTGGCCGGTTCCGGTCCACATCTCGCCGCCATCCTCGAAATCCTCGAACAGGACGTCGTCGCCCTGGGCGATGCCGATGCTATGCGAATTCAGTTTCTTCATGCCGTCCCGATCCGGCCCGTGGCGCGTTCCTGACAGGATTCAGCCAAACGCGCGAAATTGCAAAAGAAAAAGGCCCGGGCGGCGGTTCCGCGGCCGGGCCTTTTCCGAAATCTTCCGGGCCGCTCAGGCGACGACGGCGCGCAGGTTCTGCAGATCGGCCAGCTGCTTGTCGGCCATGTCGCGTTGGGCGCCGGTGGCTTCCGAAGCCGCCTTCTGCGCCTCTTCGATCAGCGGGTCGATATCTTCGGCCTTGGCTTCCGAGGCGGGCTTCGCCATTTCCGCCAGCACGCTGGTGCTTTCGCCGCTGATCTCGGCAAAACCGCCGGTCACCAGGAATTCCTGGACGCCATCGGGGCCGGTCACCTTCAGGATACCGGGGCGCAGGGTGGTGATCATCGGGGCATGGCCCGGCATCGCCGTCAGGTCGCCAGCGGCGCCCGGGAGCTGCACATCGCTCGCCTGAAGCGAGGCCAGCTTGCGCTCGGGGCTCACCAGATCGAATTGCATCGTATCAGCCATGTTTCTCTCCTTGGATGAGAGCCTGTCTGCCCGCCCCCGACCGGGAGCGGGCAGAGGCCGAGATTACGCGGCTTCCGCGGCCAGACGTTCGGCCTTGGCGATCACCTCGTCGATGCCGCCGACCATATAGAAGGCCGCTTCGGGCAGGTGGTCGTATTCGCCGGCCACAACCGCCTTGAACGACGAGATGGTGTCTTCCAGCGGCACCTGCACACCGTCCGAGCCGGTGAACACCTTGGCCACGTCGAACGGCTGGCTGAGGAAACGCTGGATCTTCCGGGCGCGGGCCACGGTCAGCTTGTCCTCTTCCGAAAGTTCGTCCATCCCGAGGATCGCGATGATGTCCTGCAGCGACTTGTAGCGCTGGAGGATCTGCTGCACGTCCGAAGCCACCTTATAGTGCTCTTCGCCGACGATGGCCGGGTCGAGCAGACGCGAGGTCGAGTCGAGCGGGTCCACGGCCGGGTAGATACCCAGTTCCGAGATCGCGCGCGACAGAACGGTGGTGGCGTCGAGGTGGGCGAACGAGGTCGCCGGCGCCGGGTCGGTGAGGTCGTCCGCAGGCACGTAGATGGCCTGAACCGAGGTGATCGAGCCCGACTTGGTCGAGGTGATGCGCTCCTGCATCGCGCCCATGTCGGTGGCCAGCGTCGGCTGGTAACCCACGGCCGAAGGAATACGGCCGAGAAGCGCCGACACTTCCGAACCCGCCTGGGTGAAGCGGAAGATGTTGTCGACGAAGAACAGAACGTCGGTGCCCGACTGGTCGCGGAACTGCTCGGCCAGGGTCAGGCCGGTCAGGGCGACGCGCATCCGCGCTCCCGGAGGCTCGTTCATCTGGCCGTAAACCAGGGCCACCTGGCTTTCTTCCAGATTGTCGGGCTTGATGACGTTGGATTCGATCATCTCGTGATAGAGGTCGTTGCCCTCACGGGTCCGTTCGCCCACGCCGGCGAACACCGAATAGCCCGAGTGCACCTTGGCGATGTTGTTGATCAGTTCCATGATCAGAACCGTCTTGCCCACGCCGGCGCCGCCGAAGAGGCCGATCTTGCCGCCCTTGGCATAGGGGGCCAGCAGGTCCACCACCTTGATGCCGGTGACCAGAACTTCCGACTCGGTCGACTGTTCCTCGAATTCCGGGGCGGGCTGGTGGATGGCGCGGCTCTCGGTCGCGTTCACCGGGCCCTTTTCGTCGACCGGCTCGCCGACCACGTTCAGGATGCGGCCCAGGGTGGCGTTGCCCACCGGCACGGTGATCGGGCCGTCGCTGTCGACAACCTCCTGGCCGCGCACCAGACCTTCGGTGGCGTCCATGGCGATGGTCCGCACGGTGTTCTCGCCCAGGTGTTGGGCCACTTCCAGCACCAGCTTGTTGCCGTTGTTGTCGGTGGTCAGGGCGTTCAGGATCGCCGGCAGGTGATCGCTGAACTGCACGTCCACAACGGCGCCGATCACCTGGGTGATTTTACCTTTTGCATTTGCCATTTGGTTTCGTCTCCGGTTGTTCGTCAGAGCGCCTCGGCGCCCGAAATGATTTCAATCAGCTCGTTGGTGATGACGGCCTGACGCGAGCGGTTGAACTCGATGGTCAGCCTGTCGATCATGTCGCCGGCGTTGCGGGTGGCGTTGTCCATGGCGGACATCCGGGCACCTTGCTCCGAGGCGCCGTTTTCCAGCAGCGCGCTGAAGATCGCCGTGGCCACGCCCGAAGGCAGCAGCTCGGCCAGGATCTCGTCCTGATCGGGTTCGTAATCATAGCCCGCAGCATCCGCCGCCGCCGCGTCGCCCACTTCCGCCGGGATCACCTGCTGTGCCGTCGGCACCTGGGAAATCACCGATTCGAAGCGCGAGAAGAAGATCGTCGCGATATCGAATTCGCCGGCGTCGAACCGCCCCAGAAGATTGGTGGCGATCTCCTTGGCGTTGACGAACCCGAGCTTCTTCACCTCGCTCAGGTCGACATGCCCCACCGAGAGGTGCGCATAGTCGCGCTTGAGCTGTTCGCGGCCCTTCTTGCCGACGGTGAGAATCTTCACCGTCTTGCCCTTGGCCTGAAGCTCTTCGATCTTGGCCTTGGCCAGCTTCACGATCGAGCTGTTGAAGCCGCCGCACAGGCCGCGTTCGGCGGTCATCACCACCAGAAGGTGGGTCTGATCGCTGCCCGTGCCCCTCAGCAGCAGCGGCGCATCGTCCGAGCCCTTGGCCGATTGCGCCACCGCCGTCAGGACGGCGGCGAAACGCTCGGCATAGGGACGGCTCGCCTCGGCCGCATCCTGTGCCCGCCGCAGCTTCGCGGCGGCCACCATCTGCATGGCCTTGGTGATCTTGCGGGTCGATTTGACCGACTCGATCCTGTTTTTAAGGTCCTTAAGCGACGGCATCGCCTCGTCCCCCCTTAAGCGAAGTCTGCGGCAAATTCGTCGATTGCAGCCTTGATCTTGTCTTCCAGCTCGTCCTTCACCTTACGGTCGTTCTTGGTGATGTCTTCGAGCAGGTCGGCATGTTTCGATCGCAGATGCGCCAGCAGGCCGGCCTCGAAACGGCCGACTTCGCGGACGTTGATCTTGTCGAGGTAACCCTTGGTGCCGGCATAGATGACACAGACGATCTCGGCGTTGGTCAGCGGCGAATATTGCGGCTGCTTCATCAGCTCGGTCAGGCGCGCGCCGCGGTTCAGCAACTGCTGGGTGGCGGCGTCGAGGTCCGAACCGAACTGGGCGAAGGCCGCCATCTCACGATACTGGGCGAGGCTCAGCTTCACCGGGCCGGCGACCGAGGACATCGCCTTGGTCTGGGCCGAGGAGCCGACGCGCGACACGCTGAGACCGGTGTTCACGGCGGGGCGGATGCCCTGATAGAACAGTTCGGTTTCCAGGAAGATCTGGCCGTCGGTGATCGAGATCACGTTGGTCGGGATGAAGGCCGACACGTCGCCGCCCTGGGTTTCGATGATCGGCAGCGCGGTCAGCGAGCCGGCACCGTTATCCTCGTTCAGCTTGGCCGAACGCTCCAGCAGGCGCGAGTGCAGATAGAACACGTCGCCCGGATAGGCTTCACGCCCCGGCGGACGGCGCAGCAGCAGCGACATCTGGCGATACGACACGGCCTGTTTCGACAGATCGTCATAGATGATCAGGGCGTGACGGCCGTTGTCGCGGAAATGCTCGGCCATGGCGGTTGCCGAATAGGGCGCCAGGAACTGCATCGGCGCCGGGTCCGACGCGGTGGCGGCCACGACGATGGTGTATTCGATGGCGCCGCTTTCCTCCAGCTTCTTCACCAGCTGGGCAACGGTCGAACGCTTCTGGCCCACGGCGACGTAGATGCAATAGAGCTTCTTGCTCTCATCGTCGCCGGCGGCTTCGTTATAGCTCTTCTGGTTCAGGATCGCGTCCAGCGCCACGGCGGTCTTGCCGGTCTGGCGGTCGCCGATGATCAGCTCGCGCTGGCCACGGCCGATCGGGATCATCGAGTCGACGGCCTTGAGGCCGGTCGCCATCGGCTCGTGCACCGATTTGCGCGGGATGATGCCCGGGGCCTTCACTTCGGCCAGCGACCGCTTGGTGGTCTTGATCGGGCCCTTGCCGTCCAGCGGGTTGCCCAGGGCGTCGACGACGCGGCCCAGAAGCTCGTCACCGGCCGGGACGTCCACGATGGCCTTGGTCCGCTTGACGGTGTCGCCTTCCTTGATGTCGCGGTCGGTGCCGAAGATCACGACGCCGACGTTGTCGGATTCGAGGTTCAGCGCCATGCCGCGGATACCGCCGGGGAATTCCACCATCTCGCCGGCCTGGATGTTGTCGAGGCCATAGACGCGGGCGATCCCGTCACCGACGCTCAGCACACGGCCCACCTCGGCGACTTCGGCTTCCTTGCCGAAATTCTTGATCTGGTCCTTCAGGATCGCAGAAATTTCTGCAGCTTGGATACCCATTTATCCGACCTCTTTCATTGCGTTCTGGAGAGAGTTGAGGCGCGAGCGGATCGAGGTGTCGATCATCTTCGAGCCAACCTTGACGACAAGACCGCCGATGAGGCTTTCATCGACGGTCGCCTTGATATTCACGTCCTTGCCGACGCTGGCCTTCAGCGTCTTGGCCAGCTTGTCGGCCTGCGCCTTGGTCAGGGCCTTGGCGCTGACCACCTCGGCGGTCACCTCGCCCTTGTCCGCGGCGATCAGCCCGCGCAGCGCGGCCACCAGCTGCGGCAGCACGAACAGGCGGCGCTTGGCGGCCATCAGGCCCAGCGCGCTGGCCATGGTCGGCGACAGCTTCATTTCCTTGGCGATGGCGGCGATGGCATCGGCCTGTTCGTCGCGGGTATAGATCGGCGACTGGATCAGGGCGTTGAAATCGGCGCTTTCGGTCAGCACAGCGTCCAGGGCGGCGATATCGGCCTCGAGCGCTGCGGTTGCCTTGCTTTCTTTGGCCAGATCAAACACGGCCGTGGCATAGCGCGCGGCGATGCCGGTTGAGATCGAAGCTGGTTCGGACACGTCCACCCTTTCGACTTTCTGGCCCCGCTGGCCATAAGCCCCTCGCGGCGCTGAGCGGTTTCGCTCGTGCCGGAGGGGGTACCCCGGGGGCGTTTGTTTGCCTTGCGTTAACAAAGCCGTGAATTTCGGGGCGGGTGTAGCAGAGCCTTATGCGCCTAGCAACCGGCTATGATGAAAACCCATTTGACGGTTATCGTTTGTTTTCATTCTGTTATGAAAAGTGCGACTGTTTGCACCCAACCCCGGGCGCCAAAAAGACAGGCACGGGTACCGATTTTGCCGAATCCGCGCTCATGCGCGGCAAGTTTGGCCCTGTCCCAGCCCCGCTTCGGGCCGATGCGGGCGTTATCGCTATCACCTGCCGGGCCGGTCTCGCGGGCCGCAATCTGCCCCGGGGTCGGCCTGCATCCGGGACTTGGCGCAAGCCCCGGCTTCGTGCATTAGTGTCGGCAGATCGAAAAGGTTAACACCTGCTGTCCGAACGTGCGTTTCCGGGTTTTCGTTTCATGTCGCCTGCTCTCATGTCCCCAGAAGCGCCGCATGTGCTGAGCGGTTTCGACCCGTCCGAGGACATGCTGATCTTCGCCCTGCCCGCCGACGCGGATGGCGGGCTCGATCACCGGCTCGCCTTCCGCCGTGACCGCCAGGGCCGCTTCACCGAGGTCGCCCTGACCCATGCGGCGTCGGGGCAGCGGTTTCTGGTACGGCTGCCCGGCATCGTCCGGCTCGACCCCTCGGCGATCGCCGTGCTGTCGCTCGAGGCGGCCGAAAGGCTGGGCGTGAACCGGCGGGCCGAGGACAGCGCCACCCTGACGGGCGACGGGCTCTACCCCGCCGAGCCGCAGCGCCTGGGCAAGGGGCCGCGCAAGATGGCGCTGCTGCATCGCCACGACTGGTATCGCAACGGCCCCCCGGCCGAGAGGTTCTTCGACCTGTCCGATCCCGGCTCCGAGCTCGATATCCGGCTCGATACCGAAAACGGCGGCCCGGTCTATGCCATCCGCCTGACCGAACGCGGCGGCGGCGCCCGCCCGGCCCCCCGGCGCCCCGGTCCCGCAGGCGATGTCCTCTCGACCGATCCGATTGCCGATATCCATCGCTCGATCATCCTGGCCCAGACCTCGCCCGGCACGCCGGTGCTGTCCTCCGGGCTGCTGGCGCAATGGTTCGCCAGCCGCCTGGGCGGGCCGGATTTTCGCGTCATCGCCTGGATCTGGCTGGGCAACGAGGGCCAGTATCCCGACCCCGCCACCGGCCGCACCCGCCGCTTCGGCCATATCAACCGCAGCCCGCGCCTGGCGCTGCACGGGCCGGTGGCCGCCTCGATCGCCATCGACCGCTGATCCCCCGCCGCCACTGTCCCGTCCGCTTTGGCGCTCCGCCCTGCCCCGGTTGCGGAAACACAGTGTTTCCAGCAAAGCGAACAATCCGCCTCGCCCGTCCTTGACGCCCTTTCGCGTCAAGCCCTAGGCTTACCACCGTATGAGACGAGTCCGGGGGGGCTTTACCAATGGAAATCGCGCTACTGGCACTGTTCGGTCTTGGCGCCGCGCTGCTGTTCGATCTGTTCGACGGGGATGGCGACAGCTCGGACAACGAGGGCGGCGGCGATCCCGACGATGACAGCCTCTTGGGCGGAGACGGCGACGACACGCTCTCGGGCAGCGGCACCATGACGGTGCGCGGCGGCGCCGGCGACGATCTGCTCAGCGGGTCGGACCAGGCGGTGGTGCGCGGCGGGCTGGGCGCCGACACGATCACCGTCGAAGGCGACGCCACCGCGCTGGGCGGCTGGGGCGATGATCATCTCTGGTCTTCGGGCGGCACCGCCGCGACGCCCTCGCATGCCTTTCTCGACGGCGGCGTCGGCGATGACACGCTGACCGCCCGGGGCGAAGGCCCCGTCACCCTGCTGGGCGGCGCGGGCGACGACAGCCTGAGGGCCGAAAGCCAGGCCCTGGCCGCGGGCGGCGCGGGTGACGATCACCTGATGCTGGACGACCGGTCTGTCGGTTACGGCAATACCGGCGACGACAGGATCGTCGCTAATGACTACGCGCACGCCTTCGGCGGCGACGGCGATGACAGCATCAGGCTCAATGGATTCACCGTCGGAAATGGCGGCGCCGGGAATGACACGATCGCTGTCAACAATTATGGCGGACATGGCGTCGCCCGTGGCAGCTACGGCGATGACGTCATATCCGTGCTGGGCACCGGCGAAGGCTATGGCAACGACGGCAACGACGACATGCGGGCCATCGGAGAAAACGCCTCGATCTACGGCGGCAACGACGACGACCGGCTCGTGGTCGCGGGCGGGGGCAACGCGTATGGCGAGGCCGGCAACGACTACCTCCTCTCCATCAATATATACCCCTACGGCGGCGGCGACCTGGACGGCGGCGTGGGCGACGATACCCTTGTTGTCGATGGCACCTGGGGCGGCGTCGCAGTGCTGACCGGCGGCGTCGGCAGCGACAGCTTTGTCCTGGGCAACACGATCGCGCCGCCCAACCCGTATAATACCGATCCCGAGGCCATCGCCACCATCACCGATTTCGACCCGGACGAGGATATGCTGCTGATCCACGGCGCGGCCCCCGGCGCGATCGACATCCACCCGAGCGACAGCGGCGAGGCGACGGTCGTCGACCTGGTCTATGACACCGGCATCACGGCCTCCTACTGGCTCGAAGGCGCCCCCGAGATCGCCCTCGATCAGATCCGCTTCGTCGACCTACCCCCGGACGGCGACCTCTATGAGCTGGCCACCGACGGCGGGCTGGCGGCGCACAGCCTCGCCATCGTGCAGGGCACCGCCGGCGACGACGTCCTCGACGCCGAAAGCGATGCGCTCCACCTGCCCGGCGCCGGCGACGACACGATCGTGGCCGCCGCGGGCACCGGCAACGCCGTCATCCTGGGCGGCGCCGGCGACGATGTGATCGACGTGCATGAGATGATCGGCGGCAGCGTGAATGGCGGCGAAGGCGCCGACACGATTTCGCTCAACGGCACGATCACACTGACCCTTGGCGACCAGGTCGAGATCGCCGGCGACCACTACATCGTCCATGTCCAGCCCCCCGGCACCGAAGGCGACACGCTGGTTCCAGTCCATCTCGACGGCCAGGTCGCGCCGGATCAGATCACGCTGGCAGTGCCCGAGGGTGTGAACGACCGTATTGGCCTCATCCGCGACCCCGACGATCCGACATCGCTCACCATCGCCTTGAACTTTCAACCGGCGATCATCCTGACCGGCGTCGACGTTACTGACTGGGACCTCCCCGTCTATTGGCGCGGGCTGGTCTCCGTCGTCCGGGACGATCCGAGCCACCTGATCTAGGGCACCGCGGGCGATGACCGGCTGACCGGCGGCTCGGGGTTGAACCAGACGCTCGACGGCGGTGACGGCAATGACACGCTGACCGCCGAGGGTGCCGGCGGCTCAGCCATCCTGGGCGGCGCGGGCGACGATGTGATCCAGGCCTATGACATGATCGGCGGCAGCGTGAATGGCGGCGCGGGCGTGGATCTGATCCTGCTGAACGGCACCACCACCGTCGCCCATGACGATCCGTCGCAACTGGCCGAGGATTATTACTTCATTACGGGCCCACATTTCTGAATCCGGCGAAAGCTTCGTTCCGGTCGAATTCGACGCCTATGTCCCGCCCTCGCATATCACGCTGATGTTGGACTGGGACGTCGTCGGCTCGCTCAGCACCCATGTCGACCCCGACGACCCGTCGATCGTCGAGATCCGCACCGGCGATGGCCAGACAGTGATCCGCTTCACCGGCGGCGCCGCCTCGGCGGATTACGATGCCGCGGCGATCTCGAACGACTACCATCCCGATATCACTGCTACTACACCGACGGCGACGACTCGATTTCGATCTACGGCGACGACGATTGGTTGTTTGGGTTTGGGGCCTTGGGTCTCGGCGGCAACGACCACATCTGGGTCGAGGACGGCTGGGCCCATGGCGGCGAAGGCGACGATACCCTCATCGCCGAGCTTGGCGAACGCTATTCCAGCTACGAGAGGCTGACCGGTGGCGAGGGCGAGGACCTGTTCCAGGTCCGCTTCGTGGAAACGCCATGGGGCGACTACCGCGTGCCGCAGGGTGATCCGGTGATCACCGATTTCACCCCCGGCACGGACCGGCTGGAGGTCTTCGTCACGGATGGATACTCATCATATGTCTCGCTCGAGCATGTCGGCATTCGCCTCAGCGACGACGGGTCGGAAACCCTGATCGAGCTGACCTACCCGGACCGCGTCGCAACGCTGACCCTGGTCGGCACACCCGGGATCGGCCTGGCCGACATCCACCTGTTCGCCGATGTCGCGGTTCACGACCCCGGATACGAAACCCGCGCGCTTGGCATCGCCGAGGATGGCACGGTGTATGATCCGGACAGCGCCGGCGACGTCACGATCGCGCGCGAAGTGTCGGCGACCGTCCGAGGCGACGCCACCGCGCGCCTCAGGCCGGTTTCGCCTTGGGCTGCGGGGTGAGGATCGAAATCGGCTTCTTCACCCGCTCGCCCAGGCCGCCGCCCGACGGCGCCGGGATGCGCTTCGAGGCCTCGACCATCAGCACGCCCCCCGCCGCGATCACCGGCAGGGCGCGGCCGGTGCGCTCCCAGAAGGCCGCCGTCTTGCGCCAGAACCGGCGCTCGCTCGGGGGCTGGTAGAGCGTGGTGCGCTGGCCCTCGGTCAGGAAACCGTGGCGCTTCAACTGGGTATCGAGCTGGCCCAGCGAATAGGGCCGGCCATAGCCGAACGGCGTCGCGTCGTTGCGTGCCCAGATGCCGCCGCGGTTCGGCACGATGAACAGCGCCTTGCCGCCCGGGCCCAGCACCCGCAGGCATTCCTCGAGCACCGCGCTGGGCATTTCGCTGGTCTCCAGCCCGTGCATCACGATCAGCTTGTCGACATGCCCGGTCTCGATCGGCCAGGCGGTCTCCTCGGCCAGCACGCTGACATTGGGCTGCCCCGCCGGCCAGGGCATCACCCCCTGCGGCGCGGGCATCAGCGCGATCACCCGCCGCGCATCGCCCAGATAGGGCCTCAGCAACGGCACGGCGAAACCGAAGCCCAGCACCGTCTGGCCCTGCGCCTCGGGCCAGATGTCCAGCATCTGGTCGCGGATCACCTTCTGCGCCGCCCGCCCCAGCGTGCTGCGGTAATAGAAGTTGCGCAGGTCCTGCACGTCCAAGTGCATTGCGGCCACCGCCCCGATCGGTCACTCTTGGGCCGAAGTTAACACCAGCACCCGGAAAAACACCATGGCCCTCGAACTTGTGACCATCCCCTGCCTCTCGGACAATTACTGCTTTCTCATGCATTGCTCCGAGACCGGCGATACCGCGGTGATCGACGTGCCCGAATCCGCCCCCGTCGCGGCCGAGCTGGCCAGGCGCGGCTGGACGCTGACCCATGTGCTGCTGACGCATCACCATTACGACCATATCGACGGGCTCGAAGAGCTGAAGGCCGACTTTCCGCAAGCGGTGGTGGTCGGGGCCGAGGCCGATGCCCACCGCCTGCCGCCGCTCGATCTGAAGGTGAAGGAGGGCGACACGCTCACCGTCGGCATCGAATGGATCCGCGTGATCGAGGTGCCGGGCCACACCGTCGGCCACATCGCCTTTCACTTCCCCGAAAGCGAGGCGGTGTTCACCGGCGACAGCCTGATGGCGCTGGGCTGCGGCCGCCTGTTCGAGGGCACGCCCGAACAGATGCAGGCAAGCCTCGCCAAGCTGGCCGCGCTCGCCCCGGGCACGCTGGTCTGCTCGGGCCATGAATATACCGCCGCCAATGCCCGCTTCGCGCTGTCGGTCGAACCCGGCAACCCGGCCCTGGTGCAGCGCGCACGGGACATCGAGGCGACCCGCGCCCAGGGAGGTTTCACCGTGCCCTCGCTCCTGTCGCTCGAACTGGAAACCAACCCCTTCCTGCGCTGGGACAGCCCCGAGATCCAGGCCTCGGCCGGCCTGCCCGGCGGCGATCCGGTGGCGGTCTTCGCCGCCATCCGCAAGGCCAAGGACAGTTTCTGAGCCGAGCAAGAGACCGACATGGCCAGCCACAAGACCCCCGCGACACAGGCGCTCGACAAGGCCGGGATCGCCTATGACCTGCACGCCTATAGCTATGTGCCCGGTCATCACATCGGCGAACAGGCCGCCGCCGCCATCGGCGCCGACCCCGCCCGCGTGTTCAAGACCCTGATGCTCGAGATCGACGGCAAGCCGGGCTGCGTCGCCATCCCCGTGGCGCAGACGCTGAAGCTGAAGAAGGCCGCCGCCGCGCTGGGCGGCAAGAGCGCCCAGATGATGGACCCGGCCAAGGCCGAGCGCCTGACCGGCTTTCATGTCGGCGGGATCAGCCCCTTCGGGCAGAAGAAACGCGTCAGCACGGTGTTCGACAGCAGTCTCGCCGCCCAGCCCCGGGTGATCCTCAACGGCGGGCAGCGCGGGCTGATGGTGGAACTCGCCCCCGACGCGGCGCTCGCCCTCTTGGGCGCCGGGCTGGCCGATCTGACCTCGTGAACCGCCATTCGCAACAAGGAGCCGCCCCATGACCACCCTCACCCCAGGCCCCGACGGCCGCCCGCGCTGCGGCTGGTGCGGCGACTATGCGCCGTTCTTCCCCTATCACGACCGCGAATGGGGCTTCCCGGTCGATGACGACCGGCGGCTGTTCGAAAAGCTCTGCCTCGAGAGCTTCCAGTCGGGCCTGTCCTGGCGCACCATCCTGGACAAGCGCGACAACTTCCGCGCCGCCTTCGACGATTTCGACGTGGTGAAGATGGCCCGCTATGGCGAAGACGACATCGCCCGCCTCTTGGGCAATGCCGGCATCATCCGCCACCGCGGCAAGATCGAGGCGGTCATCAACAACGCCGCCCGGGCGCAAGAGCTGATCGCCGAATTCGGCAGCCTCGCCGCCTTCATCTGGTCCTACGAGCCGCCCGAGGATGAAATCCCCGTGCCCCAGTCGATGACCACCTCGCCGGCCAGCCATGCCCTGTCGAAGGAATTGAAGCGCCGGGGCTGGAAATTCGTCGGGCCCACCACCATCTTTGCCTTCATGCAATCCATGGGCCTTGTGAACGACCACGCGGCAGGCTGCGCCATCCGCGCCGAAGTGACCGAGGCCCGGCGCCGATTTGCCCGCCCGAAACCGTGACCCGAAACCCCGAACTGCCCGCAAAATCACGTTTTCCTGCGGCAGTTGCTGCAAATGTGACCGGCTTTATCAAGAAAACTCTTGAAGACCGGCCGCAATCGACCAAACTTTAACCCTATGAGGCCATTGTCGCCGGGCGCCCCTCCGTCCCGCGATGCAGCAGAAAGGAGCATGGGGAACATGCCTTCGTTCTCGACAACGCTTGAACAGGCCATTCACAGCGCGCTGGCGCTGGCGAATGCCCGTCGTCACGAATTCGCCACGCTGGAACACCTGCTTCTGGCCCTGATCGACGAGCCCGACGCGGTCCGCGTCATGCAGGCCTGCACCGTCGATATCGAAGACCTGCGCGCCACGCTGGTCGAGTTCATCGACGAGGATCTGTCGAATCTGGTGACCGAAATCGACGGCTCCGAAGCTGTGCCGACCGCCGCCTTCCAGCGCGTCATCCAGCGCGCCGCGATCCATGTGCAAAGCTCGGGCCGGACCGAGGTGACGGGCGCCAATGTCCTCGTCGCCATCTTCGCCGAACGGGAATCGAACGCCGCCTATTTCCTGCAGGAGCAGGAGATGACCCGCTATGACGCGGTGAATTTCATCGCCCACGGTGTCGCCAAGGACCCGGCCTTCGGCGAATCCCGCCCCATCCAGGGCGCCGAGATCGAGGAAGAGGCCCATACCCCGGACGAGGGCGAAGGCAAGGATTCCGCGCTGGCGAAGTATTGCGTCGACCTCAACGCCAAGTCCCGCGACGGCGACGTCGATCCGCTGATCGGCCGCGCGCACGAGGTCGAGCGCTGCATCCAGGTGCTCTGCCGCCGGCGCAAGAACAACCCGCTTCTGGTCGGCGATCCCGGCGTCGGCAAGACCGCCATCGCCGAAGGCCTGGCGCACAAGATCGTCAACGGCGACGTGCCCGAAGTGCTGTCGAAAACCACCATCTTCTCGCTCGACATGGGCGCGCTCTTGGCCGGCACCCGCTATCGCGGCGATTTCGAGGAGCGGCTCAAGGCCGTGGTGAAAGAGCTGGAAGACCATCCCGACGCGGTGCTCTTCATCGACGAAATTCACACCGTGATCGGCGCCGGCGCCACGAGCGGAGGGGCGATGGATGCCTCGAACCTGCTGAAGCCCGCGCTTCAGGGCGGCAAGCTGCGCTGCATGGGCTCGACCACCTACAAGGAATTCCGCCAGCATTTCGAAAAGGACCGCGCCCTGTCGCGCCGGTTCCAGAAGATCGACGTCAATGAGCCTTCGGTCGACGACACGGTGAAGATCCTCAAGGGGCTGAAGCCCTATTTCGAGGATCACCACGGCGTGAAATACACCGCCGAGGCGATCAAGACCGCGGTCGAGCTTTCGGCCCGCTACATCCACGACCGCAAGCTGCCCGACAAGGCCATCGACGTGATCGACGAGGCCGGCGCGGCCCAGCATCTGCTGTCCAAGGCCAAGCGCAAGAAGTCCATCGGCGTGAAGGAAATCGAGGAAATCGTGGCCAAGATCGCCCGCATCCCTCCGAAGACCGTATCCAAGGACGACAGCGCCGTGCTGAAGGATCTGGAAAAATCGCTCAAGCGCGTGGTCTTCGGCCAGGACAAGGCGATCGAGACGCTGGCCTCGGCCATCAAGCTCGCCCGCGCCGGCTTGCGCGAGCCGGAAAAGCCCATCGGCAACTATCTCTTCGCCGGCCCCACCGGCGTCGGCAAGACCGAGGTCGCCAAGCAGCTTGCCGATACGCTGGGCGTGGAATTGCTGCGCTTCGACATGTCGGAATACATGGAGAAACACGCGGTCTCGCGCCTGATCGGCGCGCCTCCGGGCTATGTCGGCTTCGACCAGGGCGGGATGCTGACCGACGGGGTCGATCAGAACCCGCATTGCGTGCTGCTGCTCGATGAAATCGAAAAGGCCCACCCGGACGTCTACAACATCCTCCTGCAGGTGATGGACCACGGCAAGCTGACCGATCACAACGGCCGCACCACCGATTTCCGCAACGTGATCCTGATCATGACCTCGAATGCCGGCGCCGCCGACATGGCCAAGGCCGCCATCGGCTTCGGCCGCGACCGCCGCGAGGGCGAGGATACGGCGGCGATCGAACGCACCTTCACGCCGGAATTCCGCAACCGTCTGGATGCGGTGGTCAGCTTCGCGCCGCTGTCGAAGGACGTGATCCTGCGCGTGGTCGAGAAGTTCGTGCTGCAGCTCGAAGCCCAGCTGATGGACCGCAACGTCACCATCGAGCTGACGCCGAAGGCCGCCGAATGGCTGGCCGACAAGGGCTATGACGACAAGATGGGCGCCCGTCCCCTCGGCCGGGTGATCCAGGAGCATATCAAGAAGCCGCTGGCGGAAGAGCTTCTCTTCGGCAAGCTCGCCAAGGGCGGCGTCGTCAAGGTCGGCATCAAGAAGGGCGAGATCGACCTCCAGGTCGCCGGCCCCGAACGGCCCCAGATCAAGGGCGAAAAGAAGCCGCCGCTGCTGACCGCCGATTGATGCGACCCGGCCTTGCTGCGCTGGCGCTCTGCGCCGCGGCCCTCCCGGCCGCGGCCGAACCACCCTCGCTCGCCCTGCCGCTCGACTGCCAGCTCGGCGAAACCTGCTTTGTCGAGGATTTCGTCGATCACGACCCGGCCGCCGAGAAATCCCGCGATTTCGCCTGCGGGCTCAACACCCGCGACGGCCACAAGGGCACCGATTTCGCCCTGCTCAGCTTCGACAGCATTGACCAGGGCGTGCCCGTCCGCGCCGCCGCCCCCGGCCGGGTGAAGGCCATCCGCGACGAAATGCCGGACGACCGGCTGATGCGCGGCGTCACCTCTCAGACGGCCTGCGGCAATGCCGTGCTGCTCGATCATGGCGATGGCTGGCAGACGCTCTATTGCCACCTGCGCCTCGGCTCGGTCGCGGTCCGCCCCGGCGACACGGTCGAAACCGGCGCCCGGCTGGGTCTCGTCGGTCTCTCGGGCCAGACCACCCATCCGCATCTCCATCTCACGGTGCTGCAGGACGGCAAGACGGTCGATCCCTTCCGCCCCGACGCCGCGCTCGACAGCTGCGGCCCGCCCGATCCGGCGCACACGCTCTGGACCGATCCGCCCGCCTATCACGACACCCTGCTGCGCCTCGCCGGCTTCTCCGACCGCGCGCCGGGCTATGACGACCTGCGCGCCGGCACCGCCCGCCGCGACACGCTGCCGCCCGATGCCGCGCTGGTCGTCTATGCCGAAGCCGGCCTCGCCCAGCCCGGCGACAGCCTGACGATTTCGGCCAAGGGCCCTGACGGAGACGAGCTGTTCCGCCAGACCCGAACCTTCGACGCCCCGCAAGAGCGAACTGCCCGCCTTCGGCCGCAAGGCCCCCGCCGGCGGCTGGCCCCTGGGCGAGTATCTAGGCGAGGTCCTTCTCACCCGCCAGGGCCAGGTCATCGCCCACCGCTTTGCCCATGTCACAGTGACGGCGCCCTGAAAGCCCGATCGCGCGCTCGGCCCGACCGGTCGCCCAACAGAGACGCGCGAGGGCGGCGGGGTGGAACGCGCCCGGCCGATACCGGCACCACGCCCGACAGGGTGGGAGCCGCCCGAGCGCGTCTCTTGAAGCGTGTTTCGCTCAAACGGTCAGGGTGAAGAACATCCGCCGGAAGGGGAACAGAACCGTGCCGTCCGCGCCGCGCGGATAGGCCTTCTCCATCACCGCCTCATAGGCCCGGATCAGCCGCGCCTGCTCGTCCTCGTCCAGCGCCTCCAGGATCGGCCGGGCGAAGGTGCTCTCGGTAAAGCGGCGCACCGGATGGCCCTGCGCATCGGCGGGCAGAAGCTGGTAATACTCGGTCTCCCACAGCGAAAAGGCGCCCAGCCCGCCCAGCAGGTGGAAATAGCGCGCGGGCTTCATCACCCCCGGCCCGGCCTCGGTATCGACGCGCCCCGGGAACATCTCGTCGACCAGCGACAGCCACAGCCGGTGCGACGGCGCGTTGTTCTGATGCGGCATCTGCACCGCCAGGGTGCCGCCCGGGGCCAACATCCCGGCCAGCCGCGGCATCAGCACCTCGTGATCCTTCAGCCAGTGCAGCGCCGCATTGGTAAAGATCAACCCGGCCCGCTCGACCCGCCACTGGGCGATATCGGCCTCTTCCAGCGCGTCATAGGCGCCGACCTCGCCCGCCTGTTCCAGCATCGCGGGCGACCCGTCGATCCCCACCAGGTGGTGTCCGGGAAAGCGCGCCTTCAGGCTTTCGCCCATCACCCCGTTGCCGCAGCCCAGATCGACCACATCGCCGCCGCCGACCGAGCGGATCGCGCCCAGCAGGTCGATCGCCGGGCGCAAACGCAAATCCCGGAACCGTCCATAGGCCCCGGGATTCCAGTCTGTCTTCGCCGTTCCGCTCATGCCGAGGGCTCGGGCTCCATGCCGCCATCGTCCTTGGTCTTGGCCTTCACCTTGGGCTTGGTCTTGGGGATCGCCGTGACCGACGGCGCATTGCCCGCCTCGGAGGTGTCGTCCTCGCCATCGTCCTTATGCGGCGGCTCGCCCCGCATGACGCGCTTGATCTCCTCGCCGGTCAGGGTCTCGTATTCCAGCAGGCCCTGCGCCAGCCGCTCCCAGTCGTCCTTGCGCTCTTCCAGGATCCTGCGGGCGTTCTGATAGCCCTGGTCGATGATCCGCTTGACCTCCTGCTCGATCAGCTCCTTGGTATGGGCCGAAATCGAGAAGCCGCCGGCACCGCCCCCACGGAAGGCCTCGGCGGCCTCCTGATAGTCGATATTGCCGACCTTGTCGGACATCCCCCAGCGCATCACCATGGCGCGCGCCAGGCCGCTGGCTTGCATGATATCGCCGGCGGGGCCGTTCGAAACCGAATCCTCGCCCCATTTCAGGATTTCCGCGGCCTTGCCGGCCATGGTCATGGTGATCTTCTGTTCCAGCTCGTCCTTGAAGTAGTTCAGCTGGTCCATCTCGGGCAGGCTCATCACCATGCCCAGCGCCTGACCGCGCGGAATGATCGTGGCCTTGTAGACCGGGTCGCATTTCGGCAAGGCCAGCCCGACGATGGCGTGACCCGCCTCGTGATAGGCCGTCATTTCCTTCTGTGCCTGGGTCATGACCATGCTGCGGCGCTCGGCGCCCATCATGATCTTGTCCTTGGCCATCTCGAAATCTTCCATCGACACGAAGCGCCGACCGATCCGCGCGGCCATCAGGGCCGCCTCGTTCACCAGGTTGGCCAGATCGGCACCCGAAAAGCCGGGCGTGCCGCGCGCGATGATGCGCAGGTCCACATCCGGGCCCAGCGGCGTCTTGCGGGCATGGACCGAAAGGATCTTCTCGCGCCCCTTGATGTCGGGGTTGGGCACCGTCACCTGGCGGTCGAACCGGCCGGGGCGCAGCAGCGCCGGGTCGAGAACGTCCTTGCGGTTGGTGGCCGCGATGATGATCACGCCCTCGTTGGCCTCGAACCCGTCCATCTCGACCAGAAGCTGGTTCAGCGTCTGCTCGCGTTCGTCATTGCCGCCGCCATAGCCGGCGCCACGATGACGGCCGACGGCGTCGATCTCGTCGATGAAGACGATGCAGGGCGCGTTCTTCTTGGCCTGCTCGAACATGTCGCGCACACGGGATGCGCCCACACCCACGAACATCTCCACGAAATCCGAGCCCGAAATGGTGAAGAACGGCACCCCCGCCTCGCCCGCGATGGCGCGGGCCAGAAGCGTCTTACCGGTGCCCGGGGGGCCCACCAGCAGCGCGCCTTTCGGGATCTTGCCGCCCAGGCGGCTGAACTTCTGCGGGTTGCGCAGGAATTCCACGATCTCTTCCAGCTCTTCCTTGGCCTCGTCGATCCCGGCGACGTCATCGAAGGTCACCCGGCCGTGCTTCTCGGTCAGAAGCTTGGCGCGGCTCTTGCCGAAGCCCATCGCGCCGCCGCCGCGGCCGCCCTGCATCCGGTTCATGAAATAGACCCAGACACCGATCAGCAGGATGAAGGGCAGGATCGTCAGGATGAAGGCCTGGAAACCCGATTGCTGCTGGCTTTCCGCCTTCAGCGGCACGTTCTTTTCAAGGAGAAGCTGGGTCACCTCGGCGTCCGAGGGCTTGACCGTGACATATTCCTTGCCGTCCTTGCTGCGATAGCGCACCTGCTCGCCGTCCAGCGTCACGCTGGCGACCCGGCCGTCGTTCACCGCGGTGACGAAATCGGAATAGCTGATCTCACGGCTCTGCAGCGTGGTGCCACCGCCCGAGAACAGGTTGAAGAGCGCGAGGATCAGCAGGAACAGCACGACCCAGAAAGCGACATTTCTCGCGTTGCCCAAGGCAAGTCTCCCATGAAGAATTCCGGCCACGCGCCTAGCACGAAACCTTTGGCACTAAAATAGACATCCCGACCGGATGTTCAACGCTACCCGAGCCAGTTGTCGAATCTTGGGCGAAGAAGTGTCGCATTATAGGGGCTTTCCGGTTCGAGAAGCGGTGCCGAGACCAGGTTTTCGCCCTCCCACACCGCCGGCAGGGCCAGAAGGGCGCGCCTCGGAAACCCCAGATCGCGCCAGTCGGGCAGCGCGTTCAGCCCGTCTTCGCCCAATGCGCGAATCTCCTGCCCCTCCTCCACCGGCCCCCCGATCCGCCAGCGCCCGTCGAACGGATTGCCCGTCGCCTCCTTCACCGCCTGCGGCTCGCGCGCCAGCCAGAGACCGCCCTTCCAGGTCCAGCCGATCACCCCGGCCAGCGTATGGGTCCTGCCCTCGGCCAGGGCGATGCCGAAGGCACGCACCGCGTCCGCGCGGGGCGCATAATCGCCGCCGGCGATCCAGCCGATGGCCGCCGTCAGGAACCGCCGCTGCACCTCGGCCCGCATCCGGCGGAACGCGCGCGGGTCGATGGCAAGGCTTCCCAGCACCTCGTCGACCTTGCCGTCCAGCGCCTCGCGCACCGCCTGGCGCAGCAGGCCGTTTTCCATCGCCAGGTTATGCGCCACTGCGCTCAGCGTTTCGGCGTCGATCCCCAGCGGCGCCAGACAGTCGAGCGCCCGGCGCGCCTTCACCGGTCAAAGCCCTCGTCCTGATTGCTCGGGTCTTCCACCCAGGCCACGCCGCGCCGTTCCAGAAACGCCCGCAAATCCGCCCGCCCGATGCCCAGCACCGGCCGCGCCCAACGCAGTCCCTCACGCTCGAAATCGCGGTCCATCCCCCTGAGCCCGTCGCTCCCGGCCTTGCGCGCCAGCCGCATCAGGAAGGTTTCGGCCTGGTCGTCCCGGGTGTGGCCCAGACAGACGGTCTCGACCCCCTTCGCCCGCGCCCAATCGGCGATCAGCCGGTATCGCGCCGCACGGGCGGCGGCCTGAAGATTGCCCTTGCCGTCCCAGCCGCTCCATTTCAGCGTGTCATGCGGAATGCCGCGCCCGGCGCAGAAGGCCGCCACCATGGCCGCCTCGCCCGCCGCCTCGGGGCGCAGCCCGTGATCCACCGTCACCGCGCTCAGCTTCGCGCCGTGTTCCCGCGCCCAATGCTCGATCAGCAGCAGCAGCGCCATGCTGTCGCCCCCGCCCGAGACGGCCACGGCGACATGCCCCACCTTCGCGTTCACGAAGGGCCAGCCGACGATGTGATAGAGAAAGGCGTCCGGCGTGCCGCTCACGGACAGCCCAGCTTGGCGCGCTCCTCGTCGGCCTTGCCGGCCGGCGCCCCGCCGGGGAAGCGCACGCCGACCTCGGCCAGGGTCACGCAGGCCTCCTTGGTCTGGCCCAGCCGGCCCAGCCCGTGGCCCAGGTGATACAGCGCCTCGGGCGCGGTGGCACCGTTCGGCTCGGTCGAAAAGGCATTCAGGTAAGCCCGCGCCGCGCCGGTCAGATCGCCCGCCCCCTCCAGCGCCTGACCCTGACCCAGATAGGCCGCGGGCGCCATCGGGCTGCCGGGATAGGTTTCGTTGAAGGCGGCGAACCTCGCCGCCGCCCCGGCATGGTCGCCGGCTTCCAGCGCCGCCCTGGCACCGTCGAAATCGCGCTGCTCGCCCATCGCCAGCTGCGGCGCATCGGTCTGCGGCTGGGCCGGCGCGACGGGCACGGCAGGGCTCGACGCGCCCGCCGCAGGTGCCGCGGCCTCTCCGCCCAGCGTGGTGGTTTCCTTCAGCTTGCTGACATCGCCGCCTTCCGCCTCGACCAGGCGGAACTCGAGGTCGGAAATCCGCGCCGTGCCGTCCTTGACGATGGCATCGACGCGAAATTCCAGCTGTTCGGTCTTCGCCGTCAGCCGCTCGAGCGCGGTCTCGATGGCGCCGACCCGGTCCAGCACCGACCCGCCCGACACGCCCGTCGCCCCGCCGGTCGTGGACAGCTCGCGCTTCAGCTTCTGGATCTCGACATAAAGCACGCTCAGCTCCTGCCGGATATCGGCCAGCGTCTGGGCCTTGTCGTCCTGCGCGGCCACGCCTCCGGCGATGAAGGCCGCGATGAAAATCCCCAAGACAAAGCGCATCGTCACTCTCCGTCTTCCGTTCCCGGCCTCAGCCGCTCAGCCCCGAGCGCAGCACCGTCACCGCGCGGCGGTTCTGGCTGTAACAGCTCTCGTCCGAACAGACCGAGATCGGGCGCTCCTTGCCATAGCTCACGGTCTTCAACCGGCTGCCCGGCAGCCCGCGGCTCATCAGATATTCGCGCACCGCGTTGGCCCGGCGGGCGCCCAGGGCAAGGTTGTATTCCCGCGTGCCCTGTTCGTCGGCATGGCCTTCGATGACGGCCGAGAAATCGCTGTTGGTGCCCAGCCAGCTGGCCTGCCCGTCCAGCACCTGCTTGGCCTCGGGGCTCAGCGTGTGCTGATCGACGGTGAACAGCACCCGGTCGCCGATGGTCTGCTGGAAATAGAGCGGCGACGTCGGATCGCTCGCGCTGCCCGCCACCACACCGCTGCCGGTGCCGGCACCGCTGCCCGCGCCGGACTCGTTCTTGCCGAAGCGGCCCGCATCGGTGCAGGCGCCCAGGCCCAGCACGGCCATCAGGGCCAGCGATCTTGCCAGATAGGTCATTTGTCTCGTGCCTCGCTCGTGTTTTTCTTAACGCCTTCTACCACAGCGCTTTGCCCATGGGAATCGCCTCTGTGCGGCCCCGCCCCATGCGCGAAACCGTGCCGACGTCACAACGCATATTGTGCCAAACTTTCCAGCAGCCCGCCCAGAAACTCGTGCCCCACCGCCGACAGCGGCCGCTGGCGCGAGGTGATCACCGCCAGATCCAGCGTCACCCGCGGCGCGAAGGGCCGCGCCTCGAAACCGCCCTCGAAGTCGAAGGCGATGGTGAACGGGTCGATCAGCGCCGCGCCGAAGCCCTGTTTCACGAAGCTCAGCGTGTTCTGGTGCAGATGGGTATGGACCCGCGTGTTCCAGGCCGCGCCGGCCCGGTCGAAGGCCTCGCGCGTGCGGCGATAGGTCATGTGCTCGGGGCCCATCACCACGAAGGGATGGCCGTCCAGCCGCTCGGGCGTCAGCACATCGTGCCGCGCCAGATCGCTGCCCGCCGGAAAGGCGCATTGGCATTCGAAGCTGAAATAGCGCGCCTCCAGCGCATCGCTCAGCACCGGAACCTCGCAGATGCCGATCTCGAACAGGCCCGCCTGCACCCATTCCTGAATGCGGCTGGAATACTGCGCCTGGAACGAGATCGACAGATTCGGCCGCGCCTGGGCAAAGCGCGCGATTTCCCGCGGGATGAACCCGATCGAAAGCGCGTGCGGGCTGACCACCTGCAACTGTCCCGCCTTCTGATTCTGCAAATCGGTCACCGCCTGGGCGACATGGTCGAGACCGCGCACCACCGTGTCGATCTCCTGATACAGCACCCCGGCCTCAGGCGTCGGATGCAGCCGCCCCTTGACGCGCTCGAACAGCTTCAGCTGGGTCTGGCGCTCCAACTGGCTGAGAAGATTGGAAATTCCCGGCTGCGAAATGCCCAGATGGGTCGCCGCCCCGGTCACCGTGCCGGTTTCCACCACGGCGTGAAAGGCCTGCAACTGTCTGAATCTCAAGGACATACCGCGATGTATATCATGGAAACTTATGGCTTGCCCACAAATCTGTATTTGAAATGATGCAACTCCCCCGGCACGCTTGTTGAAACAGGGGGAATCGGGTGACCGATCTGGATCAGAAAATCACCGGCTTCGATGTCTGGCATCTGGCGCTGCCGGTCACCGCGCGCCGCGATCACGGCATCGGCACGGTCGAGGCCACCTGCGAGGCCGTCCTTCTGCGCCTCACCGCCGAGGGCGGCGCGCAGGGCTGGGGCGAGGCCTCTCCCTGGGTGGTCTTCACCGGCTCGCCCGAGGCGACCCATGCCGCCTTGAGCCGCTATTTCCGCCCCCTCACCCTGGGCCGCCGCGTCGGCGACCGCGCCCGGATCCTGGCCCAGGCCCAGCACGCCGTCGCCCACGCGACCGAGGCGAAGGCGGCGCTGGAAACCGCGCTGCTCGACCTGACGGGCCAGATCTCCGGCCTGCCGGTGCACGCGCTTCTGGGCGGCAGGATCCGCGACCGCATTCCGCTGTCGGTCTCCATCGCCAACCCCGATTTCGCCGCCGATATCGAGCTGATGAACCGCATCCGCGACGACGGCATCCGCCTGATCAAGCTGAAGACCGGCTTCAAGGATCACGCCTTCGACATCACCCGG
>JAWKXE010000024.1:0-61872 GCA_041397165.1 Paracoccaceae bacterium | reverse complement strand
GCGTGGCATAGAGGGATTGCGGAATGACCGCGGCCTCGGTGAAGACCCGGTCGCAGCCGCCGCCGCAGGTGGTGCCGCCGGTGGTCAGCGTGCCGGTGAGGGTGGCGTTGCCGCTGTCGTCGATCTCGAAGAGCTTGGTCTTGGCCGAGGAGGTCGAGCCCACGGCGCCCTGCTTGAGGATGAAGTTGGTGCCCGCGCCGAAGGACCATTCACCGCCCGTATCGGTATTGGCCATGACGATCTCGGGGCGGCCCTTGTTCTTCAGGTTCAACAGGGTGCGCGGGCTGGCGGTGCCGGTTTTCTCTTCGATCTTCAGCTGGGCATTGCCCTGATGGCTGATGATATGGGCCATGGCGCCGGGCAGGTCGGGCGAAATCCCGCTTTCGATCCCGTCGCCCAGCAGGAGACCATAGGGATAGGTGGCATCGGCGGTATCGAGGTCGATATGCAGCTTGGCGCGTGGCAGGCCGGTCGACAGGCCGATGCCCACCGCATCGTTGGCCAGCGCCAACGCGTTCGCCTCGGCGTCATAGGCCACGAAGACGGGGATGATACCGCTGTCGGCGTTGCGCAGGGCGAAGGCCCGGTCGGTCGAGCGCAGTTCCAGATCCCAGCGGCCCGGGGTCTTGCCGGCCGAACCGTCCTGTTCCAGCCGGATCGCGGGTTGCAGGCCGGTCAGGATATGCAGGTCGGTGCCGGGCAGCGAGGTGCCCAGGCCCAGCGCGCCGGTATCGTCGATCCAGAGCGCATTGTCCGGCGCGGCGGCGTCGATCATGAAGGGCCGCGTGCCGGCATCGACATCGCGGATGGCGAACAGCTCGCGCGTGCCATAGCCTTCCTCGTTGGCCTCGATCCGCCAGTCGCGCCCGGGTTCGCCGAAGGTCGTGCTGGTGTCGCGGAATTCCAGACCGGGCTTGGGGGTCTGAATCTTCAGCGGCGCGTGGGCGTCGAAGCCGCCGCCCGCCCAGCAATGCGCGCCGACGCAGACATCGGCCTGCAGCGAGACGACCCCGACGACCAGAAGCTCGTTGGTGTTCGGGTCGGCATCGTCCGAGATATAGACCCCGTCGGTGAAGGTATCGAGCGCCGATGCGGCCGTCGACAGAAGCCCCAGGGCAAGCGCGGGCAGAACCCGGCGCGCCGCCGGGACAGTGAATTCGGTCGGTTTCATATCGTTCTTCCTCTGCTGCCGCCCGGGAGAGAGGGGGAAATGTACCGCGTCACACTGGCAAGCGCCTGACCCGCGGGCGGTCAATGACTATCTGGTAAGTATAGCACCGCCGCCCGCGCCCTTGGTTGACGCAGATCATCGCCCGGGCCCGGCTCGGTCGGCCTGCCCAAGGGCCTGCCGCAGCGCGGCCAGGTCCTGACGCAGGGCGGCGATTTCGCCGCGCTGGGCGTCGATCTCGCCCTGTTGCCGGGCAATGTAGATATGGGCATGTTCCAGCTCGTTGATGACGCCGCCCAGCTTTTCGCTGACGTTGAACGGCGTGCCCTCGGGGGTGGGGCCGAGATTGGGCAGATGGCCCCGGGCGAACATCGCCGAGGCATGTTCGGCGACGCTGGGCAGGGTGTAGTCCTGGGAAAACACCCGGTCGCAGCCGGTGCCGCAGGTGGTGCCGCCGGTGATCAGCGTGCCGGCCAGCGTGGCGTTGCCGCGATCGTCGATCTCGAAGAGCTTGGTCTTGGCGTTCGAGGCGCTGCCGACCGCGCCCTGCTTGAGGACAAAGTTCGTCCCCGCCCCGAACGACCATTCACCGCCCGTATCGGTGTTGGCCATGACGATTTCGGGCCGGCCGTTGTTCTTCATCTCCAAGAGAGTGCGCGGACTGGTGGTGCCGTCCTGCTCGTCGATCTTCAGGCTGGCATTGCCGGAATGGCTGACGATATGGGCCATGGCGCCGGGCAGATCGGGGCGCAGCCCGGATTCGAGCCCGTCGCCCAGCAACAGCCCATAGGGATAGGTCGCGTCGGTGGAATCGAGGTCGATATGCAGCTTGGCCCGCGGCAGCGCGGTCGAAACGCCGATCCCGACGGAATCGTTGGCCAGCACCAGCGCGTTGCTTTCGCTGCCCTGGGCGATGCTGAGCGCCGTCAGGCCGGCCAGCGGGTCGCGCAGCGCGAAGGCGCCGTCGGCGGCGCGGGTCATCGCCTCCCAGGCGGCCGGGTCGTGGCCGCCGCTGCCGTCCTGCTCCAGCCGCAGGCTGGGCTGCACCCCGTCGAGAACGTGCAGATGCGCCGCCGGCATGAAGGTGCCGAAGCCGATATGGCCGTCGAGCGCAACCCAGAGCGCGGAATCGGGCGCGCCCTGCTCCACCGTGAAGGGAATGGTGTCCGTCGCCAGATCGCCGATCGAGAACCGGTCGATACCGCCATAGCCCAGATAATCGGACCCGATCCACCAGCGGGCATCGGCACTGGGATTGATCGTCTCCTTGAACTCGATCCCCGGGGCCAGGCCCAGCAGCTTGACCACCGAGGAGATGGCGAAGGTCTCGTCCTGGGCGCAGTGCTGGCCGACACACAGATTGCCGCCGATGACGGCGTCGTCGGACACGTTCAGATCGGCCTCGGAGAGGGTGCTGTCATAGATGAAGACACCGCTGGAGAAGGTCTGAAGCCCCCCGGCGCTGGTGCCGATGGCGGCAAGGCTGAGCGCGGTCAGACCCGCAAATTTATGAAACGGCATGACATTTCCCAATGTTGCACCCCGATGAGGGCTGAAAATGTCATGATACCACCGGGGGCCCGCGCCCACCTTGCGCCCGATCAAGCGGGTCCGGGGCGCGCGGGCGGGCCGGTGGGTTAGTCCGCCTCTGACCGCGCCTGTTTCAGAGCCGCCACCTCGCGTTTCAGGAGGGCGATATCGTCGCTCTGGCCGACGATCACCGCCTGCTGCTGGGCGATGAAGATATGGGCGTGCTCCAGTTCGTTCAGGATGCGGCCCATCTTGTCGCTGACATTCATCGCCTCGCCCGGTTTGGTCGAGCCGACATTGGGCAGATGGCCCAGCTGAAACATCTGCGCCGCATGGTCGGTGATCGTGGGCAAGTCATAGCCGGGATCGAACACCGCGTCGCAGCCCGTCGCACAGGACGGCCCGCCGGTGGTCAGGCTGCCGGTCAGGGTGGCGTTGCCCGAAGGGTCGATCTCGAAGAGCTTGGTCTTGGCGTTCGAGGCGCTGCCCACCGCCCCCTGCTTGAGAATGAAGTTGGTCCCCGCCCCGAACGACCATTCGCCGCCCGTGCCGGTATTGCCCATGACGATCTCGGGGCGGCCGTTGTTCTGCAGGTTCATCAGGGTGCGCGGGGTTGTGGTGGTGCTGGTTTCCTCGACCATCAGCTGCGCCGTGCCCTGATCGGTGCGGAAATGAGCGAAGGCCTGGGCCGGAATGCCGGAAAAGCTGCCCTTCTGCACCACCAGCCCGGTCGGCACCGCGCCGGTATTCACCGTCAGCCAGCCCTGCGGGACATTGGTGCCGATGCCGACGCCACCAGCATTGGTGAGGGTCAGCAGGTATTGGTCGGCCCCGGCATAGATGCGCATCGGCACCCGGCCCGTGTTCACGTCGACGACGTTCATCACGCCGCTCTGGACCCCGATGTCGAAGACCGCGGCACCGGTGCCGGCGGAATTGTCCAGCCGGATCCTGGGCGAGATGAAGTTCTTGATATGCAGCGGCATCTCCGGCAGCGAGGTGCCCATGCCGATCCAGCCGAGATCCCCGACCCAGAGCGCATTGGCCGGCGCGTCGGCGACGATGGTGAAGGGGATATTGCCGCTGCCCATGTCCTTGACCGAGAACCGGTTGATCCCGCCCGAGGCGGTGGCGACATCGTCATTGACAAGGATCCGCCAGTCGCGGTCGGGATAGCCGGTGCCGTCCGAGGCATCCTCGAAGCCGATGCCGACGGTATAGGCGTTCAGCTTCAGCGCCTCGTCGGCCGGAAAGGTCTCGGACCCGTCGCAGAACTGGCCGATGCAGGCCTTGCCCTGGATGCTGTGATTGCCGTTGAGGACGGTTTGCGCCCGGGCGGACAGGGCCAGGCCGGAGATCAGGACGGCGGCGGTCAAAAGGGTTGTTTTCAAGGGAAATCTCCACAAATCGATGGAAGTATCGGGAAAGGTTACTCCCGTTCCACGCATTCCCAAAAGGGTTTTTGTCTGGCCGCCCTGCCCCGCCGCCCGGTTTCCCCGACCGCGGGGCGCCCGCGCGCCCGGGTCCTTCTGCGGGTCAATCGGCGCGCTCCTGCCGCAGCGCGGCCACCTCGCGTTGCAATTCGGTGATCGCCGCCTGCTGCTGGGCGATGAAGATATGGGCGTGCTCCAGCTCGTTCAGGACGCGGCCCAGCTTGTCGCTGACATTCATCGCCTCGCCCGGCAGGGTCGGCCCGACATTGGGCAGGTGGCCCAGCTGGAACATCCGCGCGGCGTGATCCTCGATCGAGGGCAGCTGGTAATCGGCGTCGAACACCGCGTCGCAACCGCCCGCGCAGGACGGCCCGCCGGTGACCAGCGTGCCGGTCAGGGTGGCGTTGCCGGCGGGGTCGATCTCGAAGAGCTTGGTCTTGGCCGAGGAAAGCGAGCCGACCGCGCCCTGCTTGAGGATGAAGTTGGTGCCGGCGCCGAAGGACCATTCACCGCCCGTATCGGTATTGCCCATCACGATTTCCGGCCGGCCGTTGTTCTGCAGGTTCAAAAGGGTGCGCGGGCCGGTGGTGGCGCTGGTTTCCTCGATCAGCGCGGCGGTGGTGCCGTCGTCGCGTGTCAGGTGCAGGGCAGCCGCCGGAGAGCTCGTGCCGAGGCCGATGCTGCCATCCTCTTCGATGAAGAACGAATTGCTCGGCGCGGCGCTGCGGACATAAAGCGGAGAGGTCCCGGTGGTCGTGCTCTTCAGCATGAAGAAATTGTTCGTCGCATAAAGATCGAAGCCGCCCGAGGTGTTGAGCGTTTCCTCGAGCCGAAGGATTGCAGCGGAGTTTCCGGTGACGACATGCAGATTGGCCTGCGGCAGCATGGTGCCGAAACCGATGTTCCCGCTGGGGGCCAGCCAGAACGCATTCTCGGGCGCGCCACCTTCGATGGTGAAGGGGGTGGTGCCGGCATCGACATCCTCGACCGAGAACCGGTCGAGCCCGCCCGAGTCGTTGTCGTTGAACCGCAGCCGCCAGTCGCGGTTCGGGTTGGGGCTGCCCGACGTGTCGACGACCTCGATCACGTTCTGGGTATAGTGGAACCGCAGCGCAATATCGTTGGTATAGGTTTCGCCCGTCGTGCAGGCGTTGCCGATGCAGACGTGGTTGTCGAGCGTGGTGTTGCCGTCGACGAAAAGATCGGCGGTGACCGCGTCACTGTCGGAAATGGTGACGCCGGTGGTGAAGGTGTCGAGCGCCAGCGCCGGCGCGGCGAAGGTCGAAAGAACGAGGCCGAACAGGGAAATACGTTTGGGCATGGCTAGGCTCCGGAAAAATTTGTCCGGAAAATGGTTAACCTTTCGGTCAAGGATTGGAATAACCCAAATGGGCTAAGCCGGTCGATTCCACACTGAAATCAATTCGCTGGGGCGCGCGGCAGAAACGCACGAACCGTCGTCAGGCGCTCTCCCGCCTCTGCTCCGGAACGCGAAAAGGGCGGGGAAAGCCCCCGCCCCATCCCATCTTTCGCAGACCGCCTCAGTGTCCCAGGATCTGGCTCAGGAACAGCTTGGTGCGCTCGTTCTGCGGGTTGTTGAAGAACTCTTCCGGCTCGTTCTGTTCGACGATCTGGCCGGCATCCATGAAGATCACCCGGTTCGCCACCTGGCGGGCAAAGCCCATCTCGTGGGTGACGCAGAGCATGGTCATGCCCTCATGCGCCAGCTCGATCATGGTGTCGAGCACCTCCTTGATCATCTCGGGGTCGAGCGCCGAAGTCGGTTCGTCGAACAGCATGATCCGCGGCATCATGCAGAGCGAGCGGGCAATCGCCACGCGCTGTTGCTGACCGCCCGAAAGCTGGCCGGGATATTTGTTGGCCTGCTCGGGGATCTTCACCTTTTCGAGGAAATGCATCGCGGTTTCCTCGGCCTCCTTGCGGGGCGTCTTGCGCACCCAGATCGGCGCCAGGGTGCAGTTTTCCAGGATCGTCAGATGCGGGAAGAGGTTGAAGTGCTGGAACACCATCCCGACCTCGGAGCGGATCTTGTCGATATTCTTCAGATCCGAGCTGAGCACGGTGCCGTCGACGACGATCTGGCCCTGCTGGTGTTCTTCCAGCGCGTTGATGCAGCGGATCAGCGTCGACTTGCCCGAGCCCGAGGCCCGGCGATGACGATCCGCTCACCGCGCTGGACGGTCAGGTCGACGTCGCGCAGGACGTGGAACTGGCCATACCACTTGTTCATCTTCTTGATTTCGATGGCGACCTCGTCGCTCACCTGCATTTGAGATTGGGCGGTCTCGCGCGCCGCAGCGGATTCAGACATGAATGACTCTCCCTTTTTCGAGCCTTGACCTTATCGTTTGTGGCCAGTGTGGAGTTTACGCTCAAGATACATCGAATAGCGCGACATCGAGAAGCAAACGACGAAGAACATCAGCGCGATGAAGCCGTAAAGTTCCCAGACGACGCCATTCCAGGCAGCATCGGCACGGATCGAGTTGGACAGGCCCAGCGGATCGAGCAATCCGATGACCGAAACCAGGGTGGTATCCTTGAACATCCCGATGAAGGTGCTGACGATCCCGGGAATCGAGATCTTCAGCGCCTGCGGCATGATGATCAGCCGCTGCGCCTGCCAGTAGTTGAGGCCGAGGCTGTCGGCGCCCTCGTACTGGCCCTTGGGCAGGGCGGCCAGGCCGCCACGGATCACCTCGGCCATATAGGCCGCGGCGAACAGGGTCGCCATGATGATCACCCGCAGGATGATGTCGAAATTGGTATCGGGCGGCATGAAGATGTTCAGCAGCGTCGAGGCCACGAACAGAAGCGTGATCAGCGGCACGCCGCGGATGAACTCGATGAAGCCGACGCAGAGCGCCTTGACGATCAACAGGTCCGACTGCCGCCCCAGCGCCAGCACGATGCCCAGGGGCAGCGAACAGGCGATGGCCACCACGCCGATGGTGATCGACAGCATGAAGCCGCCGAAATCGCGGCTTCTCACCGGCTCGAGCCCGATCGGCAGGATCTGGTCCAGCACGCCGGTCACCAGCCCCGACAGGACCAGCCACCAGACCAGCGCCGCGACCACGCCGGCGATCAGCGCCGCCAGGCTGCCGGCCGCCGCGCTGACCGCGCGATAGACCAGCCAGCCGATGACGAAGCCCGCCAGCGCCGCCAGCGGCGCCCAGATGGTGCCGCCCCAGAGAAGCCAGGGGAAGATGAAGGGGAAGACGGCCGAGAACCACAGCACCTTGGAGCTGACCTTGTCGGCGAACAGCACCGGCGCCAGCGCCACCGCCAGCAGGACCAGCGCCAGGACCGGACGCCAGCGCAGATCCGAGGTGCCCTCGACCGCGCCATTGGGATAGAAGCCGAACAGCAGCTGTTCCCACCGGTCCGAGATCACGCCCCAGCAGGCGCCGCCGTAATGGCCCTCGCGGCCCAGCGCGGCGAGGATCTCGCGGCATTCGCCCAGCGAAGTCGCGCTCCAGGTCGGCGAGATCGCCCAGGGCAGCACCGCCGACAGCACCAGGACGATGAAGCCCAGCGATACGATGGTCAGCGCGGTGTTGAACCAGCCCGAGAACAGGTTCTCGCGCATCCAGCCGACCGCCCCCGTGGTCGAGGCCGGCGGCTCTTTCTGGGGGAGCATTTCGGTGCGGACATAGGAAACTGTCTTCATCTTACCGCTCCACCAGTTTGACGCGATTGTTGTACCAGTTCATCACCGCCGAGATCGTCAGGCTGATGGTGAGATAGATCAGCATACCCAGAAGCAGCGTTTCCAGCTCGCGGCCGGTCTGGTTCAGGGTGATGCCCATCAGCGTGCCGGTGATGTCCATATAGCCCACGGCGATGGCCAGAGAGCTGTTCTTGGTGAGGTTCAGCCAGTTCGAGATCAGCGGCGGGATGATCACCCGCAGCGCCTGCGGCAGCACCACCAGGTTCATGATCCGCCCGGGACGCAGCCCCAGCGCGGCGGCGGCCTCGGTCTGGCCATGGGAAATGGCCAGGATGCCGGCGCGCACGATTTCGGCGATGAAGGCGGCGGTATAGAGCGACAGCGCCAGCCACAGGGCGATCAGCGAGTTCCTCAGATGGGTGCCGCCCTGGAAGTTGAAGCCCTTCAGCTCGGGGTATCCGAGGTGAAAGCCCAGCGCCACCAGCAGCGCGATCAGCGGCACCAGCACCAGCCCCAGGCGCAGATACCAGGTGGTCGGGCGCTTGCCGGTGGCTTCCTGCACCTTGTCGGCGCGGCGCTTGACCACATGCGAGGCCCAGAGCCCGCCGAACAGCACCACCAGCACCGCAAGCAGATCGAGGCTGACATCGAAGCGCAGGCTGGAATTGCCGAACAGGTGGGCATCGCCCAACCCCCGCGAGAACAGCGGTTCGGGCAGGTAGGTGCCCCGGTTCGTCACCACGATGGCGCCGGTCTCGACGCCCTTGAATTCCCTTGGATGCGGCGTGCTCTCGGTCACCACGGCCATGGTCAGCACGATCCAGAGCAGCACCGGGACATTGCGGAAGGTCTCGACATAGACCGTCATCAGCTTGGCCACGATCCAGTTCTTCGACAGCCGCAGCACGCCGATGACCACCCCCAGGACGGTCGCGGTGATACAGCCCATGACGGCGACCAGCAGCGTGTTGATCAGGCCGACGAAGGCCGCCCGCAAATGCGAATCCTGGTTGGTGTATTCGATCAGCCGCTGGTTGATGTCGTAACCGGCGGGCTCGGACAGGAAACCGAAGGACGGCTCCTTGCCCAGCGTGGCCAGGTTCTGCGCCGTGTTGCTGACCAGCCAGCCGATCAGGGTCAGGAAGGCGATCATGGCGACGACCTGGATGGTCATCGAACGATAGCGTGTGTCGTAAATCAGCTGCGACAGCCGAAACGCCTGCCGAGGCGGGTCGGTGAGTGTTGTCATCTAGGACATCCCTGTCTGTGTCCGGGCCCTTCCATCGGCGGGGTTTTCCCCGCTCGCCTCACCCGGCTTGTCTTTGGAGAAAAGGGCGCGGAGTGTTCCGCGCCCTTTCCCAGTGTCTTAGCGGAACGGCGGCGAGTAGATCAGGCCGCCGTTGGTCCATTGCGCGTTCAGGCCGCGCGACAGGCCGATCGGAGTGTTCTCGCCGATGTTCTTCTCGAAGATCTCGCCATAGTTGCCGCCGGCGGCAATGGCATTCACCGCCCAGTCGGCGCTGAGGCCCAGCATCTCGCCCAGCTTGCCTTCGGTGCCGAGCATCCGGTTGATCTCGGGGTTGTTGCCGGGGGCCGAGGCCAGTTCCTTGACGTTGGCCGAGGTGACGCCCAGCTCTTCGGCCGAGATCAGCGCGTTCAGCGTCCAGCGCACCACGTCGCCCCATTCGTCGTCGCCATGGCGCACCAGCGGTGCCAGCGGCTCTTTCGAGATGATCTCGGGCAGGATCACGTGATCGCCCGGGTTCTCGAAGGTGGCGCGGGTGGCGGCGAGGCCCGAAGCGTCGGTGGTATAGACGTCGCAGGCGCCGGCCAGATACTGCTGCTGGGCTTCGGCGTTGGTTTCGATCGGAACCGGCTCGTAGCTGATGTTGTTGATGCGGAAGAAGTCCGCCAGGTTCAGCTCGGTGGTGGTGCCGGTCTGGATGCAGACGGTCGAGCCGTCCAGCTCCTTGGCCGAGCTCACGCCCAGCGCCTTGGGCACCATGAAGCCCTGGCCGTCATAGTAGTTCACGCCGATGAAGGTGAATTTCAGGTCGACATCGCGCGAGAAGGTCCAGGTGGTGTTGCGGGCCAGCACATCGACCTCGCCCGAGGCCAGCGCGGTAAAGCGGGTCTTGCCCGTGGTCGGGACGAATTCGACGGCCTTGCTGTCGCCCAGCACGGCGCCGGCAACGGCCCGGCAAACCGCGACGTCGAAGCCTTCCCATTCGCCATTGGCATTGGGAGCGGCGAAGCCCGGCACGCCGGTGGCCACACCGCAGTTCAGCTTGCCGCGGGCCTTCACGTCATCCAGCGTGCCGGCGGCAGCTGCACCGGCGGCCAGCCCGGCCACGGTGAGTGCGCCAAGAAATACGGTCTTTTTCATGTTTACCTCTTCCTGATTGTCCGCCGTCTCGAGGCGGCTTGGTCCGACTGTCCCAGCCGGTAAAGATGCAAAGAAGGATGCTCCCCCTTCAGTGGAACCGAGTTTGGGCGGATTCATCACGAAAGGTCAAGCGATTCATCGGCAAAAAGAATGTTTCTAAACGGGGACTTCCGGGCTTTGCCGGCTTGCCCCGGGGTCAGCTGTCGCCGCCCTGCCCCGCCGCCAGCGCATAAAACCGCGCCGCGTGCAGAAAGCCCGCGCGCTTGGCCTCGGCCATCTCGGCCGCCTCGTCGTCGTGGCCCCATTGCTCGACCTGCCAGTCCTCGTCGATCCGCGACAGGGCCCAGAGCGTTTCGGGCGTTTCCACCCCCTGCGTCACGGCCAGCCCCAGAACGAACGAGCCCGACAGGCCGACCAGATCGTGAAACGCGGTCAGCGCAAAGGCGTCCATCGCCCGCGTCAATTCCAGCGCCCGCGCCCGCGCCGCATCGCCTTGCGGGTGATGAATCAGCCCCGTTACGGCTTGCAGATCAAGACCTTGAGCGCTTCGCGCCCAGGCGAGCAGCGGGTCCCAGCCCGCCGCCTGCCGCGCCACCAGATCGGCCGGCGCCTCGGCCCGGTAGCACAGCAGATCGCTCTCGCCATAGGCCGCGATCAGATCGGCGACTTCGTCATGCTGCGCCGCGACCTTGTCGATCGCGGCATTGGCCGAACGGGTGAAGGGCATCGCGCCCGGGTCGATCTCGCCCTGCTGCGCGTCCCACTCGGCGGCGATGGCGCGTGCCATGGCGGCGCCGGGCACCACCAGCGGCGCCTTGGCCGGCGTCTTGACGGCACGGCCATCGAGCAGCACGGAATACCCGCCCTCGACCGGGGCGATGTCGGCGGCTTTCCAGAAGCGCTTGGCCTTCCATTCACTCATGAACGATTCTCCCCGGAGGCGCCCGCCGCGCCGCCCAAAATTTCAGCAACCGCCCCGGGCAGCCCGGCGAACTCAGCGACCACGCGGTCGGCCCCCAGCCGGTCCGCCGGGTGATACCCCCAGCCGACCGCCAGCGTGGCACAGCCCGCCGCCCTGCCCATGTCGATGTCGAAGCTGGTATCGCCGATCATCACCGCCCGGTCCGGGCCCACACCGGCCTCGTCCAGCGCCGCGTGCAGCATCGCCGGATGCGGCTTCGAGGGATGAAAGTCCGAGGTCTGCCGGGTCACGAAGAACCGTTCCAACCCATGCGCCTCGATCAGCGCGTCGAGGCCGCGCTTCGATTTGCCGGTGGCCACGCCCATCAGCAGGAACGGGTCCTGCGCCATCTTCTCCAGCGCCGCCAGCGCGCCGTCGTAGAGCGGCGAGGCGCCGTTCCGCATCCGCTGGGTGAAATAGGCCTGGCGATAGGCCGCGACCAGCGCCTCGTGTTTCGCCGGCCCCAGGTCGGGCGCCAGCTGCAGCATCGCCCGGTCGAGCGACAGGCCAACGATCGACAGGATCGCGGGCCGCCCGGGCGGGTCGAGATCCTCGCCCTGGAACGCCGCCCGCATCGCGCCGACGATCTCGGACTGGCTGTCGGCCAGCGTGCCGTCGACATCGAAGACGGCCAGGCGCAGATCGCTCATGACAGGGCCTCGAACGGGTCCTCGGCGGCCAGGTCCTCGGTCCAGCCGAAGGTCTCGAAGGTGCGGGCCATATGCTCGGGCAGCGGCGCCGAAATGGTCACGATCTCGCGCGTGACGGGATGTTCGAACCGCATCGTCCGGGCGTGCAGGTGCAGCTTGGACGAGATGATCCCGCCCAGCTTGGCGCCCCAGCCGTCGCCCAGGTTTTCCTGGCCCGAGCCGCCGTATTTGCCATCGCCCACGATCGGGTGGCCGATTTCGGCCATATGGGCGCGCAGCTGATGGGTGCGACCGGTGATCGGCTCCATCGCCACCCAGGCGGCACGCTCGCCGACGCGGTAGAGCGTGGCATATTGGGTGATGGCACGCTTGGCGCCGGGGGTGGTGTCGACCTCGCGCGGGTGCAGGCAGATCATCTTCTCGCCCGCGCCCTTGCCGCCGCCCGGGGCCTTGACCAGTCCGTATTTGATCTCGCCCAGATAGGGGCGCGGCACGCCGGCCACCACCGCCCAATAGATCTTGCGCGTCGCATGGTGGCGCATGGCGGCGGTCAACCCCTGCGCCGCCTGGCGCGTGCGCGCCAGCAGGAGAACGCCCGAAGTGTCCTTGTCGAGCCGGTGCACCAGGCGCGGCTTTTCGTCGAGGCCGAATTTCAGCGCCTCGGCCAACCCGTCGACATGGCGGGTCTGGCCGCTGCCGCCTTGCGTGGGCAGGCCCGGCGGCTTGTTCAGCGCGATGATATGGTCGTCCTTCCAGATCACCGCCGCGCGGATCATCTCGGCATCGGCCCGCGACACGTTCGTGGGTGCGGGCTTCGGCGTCTCGCCCGGGGCCGGCAGCGGCGGGATGCGGATCTGCTGGCCCGCCTCGACATGGGTCGCGGGCTTGACCCGGGCGCCGTCGAGGCGGATCTCGCCCTTGCGGCACATCTTCTCGATCCGGCCCTGCGGGACATGCGGGAACATGCGGCGGAACCAGCGGTCGAGCCGCTGGCCGGCGTCCTCCTCGGCGATGGTGAGAGTCTGCACCCGGCTCATTGATAAATCCCCCGCGCGAACCACATTGCCAGCACGATGGCGCCCAGCGACAGGATGACCGAGGCCGCGACATAGAAGGCGGCCAGCTGGTGATTGCCGCGCTCCCACAGGGTCAGCGCATCGAGCGAAAAGGCCGAGAAGGTGGTGAAGCCGCCCAGCATCCCGGTCATCAGCAGGGGCGCCAGGCGGAGGCCACCATCCTTGTGCGCCAGCACGACGACCAGCGCCCCCATCAGGAACGAGCCAAGGATGTTCACCGTCAGCGTCGCCCAGGGAAAGCCCGGCCCCATCAGGCGCATCGCGCCCGTGTTGACGAGATAGCGCGCCGAGGCGCCGATGGCCCCACCGAGGGCGACCTGGAGAAGGTTCGTGAGCATGGCCGGTCTGTCTCAGGGGGCGGGCGGTTTGTCAAGCTGGGGCTGGGGCCGGGAGGTGAGCGCATGGGGGGCCAGCCCCCAGACCCCCGGGATATTTCCGGTCAGATGAAGGGGCGGGTCGGGGGACCGCAGAATGTGTGCCCGCCCGCCGCGGTCACCCCCGCGTTTGCTGCGCAAGCCGGCGAACCAGTCGAGGCGCTTCTTCAACTCGCGCTCGAAGCCGCGTTCGACGGGTTGGTAGAGCACCGGGCGCCTGACGCCGTCGGGGAAATAGTTCTGGCCCGAGAAGCCGTCTTCGGCATCGTGGTCATAGGCATAGCCGGCGCCATAGCCTTCGTCCTTCATCAGCCGCGTCGGCGCGTTGAGGATATGCTTGGGCGGCGGTTCCGAGCCGGTCTTCTTCGCCAGCGCCATCGCCGCCTTGAAACCCATGTAGGCGGCGTTCGACTTGGGCGCCAGCGCCAGATAGGTCACCGCCTGGGCCAGGGCCAGCTCGCCCTCGGGCGAGCCGAGGCGCTCGTAGACCTGCCAGGCGTGCAGGCAATGGGCCTGGGCGGCCGGGTCGGCCAGGCCGATATCCTCGACCGCCATGCGGGTGATGCGGCGGGCGAGGAAGCGCGGGTCCTCGCCCCCGGCCAGCATCCGCGCCAGCCAGTAGAGCGCCGCGTCCGGGTCGGAGCCGCGCACCGATTTGTGCAGCGCCGAGATGAGGTTGTAATGCTCGTCCCCCGATTTGTCGTATTTCGCCGCCCGGCGCATCAGCCGGGTGGAGAGCTGAGCGGTGTCGAGCTTGCCGTCCAGCTTCCAGGCCATCACCTGTTCGATCAGGTTGAGAAGCGCGCGGCCGTCGCCATCGGCCATTTCCAGCAGCGCCTCGCGCGCCTCGCCCTTCAGCGGCAATTCGCGGGCCAGCTCCTTTTCCGCCCGCTGCGCCATCCGTTCCAGCGCCGCGAGGTCGAGCCGCTTCAGGGTCAGCACCTGGGCGCGGGAGAGCAGCGCCGCGTTCAGCTCGAAGCTGGGATTCTCGGTGGTGGCGCCGACGAGGAGGATGGTGCCATCCTCCATATGCGGCAGGAACCCGTCCTGCTGGGCCTTGTTGAAGCGGTGGATCTCGTCGACGAAGAGGAGCGTGCCCTGGCCGTTGGCGCGGCGATGGCGGGCGGCCTCGAACACCTTGCGCAGCTCGGGCACGCCGGTGAAGATGGCGCTGATCTGGACGAAATGCAGGTCGGTCTCGGTGGCCAGAAGCCGGGCGATGGTGGTCTTGCCCACGCCGGGCGGGCCCCAGAGGATGAGCGAGCCGAGCGCGTTCGAGGCCAGCATCACCCCCAGCGGCGCGTCCGGCCCGAGGATATGGTCCTGGCCGATGACCTCGGACAGGGCGCGCGGGCGCAGCCGGTCGGCCAGCGGGCGCGGGCCCTTGGGCGCATCGGGGGCCGGCGCGGTATCGAACAGATCGGCGCTCACAGCCGGAACCGCATGACGACGCGCTGGGTGCCGCGCTGCACGTCGAGCGTGAGGCTGCGGCGCGCCTCGGCCAGCGCCTTTTCCGCCTCGGCCGTGGTGGCGACCTCGACCCCGTCGATGCCGCGCAGCACGTCACCGCGCTGCAGCCCGGCCCGCGCGCCGGCCGGCCCGGGATCGGCGATGGCCACGCCGCCGATGCTGAGCGGCAGGCCCAGTTCGGCCAGCACGGCGGGGTTGAGGGCCCAAAGCTCCATCCCCGGCAGGGCCGAGCGCGTGCCGGTGGTCAGGGCGGCGCGGTCGGGCGTGTCGGGGGCGGCCATCAGCGCGACCTCGACCTCTTCCGCCTGGCCGGCGCGGATGCGGGTGACGGGCACGCTGTTGCCGAGGCCCGCGACAGTCATGCGAAAGACCATCTCGTCCGGCGTGTTCACCGGCTGGCCGCCGACGGCGACGATCACGTCGCCGGGCCGGAACCCGGCCGTCAGGAAGGGGCTGACCGCGTGCAGATCCGACACCACCAGCCCGCGCGGCGTGGCGAGGCCGAGGCTTTCGGCGATGTCGGTATCGACCGGCTGGCCGTTCATCCCGGCCCAGGGGCGCTGGAACCGGGTCTCGCCGGCCTTGGCCTGATCGACGAACCGCGCCACCAGCGCCGAGGGGATGGCGAAGCCGATCCCGTTCGAGCCGCCCGAGCGGGTCAGGATGCGGGTGTTGATGCCGATCAGGGCACCGTTCACGTCGATCAGCGCGCCGCCCGAATTGCCCGGGTTGATCGAGGCATCGGTCTGGATGAAATAGCCTCGCGACGAGCCCGAGGCGGTGCCCGAGCGCGCCAGCCCGCTGACGATGCCGCTGGTCACGGTCTGGCCGACGCCGAACGGGTTGCCGATCGCCAGAACCAGCTCGCCCACCTCGACGGTGTCGCTGTCGCGGAGCGCGATGAAGGGCATGTCGGCGGCGCCGTCGAGCTGCAGGATCGCCAGATCGCTCTCCTCATCCGCGAGAAGGACCCGGGCGTCGAATTCGCGCCGGTCGTTCAGGGCGACGCGGATATCGGTGGCGTCGCCGACGACATGATAATTCGACACCACCAGCCCGCCGGGCGACAGGATCACGCCCGAGCCGAGGCTGTTCTGCACCTGTTCGCGCGGCTGGCCGAAGCCCTGGAAGAAATCCTGGAAGAACGGGTCGTTCATGAACGGGCTGCGGGCCTGCACCTGAACGATGCGCTTGGCGAAGATGTTCACCACTGCCGGCGCGGCCTGCTTCACCAGCGGCGCGAAACCCAAGCCGATCTCGGCCCGGGATTGCGGCACGCGGGTCTCGGCGGCCAGCGGCGCGGCCAGCAGGGCGGCAAGAAGAACGAGAAGGCGCAGCATGGGACCCCCTTTCGCGGCTGGCCTCAGATATGCGGAGCCCGGCGCCGGATTGCAAGCCGCCCCCTTGTTCCGGGGCGGCGGCGCCCTACATTGGGTGTACGTATATTTCAGATATAACAGAAATATCAGAAAGAAATGCCATGACCGAGATCGCAAGAACCAGGGCGCTTTACAATGCGGATTGCCCGATCTGCAATTCCGAGATGTGCCGCTATGCTGCCCATGCCGGTGCCGCGGGGCTGCCGATCGCCTTCGACGATCTGAACGCGACCGATCTTGCGCTCTGGGGCGTGACCGAGGATCGGGCGGCGCGATTGCTGCATGTGATCCATGACGGCCGGTTGCATGTCGGGTTCGACGCGATGCTGGTGCTCTGGGCGCAGATGCCGCGGATGCGGGGACTGGCACGGCTGTGCCGGGTGCCGGGGCTCTTTCACCTGCTCGACTGGGGCTATGCCAATGTCGTGGCGCGGCTGATCTATCTGCGCCACAAACGGCGCGGGCGGCTGGGATTGCGGACCGCCAAATGAAAACCCCCGCCGGTTCGGGCGGGGGCTTGGTAAATTCTCGGGCGTTGCGCCAGGATCAGGCGTCGGCTTCGGCCGCTTCCTCGGCTGCGAGGCGGGCCTTGTCGGCGGCGCCCTTGGCGTCGGGGTCGCGGTCGACCAGTTCGATGATCGCCATCGGCGCCATGTCGCCATAGCGGAAGCCGGCTTTCAGGACGCGGGTGTAACCGCCCTGACGCTCGGCATAGCGCGGGCCCAGGATCTCGAACAGCTTGGCGACGTCCTTGTCTTCCTTCAGCTGCGCGGCGGCCTGGCGGCGGGCGTGAACGTCGCCGCGCTTGCCCAGCGTGATCAGCTTGTCCATGATCCGCTTCAGTTCCTTGGCCTTGGGCAGGGTGGTCTTGATCTGCTCATGCTCGATCAGCGAGCCGGCCATGTTGGAAAAGAGCGCCTTGCGGTGCTCGTGCGTGCGGTTGAGGCGGCGATAGCCACGTGCGTGACGCATGATGTAAGTCCTTGTTTTTGCTTTGTCCGGGGTCCTGTGCGTCAGACCCTCTCCTTGGTGGGGCATCAGGCCCGGGTCGTCCCCGCCAGCGCGGGCCTTTTCGAGGGGAAGCCGGGCTGAAGCCCGGCCTACCCCGGTTGCGCCATCAGAACGCGTCTTCGAACTTCTTGGCGAGGTCCTCGATGTTGTCCGGCGGCCAGTCCTCGACATCCATGCCCAGGTGCAGGCCCATGCCCGACAGCACTTCCTTGATCTCGTTCAGCGACTTGCGGCCGAAGTTCGGGGTGCGCAGCATCTCGGCTTCGGTCTTCTGGATCAGGTCGCCGATATAGACGATGTTGTCGTTCTTCAGGCAGTTTGCCGAACGGACCGACAGCTCCAGCTCGTCCACCTTCTTCAGCAGAAGCGGGTTGAACTCGAGCCCGTCATCTTCTTCCTGACGGCTGGACGATTCCGGCTCGTCGAAGTTGACGAAGATCGACAGCTGGTCCTGCAGGATGCGGGCGGCGAAGGCCAGGGCATCGTCGGGCGCGATCGAACCGTCGGTCTCGATCTTCATGGTCAGCTTGTCATAGTCCAGCACCTGGCCCTCGCGGGTGGGCTGCACGTCATAGCTGACCTTCTTGACCGGCGAATAGATCGCGTCGATCGGAATGAGGCCGATGGGCGCGTCTTCCGGCTTGTTCTTGTCGGCGGCGACATAGCCCTTGCCGGTGTTCACCGTCAGCTCCATGTAGAGATCCGCGCCCTCGTCGAGGTGGCAGATCACATGTTCGCGGTTCAGGATCTCGATCCCGGCGCTGTCGCTGATGTCGCCGGCGGTGACGGCGCCCGGGCCCTTGGCGTTGATCGACAGGCGCTTGGGCCCCTCGACCTCCATGCGCACGGCGACGCCCTTCAGGTTCAGCACGATATCGGTGACGTCTTCACGCACACCGGCAACGGACGAAAACTCGTGCAGCACGTTGTCGATCTGCACGCTGGTGATGGCGGCGCCCTGCAGGCTCGACATCAGCACGCGGCGCAGCGCGTTGCCCAGCGTCAGGCCGAAGCCCCGCTCCAGCGGTTCGGCGACGACGGTGGCCTGACGGGTCGGGTCGTTGCCCGGCTTCAGGTCCAGCTGCGTCGGCTTGATCAGTTCCTGCCAGTTCTTGTGGATCATGCGTCCCTCCATTCCAGTCTCTCGCCCCATGTCCAACGGCGAAAGACGCCCGAGGTTTTCAAAATGACGGCATGGGGCCACGGCGAAGGCCGGGCCCCATGAAATCGCAACAGATCAGACCCGGCGACGTTTCGGCGGGCGGCAGCCATTGTGGGCGATCGGGGTCACATCACGGATCGAGGTGATGTTGAAACCCACGGCCGCCAGCGCGCGCAGCGCCGATTCACGGCCCGAACCGGGGCCCTGAACCTCGACCTCGAGGGTCTTGACGCCATGTTCCTGCGCCTTGCGGCCGGCATCTTCGGCAGCCATCTGGGCGGCATAGGGGGTCGACTTGCGCGAGCCCTTGAAGCCCATCGTGCCGGCCGACGACCACGAGATCGCGTTGCCCTGCACGTCCGAGATCAGGATCTTGGTGTTGTTGAAGCTGGAGTTCACATGTGCGACGCCAGCTGCGATGTTCTTGGAGACCTTTTTCTTGCCCCCGCGACGGGTATCACGTGCCATTGGTGCAGCCCTCCCTTACTTCTTCTTGCCGGCGATGGGTTTCGCCGGGCCCTTGCGGGTGCGCGCATTGGTATGCGTGCGCTGACCGCGGACAGGCAGGTTGCGGCGGTGACGCAGGCCGCGATAGCAGCCGAGGTCCATCAGGCGCTTGATGTTCATCTGCGTCTCGCGGCGCAGGTCGCCTTCGACGGTATAGTTGGCGTCGATATGTTCGCGGATGGCCAGAACGTCAGCATCGCTGAGTTCGTTCACACGGCGGGTCGCGTCGATGCCGACGGCGTCGCAGATGGCCTTGGCCGAGGTATGGCCGATTCCGGTGATATAGGTGAGCGCGATGGGAACGCGCTTGTGCGTCGGGATGTTGACGCCGGCGATACGTGCCACGTGGGTCTTCCTTTCGTTGCGGACCCGTAGCTCCAGGTCCTTTTTTCACAACGTAAGCCCGAGGCGTTTTCCGCTCCGGGCCGCAGCTGATCCTGAGGTTGTCATTCACGCCGGGCGCGACCCGGACAGAATCAAATCCCCGAAGGGATGGTGCTGGTTAGTGGTATATGAAAGGGGCGTCAAGGGCGACGTGACAGATGCCCACCATGCCCCGGCCCCGACGGGGGGCCGGGGCCCCGGGCATCCCCCCGGCGGCCGGCCTTCTTCCGGCGCCTGGCGTCAGTCGACAACGACGGCGTAGGGATCGCCGCCCGATGCGGTGGCCGCCGCGAAGACGACGATGGTCAGCAGGATCAGCGGGAACAGCACCCCGCCCGAGCTGTTCGCCGCCTCGCCGCTCAGACTGCCCTGCGTGCTGACCATCGCCTGCCTGACCTGGTTTTCGCGCATCTTCGCTTCGGGCCCCTCTGCCAGGGCGCTCGAGCCGGCCAGCGTCAGAGCCAGAACGGCCGCGATCGTCGTCTTCCTTGAAGTTCCCATGATCTCTCCCTTCCCTGTTTTATGCGATCCGGCAACGAGGCGATGCCTCTCCAGCCGGTTTGCCCCGTCAATTGCGGGCACCGGCGGCAGGGAAGACCGACACTGAGTATTGGAAACGAAAAAACTTCCCCCAACGCGGCAGGGGAAGTTTCGCAGATTTCGCCGATTCTGACAAATCGGCCCGGCGCGCGGGGTCTCTTACCCGTCCAGCAGCGCGGCAATCGCGGCTTGAACCGCGGCGATCTCGCCCAGCCCGTCGACCGATTGCAGCTGACCCTTGGCATAGTAATAGCCGATCAGCGGCGAGGTCTTCTTGTAATATTCCATCAGCCGGATCTTGAGGCTTTCCTCGTTGTCGTCGGCACGGACGGGAAGACCGGCCTTGCGGGCCTCTTCGGCGCGGCCGACGATCCGGCCGACCAGCACCTCGTCATTGACCGCAAGCTCGATCACCGCGTCCAGCGTCTCGCCCTTTTCCTCCAGCAGCGCGGCCAGCGCATCGGCCTGGGCCAGGGTGCGGGGGAAACCGTCGAAGATGAAACCGCCCTTCTTGTCGCCCTCGAGCTTTTCGCGGATCAGGCCGATGACGATCTCGTCGGTCACCAGCTCGCCCGCGTCCATGATCGCGGCGACCTTCTTGCCCATTTCGGTGCCCGAGGTCTTGGCCGCCCGCAGCATGTCGCCGGTCGAAAGCTGGATCATGTCGCGGGTTTCGACCAGATGCCCGGCCTGGGTCCCCTTGCCGGCGCCCGGCGGTCCGAGAAGAATGATGTTCATTTGCGCGCGGGTCCTTTCCTCTTGCGCCGCCGCCCCTTCCCAGAGAGCTGCGAGCGTTCAATCAACCCCTCGTATTGATGCGCCAGAAGGTGGCTTTGCACCTGCTGGATCGTGTCCATGGTCACCGACACCACGATCAGCACCGAGGTGCCGCCGAAATAGAACGGGATCGCCAGTTCCTTGCGCAGGATCTCGGGCAGAAGGCACACGAGAGCAAGATAGGCGGCGCCGAGAACCAGGATACGGTTGACGACATATTCCAGATATTCGGCGGTCTTCTTGCCCGGGCGGATGCCGGGGACGAAACCGTTCTGGTTCTTCAGGTTGTCGGCCACATCGTCAGGTTTGAAGCTGACGTTGAAGGTATAGAAATAGGCGAAGAACACGATCATCGCGACGTAGAACAGCAGATAGAGCGGCTGCCCGGGCCCGAAATAGGCCAGGATGGTCGACATGATCGGCCCGGTCTGGGTGCCCGAGAAGGTGCTGATCGTGGTCGGCAACAGCAGAAGCGACGAGGCGAAGATCGCCGGGATCACGCCCGCGGGGTTGACCTTGACCGGCAGGTGCGACGAGCCGCCCTCATAGATCTTCATGCCCTGCTGGCGGCGCGGATACTGGATGTGTATCTTTCGCAGCGCCCTCTCCATGAAGACGACGAAGGCGATCACCACGACCACCATGATCATCACCCCGATGATGACCGCCGGGCTGATGATGCCCGACTGGCCCTGACTGAAGAACTGTGCCAGCGCGGCCGGAATGCCGGCGACGATGCCGACGAAGATGATCAGCGACACGCCGTTGCCGATGCCGCGGGCGGTGATCTGTTCGCCCAGCCACATCAGGAACATGGTGCCGCCGACCAGCGTGATCATGGTCGAGGCCTCGAAGAACAGGCCCGGATCGGTGGCCAGATCGCCCGCTTCAAGGCTTTTCGCCAGGCCATAGGACTGCAACGTCGCCAGGAACACCGTGCCATAGCGGGTGTACTGGTTCATCTTCTTGCGGCCCTGCTCGCCCTCTTTCTTCAGCTGCTCCAGCGCCGGCACCATCGAGCCCAGAAGCTGGACGATGATCGAGGCCGAGATATAGGGCATGATGCCCAGGGCAAAGATGCCCATCCGCCCCAGCGCGCCGCCGGTGAACATCGACAACATGCCGCCGATGCCCTGCCCCGCCTTCTCCATGAAGTTCCTGAGCGCTTCGCCGTCGATCCCCGGCACCGGGATATAGGTGCCCAGGCGATAGACGATCAGCAGGCCCAGCGTGAACAGGATGCGGTTGCGAAGATCGGTGGCTTTTCCCAAAGCCGCCCAACTGGTGTTGGCGGCCATTTGCTCTGCGGCAGATACCATGCTTGGTCTCTTTCGTGCGAGCGCCGCCGGGGCGGTTTCCCCGGCCCGGCGGCGCATCAATGGAAAACTTGAGGTTATGTAAGCCCCGGGCGCGCCGGGGACAACCTCTTATTCAGCAGCTGCCGCAGCCGTGATCTTGAGCGAACCGCCGGCCTTTTCCACCGCCTCGACGGCGGCTTTCGACGCACCGGTGACTTCCAGCGTCAGCTTGGCGCTGATGTCGCCCTTGGCCAGCACGCGGATGCCATCGAGCTTGCGGCGCACGATACCGGTTTCGACCAGCAGGTCCTCGGTGATGACCGCGCCGGCGTCCAGTTTCTTGGCGTCGACGAACTTCTGGATGATCCCGAGGTTCACCACGGCGAATTTCTTCTGGTTCGGCTTGTTGAAGCCGCGCTTGGGCAGGCGCTGATAGAGCGGCATCTGGCCGCCTTCATAGCCGGCAATGGCCACGCCCGAACGGCTCTTCTGGCCCTTGATGCCGCGCCCGGCCATCTTGCCCTTGGCCGAACCCGGGCCGCGCGCCACGCGCTTTTTCTTCGGGGCAGCGCCGGGATTGTCGCGCAGTTCATTGAGTTTCATGTCGCTTCTCCTTTGCCGGAATTGACCCATGAAGCGAAGGGGGCCAAACGCGGCGTTTCTTGGTTGTTGTGAGTCGGGCCCATTTCGGGCCACCCGCGGGCGTATAGGGGCTGTGCCGCCGCTTTGCAAGCCTTACGAGAGGCGCCTTGCACCCGCCCTTCCCCCGTTCAGACCGATCGCCAGTTCGGCCCGGCACGGACAGACATGCCCCGATCAGTTCAGCGTCAGCGCACCGACCAGCTGCAACCCGTTCAGGATCGAATCCACCGCCACCGTCGCCAGGATGATGCCCATCACCCGGCTGATCGCATTCGCCCCGGTCTGGCCGATCATCCGCTTCAGGCGCGGCGCCAGCAGCAACAGGCCCAGCGTGATCAGCAACACCACGATCAGCAACGCCCCCGTCACCACCTGGTCCGAGATCGAACTGCGGTGATTGTCGGTCAGGATCACCACCGCCAGCATCGCCCCGGGCGAGGCGATCGAAGGCATCGCCAGCGGAAACACCGCTCCGGCCATGTGGTCGCGCTCGGCCTCCTCGATCTCGCGGGCGGATTTCGGATCGCCGAAGATCATCGTCAGCGCAAACAGGAACAACACCACCCCGCCCGCGATCTGGAACGATCCCAGCCGCAGCCCCACCGCCTCGATCACCACTTGCCCGCCGATCAGGAACAAGAGCAACACCACGGCGGCCACGCCGACACCGCGCATGGCGATACGCCAGTGCAGCCGCTCGGGCACGCCCTGGGTGGCGAAATAGAACACCGGCAAGGTGCCGATCGGGTCGATCACGACGAACAGCGTCACGAACTCCCGAAAGAGAGAGGCGAATGATATATCGAACATGGAGGGAGGACGTCCTTTCCTGCCGCGATACTGCCACAGCGCCCCCACCGCCGCAATCCGGCGCACCGCCCGGGCGGCACATTCCGCGCGTTTTCCGCGCATCCCTCGCCCGCCCTGCCGATGGAGCGGGCAGCCGCGAAATCACGCCCCCGGATCGCGGGGGGCCTCAGGGTGGGCGCTCCGCCCGCCCCCTACCCGCCCGAAGGCGCGCCGAAGACGAAGACCGCCGCCGAGACCAGCGCCAGCGCCAGAAACCCCCAACCGCGCAGCCGGTCCTCGGGGCGCTTCCGCGCCGCCTCCCGGCGACCAGGCATTGCATCGCGTAGAAGAGCGCAAAGGCCCGGCTGGCGAGCGCGATCACCTGATTGACATCCGCCGCCACCAGCACCCCGATCCCGACCACGCCCACCAGCACGAAGGCGTGGCGGGCGTCGACCTTGCCGTGGGTCAGCTCTCCGATCAGCCCGACATTGCCCAACGAGTCGGCGACCGAGGCGCTCATCTGGCTGCCCATCGCCGCGACGGCCAGCGCAACGGGCAGGATGGCCGCCACCGCGCCCGAAACGGTGATCACCGCCGCCACGCCGCTGCCCTTCTCGAGATCGGGGAAGAGCGGCGACAGCAGCAGGAAGAAGACGACATAGACCAGGCCCGAAACGATCTGCGCCCGCCGCATCGCGGTGATCCGCGTCTCGGCCGGGAAATCGGCGCCGGTGAAACGCGTGGTCTCGAACCCTGGATGACGATCAGGAGGCCCAGCAGAACCGGCAGCTGCGCCATCTCGAACCGCCCCGCCGGCGGCAGCACGCTGTCCCCGGCCGCCGCGTGGCGCGCGGCGTAAAGCGCCAGCGCGGCCAGGAAGCCCGCGATCACGCCGAGGTTCAGCGCCGTGGCGAAGCGCTCCAGCCGCGCCACCTTGCCCACGCCCCCAGACCAGCCCAGCGCCGCCAGCGCCGCGACCAGCGCGATGGCGATCCAATGAGCCAGCTCAGGGTTCGGATGGCCCGCCGATTGCAGCAGGAAATTCCCAAGAGCGACAGGTAATAGGCGACCGAGATGAAATAGGCGAAGGCCAGAACCAGGTGGCTCAACTCTTCGATCGAGACCAGCAGCCGGTCCTGCCCCTGTTTCAGCGCCGGCTCGACCACGCGGATGTTATAGCGGATGGCGCCGCCGATGAACCAGGCCAGCACGATCAGCGCCAGCATGGCGGGCGCGGCGAAGCCGCCGAATTCCCGCGCCAGCAGCGGCGCCGAAACCAGAAAGCCCGAACCGATGATTGAGGCCAGCGGCGTCACTGTCGCCTGCCACAGGGCCGAACGCGCGAAGGGCGAGGCCAGCAGGAACACGAACACCGCCGCCGAGACCGCAAGGAACAGACCGGTCATGACACACCCCTCCCACAGGCCTTTGTCGCCGGGCTCAGAATGCGCCCTTCGCGCGCAGGCCACAACGAGAAACGCCCCCGGCACCGGACCGGGGGCGTTCTTGAATGCGTAGGGTGGGTGTCAACCCACCGAATCTCGTAGGGTGGGTTTTCAACCCACCGACGCTCAGTCGCGCTCTTCGATGATCTCGACCATGTGGGGATCTTGGCGATCATGCCACGCACGGCCGGGGTGTCTTCCAGCTCGCGAGTCTTGTGCATCTTGTTCAGGCCCAGGCCGATCAGCGTCTGGCGCTGCTTGGCGGGGCGGCGGATCGGGCTGCCGATCTGCTTGACGACGATGGTTTTTGCCATGGGTCCGTCTCCTTATGCGTCGGCTTCGGCGGCAGCCGGAGCGTCATGCTTGCCCAGGATGTCGGCCACTTTCTTGCCGCGGCGCTGTGCGACCGAGCGCGGGCTCGACTGCTTCTTCAGGCCGTCCAGAGTGGCGCGGATCATGTTATAGGGGTTCTGCGAGCCCAGCGACTTCGACACCACGTCCTTGACGCCCAGCATCTCGAACACGGCGCGCATCGGACCGCCGGCGATGATCCCGGTGCCTTCCGGCGCGGTGCGCATCACGACCTTGCCGGCGCCGTGACGGCCCTCGATGTCGTGGTGCAGGGTGCGGCCCTCGCGCAGCGGCACCCGCATCATCTGACGCTTGGCCTGCTCGGTCGCCTTGCGGATCGCCTCGGGGACCTCCTTGGCCTTGCCCTTGCCGAAGCCGACACGGCCCTTCTGGTCGCCCACCACGACGAGCGCGGCGAAGCCGAAGCGCTTACCGCCCTTCACGGTTTTCGACACACGGTTGATCGCGACCAGACGGTCTGCGAATTCCGGGGCCTCCTCGCGCTCGCGGCGCGGTCCCCGACGGTTTTCACGTTCTGCCATACGGCATCTCCTTGATCTGGCGCGTGTTTTCCGTGCGCCGGTTGTTTCAATCCAGGTGCCCCTTGCGGGGCCCGGATCATCGAGGCGGGCGCACCCGCCTTCAACGTTGCAAGGCGGGGGTGACCCCCGCCCTACAGGGTGACGCGTAGGGTGGGTGTTAACCCACCATCCCCGTCAGATCTTCAGCCCGCCTTCGCGTGCCGCATCCGCCAGGGCCTTGACCTTGCCGTGGAAGAGGAAGCCGCCACGGTCGAAATAGGCCTCGGCCACGCCGGCCTTCTTGGCGCGCTCGGCAATCGCCGCACCCACCTTGGCCGCCGCTTCGACGTTGTTCTTGCCGACCACGCCCAGTGCCTTCTCGAGCGAGGAGGCCGAGGCCAGCGTCACGCCGTTCACATCGTCGATCAGCTGAGCGCTGATGTTCTTCGACGAGCGGTGCACGGAAAGACGCATCTTGCCGCGGTTGACCTTGCGAAGCTTGTTCCGGACGCGCAGGCGGCGCTTGAGGAACAGTTCCCGTTTGCTGTTTGCCATCTGTCTGGTCCTTACTTCTTCTTGCCTTCCTTGCGGAAGATGTACTCGCCCTTATAGCGGATCCCCTTGCCCTTGTAGGGCTCGGGTGCGCGCCATTCGCGGATATTCGCCGCGACCTGGCCCACCAGCTGAAGATCGGTGCCTTCGACAACGATCTCGGTCTGCTTCGGGCAGGTCACCGTCACACCGGCCGGCACCTGGAAATCCACGTCATGCGAATAGCCCAGGTTCAGCCTCAGGACGTTGCCCTGGACCGCGGCGCGGTAACCCACACCGGTGATCTCGAGCTCTTTCTTGAAGCCCTCGGTGCAGCCCTTGACCATATTGGCCACGATGGTGCGGCTCATGCCCCACTGCTGACGTGCGCGCTTCGACGAACCGCGCGGCTTGACCGTCACGCTGTTGTCTTCCTGTGCGATGGTCACATCGTCGGTGGCGGTGAAGGACTGGGTGTCCTTCGGGCCCTTGATTTCGATGGTCTGGCCGGAGATCGTGGCGGTGACGCCCGACGGCAGCTCGACCGGTTTCTTACCAATACGAGACATTTCCGTTCTCCTTAGAACACCGTGCAAAGCACTTCGCCGCCGACATTCTGGCTGCGAGCGTTTGCATCCGACATCACGCCCTTCGACGTGCTGACAATCGACACGCCCAGGCCCTGACGGACCGAGGGGATGTCACTGACGCCCATGTAGACGCGGCGGCCGGGGGTCGAAACCCGCTTCAGCTCGCGGATGACGGGGGCGCCGTCGAAATATTTCAGGGCAATCTCGAGGGTCGGGTGGCCATTGGCGTCCGAACCCTTTTCGTAACCGCGGATGTAGCCTTCGTCCGCCAGCACGTCCAGCACCCAGCCGCGCAGCTTGGAAGCCGGCGTCGAGACGGTGGATTTGCCGCGCATCGAGGCGTTACGGATGCGGGTGAGCATATCGCCGATAGGATCGTTCATATCTCTCGCTCCCTTACCAGCTCGATTTCACCAGGCCGGGGATAAGCCCCGACGACCCAAGCTCGCGCAGCATGATCCGGCTGACCTTGAGCTTGCGATAATAGGCGTGCGGACGACCGGTCAGCTGGCAGCGGTTGTGCAGCCGCGTGGCCGAGCTGTTGCGCGGCAGTTTCGCCAGCTTCAGGGAGGCGCGGAAACGCTCTTCCATCGGCTTCGACTGGTCGTTGATGATGTCCTTCAGGGCCGCGCGCTTGCTGGCATATTGCTCCACCAGCTTCCGGCGCTTCACTTCCCTGGCGACCATGGATTTCTTGGCCATGTTTCAAACTCCTCCGGCGGATCAGCTGTTGAAGGGCATGTTGAAGGCTTTCAACAGGCTCTTGGCTTCCGCGTCGGTTTTCGCGGTGGTGGCGATGACGATGTCCATCCCCCAGGCTTCATCGACCTTGTCGAAGTCGATTTCCGGGAAGACGATGTGCTCTTTCAGGCCCATGGCATAGTTGCCACGGCCGTCGAAGCTCTTGCCCGAGACGCCGCGGAAGTCGCGGATACGGGGCATCGCCACGGTGATCAGACGGTCGAGGAATTCGAACATCCGGTCGCCGCGCAGGGTGACCTTGGCGCCCATCGGCATGCCTTCGCGGACGCGGAAGCCGGCGATCGAGTTCTTGGCCATGGTCATCACCGCCTGCTGGCCGGCGATCGCGGTCAGATCCTCGACGGCCGACTTGGCCTTCTTCGAGTCACGCACGGCGGCGCGGCCGCAGCCGATGTTCAGAACGATCTTGTCCAGCTTGGGGATCATCATGTCGTTCTTGTAGCCGAATTCCTCTTTCATCGTGCCACGGATGGTTTCACGATAGAGGGCCTTCAGGCGCGGGGTATAGGTTGCAGCGTCAAGCATCAGATCACGTCCCCCGTGGTCTTGGCGATACGCACCTTCTTGTCGCCTTCGACCTTGAAGCCGACGCGGGTGGGTTTGCCGTTCTTGTCGACAATCGCCAGGTTCGAAAGGTCGATCGGCATTGCCTTGGGCAGGCGGCCGCCCTGGCTGGTCTGGCTCTGGCGGGTGTGACGGACGGCCATGTTGATGCCTTCCACCACGGCCTTGCCGGCCTTGGGATCGACGGTGTGGATGGTGCCCTGCTTGCCCTTGTCCTTGCCGGCAAGCACGACGACCTTGTCACCTTTTTCAGTTTCGCAGCCATCTTACAGCACCTCCGGCGCGAGCGAGATGATCTTCATGAAGTTCTTCGCGCGCAGCTCGCGAACCACCGGCCCGAAGATACGGGTGCCGACCGGCTCGTTGTTGTTGTTGAGGATGACGGCGGCGTTGCGATCGAAACGGATCGCGGTGCCGTCCTCGCGACGGACTTCCTTGGCGGTGCGCACGACGACGGCCTTGCGGACATCGCCCTTCTTCACGCGACCGCGCGGGATGGCTTCCTTCACCGAGACGACAATGATGTCGCCGACGGAGGCGTATTTACGCTTGGAACCACCCAGAACCTTGATGCACTGAACGCGGCGGGCGCCGCTGTTGTCAGCAACATCCAGATTGGTCTGCATCTGGATCATTTGGTTTCTCCCGACCTTTGGGACCGCTTTGCAGTCATTGGCCCCAGGGTTTCGCTAAAAAACGGAAAGGTTCCGGCGGCCTCAGGCCTCCAGAACCTCCCAACGTTTCGTCTTCGACTTCGGCGCGCATTCCACGATGCGGACCGTATCGCCCACCTTGTAGGTGTTGTTCTCATCGTGAGCCCGGTATTTCTTGGACTTACGGATGGTCTTCTTCAGAACCGGGTGGGTGAAGCGGCGTTCGACGCTCACGGTCACGGTCTGGGCGTTGGCGTCCGAGGTCACGGTGCCTTGCAGGATACGCTTGGGCATGTCTTCAGGCTCCTCTTACTCGGTGGCGGCCGCTGCGGCGGCCTTTTCGTTGAGAACGGTCAGCACACGCGCCGTGTCCCGCTTGACGGTGCGGATACGGGCGGCGTTTTCCAGCTGCGCGGTGGCGTGCTGGAAGCGCAGGTTGAAGCTCTCTTTCTTCAGGTTGGCCAGTTCTTCACGAAGCTGGTCGACCGACTTCTCACGAAGCTCGGTGGCTTTCATGGTCTCTTCCTTTTTCAACATCACCGGAGCGCCCTTTGCGCTGGCATCCGCCAGCGACGCGGTCACGCTGATTCCGGTGGAGTCACGTGGTGAAGGCCGCCGTATAGGAGGGTTTCTTTGCTGTGGCAACCCCTCTCTTGCCATTTTATGTAGGACGGGCAATCTGCCCCCAATGGCGCCCGTGCCACTCCTAGCCTAGCGAGCCGATACACACCATGCCCGAGATCAAATCCCTCTTCGTCACCCGCCTCTACCGCGCCGCGCTGTCCGAACACGGGCCCGCCATCGACACGGCCGAGCTGGAAGCCTCGTGCTTTTCCATCGCCGAGGACGACGAGGCCGGCCAGACCTGGTGCGAGGAGAACGGATACCCGGGCTATACCTCCTATGCCTCGCTCACCGACCTGCCCTGGCGCTTCCCGGTCTTCGCCGACCTGAAAGAAGCGCTGGACAAGCATGTCGCCGCCTTCGCGCAGGACCTGGAAGTCGACCTGGGCGAGGGTCATCTGGAGCTGGAGGACCTCTGGATCAACATCCTGCCCGAGGGCGGCACGCATAGCTCGCATATCCACCCGCATTCGGTGATCTCGGGACGACCTATGTCTCGATGCCCGACGGCGCCTCGGCGCTGAAGCTGGAAGACCCGCGTTCCGCCCGGATGATGGCCGCGCCCTCGCCGCAAGAACGCGCGCGAGGAGCTGCGGACCTTCATCTATGCCAAGCCGGCGGTGGGCGACGTGCTGCTGTGGGAAAGCTGGCTCCGCCACGAGGTGCCGCTGAACATGGCCGAGGACGAACGGGTTTCGGTGAGTTTTAACTATAAGTGGGTGTGAGGTTCCCCTTCACTGGTCGAAAAAAGATAACTCAGCATTGAACAATCACCTCAGAGTGGTAGCACTGGGAAACGACCACACTTGAGGGAAGACATATGAAACTCGCGAAAGCATTCGCAGATATAGATTCTAAGGACAGTGAACCAGCACAGCCAATTGTCAAAGGCTTCATGCCAATTGGAATGCTAAGCGGAACTGGATCGATCATTATCTCCGCGTTCGAGGCGCTGGTGCCTGCCAAAGAAATCGCGTTTCACGGAGTGAGATTTGAGGTTTCGCCTGGTGATGAATACGCTTCCGACGGGATTGCGACCGTACCAATTGAAAACGCGGAAAAGCTAATCGCATCGCTGGAGCAAATGGCCAATGCAAATTTGTCTACCGACCGTTTCGCATTAACGGAAATCGAAATCAACGTCGATGACCTGCGCATCGTTGTGTTCAACACTGATCGTGGCCGAGTACATGCTGCAATCGAAGCAGACGGTGCAACGTGCCACTTGATGAAGCAGTCTGAACTGCTCGATCTTTCGAAATTGGTCTCAATGGCACTGCAACACTTGAAATCCAACATGTCGTCCATGTGACAATAGAAAACCCCCGCGCGATCTCTCGCGCGGGGGTTCCTTTTTCTCGACCGGTTCGGTCTGGTGTAGGGTGGGTGTCAACCCACCAATCACCAATCCTCGCGGACCACGATCCGGGTCTTGATCGGCAGCTTCATCGCGGCCAGGCGCAGGGCCTCGCGGGCGATGTCCTCGTCGACGCCGTCGATCTCGAACATGATCCGGCCGGGCTTGACCTTGCAGGCCCAGTAATCGACCGACCCCTTACCTTTACCCATCCGGACCTCGGTGGGCTTCGACGACACCGGGGTGTCGGGGAAGATCCGGATCCAGACCCGGCCCTGACGCTTCATGTGGCGCGTCATGGCCCGGCGGGCGGCTTCGATCTGGCGCGCGGTGATGCGCTCGGGCTGGGTGGCCTTCAGGCCGTAATGGCCGAAGTTCAGGTCCGACCCGCCCTTGGCCTCACCCTTGATGCGGCCCTTGAACATCTTGCGGAATTTCGTGCGCTTCGGTTGCAGCATCTGTTCGACTCCTTACCGGCGGGGCGCGGCGCCGCGCGGTGCGGGCCCGTCCTGGATTTCCTGCGCCTTGCGGTCGCGCGCCTGCGGGTCGTGCTCCATGATCTCGCCCTTGAAGATCCAGACCTTGATGCCGATGATCCCATAGGGGGTCATGGCCTCGGCCAGGGCGTAGTCGATGTCGGCACGCAGGGTGTGCAGCGGCACGCGGCCTTCGCGGTACCATTCGGTCCGGGCGATCTCGGCGCCGCCGAGACGGCCGGCGACGTTCACCCGGATGCCCAGCGCGCCCATCCGCATGGCGTTCTGCACGCCCCGCTTCATGGCGCGACGGAACGACACCCGACGCTCGAGCTGCTGGGCGATCGATTCGGCCACCAGCTGGGCGTCAAGCTCGGGCTTGCGCACTTCGACGATGTTCAGGTGCAGCTCGCTTGCGGTCATCGCGGCGATCTTCTTGCGCAGGGTTTCGATATCGGCGCCTTTCTTGCCGATGATCACGCCCGGACGCGCGGTGTGGATCGTCACCCGGCACTTCTTGTGCGGGCGTTCGATGATCACGCGGGCCACGCCGGCCTGCTTGCACTCTTCCTTGATGAACTCGCGGATTTTCAGGTCTTCCAGCAGAAGATCGCCGTAATCCTTGGTGTTCGCGAACCAGCGGCTGTCCCAGGTGCGGTTGACCTGAAGGCGCATGCCGATCGGATTGACTTTCTGACCCATTAGGCTTGCTCCTCGATCTGGCGCACCTTGATGGTGAGCTCCGAAAACGGCTTCATGATGCGGCCATAACGGCCACGGGCACGCGGACGGCCGCGCTTCATGACCAGGTTCTTGCCGACCCAGGCCTCGGCCACGATCAGTTCGTCGACGTCGAGGTTATGGTTGTTTTCGGCATTGGCGATGGCGGACTGAAGGCATTTCTTCACGTCCTGCGCGATCCGCTTCTTCGAGAAGGTCAGGTCGGTCAGGGCCTTGTCCACCTTCTTGCCGCGGATCATCGCGGCCACCAGGTTCAGTTTCTGCGGGCTGGTGCGAAGCATACGGGTTTTCGCCATTGCTTCGTTGTCGGCCACGCGGCGGGGGTTCTTTGCCTTGCCCATGGCTTACTTCCTCTTCGCTTTCTTGTCGGCCGCATGCCCGTAATAGGTGCGGGTCGGCGAATATTCACCGAACTTCTGGCCGATCATGTCCTCGGTCACGTTCACGGGGATGTGCTTCTGACCGTTATAGACACCGAAGGTGAGGCCCACGAACTGGGGCAGGATGGTCGAACGACGCGACCAGATCTTGATCACTTCGTTGCGCCCGGATTCGCGTGCGGCTTCGGCTTTCTTCAGCACGTAAGCGTCGACGAAGGGGCCTTTCCAAACAGAGCGGCTCATGTCTTAGCGCCCTTTCTTCTTGGCGTGGCGCGAGCGGATGATCAGCTTTTGCGACGCTTTGTTCTTGTTGCGGGTGCGCGCACCCTTCGTGGGCTTGCCCCAGGGCGTCACCGGGTGGCGACCACCCGAGGTCCGGCCCTCGCCACCGCCATGGGGGTGGTCGATCGGGTTCATGACGACGCCGCGGACGCTGGGACGCTTGCCATAGTGGCGCATCCGGCCGGCCTTGCCGAAGTTCTGGTTCGAGTTGTCGGGGTTCGACACGGCACCGACGGTGGCCATGCATTCCTGACGCACCAGGCGCAGTTCGCCCGAGCTCAGGCGGATCTGGGCGTAACCGCCGTCACGGCCGACGAACTGGGCATAGGTGCCCGCGGCGCGTGCGATCTGGCCACCCTTGCCGGGCTTCAGCTCGATATTGTGGACGATGGTACCGATCGGCAGGCCCGAGAACGGCATCGCGTTGCCGGGCTTGATGTCGGCCTTGGCGGAGGCGATCACCTGATCGCCCACGGCCAGACGCTGCGGCGCCAGGATATAGGCCTGTTCGCCATCGGCGTATTTGATCAGCGCGATGAAGGCGGTCCGGTTCGGATCGTATTCGATCCGCTCGACGGTGGCCGCGACATCGAACTTCGAACGTTTGAAATCGACGATCCGGTAGAGGCGTTTGGCGCCACCCCCGCGACGACGCGAGGTAATCCGCCCGGTGTTGTTCCGGCCGCCCGACTTGGTCAGACCCTCGGTGAGGGATTTGACGGGGCGTCCTTTGTACAGCTCCGAACGGTCGATCAGCACCAGCCCGCGCTGGCCCGGCGTCGTCGGCTTATACGACTTGAGTGCCATGCTTTCTGTCTTCCGTTTAGCAAGCGAAGAGGCCTCTCGAGGCGCTCTCCTATGTGATAGCCCCCTCGACGCCAGTAGGTATCAGCGTCCGCAGGTGGCCGGTTTATAGGGCCCCGAAGGTCCCCGAGTGATAAACGTCACCGGCCCCGGAGCGAATCCGGGGCCGCGCGATTGGGGCGATCTATCAGGGACAGCCGTGGCTGTCCATAGCCTATTCCGCCCCGCCCCGCGTTCAGCCCGTCACGTCCTGATACGATCCCGGGCGGACGAAATTCACCGCGTCGCGGATCATCTCTTCGGTCGAACCGACACAAAGGAAATCGGCGATGTCGCGGATCACCGGTTCCGGTTTCAGCACCAGTTTCTCATAGCTGATCACCAGGGTCGGATGGCGCAGCCGCGCGATCAGAGACAGGTTGCGCTGCATCTGCTGAAGGCCCACCTCCAGCGCGCGATGCGCGTCATAGCTGGTATCGCGGGCGGAAATGCCGATCGCATTGGCTGCCAGGTCGCGCGTCACGACCACGAAGCGGGGATTGCGCAGCGCGACATGAAGGCTGTCGATGTAATTCGCGGCGTTGGGGAACTTCCAGCCCCAGACCTCGCGCTGGGCATTGCGTTCGCGCACCACTTCGGGGCCCGGGCCGCGCGGCCGGGCAAAGCCGCGATCCTCGAGGTTGCGATGCAGCGGCTCGCCCAGGAAGACGCCCAGGCGCTGCACGCAGCCCGCCACCGCGGTGGTGCCGCCGCGCGGTTGACCGAAGATCGGATAGGTCTTCACCGGGTCGCTGCGCGATGCCTCGGTCTCGAACAGCGACAGCGTCGTGCGCGCGTCGCCGGGGTTGTCCATCCGCTCACTGCCCATCTTCGCCTCCAAAACGGTCCCTCAAATCGACGAAAAGGCGGGGCCTCGCGACCCCGCCTTTCCGAATGCTCTCTCACGGTCGGCTCAGAGCCCCGTGGTGACGTCGATCGTGTTGCCCTCTTCGAGGGTGACATAGGCCTTCTTCACGTCTTTCCGCTTGCCCAGCTGGCCGCGGAACCGCTTGACCTTGCCCTTGGTGATGGTGGTGTTGACCGCCTTCACCTTGACCCCGAACAGCGCCTCGACGGCTTCCTTGATCTGGGGTTTCGAGCTTTCCATCGCCACTTCGAACACCACGGCATTCGAATCCGAGGCCATGGTGGCCTTTTCGGTGATGATCGGCTTGCGGATCACGTCGTAATGTTGTGCCTTCGCGCTCATTTCAGACGAGCCTCCAGTGCTTCGACACCCGCCTTGGTGATCACCAGCGTGTCACGCTTGAGGATGTCCAGAACGTTTGCGCCCATCGTCGGCAGGATATCCAGACCTTCGATGTTGCGGGCGGCCATGGCGAAACCTTCATTGACGGCGGCGCCGTCGATGATCAGCGCCCGCTTCCAGCCCAGGTTCTTCACCTGCTTGGCCAGGGCCCCGGTCTTGCCGTCGGATTCCGCCGCGTCGATGATGACGATGGCGCCTTCCCGGGCCTTCGCGGACAGCGCGTGCATCAGGCCCAGCTTGCGGAACTTCTTCGGCAGGTCATGGGCGTGGCTGCGCGGGGTCGGACCCTTGTAGATGCCACCCTTGCGGAAGATCGGCGCCTTGCGCGAGCCGTGGCGTGCGCCGCCGGTGCCCTTCTGGCGATAGATCTTCTTGGTCGAATAGCTGACTTCCGAACGGGTCTTGACCTTGTGCGTGCCGGCCTGGGACTTGGCCCGCTGCCAGCGCACCACACGGTGCAGGATGTCGGCGCGCGGGTCGAGACCGAACAGGGCCTCGTCCAGCTCGACCGAACCGGCCTTGCCGCCGTCGAGTTTGATCACATCGAATTTCATGCTTCACCACCTTCCGCAGACACTTCCTCTGCGGGTGCTTCAGCCGCTGGGGCAGCCGCCGATTTCAGCGCGGCCGGGAACGGCACGCCATCGGGCAGTTTCTTCTTCACGGCGTCCTTGACGGTGACCCAGCCACCCTTGGAACCGGGCACGGCGCCCTTGATGAACACCAGGCCGCGCTCGGCGTCGGTCTTCACCACTTCCAGGTTCTGCGTGGTCACGCGGGCGGCGCCCATGTGGCCGGCCATCTTCTTGCCCTTGAACACCTTGCCGGGTTCCTGGCACTGACCGGTGGACCCGTGCGAGCGGTGGCTGATCGACACCCCGTGCGATGCACGCAGGCCGCCGAAATTGTGCCGCTTCATGGCACCGGCGAAGCCCTTGCCGATCGAGGTGCCGCTGACATCGACCCGCTGACCGGCAATGTAATGCTCGGCCGAGATCTCCTCGCCGACGGCGATCAGGTTCTCGGGATCGACGCGGAATTCCGCGATCTTCCGCTTGGTTCCACCTTCGCGGCCGCGAAATGGCCACGCATGGCCTTCGAGACCCGCTTGACCTTGGCAGCACCGGCCTCGAGCTGAACGGCGTATAGCCATCCTCGTCGGCGGTGCGCTGTGCCACGACCTGAAGATTGTCGAGTTGAAGAACGGTCACCGGAATCTGCTTCCCGTCCTCCATGAAGAGCCGGGTCATGCCGACCTTCTTTGCAATGATACCAGAGCGCATCTTGGTTGCCCTCCTTAGACCGAAATCTGCACGTCGACGCCAGCGGCCAGGTCGAGCTTCATCAGCGCGTCCACGGTCTGCGGGTCGGATCGACGATGTCGAGAAGCCGCTGTGGGTGCGGATCTCGAACTGGTCGCGGGATTTCTTGTCGATGTGGGGTCCACGCAGAACGGTGAACTTCTCGATCTTGTTGGGCAGCGGGATGGGCCCGCGCACCTGGCAGCCGGTCCGCTTGGCCGTATTGACGATCTCCTGCGTGCTGGCATCCAGCACTCGATAGTCAAACGCCTGCAGCCGGATGCGAATGTTTTGGCTTTGCATTGTCTTAGCCTTTCGCGGCATTGAGTTGATAGAGGACGGCCGGACCACCCGGCCCCCCTCGTCGAACCCTGCCCCGGGCCTTGGCCCGGGGCCTGATCTTTCGATTACTCGATGATTTTCGAGACGACGCCGGCGCCGACGGTGCGGCCGCCTTCGCGGATGGCGAAGCGCAGGCCGTCTTCCATCGCGATCGGCGCGATCAGCTCGACCGTGAACGACACGTTGTCGCCCGGCATCACCATCTCGGTCCCCGTCCGTGCCAGCGTCACTGTCCCGGTCACGTCCGTCGTCCGGAAGTAGAACTGCGGACGATAGTTGGCGAAGAACGGGTGTGTGACGGCCACCCTCTTCCTTGGTCAGGATATAGGCCTCGGCCTCGAACTTGGTGTGCGGCTTCACCGAACCCGGCTTGCACAGCACCTGGCCACGCTCCACCGCCTCGCGGTCGATGCCGCGCAGCAGCGCGCCGATGTTGTCGCCGGCCTCACCGCGGTCCAGCAGCTTGCGGAACATTTCCACGCCCGTGCAGGTCGTCTTCTGGGTGGTCTTGATGCCCACGATCTCCAGTTCGTCGCCCACGTTCACCACGCCACGCTCGATCCGGCCGGTCACCACCGTGCCGCGGCCCGAGATCGAGAACACGTCTTCGATCGGCATCAGGAACGGCATGTCGATCGCGCGCTCCAGGGTCGGGATGTACTCGTCCACCGCAGCCATCAGCTCGCGGATCGAGTTCTCGCCGATCTCGGGGTTCTCGCCGATCAGCGCCTTGTGCGCCGAGCCCTTGATGATCGGATATCGTCGCCCGGATATTCGTAGGACGACAGCAGCTCTGCGCAGTTCCATCTCCACGAGCTCGATCAGTTCCTCGTCGTCGACCAGGTCGATCTTGTTCATGTAACCACGAAGGCCGGGATGCCGACCTGACGGCCCAGCAGGATGTGCTCGCGGGTTTGCGGCATCGGGCCGTCCGAGGCCGCGCAGACCAGGATCGCGCCGTCCATCTGCGCCGCGCCGGTGATCATGTTCTTCACATAGTCGGCGTGGCCGGGGCAGTCGACGTGGGCATAGTGACGGTTCTCGGTCTCGTATACAGCCCAGCCGTCGAGATCGTGATCCCGCGCGCCTTCTCCTCCGGCGCGCCGTCGATCTGGTCATACGCCTTGAACTCGCCGAAATACTTCGTGATCGCCGCCGTCAGCGTCGTTGCGTGGTCAACGTGACCAACCGTACCGATGTTAACGTGCGGTTTCGTACGTGCGAATTTTTCCTTTGCCATGGTGTTGGCTCCTCTTTTCCTTGTCGGATGGTGGGGTGAAACCCCACCCTGGTGATGGGTAGGGTGGGGTTCACCCCGCCACCCGGGTTCTTATGCGTATTTCTTCTGGATCTCGTCGCTGATGTTCTGCGGCACCGGATCGTAGTGATCGAACTGCATGGTGAACTGGGCGCGGCCCGACGACATCGAACGCAGGTTGTTGATATAGCCGAACATGTTGGCCAGCGGCACGAAGGCGTTGATCGCCACGGCGTTGCCGCGCGACTCCTGCCCGTCACCTGGCCCCGACGCGAGGTCAGGTCGCCGATGATGCCGCCGGTATAGTCTTCCGGCGTGATCACTCTGACCTTCATGATCGGTTCCAGCAGCTTGGCGCCGGCCTTCCTCAACCTTCGCGCATGCACATCGGGACGCGATCTCGAAGGCCGGGACCGACGAGTCGACGTCGTGGAACTTGCCGTCGATCAGCGCGACCTTGAAGTCGATCACCGGGAAGCCGGCCAGCGGGCCCGAATCCATCACCGACTTGATGCCCTTTCGACACCGGGATGTATTCCTTGGGCACCGCGCCACCGACGATGCGGCTTTCGAACGAGTACCCTTCGCCCGGCGTGGTCGGCGAGATGATCAGCTTCACCTCGGCGTACTGGCCCGAACCACCCGACTGTTTCTTGTGGGTGTAGAGTGCTCGATCTCGTGACCGATGGTCTCGCGACAGGCCACCTGCGGCGCGCCGATATTGGCCTCGACCTTGAATTCGCGCTTCAGGCGGTCGACCAGGATGTCGAGATGCAGTTCGCCCATGCCCTTCATGATGGTCTGGCCCGACCCGATGTCGGTCTCGACGCGGAAGGACGGGTCTTCTGCCGCCAGGCGCTGCAGGCCACAGGACATCTTCTCTTGGTCGTTCTGGTCTTCGGCTCGATGGCGATCTCGATCACCGGATCGGGAAGGTCATGGTTTCCGGGACCACCGGATCGTTCTTGTCGCAGAGCGTATCGCCCGTGGTGGTGTCCTTCAGACCGGCCAGCGCGATGATGTCGCCGGCGAAGGCTTCATCGATTTCCTCGCGGTTGTTCGAGTGCATCATCATCATCCGGCCGACGCGCTCGCCCTTGCCCTTGGTCGAGTTCAGCATCTGATCGCCCTTCTTCAGGACGCCCGAATAGATCCGGGTGAAGGTCAGCGAGCCGACGAACGGGTCGTTCATGATCTTGAACGCCAGGGCCGAGAAGGCCATGTTGTCGTCCGCGCGCCGCGCGATGTTGCGCACTTCTTCCTCGTCGCCGGGCTTGAAGCCCATGTAGTCGACCACGTCGAGCGGGCTCGGCAGGAAGTCGATCACGGCGTTCAGAAGCGGCTGCACACCCTTGTTCTTGAAGGCCGAACCGCACAGGACCGGAACGAAGGAAAGCGACAGCGTGCCCTTGCGGACCAGCTTGCGCAGGGTTGCCTCGTCGGGCTCGTTGCCTTCGAGGTATTCCATCATCGCTTCGTCGTCCATTTCGACGGCGTTCTCGATCAGCTTGCCGCGCCATTCGTCGGCGACGTCCTTCAGGCTGTCGCGGATGTCCTGCTTGACCCAGCTTGCGCCCAGGTCTTCGCCCTTCCACACCCATTCCTGCATGGTGATCAGGTCGATGATGCCTTCCAGCTCGTTCTCGGCCCCGATCGGGATCTGCACCGGCGCCGGGATCGCCCCGGTGCGGTCGGCGATCATGCGCACGCAGTTGAAGAAGTCGGCGCCGATCTTGTCCATCTTGTTGACGAAGACGATCCGCGGAACCTTGTAACGGTCGGCCTGACGCCACACCGTTTCGGTCTGCGGTTCGACACCGGCATTGGCGTCGAGCACGGCGACGGCACCGTCGAGCACGGCCAGCGAACGCTCGACTTCGATGGTGAAGTCGACGTGGCCGGGGGTGTCGATGATGTTCATCCGGTGCTTCGGCGTGTCCGGGGTGGAGCCATCTTCGGTGCGTTCCCAGAAGGTGGTGGTCGCAGCCGAGGTGATGGTGATGCCGCGCTCCTGCTCCTGCTCCATCCAGTCCATGGTGGCAGCGCCGTCATGCACCTCACCGATGTTGTGGGATTTGCCGGTGTAATACAGGATACGCTCCGACACAGTGGTCTTGCCTGCGTCGATATGGGCCATGATGCCGAAGTTGCGATAGCGGTCGAGCGGATAGTCGCGTGCCATGGGTCTGATGCCTTTGTGGAATTACCAGCGGTAGTGGCTGAACGCCTTGTTGGCGTCGGCCATCTTGTGGGTGTCTTCGCGTTTCTTGACGGCGGTGCCGCGCGATTGAACCGCATCCAGAAGCTCGCCGGCCAGGCGCTCTTCCATGGTGTTCTCGTTGCGCTTGCGCGACGCGTCGATCAGCCAGCGGATCGCCAGGGCCTCGCGGCGCTCGGGGCGCACTTCGACGGGCACCTGATAGGTGGCGCCACCAACCCGGCGCGAACGCACTTCGACGCTCGGCTTGATGTTGTCGAGCGCTTCGTGGAACACTTCCACCGGGGCGCGCTTGATCTTGGTCTCGACGCGGTCGAGCGCGCCATAGACGATCTTCTCGGCGACCGACTTCTTGCCGTCGAGCATCAGGTTGTTCATGAATTTGGTCAGCACCTTGTCGCCAAATTTGGCGTCAGGCAGAACTTCGCGTTTTTCAGCGGCGTGACGACGGGACATCTGTAATTCCTCTTACTTCGGACGCTTGGCGCCGTATTTCGAACGGCGCTGCTTACGATCCTTGACGCCCTGGGTATCCAGAACACCGCGCAGGATGTGGTAACGCACGCCGGGAAGGTCTTTCACACGGCCGCCACGGATCAGGACGACCGAGTGCTCCTGAAGGTTGTGGCTTTCGCCGGGGATGTACGAGATCACCTCGTAGCCATTGGTCAGGCGCACCTTGGCGACCTTCCGCATGGCCGAGTTCGGCTTCTTCGGCGTCGTGGTATAGACGCGAGTGCAAACGCCGCGCTTCTGCGGGTTGCCCTCGAGATGCTGGGACTTCGAGCGTTTCACTTTGGGCTGCCGCGGTTTGCGGATCAGCTGTTGGATCGTCGGCATTGGGTCTCTTCCCCGTTTCTCAACACATGTGCGGCATGGGCTTGCACCCGATGCGGTTTCGTTCAACGCGCGTTTGTGCGTCCACAACGCGCAAACACCGCCATCGCTCCCATTCCGAGGTGAACGACGCGGTGAGTATCCAGAGGATCGGGTCAGCATTAGACCGGATCGTGTCCACTACAATTCTGATATCGGCAAAAAGGGGAAGACCCCCCGCCGGATGGGGGGCGTATAGGGGGAGTCGGAAGGCTTGTCAACAGCCGCCGGCAGGCGGGTCTTCGCATCCCTGGCCGGCCCCGCCCTGCCCCCGGTGTCAGCCTTGCAGCCAGGCCTTTTCCAGGCCCGCCAGGTCGATCCCGAAGCGCTCGCGCAGGATCGCCGGCACCTCCAGCGGGTCGTGCTTGCCCTGGCCCGGATTGTGCTTCTGCTCGGCCACGGTCGAGTCGTTCTGGCCATGCACCCCGCGGACGAACATCGGCTGGCGCGGCCAGGTGATCATCGGCAGCCGCATCCACATCCGGGCGTGGTGGAAATTCAGCGTCGTCTGACCGCTGTCGCCCCTCAGGAAGATCACCATGCCGCAGTTCCAATAGCGCGCCACCACCGGCTGCACGTCGATCCGGCCCGGATCGGTGCGCAACAGATAGCCGCGGTTATAGTCGATCACCAGCTTGCCCTCTTCCTCGAAGAAGCCGCGCATCTGGGTGAATTGCGCCCGGCAGCGTTCGATGAAATCGACCGCGACGGCATCGTCGTCGTCGATGCGGAACTCGCCCACCGCGGCGATGCCCCTTGCCCGCGCCGCGCGCATCTCGTCGATACAGACCTGCTGGTGCGGCAGGCCCTCGGGCAGAAAGCGCGGCACGATCTGCGGCACCCGCGCGATCAGCTCCAGCACCCGGCCGCGCCAGGGCTCGGGCAGGCCCTCGCCCATCAGCATCAGGAAGGTGAAATCGCCGTCGGTCTGCGCCTCTAGGCAAGGGATCAGCACATGTTCGAGATAGAACAGCCGCAGATCCAGCCGCTCGGGCGCATAAAGCGCATCGCGGATCGCCGCCAGCGTATCGCCCGCGTCCTTCTGGAACGCCCCCGGCGCCGCCGGATAGGACCAGCGGCAAAATCCCAGCATCTGCAAGTCGCCCATCGCCCCGCCCTTTCCTGCCTTGCGTCCATAAGGCCGCATCGAGCCCGCGAAATCAATGGCCCGCCGGCTGCGGCATTGCCCCGGCCCCCGGCTCCTGCCATCGTGGCGACGTAACCGCAAGGCGCAGGCCCATGGACCCGAGAGAGATGCAGATCGTCGGCATTTGCCGCTTCTCCTATCCCGCCATCGGCGGGTTCCAGGTCGAGCATGACAGCATCGACGCCCGCCGCGCCTTTCTATGCGCCCGAGCGGATGGAGGAGCGCTTTCGCCTGTTCGAGGCGCTCACCCTGCCTCGCTCAAGGCCCAGACCGATCCCGATTTCACCCTGCTGGTGATCGTCGGCCAGGACCTGCCCGAACCCCGGCGCAGCCGGCTCTACGACCTCCTACTTGAACTGCCGCAGGCGGTGGTGCAGGAACATCCGCCGACGCGCCACCGCGAGCTGATGCGCGATGCCACCGCCAGTGTCCTGCGCAATACCGGCTGCCCAGCCTGCAGTTCCGCATGGACGACGACGATGCCGTAGCGGTCGATTTCATCGCCCGACTGCGCGAAACCCTGGCCCAGGCGCCGGGGCTTTTCGCCCAGCGGCGCCATGCCGCGATCGACTTCATCCAGGGGCTCATCGCCCGCCCCGACGCGCAGGGCCTGATGGTCCAGCCGATCGTCGAAACCCTGGTCACGGCGGCGCTGGCGGTGTCGGTCGCCCCCGGCCTGCCGGTCACGGTGATGAGCTTCAGCCACAAGAAGATCTATCGCCGGATGCCGGTGATCTCGCTGCCGCATGACGACATGTTCCTGCGCGGCCATTCCGATTTCAACGACTCGCGCCAGGTGGGCATGGTCCGCCCCGTCGCGCTGGACCGCGCCACCCCCGAGCAGGAGGCGCATATCCTGAAACGCTTCGCCGTCTCGGCCGATCAGATCCGCGAAAGCTTCCGCCGCGCCAGCTGCTCGCGATAGAGGGTGAAGAGCCCGGTGGCGACGACGATCGCCGCGCCCAGCAGGGTCAGGGGCCGCGGCCAGTCGCCGAAGACCAGATAGCCCAGCACCAGCGCCCAGATCAGGCCGGTATAGCGGAACGGCGCGGTAAAGCCGATCTCGCCCACCCGCATCACCGCGACCGAGGCAAGGTAACCGCCGATGATGAAGACCGAGGCCATCGCGATCAGACCCATCTGTGCCGGCCCGATCGCCGCCCAGCCCTGATAGAGCGAGGCAATGCCGCCCGCCGTGGTGACCACCAGCGCATTGATCAGCGAGACCGAGATCGACGGCACCTCGGGCGACAGCTTGCGCACCGTCAGGTCGCGCACGGTGACGAAGCCCACCGCCGCCAGGGCATAGAGCGAATAGATCGAAAAGCCCTCGGGCCCCGGCCGCACGATCAGCATCACCCCGCCGAAACCGATGGCGATGGCGATCATCCGGCGCCATCCCAGCGGCTCGCCCAGGATCAGCGCGGCGGCCAGCGCCACGGTCAGCGGCAGTGCCTGCAGGATCGCCGTCAGATTGGCCAGCGGCATGTGGAAGAGCGCGGTCAGGAACGAGAAGGTGGCGCCGATCTCGGCGCAGGAGCGCAGGCCCAGCAGCACCCAGTCGCGGCGCGGGAAATTCAGCCTTATCGCCCCCATGTGGCGGGCGACGAGGAAGATCAGCACGCTGGTGACGATGCCGCGCAGAAAGATCGCCTGCATCAGGGGCACCTCGCCCGCCAGCGCCTTGATGCAGGTGTCGTTGAAGGTGAAGGCCGCCATCGAGACCATCATCAGCCCCGCGCCCTTCAGATTGTCGCGCCCGTCCATGCCTGCCCCCTCTGCCTGCGTCGGGCGACAGAACACCGGATCGGCGGGAAAGGAAAGGCGCAACTTGGCAACGGCGCAAAGCCCGTTCGAACGGGCTTTGAAACGCGATTTCGAAATCGCGTCAAAAGCCTTTTCGAAAAGGCTTTCGAAGCGCCTTCAAGGCGCTTTTCCCCCAGGCGCTTCGAAGCGCCTTTCCCGGCCGAAACGAAAACCCGCCAGTTTCCCGGCGGGGCCCGTTCTTCGAGCTTTGGCGCGGATCACTCCTCGCGGCTCTCCGGCGTTTCGACCAGGGTGTCGAACTCGTCGCCGCCCACCACGTCGCTCATCATGTCGTCCATCACCGGAGCGGCCAGCGCGGCGGCCGCCTCGGCCTCTTCGCGGCGCGCCTCGATCACCACGTTGTCGCGGCTCTGGGCGATATGGCGGACCTTCTGGGTGGCGCCACCAGTGCCCGCCGGGATCAGCCGGCCGACGATGACGTTCTCCTTCAGACCCACGAGCTTGTCGCGCTTGCCCTGCACCGAGGCCTCGGTCAGGACCCGCGTGGTCTCCTGGAACGACGCCGCCGAGATGAACGACCGGGTCTGGAGCGAGGCCTTGGTGATCCCCAGCAGGATCGGCTGCCCCGATGCCGGCCGGCCGCCCTTGGCCTCGGCCTTCTCGTTGGCCTGATCGAACTCGGCCTTGTCGACATGCTCGCCCTTCAGCAGGGTGGTGTCGCCCGAGTCCATGATCTCCCACTTCTGCAGCATCTGGCGAACGATCACCTCGATGTGCTTGTCGTTGATCTTCACGCCCTGCAGACGATAGACGTCCTGAACCTCGTCGATCATGTAATCGGCCAGGGCCTCGACACCCATGATCGCCAGGATGTCATGCGGCGCCGGGTTGCCGTCCATGATGTAATCGCCCTTCTGGACGAAATCGCCCTCGACCACGGGGATGTGCTTGCCCTTGGGCACCATGTATTCCACGGGCTCCAGGCTGTCATCCACCGGCTCGATGGTGATGCGACGCTTGTTCTTGTAGTCGCGGCCATAGCGGACGTAACCGTCGATCTCGGCGATGATGGCGTGGTCCTTGGGACGGCGTGCCTCGAACAGTTCCGCCACCCGCGGCAGACCGCCGGTGATGTCCTTGGTCTTGGCGCCCTCGCGCGGGATCCGCGCCACGACGTCGCCGGCCTTGATGTCCTGGCCGTCCTCGATCGACAGGATCGCGTCGACCGACATCGGATAGGTCACCGGGTTGCCCGCATCGTTGCGGACCGGCTCACCATCCTCGCCCACCAGGATGATCTCGGGCTTCAGATCGTTGCCGCGCGGCGCGGCGCGCCAGTCGATCACGATCTTCTGGGTCATGCCGGTGGCCTCGTCGGTCTCGTCGCGGACAGCGATGCCCGAAACCAGGTCGACGAATTTCGCGGTGCCGGACTTTTCGGCGATGATCGGCAGGGTATAGGGGTCCCATTCGAACAGCTTGTCGCCGCGCGCCACCGTCGCGCCTTCCTTGACGAACAGCTTCGAGCCATAGCCCAGCTTGTGGCTGGCCCGCTCGTCGCCCTCGTCGTCGCGGATGATCAGCTTCATGTTGCGGCCCACGACCAGAAGCTCGCCGCTGGCATTCTCCAGCACCTGGGCGTTCTCATAGGCCACGGTGCCGGCCTGGCTGGCTTCGAGGAAGCTTTGCTGGCCGCCCTGCGCCACGCCGCCGATGTGGAAGGTCCGCATCGTCAGCTGGGTGCCGGGTTCGCCGATCGACTGCGCCGCGATGATGCCCACCGCCTCGCCCACGTTCACCTTGGTGCCGCGGGCCAGGTCACGGCCATAGCAGGTGGCGCAGACGCCATCCTCGGCCTCGCAGGTCAGCGGGCTGCGGATGCGGGTGCTCTGCACGCCGGCCTCTTCGATGGCATCGGCCATGCGCTCGTCGATCAGGGTGCCGCGGGCGACGATCAGCTCGTCGGTGCCGGGCACCATGATGTCATCCGCCGCCACCCGGCCCAGGATCCGCTCGGCCAGCGACGACACGACCTCGCCGTCGTTCACCGCCGCCTCGGCGGTGATCGCCTTCTCGGTGCCGCAATCGTTCTCGCGCACGATGCAATCCTGCGCCACGTCGACCAGACGCCGCGTCAGATAGCCCGAGTTCGCGGTCTTCAACGCGGTGTCCGACAGGCCCTTGCGGGCGCCGTGGGTCGAGTTGAAGTATTCCAGAACGGTCAGGCCTTCCTTGAAGTTCGAGATGATCGGCGTTTCGATGATGTCGCCGTTCGGCTTCGCCATCAGGCCGCGCATCCCGCCCAGCTGCTTCATCTGCGTGACCGAGCCCCGGGCGCCCGAGTGGGCCATCATGTAGACCGAGTTCGGCTCCTTCACCGCGCCGTTTTCGTCGCGCTGATCGGCCGAGATGGTCGACATCATCGCCTCGGTGACCTTGTCGTTGCACTTCGACCAGGCATCGACGACCTTGTTGTACTTCTCACCCTGGGTGATCAGGCCGTCCATGTATTGCTGTTCGAAATCCTTGACCTGGTCGCGGGTCTCGTCGACGATCTCCCACTTGTTGTCGGGGATGACCATGTCGTCCTTGCCGAAGCTGATGCCGGCCTTGAACGCCTCCTTGAAGCCCATCGACATGATCTGGTCGCAGAAGATGACCGATTCCTTCTGACCGCAATAGCGATAGACGGTGTCGATCACCTGCTGCACTTCCTTCTTGCGCAGCAGGCGGTTGACCAGCTCGAACGGCGCCTTGGCGTTCATCGGCAGCAGCGCGCCCAGACGCACCCGGCCGGGCGTCGTCTCGAAGCGTTGCACCACCGTCTCGCCGGTTTCCGGATCGACCTGCGGCACCCGCGCGGTGATCTTCGCGTGCAGGTGAACCGCCCCAGAATCCAGCGCATATTGCACCTCTTCGATCGAGCCGAAGACCATGCCCTCGCCCTTCATGCCCTCGCGCTCGATCGTGGTGTAATAGAGCCCCGGATCATGTCCTGCGACGGCACGATGATTGGCGCGCCGTTGGCCGGCGACAGCACGTTGTTCGTCGACATCATCAGCACGCGGGCTTCCAGCTGCGCCTCAAGGCTCAGCGGAACGTGCACGGCCATCTGGTCACCGTCGAAATCGGCGTTGAAGGCCGAGCAGACCAGCGGGTGAAGCTGGATCGCCTTGCCCTCGATCAGCGTGGGTTCGAACGCCTGGATGCCCAGACGGTGCAGCGTCGGCGCCCGGTTCAGAAGAACCGGATGCTCGCGGATCACCTCGTCCAGGATATCCCAGACCTCGGGGCGTTCCTTCTCGACCAGCTTCTTCGCCTGCTTCACGGTGAGCTGGAAGACCCTTGGCCTCGAGCCGCGAATAGATGAACGGCTTGAACAGCTCGAGCGCCATCTTCTTCGGCAGCCCGCACTGATGCAGCTTCAGTTCCGGCCCGGTCACGATCACCGACCGGCCCGAGAAGTCGACCCGCTTGCCCAGAAGGTTCTGGCGGAAGCGGCCCTGCTTGCCCTTCAGCATGTCGGAAAGCGATTTCAGCGGCCGCTTGTTGGCGCCGGTGATGACCCGGCCGCGACGGCCGTTGTCAAAGGGCGTCGACCGATTCCTGCAGCATCCGCTTTTCGTTGCGCACGATGATATCGGGCGCGCGCAGCTCGATCAGGCGCTTCAGACGGTTGTTCCGGTTGATGACGCGACGATAGAGATCGTTCAGGTCCGAGGTGGCGAAGCGGCCACCGTCCAGCGGCACCAGCGGGCGCAGTTCGGGCGGGATGACCGGGATCACGGTCAGAACCATCCACTCGGGGCGGTTGCCGCTTTCCAGGAAGCTTTCCACGACCTTCAGCCGCTTGATGATCTTCTTGGGCTTCAGCTCGCCGGTGGCTTCCTTCAGCTCCTCGCGCAGGCGCTCGGCCTCGGCTTCGAGGTCGATCTGAGCCAGCATCTCGCGGATCGCCTCGGCGCCGATATTGGCGGTGAAGGCGTCCATGCCGTAATGGTCCTGGGCATCCATGAACTCTTCCTCGGTCAGCATCTGACCATAGGAAGGTCCGTCAGACCCGGCTCGATCACCACATAGTTCTCGAAATAGAGCACCCGCTCGAGATCGCGCAGCGTCATGTCCAGCATCAGGCCGATGCGGCTGGGCAGCGATTTCAGGAACCAGATATGGGCGACGGGCGCGGCCAATTCGATATGGCCCATCCGCTCGCGCCGCACCTTCTGCAGCGTGACTTCCACACCGCATTTCTCGCAGACGACGCCGCGATACTTCATCCGCTTATACTTGCCGCAAAGGCACTCGTAATCCTTGATCGGCCCGAAGATCCGGGCGCAGAACAGACCGTCGCGCTCGGGCTTGAAGGTGCGATAGTTGATGGTCTCGGGCTTCTTGATCTCGCCATAGGACCACGAGAGAATCCGTTCCGGGCTGGCCAGGCTCACCTTGATCTCGTCGAAGATCTTCTGCGGCGCCAGCGGGTTGAACGGGTTGTTCATCAGTTCCTGGTTCATTTCGATGTCCTCAAATCGGTGTGGGGGGAAGGGGCCGGGGTGAACCAAACCGGCCTACAGGTAGGGCAGGGTTCACCCCGCCATCCCGTTCGCTCCTCATCCTCCACATCCAGGAGTTCCATGTTCAGGCCGAGGCCGCGGACTTCCTTGACGAGAACGTTGAAGCTCTCGGGAACGCCCGCCTCGAAATTGTCCTCGCCCTTGACGATGCTCTCATAGACCTTGGTCCGGCCGGCCACGTCGTCCGACTTCACCGTCAGCATTTCCTGCAGGGTATAGGCGGCGCCGTAAGCTTCCAGAGCCCAGACCTCCATCTCCCCGAAACGCTGACCGCCGAACTGCGCCTTGCCGCCCAGCGGCTGCTGGGTGACCAGGCTGTACGGACCGGTCGAACGGGCGTGGATCTTGTCGTCGACCAGGTGGTGCAGCTTCAGCAGGTATTTCACACCCACCGTCACCTTGCGCGCGAACTGCTCGCCGGTGCGGCCGTCGAACAGCACCGACTGGCCCGAAGTGTCGAAGCCGGCGCGGATCAGGGCGTCGTTCACATCGCCCTCCTTGGCACCGTCGAACACCGGCGTGGCGATCGGCACGCCGCGAGTCACGTTCTCGGCCGCCTCGATCAGCTGGCCTTCGTCCATGCCCTTCACGCCCTCGGCGTAGACGTCATCGCCATAGGCGTGGTTCATCGCCTCGCGCACCGGGGTCAGGTCGCCCGAGCGGCGGTATTCGCCCAGCGCATCGTCGATCCTCAGCCCCAGGCCGCGCGCGGCCCAGCCCATATGGGTTTCCAGGATCTGACCGACGTTCATCCGCGACGGCACACCCAGCGGGTTGAGGCAGAAATCGACCGGAGTGCCATCCTCGAGGAACGGCATGTCCTCCATCGGCACCACTTTCGACACCACGCCCTTGTTGCCGTGACGGCCGGCCATCTTGTCGCCCGGCTGCAGCTTGCGCTTCACCGCGACGAAGACCTTGACCATCTTCATCACGCCCGGGGGCAGATCGTCGCCGCGGCGGACCTTCTCGACCTTGTCCTCGAACCGCGCGTCGAGCGTGCGCTTCTGCGCCTCGTATTGCTCGTGCAGCGCTTCGACGATCTGGGCGTCGGCCTCGTCCTTCAGCGCCAGCTGCCACCATTGGCCGCGGGTCAGCGTGTCGAGCAGCTCTTCGGTGATGTCCGAATTGGCCTTCACGCCCTTCGGGCCCTTCACGGCCACCTTGCCCAGGATCAGACCCTTCAGGCGGGCATAGATGTTGCGGTCGAGGATCGCCAGCTCGTCGTCCCGGTCACGGGCCAGACGCTCGACTTCCTCGCGCTCGATCTGCAGCGCGCGCTCGTCCTTCTCCACACCGTGGCGGTTGAAGACGCGGACCTCGACAACGGTGCCGAAATCGCCCGGCTTCACGCGCAGCGAAGTGTCGCGCACGTCGCTGGCCTTCTCGCCGAAGATGGCGCGCAGAAGCTTTTCTTCCGGCGTCATCGGGCTTTCGCCCTTGGGGGTGATCTTGCCGACCAGAATGTCGCCCGGCTCCACATCGGCACCGATATAGACGATGCCCGCCTCGTCGAGGTTGCGCAGGGCTTCCTCGCCGACGTTGGGGATGTCGCGGGTGATCTCTTCCGGCCCCAGCTTGGTATCGCGGGCGGCGACTTCGAATTCCTCGATATGGATCGAGGTATAGACGTCATCGCGCGCGATCCGCTCGGAAATCAGGATCGAGTCTTCATAGTTGTAGCCGTTCCAGGGCATGAACGCGACGATCACGTTCTTGCCCAGCGCCAGTTCGCCCAGATCGGTCGAGGGGCCATCGGCGATGACCTCGCCCTTCTGGACGGTGTCGCCCACCTTCACCAGAGGCTTCTGGTTGATGCAGGTGTTCTGGTTCGAGCGCTGGAACTTGCGCAGCCGATAGATATCGACGCCGGCATCGCCCAGTTGCAGGTCCTCGGTGGCGCGCACCACGATCCGCTGCGCGTCGACCTGGTCGATGATGCCGCCACGCTTGGCCATGATGGCCGCGCCAGGAATCCCGTGCGACGATCTCCTCGATCCCGGTGCCGACCAGCGGCGCCTCGGCCCGCAGAAGCGGAACCGCCTGACGCTGCATGTTCGAGCCCATCAGGGCGCGGTTGGCGTCGTCGTTTTCCAGGAACGGGATAAGCGAGGCCGCGACCGACACCAGCTGCTTCGGCGACACGTCGATCAGGTCGACATTCTCGCGCGGGGCCAGGGTGTATTCGCCCGACTGACGGGTCGAGACCAGCTCGTTCTCGAACCGGCCCTCGGCATCGAGATGCGCGTTGGCCTGGGCCACGACATGCCGCATCTCTTCGGTCGCCGACATATAGGAGACCTCATCTGTCACCTTGGCGTCCACGACCTTGCGATAGGGCGTTTCGATGAAGCCGTACTTGTTCACCCGCGCGAAGGTGGCGAGGCTGTTGATCAGACCGATGTTCGGGCCTTCCGGCGTTTCGATCGGGCACATCCGGCCATAATGGGTCGGGTGAACGTCGCGCACCTCGAAGCCGGCACGCTCGCGGGTCAGACCGCCCGGCCCGAGAGCCGAGAGGCGCCGCTTGTGCGTCACTTCCGAAAGCGGGTTGGTCTGGTCCATGAATTGCGACAGCTGCGACGAGCCGAAGAATTCGCGCACCGCGGCCGCGGCCGGCTTGGCGTTGATCAGGTCCTGCGGCATCACCGTGTCGATCTCGACCGAGGACATCCGCTCCTTGATGGCGCGTTCCATCCGCAGCAGGCCGACGCGATACTGGTTCTCCATCAGCTCGCCGACCGAACGCACCCGGCGGTTGCCGAGGTGGTCGATATCGTCGATATCGCCCTTGCCGTCGCGCAGCTCGACCAGGGCCTTGATGCAGGCCACGATATCGGCGCGGTCCAGCGTGCGCTGGCTGTCGGGCTTGTCCAGCGCCAGGCGCATGTTCATCTTCACCCGGCCCACGGCCGAAAGGTCATAGCGCTCGCTGTCGAAGAACAGCGTGTCAAAGAGGGCCGAGGCGGCCTCGACGGTCGGCGGCTCGCCCGGGCGCATGACGCGATAGATATCCATGAGCGCGCTGTCGCGGTTCATGTTCTTGTCGGTCGCCATGGTGTTGCGCATGTAGGGGCCGACATTGACGTTGTCGATGTCCAGCACCGGGATCTCGGTCACGCCGGCATCCAGCAGCTCTTTCAGCGTGCCGCCGTTGACATTGCCGTCCCGGTCGCGCTCGAGCGTCAGCTCGTCGCCGGCCTCGGCATAGATCGCGCCGGTTTCCTCGTTGATCATGTCCTTGGCGACATAACGGCCCAGGATGGTCTCGTAGGGCACCAGCAGTTCGGTGATCTTGCCTTCGTCGATGATCTTCTTGACCGCGCGCGGGGTGATCTTCTTGCCGGCCTCGCAGATCACTTCGCCGGTCTTGGCGTCGACCAGATCGTAAGGCGGACGGGTGCCGCGCACCCGCTCGGGGAAGAACCGCGTGACCCAGGCGTTCTCCTTCTTCTTCAGCTTGAAGGTGACCGTCTCGTAATAGGCATCCATGATGCCTTCCTGATCCAGCCCCAGCGCATAGAGCAGCGTGGTGACGGGCAGCTTGCGGCGCCGGTCGATGCGGGCAAAGACGATGTCCTTGGCGTCGAATTCGAAATCCAGCCACGAGCCGCGATAGGGAATGATCCGGCAAGCGAAGAGAAGCTTGCCCGAGGCATGGGTCTTGCCCTTGTCATGGTCGAAGAACACCCCCGGAGAGCGGTGCATCTGAGAGACGATCACCCGCTCGGTGCCATTGACGATGAACGTGCCGTTCTGGGTCATGAGCGGCATGTCGCCCATGAACACATCCTGTTCCTTGATGTCCTTCACGCTGCGCGCGCCGGTGTCCTCGTCGATATCGAACACGATCAGCCGCAGCTTGACCTTCAGCGGCGCCGAATAGGTCATGTCGCGCTGCTGGCATTCCTCGACGTCGTATTTCGGCTCTTCCAGCTCGTAATCGACGAATTCGAGAACGCTCGATTCATGGAAATCCTTGATCGGGAAGACCGACTGGAACACACCCTTGATGCCCTCGCCGTCCTGCGGCTTGGGCTGGTCGCCCGAATTGAGGAACAGGTCGTACGAGGATTTCTGCACCTCGATCAGGTTCGGCATCTCCAGCACTTCGCGGATCTTGCCGTAATACTTGCGCAAACGTTTCTGGCCAAGGAAGGTTTGTGCCATGAGATCTCTCACCTCTTTCAGGTTCTCGCAAGGCAAGCGCGCCGCCGGGTCCGGCGCCCTGCCCACTGAGACAGCCCCTTCGCGATCCATTCATGGCCGCTGCCCAAAGCGGCCTCCCGATCTGCGAACCAGGCCTTAGAAAACGCCCCGTCCCTTGGGGCCCTTGCTAAGACAGGTTCGGCTGGACCCGGATTTCCGGGTCCAGCCTGTGTCTGGTCGGTGCGCGCGCGACCGCGCACCCGTCGATTACTTGAGCTCGACTTCGGCGCCAGCTGCTTCCAGCTTGCCCTTGATTTCCTCGGCTTCCTCTTTCGAGACGCCTTCCTTCACGGCCTTGCCGCCTGCGTCGACCAGTTCCTTGGCCTCTTTCAGGCCCAGACCGGTGATGCCGCGGACTTCCTTGATGACGTTGATTTTCGATGCGCCGGCCGAAACCAGGATCACGTCGAATTCCGACTTCTCTTCGGCGGCTGCGCCGGCGTCTGCGCCAGCGGCCGGGCCGGCCATCATCACGGCGCCGCCGGCGGCGGGCTCGATGCCGTATTCGTCCTTCAGGATGGTTTTCAGTTCTTGTGCTTCGAGCAGGGTCAGACCCACGATCTCTTCCGCCAGTTTCTTCAGATCAGCCATTTTACTGGGCTCCGTTCTTTCAGTTTCTGTTCCAACGCCGGGCGTTCACCCAAGGCGCCGATCAAAGGGTTGCTTACGCCGCTTTCTCTTCGATGGTCGAAAGGATCGAGGCGATATTCGAAGCAGGTGCGCCAATTGCGCCGGCAATGTTGGAGGCCGGTGCGCCGATCATGCCCACGATGGTCGCGATGAGCTCTTCACGCGACGGCATTTTCGACACGGCTTCCACGCCGGCACGGTCGAGAGCGCTCTCACCCATCGCGCCGCCAAGGATTTCGAACTTCTTGTTCTCCTTGGCGAAGTCCTCGCAGACCTTGGCCGCAGCCACCGGGTCTTCCGAGTAGGTTAGAACGGTCATGCCCGTCAGGTATTCGGCCATGCTTGCGCAGGGCTTGCCTTCCAGGGCGATCTTGGCGAGCCTGTTCTTGGCGACGCGGACCTGGGTGTCGGCCGCGCGGGCGCGGGCACGAAGATCCTGCATCTCAGCAACCGTGAGACCGGCGTAGTGGGCAACCACGACGACGCCAGAGCTTTCGAAGATCTGGCCGAGTTCCTCGACCACTTTCTCTTTCTGGGCTCTATCCACAGTTTCACTCCAATTAGGAAGGTCTCGGACCCTCCGGCTCTTCTTTTCACCGGGGTTCAGGAAGAAACCCGGCAATCGGGTCCTTACGGGTCCGTCCAAGTCGCCCCGGGGCGCCGCGCTGCGGGACCCGAAGAAATCTGGTTCTTTCCCGTCTCAGGCAGGATTTACGCCTGGGTCTTGGCCCCGGCACCCACCGTCTCGGACGAAATGCAAAACAGCGCACGACGAATCGCACGCTGGTCTGCGGGACCGCTTCTATTGGCATTTCCCGGCAAGGCCAAGAGCAAAAGCGCTATTCGGCCGCCAAATCCGCCCGGGCCAGGGCCCGTTCGGCCACCGCCGCCTTCAGCTGGGTGGTCGAGATATCCTCGGTTCGCGGCAGGTAAAGCACCCGGCACAGGTCCGACAACTCGTCGAACCTGCCGGCCCAGTCGTCGCCCATGGCGAACAGGTCGACCCCATGCCGGACGATATCCTTGCGTTTCTGGTCCCAGCCCTCTTCGGGAATGACCTCGGTCACGAACTCGCAGGCCCGCAGGATCTCGGCCCGGTCCTCATAGGGCATGATCGCCGCCTTGCCCTTGATGGCGTTGAACCCGTCGGTCGAGCAGCCGACGATCAGCCGCTCACCCAGCGCCGACAGCCGCTTGAGAAGCCGCACATGGCCGATATGGAACAGATCGAAGGTGCCATAGGTCAGGATCGTGCCGAACGGCTTGCCGCTCTCGGCCTCGCGCTCCAGCGCCGTCTCGCAGCCCTGCTTCAGCACGGCGAAGCGCTCCAGCGCGGCTTGCCAGTTGAAGCGGAAATAGGATCGGGCGCGCGCCAGCCGGCGCCGTAATTCACCGCCAGCATATTTTCCGGGCGGGCCGGAACGGGCAGGCCCGTCACCGCGCAGGGCCGGGTCGGAAAGACATCCGCCTCGGCCAGTTCGCCATGGGTATGGGGAAAGACATGCACCCGGCCGCGCTCGATCCAGCAGGGGAACAGGTCGATCTCGTAACCGCCGTCGGATTTCAGCTTGTAGATCGGCGGCGATTCCGCCTCGTAGTCGAGCACGCCCATCTCTTCCAGGGTGCGGCGCAGCGCCACCCATTCGGCGGCGGCATCGGCCTCGCAGCCGGCATTCAGGCAAAACCCAAGGTCGATATCGTCGTCATGGTCGATCAGCCGGCCGTCGCGCGTCACCCCCAGAAGCGTGCCGGAATTCAGGAACACGCCCTTCGACAGCCCCTGCAGCCGCGCCACCAGATCGCCGACATTGCGCCAGACCATATCGTGATCGACCGACAGGAAGGTCTCGGGCGCGAAGCCGTGGCCGATGACGTGATCGGCCCCCAGATGCGCCTTGAGCATATCCTCGAACGCCTCGAACTCGGCCGCCTCGTCAGCCTCGAGCCGCCGCGTCCGCAGCATCCCCAGCAGGGTCCGCAGCCGCGCCGGGCGGCGACGTTCGGCAACCAGCAGGATGATCCGCGCTTCCAGATCGGCAACCGGGCGAAAGCCGCGATCCAGGCCATGCAGCTCGGCCAGCAGCCCGCGATAGTCGAACTCCGCGGCCTGGGCGCTCAGCTGCGCCTCGGCCAGCTCGCGGATTTCCTGCACGCGCATACGGCGCTGCCACCTTTTCAGGGGGGGTCGTTCTTCCACTCGTCTGTCCTGCCTCGTGCCGCGCCGGGGGCGCCTCTGACGGGCGCTTGACGCGGTCGGTTCGTGATGCGGCTTCGGCCGCTTTCGACACAGGCTAGCGCGATTTCGCGCGCCGATCAAAGCCCCGCCCGGCGCAAGCGGCGGCGCTGTCGCAAATCTGTCGCAAAAAAGAAACGGGGCCGTCGCCGGCCCCGTTCCGTAACTGTCTGTCCGGTCGGCTCAGTTGCCGGTCGCGCTCTGCACGTCGACGCTGACGCCCGGGCCCATGGTCGAAGACACGGCGATCTTCTTCATATAGGTGCCCTTGGCGCCCGACGGCTTGGCCTTCTGCACGGCATCGACGAAGGCGCGGATGTTTTCCACCAGCTTGGCATCGTCGAAGCTGACCTTGCCGACGCCGGCATGAACCACGCCCGCCTTCTCGACCTTGAACTGGACCTGGCCGCCCTTGGCGTCCTTGACCGCCTGGGCCACGTCCATGGTCACGGTGCCGACCTTGGGGTTCGGCATCAGGTTGCGCGGACCCAGCACCTTGCCCAGACGGCCGACGACCGGCATCATGTCGGGGGTGGCGATGCAGCGGTCGAAGTTGATCGTGCCGCCCTGGATGGTCTCCATCAGGTCCTCGGCGCCGACGATATCCGCGCCTGCGGCCTGGGCCTCATCGGCCTTGGGGCCACGGGCGAAGACGGCGACGCGCACGGTCTTGCCGGTGCCATTGGGCAGGCCGACGACGCCGCGGACCATCTGGTCGGCGTGGCGCGGGTCGACGCCCAGGCAGAGCGCGATCTCGACGGTCTCGTCGAACTTGGCGTTGGCGTTGCCCTTGATCAGGGCGACGGCGTCCTCGACGCTCAGGTTTTCCTTGCCGGCGAAGGCCTCACGGGCCGCGCGGGTGCGTTTTCCAAGCTTTGCCATCTTACTTCACCTCGATGCCCATGGACTTGGCCGAGCCAAGGATGATCTGCATGGCGGCCTCGACCGAGTTCGCGTTGAGGTCCTTCATCTTGGCCTCGGCGATCTCGCGCACTTGTGCCGCGGTGACGGTCGCGATCGTCTCGCGGCCGGGCTTCTCGGCCCCGCGCGGACGGTTGCGCTTGCCCACCGGCTTCAGGCCCGCCGCCTTCTTCAGGTAATAGGACGCCGGCGGCGTCTTGATTTCCATCGCGAAGGACTTGTCCTGATAATAGCTGATCACGGTCGGGCACGGCGCACCGGGCTCCATATCTGCGGTCTTGGCGTTGAACGCCTTGCAGAATTCCATGATGTTGATGCCGCGCTGACCCAGGGCGGGGCCCACGGGCGGCGAGGGGTTTGCCTGGCCCGCCTTCACCTGAAGCTTCAGCGTGCCGACCAGTTTCTTGGCCATTGGCCTTTCTCCTTTTCATCGGCGGGCACATTGCCCACCCTATGGATGACGGCGCGCCGCCACCCCTGCACTAGCGCGGTGCGGTGCAAGGCACGCGTGCCCGTCACCTCCCGCGAACGATCGGGCCCGTCGCCGGACCCGTAGGGTGGGCAAGTCTCGCCCACCATCCCGCCGGTCAGCCTTGCTTGCTGACCTGCGTGAATTCCAGCTCGACCGGGGTTTCCCGGCCGAAGATCGACACCGTCACCTTCAGGCGCTGGTTGTCTTCGTCCACTTCCTCGACCATGCCGAGGAAATCCTCGAACGGGCCGTCGTTGACCTTCACCTTCTCGCCGATCTCGAAGCTGATCATCAGCCTCGGGGCTTCCTCGCCCTCGGCGACGCGGCCCAGGATGGTCTCGACCTCGGCATCGCGCATCGGCATCGGCCGGCCCTGCGGCCCCAGGAACCCGGTCACGCGGTTGATGCTGTTGATCAGGTGATAGCCCCTGTCGGACATCTCCATATGCACCAGCACGTAACCCGGCATGAAGCGACGCTCGGTCGTCACCTTCTTGCCGCGACGCACCTCGATCACTTCCTCGGTCGGCACCAGGACCTCGTCGATCTGCTCTTCCAGCCCCTGCTCGGCCACGAGCGTTCTGATCTGCTCGGCGATCTTCTTCTCGAAATTCGAGAGCACGCTGACCGAGTACCACCGTTTCGCCATTGCGTCCTGATCCTGTCCTACATCACATTCCGTCGGGGCCCGTCTCTTCGGATCGCCCGGCCTCCCGGCAACAAAAAGCGGCGTGAAGCTCGATTCGCCGCACGCCATGTCAGGGGAGTGCGCGCCTCCTAGCCGCTGAGGCCCGCGAAAGCAAGAGCGGCCGGCGATTTTTCCCGCTGCGCCCCGCGCCCCGGCGCCCCCCGCAAGCGAGGCGCACGCGTCCGCGGGCGACGAGCGCCCCACAGCGGAAGAAGCAAATAAGATTGACCGTAAAACCCTGGCCCGGCTCAGCCGAACAGGCCCAGCACGCCCTGCAGCCCGGACTTGATCGCCAGATCGACAAGCGAGAAGAACACCGCCGTCAGCGCGGCCATGATGAACACCATCACCGTGGTCAGGAACACCTCGCGCCGGGTCGGCCAGGCGATCTTGCCGATCTCGGAGCGGACCTGCTGAACGAATTGAACGGGATTGGTGCTGGCCATGATATCTCTTCGTCTCTCGATTTGCTCAGGCCGTCACATACGCGGGCTGCCCCGGCATTTCAAGCCCGTGGGCATCCCACTTGTCCGACGCGGATATCCCCAGGGTCCGGTCCGCCACCGCGGCCGCGCGCGCCTATCAGGACCGCAGCATCGCGCCCTGCCCGTTCCGCGGCGCCTGTGCGCCGGCTTCGTCCTGCTGTCGCAGCCGCTCATAGGGGTCGCGCCCCATCTCCTCGCGCACCTCGCTGCTTTCCTCGATCTGCGACCGGCCGAAATCGGGCAGATAGATCCCGTCGGTCCAGCGTTCCGGCAGCCGCGCCAGCCAGCCGTCGATCCGGTCGGCCGCGCGCTGCACCCGCCCCAGCCAGACCTGCGCCCGCTCGGGATGGCGCCGCGCGTACCAGTCCCAGAAGACCAGGCTCAGCTCGGTGATCCGCTCGGGCCCGAGGGTGAAATAGACGATCAGCCCGATCCACAGCCCCAGGAACATCAGCCCCGGAATCAACCAGGGATTCCAGATCGTTACCGCCAGGAACAGCAACACGAACCCGACCCGGCGCGACGGCTCGAACGCCGCGATCCGCGCCCGCAGCGACTGCAGCGCAGCGCCCTGCACCACCGGTTCTTGCCACCCGTCCCGCGCCGCATCGTGCCCGGCCCCGCGCCGGTTCAGCAGGCCCGCCAGCCCGGCCAGCATCCCGGGACCGCGCCCGCCATCGGCGGGCAACACCGCGTCATCCTCGTCAAGCTCGGGCAGGACGCTCGCGGCCCGCGCCTGAACGGCCCGGGGCGCCGGCCCGGGCATGTCCGCCGGCCGTGTCCTGCGCCGCCCGATCCCCGCCCTGGGGGCCGCGGCCGCCTCTTTCATCATCTGGCGCACGACACTCAGCGTATCGTCGTCTGCGCCTGCCGCGGGGGCCTCCCGCCCTGCGTCACTCGTCCGTAACTTGTCCAAGTTCTTGGCCTCAATCCTGTCGGGTCAGCCAACCCGAACACCCCCAGCCAGTCTGTCGACCCTGCCGCACAGCGATGGCTTTTTTGAGGCTTCCAGGTGGCGGAAATGCGGCAACGCCCCCGGCCGGCCCCGCGTCGCCCGTCGCGGTAGCCCCGACACGGGCAGTCCCGAACGCCTGACCGGCGCCGGCAGATGCGGTTGGATCGCGATGGGCGGGAAATGGCAGGGGCAGCAGGGTTCGAACCCGCGACCTACGGTTTTGGAGACCGTCGCTCTACCAGCTGAGCTATACCCCTAAGGCCGAGACTGCATTTACGGAATGCCCCCCGCCATTGCAAGTGCGAAATCCGGCGCCGTGCGGGGCCCGTCGCACCGCCGCCCTCAACGCCGCTCCAACTCTCGCGCCACCGCCCGCAGGCGCCTCAGATCGGTGCCGCACAGCGCCTTCTCCTCGGCCCGGATCGCCTCGATCGGCCAGTCCCACCAGGCCAGCGCCTCGAGCGCCGCGATGGTGGCCTCGTCGAATCGCCGCCGCAGCGCGCGGCCGGGATTGCCGGCGATCACCCGATAGGGCGCGTGCACGCCGCCCACCACCGCACCGGCACCGACGATGCAGCCATTGCCGATCCGCGCCCCCGGCAGGATCCGCGCGCCGCTGCCGATCCAGACATCGTGGCCGATCACCGTATCCGGCCCCGGCCCCGGCATCGACGGCGCCGTCTCGGGATCGCCGCCGAACACGACGAAGGGAAAGGCGGTGAACCCGTCCCTGCGGTGATTGGCCGACGAGGTGATGAAGGTGACCCCGTCGGCGATCTGGCAGAACTTGCCGATCACCAGCTTCTCGGGCGAGAAATCGTAAAGGTAGGGCGCCAGATGCGCCGCCCAGTCCGTGGGGGGCACATGCGCGCTGGCATAGGAATAGTCCCCGACCTCGATGCGCGGATGGTTCAACGCGGCTTTCAGGAAGACGGTGCCGGGATGGGCGCTGCCATCCGGCAGGATCACCGGGTGCAGCGTGTCGGGAGACGGAAAATCAGGCATGAACAGGCCCTTTCTGATCTGAGATGTCGTTTCAGGTTCAGATCGCGGTCTTGTCCATCTCGCCCTCCCTCGGTTCGGCACCCTGTACCTAGCCCCGCCGGCCGATCGGGGCAAGCCCCGCGCGCGGCCCCGCAAACGGAAAGAGGCCGCCCCGAAGGCGGCCTCTGATACGTAGGGTGGGCATTCTGCCCACCGCCACCCCATTACTCGATGATTTTCGAGACCACGCCGGCGCCGACGGTGCGGCCGCCTTCGCGGATGGCGAAGCGCAGGCCGTCTTCCATCGCGATCGGCGCGATCAGCTCGACCGTGAACGACACGTTGTCGCCCGGCATCACCATCTCGGTCCCCGTCGCCAGCGTCACCGTCCCGGTCACGTCCGTCGTCCGGAAGTAGAACTGCGGACGATAGTTGGCGAAGAACGGCGTGTGACGGCCACCCTCTTCCTTGGTCAGGATATAGGCCTCGGCCTCGAACTTGGTGTGCGGCTTCACCGAACCCGGCTTGCACAGCACCTGGCCACGCTCCACCGCCTCGCGGTCGATGCCGCGCAGCAGCGCGCCGATGTTGTCGCCGGCCTCACCGCGGTCCAGCAGCTTGCGGAACATTTCCACGCCCGTGCAGGTCGTCTTCTGGGTGGTCTTGATGCCCACGATCTCCAGTTCGTCGCCCACGTTCACCACGCCACGCTCGATCCGGCCGGTCACCACCGTGCCGCGGCCCGAGATCGAGAACACGTCTTCGATCGGCATCAGGAACGGCATGTCGATCGCGCGCTCCGGGGTCGGGATGTACTCGTCCACGGCCGCCATCAGCTCGCGGATCGAGTTCTCGCCGATCTCGGGGTTCTCGCCGATCAGCGCCTTGTGCGCCGAGCCCTTGATGATCGGGATATCGTCGCCCGGATATTCGTAGGACGACAGCAGCTCGCGCAGTTCCATCTCCACGAGCTCGATCAGTTCCTCGTCGTCGACCAGGTCGATCTTGTTCATGTAGACCACGAAGGCCGGGATGCCGACCTGACGGCCCAGCAGGATGTGCTCGCGGGTTTGCGGCATCGGGCCGTCCGAGGCCGCGCAGACCAGGATCGCGCCGTCCATCTGCGCCGCGCCGGTGATCATGTTCTTCACATAGTCGGCGTGGCCGGGGCAGTCGACGTGGGCATAGTGACGGTTCTCGGTCTCGTATTCCACATGCGCCGTCGAGATCGTGATCCCGCGCGCCTTCTCCTCCGGCGCGCCGTCGATCTGGTCATACGCCTTGAACTCGCCGAAATACTTCGTGATCGCCGCCGTCAGCGTCGTCTTGCCGTGGTCAACGTGACCAACCGTACCGATGTTAACGTGCGGTTTCGTACGTGCGAATTTTTCCTTTGCCATGGTGTTGGCTCCTCTTTTCCTTGTCGGATGGTGGGGTGAAACCCCACCCTACGGTGATGGGTAGGGCGGGGTTCACCCCGCCACCCGGGTTCTTATGCGTATTTCTTCTGGATCTCGTCGCTGATGTTCTGCGGCACCGGATCGTAGTGATCGAACTGCATGGTGAACTGGGCGCGGCCCGACGACATCGAACGCAGGTTGTTGATATAGCCGAACATGTTGGCCAGCGGCACGAAGGCGTTGATCGCCACGGCGTTGCCGCGCGACTCCTGCCCCGTCACCTGGCCCCGACGCGAGGTCAGGTCGCCGATGATGCCGCCGGTATAGTCTTCCGGCGTGATCACTTCGACCTTCATGATCGGTTCCAGCAGCTTGGCGCCGGCCTTCCTCAGACCTTCGCGCATGCACATCCGGGACGCGATCTCGAAGGCCAGGACCGACGAGTCGACGTCGTGGAACTTGCCGTCGATCAGCGCGACCTTGAAGTCGATCACCGGGAAGCCGGCCAGCGGGCCCGAATCCATCACCGACTTGATGCCCTTTTCGACACCGGGGATGTATTCCTTGGGCACCGCGCCACCGACGATGCGGCTTTCGAACGAGTAACCTTCGCCCGGCGTGGTCGGCGAGATGATCAGCTTCACCTCGGCGTACTGGCCCGAACCACCCGACTGTTTCTTGTGGGTGTAGGTGTGCTCGATCTCGTGACCGATGGTCTCGCGATAGGCCACCTGCGGCGCGCCGATATTGGCCTCGACCTTGAATTCGCGCTTCAGGCGGTCGACCAG
>JAWKXE010000023.1:0-65359 GCA_041397165.1 Paracoccaceae bacterium | reverse complement strand
CGGCACCCCCGCGCGCCCCGTTAACCCAACCCCTTACCGAACCCTTGTCCCACCGCGCGCCAGACAGGGTGCAGCCGCCCGCCAGCCGGGGTGCAGACCGTTAACACCGCACCGCGCGGCGGGGTTAACCTTTGTCGCAGATGCACCTCTTTACGGCCCGGCCCGGAAACCTTATATGTTTCGTCAGGAAATACGCGAGGCATCCCATGTTCCGACAGTCCGAACCGTTGGAAGGCGCGCCGCTGATTGCGCCCTCGACCACGTCGCACAAGCTCTACGAACCGGTGGTCGAAGCCTGCCGCTCGATTTACGACCCTGAAATCCCGGTGAATATCTTCGATCTGGGGCTGATCTACACGATCACCCTGAACCACGATTGCGATGTCCACATCGTCATGACCCTGACCGCCCCGGGATGCCCCGTCGCCGGCGACATGCCGGGCTGGGTGCAGGACGCGGTCTCGGGCGTCGAAGGTGTCCGCCACGTCACCGTGGAACTGACATGGGAGCCGCAATGGGGCATGGACATGATGTCCGACGAAGCCCGGCTCGAACTCGGCTTCATGTAACGAAATCAACGGACTGAAAGGCGAAGCTCATGTTTGGCATTCCCGGCAAGCAGGCCGTCACCCTGACCCCGGCGGCGATCGCCCAGATCGCGCGCCTGATGGCCAAGGACGGTCACCAGGGCCTGCGCATCGGCGTCAAGAAGGGCGGTTGCGCGGGGATGGAATACACCATGGATTTCGTCGACGCGGTCGATCCCAACGACGAGGTGGTGGAACAGGACAGCGCCCGGGTCATGATCGCCCCGATGGCGCAGATGTTCCTCTTCGGCACCGAGATCGACTACAAGACCTCGCTGCTCGAATCCGGCTTCGTCTTCAACAACCCCAACGTGGCCGAGGCCTGCGGCTGTGGCGAATCGATAAAGTTCAAGGATATCGAAGAGTTGGCCGCCGAACATGAGAACGGCGCGCCCAAGCTCTGAGCCCCGCGACATCGCTTCCCTTGACCCTCGCGCCCCCGCCGCCATGATGGCGCGAACGGGTCGATCGAGGAGAGACAGATGCGCCGCAAGCTTGCCGCCGGAAACTGGAAGATGAACGGGCTCCGCGCCTCTCTGGCCGAGCTCGAGGCGCTGGCGGCGGCGCACCCGAACCCGGGCGTCGACATCCTCATCTGCCGCCGCCACCTTGATCAGCTCCGCCGCGCAAGCCGCTGACAAGACGCCTATTTCCATCGGCGGACAGGATTGCCATTCGGCGCTTTCCAGCGCCCATACCGGCATATCTCGGCCGAAATGCTGGTCGATGCCGGCGCCACCGCGGTGATCCTGGGCCATTCCGAACGCGGCGAGGATCACGAGGAAAGCTCGGAAATGGTCCGCGCCAAGGCCCGCACCGCGCAAGCCGCCGGCCTCACCGCCGTGGTCTGCCTCGGCAACGGCCCAGCGCGAGGCGGCGGCTTCGACACCATCGACGGCGGCACCGGCGATGACGAGATGACGGGCAATTTCAACGCCGACCAGTTCATTTTCGTCGATGGCCATGGCAGCGACACGATCACCGATTTCGAGGCCACCAACAATGCCGAGAAGATCGACCTCTCGGGCGTCAGCGCGATCACCTCGCTGGCCGATCTGAACCTGGGCAGCGCAACGCTGGGCGCGGCGACGCAGGTTGGGGCCGACGTGGTGATCGACACCGGCGGCGGCAATTCGATCACGCTTCTGGGGGTCAGCCTGGGCGATCTCGACGCCAGCGACTTCATCTTCTGAGCGTCGCGCGGGATCGGCCGGGGCGGCTGTTCGGACGGGTGGAAGCTTGCAGGGCTGCGGCGGTGGCCTTAGCATCCTCTGGACAAGGCCAAGAGGGAGGCGGGGTCCATGCCGGTTTATGTGAGCGATTACACGGCCATCATCTCGGGCGACAGCTGGTCGGGGGAGCTGGGCACGCCGACGGTGGTGACCTATTCCTTCGAGACCGAGGTCCAGCCCGAGGTCGCCGGGCTCTATAGCCAGGCCTTCGCCGACAGTTTCGGGCCGATGAGCGCGGGGCTCAGGGCGCTGGCGCGCCAGGCGTTCGAGATCTGGGCCGACGCCTGCGGGCTGGTCTTCGTCGAGGTGCCGGCGGGCGAGGGCGATATCCGCCTGGGGATGTTCAATTTCAGTCTCTCCTCGAGCGTGTCGGGTTTCACCGGCTTTGCCTATCACCCGCAGCGCGTCGTCTATGATTACGCGCTCTACGAATGGCCGGTGGGGGGCGACGTCTTCTTCAACAGCACCCGCACGGGCAATATCGACCTCGATCTGATCATGCACGAGATCGGCCATGCCCTGGGCCTGTCGCATCCGTTCGAGGGCGATATCCAGCTGCAGCCGGCCTATGACAACGGCACCTATACGGTGATGTCCTATAACCGCGGTACCGTGATGACCCTCGGCACCTTCGATGTCGACGCCATGCACTATTACTATGGCCCGCCCAGCCTGGTGCCCTCGGCGACGGGCGGCATCCAGTCCTTCGCCGTGGATCAGGCGGCGATGAGCACGGTGCAGGGCTGGGGCGATGCCGCGTCGAACATCTTCGGCTCGAGCCTCGATGACGAGATCGCGGCGGGCGGCGGCAACGACACGGTGGGCGGCTTTCGCGGCGACGATCTGATCGACGGCGGCGCCGGCGACGACACGCTGACGCTCGACATCCTCGCCAGCCCCTACGAGTCGGCGGATGACGGCAGCGGCACGCTGGTCGAATTCACCGGCTCCGACGCGGTTCTGACCGGCGGCGACGGCGCCGATCTGTTCGAGATCAACGCCGATATCCAGCTATTGCATGACGAGGACGCAACCCTCACCCTGGCCACGATCAGCGATTTCGATCCCGCGGCCGACAGCCTCGTCCTCGATATCGACGGATTGGCCGAGGGTGGCTACCCCGATGGAATTTATTCCGCCCTCCCCGACGGTTACGGCCTGACCGGGCCCGACGTGGTCGCCGATGTCCGGCTGACCGAGGCCGAGGATGGCAGCTATACCGATATCGTCATCACCGCCCAGAGCCTCGCGGCCGAGGGCGAAACCGCGATCACCCAGGACTTCGCCGTCCGGCTCGAAGGCGTCAGCGGGCTCGACCCGGCGCTGCTCAGCTTCGATCCGGCGACGATGGAAATTCGCCTCGCCTGATCCATCGCGGCCCGATCCGTTGCGGCCCATGCCGGCCCGGAAGACCAGTCAGAAGACCAGGTTCATCATCACCATCGACACCGCCAGAAAGAGCAGGGTCATCACCCCGCCGGCCCGGACGAAATCGGCCACCTTATAGCCCGCCGGGCCCATGATCAGCGCGTTCACCTGATGCGTCGGGATCAGGAAGGAATTCGAGGTCGCAATCGCCACCGTCAGCGCGAACAAGGCCGGATCGGCCCCCGCCTGCACCGCGATCGACACCGCCAGCGGCACCAGAAGCACCGTCGCGCCCACATTCGACATCACCAGCGTGAACCCCGTGGCCAGCACCGCCACGCCCAGTTGCAGCGCCCAGATCGGCCAGCCATCGAGCAGCGCCACCACCTTATGCGCGATCCAGGCCGCCGTGCCGGTCTCCTGCACCGCGACGCCCAGCGGGATCAGCGAGGCCAGAAGGAACACCGTCTGCCAGCTCACCGCCTCATAGGCCTCCTCGATGCGCACCACCTTCGTGGCGATCATCCCCGCCGCCCCGACCAAGAGCGCCAGCGACAGCCGCACGTCGGTGAACAGGATCAGCGTCAGCGCCACCAGGAAGAAGAACAGCGCCCAGCCCACCTTCTTGGGCCGCATCTCCTCGCGCGGGAAATCCGAGGTCACGACGACGAAATCGCGGCTCTGCGCCTGCCGCGCCAGCGCCTCCCAGGTGGTGAAGACGGCCAGGGTATCGCCGGCCTGAAGCGGGATGTTCAGGATATCGTCGGCGACATGCTCCTGGGTCTCGACCAGGCTGAAGGTCTGACCGCCGCGCAGCACCGCCAGAAGGCTCATGCCATAAGTCCGCCGCAGCGCCAGCTCCAGCGGCGTCTTGCCGATGAGCGGGCTGGTCGGCCGCACCACCACCTCGCCCACGCCGGCCACGGTGGGGGCGAAATCCTCGGCGAAGACGTCGAGATCGCCCAGCACCTCGAGCCCGTACCAGCCGGCCACCTCCTCGATCACCTTGCGGCGGCCCAGGATGGCCAGCCGGCAGGGGGTCTCGATCCTGGTGTCGACCGGCGGCGCCATGTACCGACGCCCGTCGCGGGCCGAGCCGACGATATAGAGGTTGTGGGCCTGCATGATGTCGCGAAAGCTCTGCCCCTCCAGCAGGTTGCCGGCCGGGAACTTGACCTCGACGATATCGGATTTCAGCCCATAGGCCGCCTTCAGGTAATCGCCCACCGACTGCCCCGAGGTCTTGTCGCCGCCCTCGCGCGCCGGCAGCACCCAGCGGCCGAGGATCAGGAAATAGAGGATGCCGGTCACGATCAGCGCCAGCCCGATGGGCGTGACCGAGAACAGATCGAAGGTCTCCATCTCGTTATGCTTGGGCAGGGTCCTGTTGACCGACAGGATCAGGTCGTTGAGCAGAATGAGCGGCGACGAACCGACCATCGTCATGGTGCCGCCCAGGATGGCGCAGAAGCCCATCGGCATCAGCAGCCGCGACATCGGCAGCCTGGTGCGCACCGATATGCGGCTGACCACCGGCAGGAACAACGCCGCGGCGCCCACGTTCTGCATGAAGGACGAAATCACCCCCACCGTGCCCGAGATGATCGGAATGATCCGCTTTTCCGTCCGGCCGCCGTATTTCAGGATCGTCGCCGCGACCCGGCTCATCAGCCCGGTCCGGTCCAGCCCGGCGCCGATGATCATCACCGCGATGATCGAGATGACCGCGTTCGAGGAAAACCCCGAGAACAGCGTCTCGGGATGGGCCAGCCGCTCGAGCCCGGGCATGTAGCTGAGCACACCGAGCAGAACCAGGACCAGGATGGCGGTAAAGTCGATGCGGAACAGTTCGGTCACGAACAGCGCGACGGTCAGGCCCAGGATGGCAAGCACCACCATCATGTCGAAAGTCAAAACGATTGCCGCTGCGTCCATTCCCGCCCTCCTTTTAAGGCTCAGATTAGGGGCAGTTCCGGCATTTGAAAAAGGAATTCCTCGGCCCCTGCGACAAAATGGCGGGCCCGGACGACCCGCCACTCTGCCTTCCTTCGCAGGGCGCGCGCGTCACCGCGCGCGCGCCTCGCAATACTTCACCTCCAGCGGGTCCGACACCGCCCCTTCGCAGTTGATCTGCGGCCCCAGGGACGAGGCATTGGGCAAGGCGGTCGACAGGGCCGGGATATAGGTGACCATGATCAGGAACAGGAACAGCACCGCCAGGAAGGGCAGCGCGGCGCGCACCACCTTCATCATCGGCATCCCGGCCACGCCCGAGGTCACGAACAGGTTCAACCCGACCGGCGGCGTGATCATGCCGATCTCCATGTTCACCACCATGATGATGCCCAGATGGATCGGGTCGATCCCAAGCTGGATCGCGATCGGGAAGACCAGCGGCGCGACGATCACGATCAGGCCCGAGGGCTCCATGAACTGCCCGCCGATCAGCAGGATCAGGTTGACGATGATCAGGAACATCACCGGCCCCAGCCCCGCGCCCAGCATCGCGCCCGCGATCTGCTGCGGGATCTGCTCGTCGGTCAGCACATGCTTCAGGATCAGCGCGTTGGCGATGATGAACATCAGCGTGATCGTCAGCTTGCCGGCCTCGAACAGGGTCTTGCGGGTGTCGCGGTGGAAGAAGGCGGTGACCAGCGCCCAGGGCTTGTCGAGCAGCGTCAGGTTCTTCTCGCCCTCGGGCGTCGCCAGCGGCCCCATGTCGCGATAGACGAAGACCGCGACCAGGAAGGCATAGACCGAGGCCACCGCCGCCGCCTCGGTGGGGGTGAAGATCGCCTTGGTGATGCCGGGGATGCCATAGATGCCGACCATGATGATGACGATCAGCATCAGGCCCCAGAACGCCTCGCGGAAGCTGTCCCAGACCTCGCCGAAGCCCTGCCATTCGCCGGCGGGCATGTTGCGGATCCGCGCCATGACATAGATCGTCACCATCAGCATGGTGCCGGCCAGCAGGCCCGGGATGACGCCGGCCAGGAACATCCGGCCGACCGACACGTCGGTGGCGCTGGCATAGACCACCATCACGATGGAAGGCGGGATCAGGATGCCCAGCGTGCCGGCATTGGCGATGACGCCGGCGGCGAAGTCCTTGGTATAGCCCGCCTGCCGCATCGCCGCGATGACGATCGAGCCGATGGCCACCACCGTGGCCGGCGACGACCCCGACAGGGCCGCGAACAGCATACAGGCGAAGACCCCCGAGATTGCCAGCCCGCCGCGCAGGTGGCCGACGCAGGCGATGGAGAACCGGATGATCCGCTTGGCCACGCCCCCCGTCGACATGAAGGTCGAGGCCAGGATGAAGAACGGGATGGCCAGCAGCGTGTAATGCCCCGCCATCGCCTGGAACAGCGTCTGCGCCATCGAGGCCAGCGAGGTATCGCTGAACAGCAGCAGGAACAGGATCGAGCTGAGCCCGAGGCTGACCGCGATCGGCACCCCGATCAGCATCAACCCGACGATCACCGCGAAAAGAAGGGCGACATGCATGGGCTCAGTCCTCGCGGTTCATATGGGCCACGTCTTCGACCGCGTCTTCGGCCTCGTGGCTGACGATCAGCGCCTCGGCCCGGCCGGTGGCGATGCGCCAGGTGGCCTGCAGCACCCGGAACATCAACAGCGCCATGCCGAAGGGCAGGATGGCATAGGGGATGAAGCGCGGCAGCTTCTCGTAATGCTCGCCCTCGTTCATCACCGGCTCGATCCAGCGCAGCCAGTCGGGGAAGGGAATATCCACCACCTCGTACCAGCCGCGATAGCTGGTCCGCCTCATCTCCTCGAAGCCGGTCGGGAACCAGCGGCCGGTGGTCTGCGGCAGGTTGGCGAAATTGGCCCAGTAATCCCAGGCGCCCTTCAGCAGCAGGAAGGTATAGAACAGGAAGACCCCCGCCGCCGCCAGCGCCAGCACGCGCCGCACCGGGGCGGGCAGGACCGCGGTGACCGCGTCGACCCCCAGATGCGCCGTCACCTTGACGGCATAGCTCACGCCGAACAGCACCAGCCAGGCAAACAGGAAGGTGACCGCCTCGAGCCCCCAGATCAGCCCGGTGTTGTAGCCATAGCGCAGCACCACGTTGATGAAGGTGATCACCACCATCAGACCCAGGATCACCGCGATCGCGGTTTCCTCGATCTCGTTCACCACGCGGCCAAGCGCGGTCTTCGGCGCGACATGCCCTGCCATCTCTCCCCCCTGTCCAGCTCGCAGAGCCGGCCCCCTCCTCCGGGGGCCGGTCCGTTCGGGTCTCGGCTCAGTGCTTGGCGTTGATCGCCTGCGCCGCGTCGATGTTGTCCTGGCCGACATCGCCCTGGAACTGGTCCCAGACCGGCTTCATCACATCGACCCAGGCCTGGCGCTGCTCGGGCGACAGCTCGCGGATCACCCCGCCGGCATCCAGGATCGCCTGACGGGCCTGCGCGTCGACATCGCCCACCGCCGCGTTGCGGCTTGCGGTGACCTCGTCGATGATGGTGCCCAGCTGGCTGCGCACATCCTCGGGCAGGCTGTCCCACCAGTCGACGCTGGTCACGACCATATAGTCGATGATGCCGTGGTTGGTCTCGGTGGTGCCGTCCTGCACCTCGAAGAACTTCTGGCCATAGATGTTCGACCAGGTGTTCTCCTGCCCGTCGACCACGCCGGTCTGCAGCGCGCCATAGACCTCCGAGAAGGCCATCGGCTGCGGGCTGGCGCCCATGGCGGCCATCTGCGCCTTCAGCACGTCCGAGTTCTGCACCCGGAACTTCAGCCCCTTGGCGTCCTCGGGCATGATCAGCGGCTTGTTGGCCGACATCTGCTTCATGCCGTTATGCCAGAAGCCCAGGCCCAGCAGGCCGCGGCGCGACATCGATTCCTTCATCGCCTGGCCGGTCTCGGAATTCTGGAATTCGTCCACGGCGGCGATGTTCTTGAACATGAAGGGCAGATCGAAGATGCGGAACACCTTGGTGAACTGCTCGAACTTCGACAGCGACGGCGCGGCCAGCTGCACGTCGCCCTGCAGCATCGCCTCCAGCACCTGGTCGTCGTTATAGAGCGTCGAGTTGGGGAAGACCTCCATACAGGCCTTGCCGTCCATCTCGGTGTTGACCCGCTCGGCCAGCAGGGTGGCGGCGATGCCCTTGGGGTGCTTGTCGGTATTGGTCACATGGCTGAACTTGATGACGATCTCGCCATCGTCGCAGCCGGGTCCGGCATGGGCAGCGGTTACAGAAAGGGCAAGCGCCACGGCGGTGGCGGTCAGGAATTTCATCTCGGTCTCCTCCCGAAGTCTGGTGTCAGCCCCTGTCAGAGGCAGATGGTATCAGAATCGGGTTTGCCGCGGGCGCTGGCAAGCCTCGTTCTTCCACCGCCAAGATTCGAAGGTAATGGTATTCCATTCAATGACATACGAGGCGGCGATGACGCATCCGCCGATGGTTGAGTGCGAAAACCCGCACAGCCCCGCCGCGGCCCGTGCGGAAATCCACACAGGCCGCACCGCGACCGATTCCCCGCTTTTGCCTTCCGCGGGACGGCTCAGAAATGCGCCTTCGGCTCGTCCGGCTTGCCCGCCGCCAGCGCCAGCAGCCCGCCCAGGATGCAGAACCCGATCGGGAACATGGTGAAGACGCCGAAGCCGAAGGCGGCGAAGATCAGCCCGCCGGCGATCAGCATCAGCACCCCGCCCCACAGCGCCCGGACCTTCGCCATCGCGCCGCCGGCAATCGCCAGCAGCGGCGCCAGGAAGCTGGTCACGCGGATCATCTGCGCGTTGTCGAACTGACCGAACATCTCGCCCACCTGCTGGTGATTGGCCGTCACCTCGGTCCAGCCATAGCTGAAGAACCCGACCAGCATGGCGAAGATCCCGCCGATCACGCCCAGAACCAGTGCCGCGTTGCGCATCCCCTTACTCCTTCTTCGACAGCGCATCCTGCACCGCCTTGTCCCATCCCAGATAGAGATTGCCCCCCGTCTCGATCAAGGGCCGCTTCATCAGCGCCGGGTGATCGGCCAGCAGATCGAGCGGCGGCCGCGCCCGCTCGGCCGCGTCCAGACCGCGCCAGGTGGTCGAACGGGTGTTGAGCAGCTTCTCGCCGAACGCCTCCAGGGCGCGGGCCATGACCGCCGCCGGCACGCCGTCGCTCCGGACATCGCGAAACGCCACATCCACGCCCGCGTTTTCAAGCGCCGCCAAGGCCTTGCGGCAGGTATCGCATGTCTTCAGCCCATAGAGCACCATCGCCGCCCCCTCCTGTCAAAATTTCGGCATTGCCCCCTCCTAACCCGGCCCGGCAGCGGTTTCACCCCTCTTTTTCTTGCTTTTTGTCGTGGCCGTGCAATCATTCTGGACGGGTGACTGCGCATTTTCAGACCCGGGCCCGGGCCGAACCTCGGGCCCCCGGAAAGGCCGGCCCGGACGGACGGGCCCGGCAGGATTGTCGAAGACCGGTCCGCCAATTCAGGGCCAGACGTGAATTGAAGGAGAAGCGGAATGCCGAACGGCACCGTGAAATGGTTCAATACCAAGAAAGGCTATGGGTTCATCGAGCCCGAAGGCGGCGGCAAGGATGTGTTCGTGCATATCTCGGCGGTCGAGCGTTCGGGGCTCACCGGCCTCGCCGACAATCAGAAGGTCAGTTTCGAACTGATCGACGGCCGTGACGGTCGCCAGATGGCGGGCGACCTGAAACCCCTGTAACGCCGCCGTTGTAACGCCACGGCCGATCCGCCCGCCCCGCGCCCCGGGGCCCGCGCAAGGGCGCCCATCGCTGCGGCGCCCTCACGGTTTTGTCTTCCGGTGTTCCCGATCAGGCCGCGGCCGCGCCGGTTCAGCGCGAAACGCAGCCCTTCATGGTTTCGGGGCAATAGGTGCTGGCCACGCGGCGCACGGCCTTGCGCTTCACCCGATGCCCGCCGCCCGGGTTGTTCTGCGCCTGGTACGAGATGCTCTGGTTCGGCACGCCGCAGCAGATCACGCCGCCCAAGATGATGGGCTGCATCCCCGCCGGGCAGTGGTTTTCCTTCGAGGCATAGGCAAAGATCGGCATCTCCGCCGCCGCCGGCATCGCCCAGAGCGCCGCGGTGATCCCCAGGCTGGCCGCCCCGATCAGAATTTTCGCTTTCATAACAGTCCCCTTACGACGTTTACCCGTATTGTGCGAAAGGTTAAGCCGCTTTCCCCCACCGGTCAAATGCTTATCCCCGAAACGGTCGTTTCCGGGGTGGAAACGCGAAATGCCAATGCCCTTAGGGTGCGCTTTCAACGCATCTTTGCCGATGGCGGGTCGGCCGTGTCAGCTGTCGTCGACGCAATTGGGGGTAATTCCGACGGCAAGCACCGGGCAGCCGCCGTTCCTGCCGGCATCCAGGCGATAGAGTAGCTTGCCCATCCAGGTCGTCGACGCGCCATATTTCTTGTAAACGTCGCCCTTGCCCTCGGATCCGTCCTTTTCCAGGACCTTGCCCAAGGCGCGAAAGAAAGCATTATCAAGCGAGGTCCCGCGCGTGATGATGACCGCCAGGTCAATCGCACCGACATCATAGAAGGCCGAAAACGCATAGAGATCGCGGTCATAGGTCTGATCCTTGCTGTTCCATTCAAGGTCCAGAGCGACGCGGCCTTTCACGAAATCAATGCGGTGACCGTCAAGGAAGCCGCTGCGCGTGTATTCGCTCACCACCTCCGAACCCTTGGCTTTCAGCAATTTGACATGCAGATCGGCGGTGATCCGTGTCTCGACCCAATCCTCGCCAAACAGCGTATCGATATAGCGGGCAATTTCGCTCTTGCTGCCGCCCGGTGTCCGGATCTGCGTCTTGGTGATCCGCAGCCTGTCCAAAGCCGCGCAAATCTCGGCAAACTGCTCGGGGTGGCTGTTGCTCAGGATCGCTGCCGCGTTGCGATAGCTGTAGAACTCGTATTTCCGCAGCAGCCCGTCAGGAATGACCGCCTCCAGAAGCGCCCTGCTATCGGCACTCTCCCGACGAAACGTCTGTCTCGGCGCCACCCTCGGCATCGACATCGGACATCGGATCACTCTGCCGCGGTAACAGAGGAATTGTATTTGTAGGTCTTCCAGTCGGGCTCGTAAGATGAATCCGCCTGGTTGCCCCAAACCTCCCAATTCTTCCGTTCGCCGCGCGCAACAATTCCAGATCAGGGTCCCCAGGAACAGCTTTCGATGATCTGATATTGCTCGTCAGGCTTGCGGGAATGCTCGCGCTTGCGGGTCTTGATCAGGTCGCCGCTCGGCTCTTCGGCTGTCATGAAGTTCACTTGGCTACGGCCCGGCTGCAAGGTCCGCGCGTTCTTGCCACGCACGCCGAACAGCAGGATTTCGGTCACGTTGCGGAAATAGAACCCCACGCCGCGACCGTCCGGGCCGCCATCCTTGCGGATCTTCTCCCAAATGATGTTCGACTTGTATTGAAACCCCCAAGCCTGCATCACCTTGAGCCCTTCCGGCAGCAAGGCATTGGGAACCCACAAATAAAGATGCGCAGGGTCCTCGGCGAGATCGGCCACCGGCATGGAACAGATATCGTCCAGAGTCATCGTGGAATAGCGGTTGAGCCGGCGATGCTCGGGAGCAACCTTGCCGGTCTTGTTCTGAAACTGCCATGGTGGATCGGCCATGATGGTTCCGAATTTCTTTCCCTTCAGACTTTCAAACATCGGCCACCCCTGTTCTTTATTTGTTCACTGGTATCAAATTCGCACGCCCTGGTTAAGGGAAAATGAACGCTACCCCTTCAAAACCCCCTCGAACTCGCGCCATTCCCGCGCGCTCATGCCCGAGGTCTCGGCCGTCACCGCCTCGCCCGCCAGCATCCGCCGCAGGGCCCCCATCATCTGGGCCGACATCGTCACCGCCCCCATGCGGTAATCCTCGAAGGCCTTGTAGGCGAACGGCACCCAGTCGGCCACCACCTGGCAGATCGCCTCGGCATAGACCCGGATCTCGTATTGCGCATGGGCATCGGCGCGCAGCCGCAGGAAGTGCAGCAGGTTGTGCAGGTCCACCTTCCAGTACCACTGGGTATAGATATTGGCCGGCAGGTTCATCCGCGCCAGTTCGCGCGCCAGGTTGTCGGGCTCGCCCTCGGCGCCGATCATCTCCTCGTAATGGTCATAGCAGCGCGCCGCGTCACCCTTCAGGATCTCCAGCACCCGCGCGGCCGCCGCGTCCGACAGCGGCTCTCCCCGGCCCTGGTTGTTGACCACCGACTGCGCCGCCAGCGCCTCGCGCGCGGGGATATAGAACTCGCGGTCCAGGATCGAATAGCGCGCCGAATATTCGTTCACATTGGCGGTGCGGTGGCGGATCCATTGCCGCGCCACGAAGACCGGCAGCTTCACATGCAGCTTCAGCTCGCACATCTCGAACAGGGTCGAATGCCAGTGCCGCATCAGATAGCGAATGAGCCCCTCGTCGTTCTGCACCGACTTGGTGCCGCGGCCATAGCTGACCCGCGCCGCCTGGCAGATCGCGGCATCGTCGCCCATATAGTCGATCACCCGGACAAAGCCGTGGTCCAGCACCGGGATCGCGGAATAGAGATGCTTCTCCACGCCCTCGCTCACCGCGCGCAGGGTCTGACGCGAGGCGGCGCGGGCCGCGTCGATTTCGGCCTGCTGCTCGGGGTCACGGTCATATCGCCATCCTTTTCGGCCAAATCGAGGTCGCAGGCGACTATATCTTGAGTTTCCGGCTGCAGGAACCACAAGAAACCGGGACATTCTGTCCACAGGTGGCGGAAAAAACGGTCGCCACGCCGCAACCCGGAATTGACTTTGCCTCGCGCGAACGTGATTCTGTCACAAAACAAATTGGGTCGAGGCAGGAAAATCATGCGCATATTGCGAACGGCACTCCTTGTGGGCGGGCTGACCGGGATGCTGGCGGCTTGTGGCAGCAGCACCAATCCCTTCATTACCAACAGCGATCCGGCCGACAACGGCACCGACGGCACCGGAACCAATGCCAACGGCATCCCCGAGGCGGTGGCCGGCAATCTCGAACGGGTCAGCTATTCGCCCGGCGCCGGCACCATCACGGTCGAGGGCATCGACCTCGACGATGCCCCGTTCGAGGCGGTCTACAACCGCAACAGCGCCCTCGATGTGCCGGGCTATCAGGCCTATACCATCCAGGACGATCCGCTCGACCGCCACGTAACAGCCTATGCCGCGCAATCGGGCAATTCCGGCAGCGCCCGCGGCGTGCTGGTGGTCACCGGCGGCCAGTTCAACCGCTATTTCGGCGGCGTCTATTACGAGCGTGACGGCAACTACTCGCCCGCCACCGGCCAGGTCTCCTATGCCGGCAGCTATGTCGGCGTGACCAATGTCGGCCATCTCGGCGGCGATCTGCTGCCGGTGCCGGCGGGCACCGATCCCACCCTCCTGCCCTATCAGGCGGCCGAGGTCCGGGGCTCGGTCTTCCTCAACGCCAATTTCGACGACAACGCGGTCAATGGCGGCATCTATGCGCTGTCGATGCCCGATGCCAATATGACCCTGCCCAGCCTGGCGCTGATCGCCACCGACATCGCCAGCGATGGCAGCTTCTCGGGCGAGATCGAATATACCGGCGTCGTGGGGACCAGCATCGGCACCTATTCCGGCCTCTTCTCCGGCCCCAATTCCGAATCCGTGGTCGGCGGTGTCCGCCTGACCGAATTCGACGGCTCCGACAGCCCGCGCTGGGATAACGAAGAGCAATACGGGCTCTTCGTGCTCGACCAATGCGGCACCGCCTCGGGCACCGCCCCGGAATGTAGCTCCGTGAACCCCTGATGCGCCGCCGCCCGCTGGCGTATTCCCTTCGGGCCCTGACCCGGCGCATCGGCCTTGCCGCCTGCCTGGCGGCAGGGCCGTTCCTTGCCGTCGCGCTTGCCCCCCCGGCCCTGGCCGAGCCTGCGGCCACCGGCGCCAAGACCGCCCTCACCCTGACCGTGCCCCAGGCCCGCGCCGCCGCCCGCGCCGCCCTGGCCCGGGGCGAAACCGGCCTGGCGATCCAGCTGGCGCACGGCGTGCTCCAGGCCGACGCGAAGGATGCCGAGGCCTATTACGTGCTCGCCCTGGCGCATCACAAGCAGGGCGATACTTATCTCGCCCGCCGCGCCGCCTCTTACGCCTTCCGCTATTCCACCCACGAGCGCGACCGCTATGCCACCTCGCAGCTGGCGGCACGGATGGCGCTTCAGGACAAGCGCTATACGCTGGCGCAATACTGGCTGCGGCGGTCCTATGACTATACCCCGAACGACCGCGCCCGGCAGCAGGCCGAAGCCGACTTTCGCCGGCTGCGCGCCGACAATCCCTGGCAGGTGCAGCTCAGCTTTTCGGTCGATCCCTCCGACAACATCAATGCCGGCGCCGAGGACCGGATCAACGATATCGACGGTTCTTCCGTCGCCGGGCTGCTGTCGCCCTCGGCTCAGGCGCTGTCGGGCGTTGCCCTGAACGGCCGGATCGAAGCCAGCTATCGGCTGCACCGCGATGCCGACAGCGAAACCCGCCTGCGGTTCCAGGGCTTCACCCGCCGGGTGGTGCTCTCCGACGACGCCCGGGCGCTTCTGGCCTCCTACAGCCCGCCGACCCTGCCCGGATCGCCGCCGACCCCGGTCCCCGACGACGACGATTTCTCCAACAGCTTCGCCTCTCTCGGTCTCAGCCACAGCTTTCGCCTCGGCGTCCGGCCCGGGCGTGCGCAAGGCAACGGCACCGGCACGCTCGGCCTGACCTATGGCCGGGCCTGGTATGGCGGGCAGGTCTATTTTGACACGCTCAAGGCCGGCGCCGAACGGATCGTCACCTTTGGCGGCAACCGCGCCGTCTTTCTCGGGGCCGAGCTCGAGAGCCGCAGCTATGCCAACGGCCAGACCAGCGACAGCCTCAGCCTGCGCCTGGGCTACTCCCTGCCCCTGGCCGATGCCGGGCGTCTGAAGCTCGGGCTCAACCTGTCGCATACCGCCGCCAACGGCACGTCGCACAACCTGCGCAGCGATCAGGCCGCCGTCTTCGCCGCCTTCGAACCCGCCCGCAAACTGGGCCCGGCTCGCGTGACACTCGCATTGGGCGCCTCGACGGCCGATTATCCCGACTATACGCTGCCGCTGGCCAACCTGCCCGACGGTCGGCAGGATACCGGCCTCACCGCCCAGCTCTCGCTGGCCTTCGAGGATTTCGGCTTTGCCGGCTTCGCCCCGGAACTGACCCTGCGCGGCCGCCGGACGCAATCCAACGTCGGACGCTTTGACACTCAGGAGATGACGCTGTCTATTGGCCTCAAGTCGAACTTCTGAAGGAACCGCGACATGAGCCTGAAATACCTCCACACCATGGTCCGGGTGAAGGACCTCGAGAAATCCATGGCCTTCTACGCTTTGCTGGGCCTGGAAAAAATCCGCCACTACGACAGCGAACAGGGCCGCTTCTCGCTGATCTTCATGGCCCCGCCGGGCCAGCCCGAATGCCCGGTCGAACTCACCCATAACTGGGACGGCGACGACGGGCTGCCCTCGGACAGCCGCCATTTCGGCCACCTCGCCTATGAGACCGACGATATCTATGCCCTCTGCCAGCACCTGCAGGACAATGGCGTGGTGATCAACCGCCCGCCGCGCGACGGCCGCATGGCCTTCATCCGCTCGCCCGACAACGTCTCGGTCGAATTGCTGCAGAAGGGCGAACCGCTCGCCCCGGCCGAGCCCTGGGCCAGCATGGAAAACACCGGCCACTGGTGATCCGCGCCGCGCTCCTCGCCCTGACCCTCGCGCTCGCGGCCCCACCCGCGGGCGCCCAGTGCCGTCAGGCGCTGGCGCTCGGGCTCGATGTCTCGGGCTCGGTCGACAGCGGTGAATATGCGCTGCAGCGCCAGGGCCTTGCGCGCGCCCTCACCCACCCCGAGGTCGCCGCCGCCCTGCTGGACCGGCCGGACGCGCCGGTCGAGCTGATGGTCTTCGAATGGTCCGGCCCCGGCGCCAGCCGCAGCCTGCTGCCCTGGACCGCCATCGACAGCCCGGCACGGCTCGAGGCCGCCGCGACCCGCATCGCCACCGCGCCGCGCGCCGCCCTGCCGCCCTCGACGGCGCTCGGCGCGGCCATGCGCCATGGCATCGCGGCGCTGGCCCCCCGGCCCTGCCGCCGCCGCACGCTCGATCTCTCGGGCGACGGCACCTCCAACACCGGCCCCCAGCCCGGCCCGATCAGGGCCGAGGCCGAAGCGGCCGGCATCACCATCAACGCCCTGGTGATCGGCGCCGATGCCGCCGGGCTTCAGGCCTATTTCCGTGCCTATGTCCTCGCCGGCCCCGGCGCCTTCACCGAAACCGCCAGCGGGTTCGCCGATTACGAAGCCGCCATGGTCCGCAAGCTGAAACGCGAATTGCAAGGCCTGATCCTGTCGCGCCTCTGACCCGCCGCAAACCGCACCGGCGTCCACCCTTTCATCTTTCCCCAAATACTCATTCGGCCCCTCCCCCGAATCCCGCGGCACAAGGCCGCGCCAGCCGGCCCCCCGGCGGCGCGGGGTGGGCGGGCGGGAGCGCCGGCGGGGGGCCGGTTCGGCCTCACTCCTTCAGCAACCGGTCGGCCTTCTTGCGCACCAGGACCGAGCGCAGATCGTGCATCGCCAGCAACAGCGCGTCGGTCACCTGCTCCAGCTGCTCGTCCGTGGCGCGCGACTGCGCCCAATGGGTGGTCAGGTTCAGGTAATCCACCGCCCGGAAGATATCGTCGATATCGCGCGCCGCCAGAACCGCTTGGCGCCGTTCCAGCCAGTCCTCGATCGCCGCCATATCCGCCGGGCTCAGGTCGCGCCCGCCATGCGGCTTGATCTCGCCGTTGCGGGTGTTGACCACGGCGATCTGGTCCATCTCGATCCGCCGCTGCCGGTTCTCGGTGTCGACCCGGAACACGAAGGCGCCATTCTCCCGCACCCGGAAGTAATAGTCTGGAAGCTCGGCGCCCATCGTCCCGTCCGGTCCTTGTCCTTGTCTGGGTGGCTTTGTCGGCCCTTGCCACCCCGGTTGTCAACGCCGGTCCCCGCCGGGCCCGGGCTCAGCTCAGGCTGGCGCAGAACGCCTGGATGCGGCGGCAGGCCTCTTCCAGCACCGCGTCCGAGGTGGCATAGCTGACCCGGAAACAGGGCGAAAGCCCGAAGGCCGCGCCGAACACCACCGCCACGCCAGCCTCTTCCAGCAGCGCCTTGGCGAAGGTCTCGTCATCGGTGATCTTCACCTGCTTCGGCGTCACCTTGCCGATCAGCCCGGCAATCGACGGATAGACATAGAACGCCCCTTCCGGCACCGGACAGGTCACGCCCTCGATCTGGCTCAGCATCCGCACCACCAGATCGCGCCGGCCCTGGAAGATCTTGCACCAGTCGGCCAGGAAGTCCTGCGGCCCGTTCAGCGCCTCGACCGCCGCCCATTGCGAGATCGAACAGGGGTTCGAGGTCGATTGCGACTGCACCTTGCGCATCGCCGCGATCAGCGCGACGGGCCCGGCGGCATAGCCGATCCGCCAACCGGTCATGGCATAGGCCTTCGACACCCCGTTGCAGGTCAGCGTGCGGTCGTAGAGCCCCGGTTCGACCTCGGCCGGGGTGCAGAACTCGAAATCGTCATAGGCCAGATGCTCGTACATGTCGTCGGTCATCACCCAGACATGCGGGTGACGCATCAGCACATCGGTCAGCCCCTTCAGCTCGTCGCGGCTGTATCCCGCCCCGGTCGGGTTCGAGGGCGAGTTGAAGATCAGCCACTTGGTCTTCGGCGTGATCGCCGCTTCCAGCTGCTCGGGCGTGATGCGGAAACTGGTCTCCAGGCTGGCCTCGACCGGCACCGGCACGCCGCCGGCCAGCAGCACCATGTCGGGATAGCTCACCCAGTAAGGCGCCGGAATGATCACCTCGTCGCCCGGGTTCAGCGTCGCCATCAGGGCGTTATAGAGGATCTGCTTGCCGCCGGTGCCGACGCTGACCTGGGCCGGCTCGTACTCCAGCCCGTTGTCGCGCTTCAGCTTGGCGCAGATCGCCTGCTTCAGCTCGGGAATGCCGTCGACGGCGGTATATTTGGTGCGGCCGGCGTCGATCGCGGCCTTGGCGGCGGCCTTGATATGCTCGGGCGTGTCGAAATCCGGCTCGCCCGCGCCCAGCCCGATCACATCGTGGCCGGCCGCCTTCAGCTCGGCCGCAAGGTTGGAAACGGCGATGGTCGGCGACGGCTTCACCCGTGCCAGCGTGTCGGAAAGAAAGGCCATGAGGTCGGGGATCCCGGTTTGAGTCTCGTCGCCATCTGTCATAGGTTGGGGGACGCAGCCGTTCAAGCGCGAAGCGCGCGTGCCCCCCGCACGCCCCGGCCTGGACATGAGGGAACACGACCAGGGGGATGCCCCCAAGGAGCCACCATGACAGACGACACCGCCAACGCGACCGCCGACGATCCCCTGCCCCGGACCGGCCCGGTCGAGGCCTTCGACGAAGGCTGGTTCGACCCTGCCGCCAGCACCTTCGGCGACCGCGTCACCGGCGCCCGCGAGGCCGCCGGCATGACCCAGAAACAGCTTGCCAAACGCCTCGGCATCCGGCTCTCGACCCTGCAGGGCTGGGAAAACGACCTGTCCGAGCCGCGCGCCAACAAGCTGCAGATGCTGGCCGGGCTGCTGAACGTGTCGCTGGCCTGGCTGCTGGAAGGGGTCGGCGACGGCATTCCCGCGCCCTCGGACGAGGCGCCGCTGGGCAATGACATCAAGGACATCCTGGCCGAGATCCGCGCCCTGAAGACCCGCGCCAACAAGACCGCCAACCGCCTCGGCGCGCTGGAGAAGAAGCTGGCCGCCGTGGCCCGGGAGTATGACCTTGCCTGACACCCCGCTGGAACCCGCCGCCGCCCCGACCGAACCCCGCGCGGCCCGCATCAAGCGCCTGCATATGCGCTCGATGCGGCGCGGCACCAAGGAGATGGACCTGATCCTGATGCGCTTCGCCGCCGCCCGGCTCGAGGCGATGGCAGACCCCGCGCTGGCCGCCTATGACGCGCTGCTGCGGGAAAACGACCAGGACCTCTATCAATGGGTCACCGGCCAGGTCGCGCCGCCCGCGCCCCATGCCGCGCTGGTCTCCGATATCCGCGGCCTGATCGGCACCTGACCCCGCCCCGGCCCGGCCGGCCGCCCGCCCCTGCGCGGGATGTCTCGCTTTTTAGCGAAGATAGGTCGGGGTTTAACGGATTTTTCGGCTTTTTGCTCCAGTTTCCGTGTCCGAGCAGATGCGACGGAGACTTGGATGAGTATGCACAGGCCGCTGGGCACTACGCAGTTGAGCGACGGGACCGAGGCAGGTTTCATGACGGGCTATCTCGAGACGCTTTCGCTGGTCGAACGTCTCCACCGGCTGTTGCTGGACGTGATCAAGGACGAATTCGAACGGGTCGGGGTGCTGGAAATCAACGCCGTGCAGGCGCTTCTCCTGTTCAATATCGGCGAGAACGAAGTGACGGCGGGCGAACTGAAATCGCGCGGCTATTACCAGGGCTCGAATGTCAGCTATAACCTGAAGAAGCTGGTGGACATGGGCTATATGCACCACCAGCGCTGCGAGATCGACCGCCGCTCGGTGCGGGTGCGCCTGACCGAGAAGGGCCGCGAGATCCGCGACGTGGTGCGCGGGCTGTTCGGCCGCCATGCCGAAGGGCTGGTGAAGAAGAACGTGCTGACGCCCGAGGGGCTGGACGATATCACCACCTCGCTGCGCCGGGTCGAACGCTACTGGACCGACCAGATCCGCTATATCTATTGATCCCCCAGGGCCGCCACGCGGCTCCGGCAGACAAGAGGCTGCGCTGACGCGCAGCACGAAGGCGAGGGCCTCGCTGCGCTCGGCCTTGCGAAACCGGCGCCTCGCTGCGCTCGGCGTCGGGGCGCGACGGCGGCGCGCTGACGCGCGCCGGAGCCGGAGGGGCGCCCTGCGGGCGCCAACTCAATGCGGCGCGCGGTCCTCGGTCAGGGTCCGCGGCAGGACCCGGGCCCAGAACCGCCACATCAACAGCACCGCCGCCACCGCCAGGCCGATGGTCAGGCCCAGCCAGATGCCGACCCCGCCCAGACCGGCGGGGAAGCCCAGGATGGCGCTGGCCGGCATCCCGATCCCCCAATAGGCCAGCGCCGCCATCAGCATCGGCGCGCGCGTGTCGCGCACCCCGCGCAACAGCCCCAGCGCCATGACCTGCGCCGCGTCCATCACCTGAAACAGCGCCGCCGCCGCCATCAGCCCGATGCCCACCGCCAGCACCTCGGCGCGGCGCGGATCGGCCGGGTCGAGGAACAGGCCGATCAGCTCGGCCGGCAGCGACAGGAACAAGACCACCGACAGCGCCGCGAAGACGCCCGAGACGGCGATCGCCACCAGCCCGCCGCGCCGCAGCCCCTCGGGGTCGCGCCGGCCCACCGCCCGGCCGGCGCGCACCGTGGTGGCGCTGGACAGGCCCATATGCACCAGGAAGGTGGCCGAGGATATCTGCAGCACAATGCCATGCGCCGCCAGCGGCAGCGGCCCCAGCCAGCCCATCATCACCGAACTGGCGGCGAAGAACCCGACCTCGGCCAGCGCGGTCAGCCCGATCGGCAGACCCAGCCGCACCACCAGCCCCAGCGCCGGCCAGTCCGCCCGCCACAGCCGGCCGAAGATGGCATAGCCCCTCAGCGGCCGCCGCAGCCCGGCATAGGCCCAGAGCGCCAGGAACTGCACCGCATTCGCCGCCAGCGCCGCCACCGCCGCGCCGCGGATGCCCATCTCGGGGGCGCCCCAATGGCCGAAGATCAGCGCGTAATTCGCCACCGCGTTGACGACCGCCGCCAGCAGCGTGCTCCACAGCACCACCCCGGTATGCTCGAGCCCCGAAAGGAAGCTCTTCAGCACCGCGCCGATCAGCGCGAAGATGACGCCGAAGCCGGCGATGCGCAGGTAATCCGCCGCCAGCCCGGCCAGGACCTCCTCCTGCCCCAGCGCCAGAAGCAGCGGCCGCGCCATCAGGAAGACCGGCAGGCACATCAGCGAAAACGCCGCCGCCGCCCACAGGCCCATCCGCGTCACCCGCCGCACCCGCATCGGATCGCCCGCCGCCTCGGCCTCGGCCACCAGCGGCATCACCGCATTGGCCAGGCCGGTGCCGAACAGGAACAGCACGAACAGCACCATGCCGGCCAGCACCTGCGCCGCCAGCGCGCCGACATCGTACCAGCCCAGCATCACCGCATCGGTGAACGAGATCGCGAATTGCGCCAGGTTGCCACCGATCAGCGGCAGCCCCAGCTTCATCAGCGCCCGCAGGTGGCCGCGATATGTCATCACCTCGCTCATCGGCGCAGCCATACGCGCGGGCGCCGGGGCCGGCAAGGCGGAAGCGTCCGGACTGAAATCCCTGCAGGCTCAGCGCAGGTTGACGCGCAACACCGCCGCGCTGGCGAAGGGCAAAAGCGCCATCGCGCCGAAACTGATCCCCGCCAGCATCGCCAGCGGCACGGTATATTCCATGCCCTCCGCCCCGCGCCGTGCGACCTCGGCGCCGAAGATCAGGGTCGGCACGTAAAGCGGCAGCACCAGCAGGCTCAGAAGCAGCCCGCCGCGCTTCAGCCCCACGGTCAGCGCCGCGCCGAAGGTGCCGATCACGCTCAGCGCCGGCGTGCCGATCAGCAGCGACAGGATCATCGGCAGGTATCCCGCCTCGGGCAGGCTCAAGAGCAGCCCGAACAGGGGCGAGGCAAGGACCAGCGGCAGGCCCGTCACCAGCCAATGCGCCAGCGCCTTCACGCTCACCACCCCCTCCATCGGCAGGGGCGAGGTCGCGATCAGGTCGAGCGATCCGTCCTCCCAGTCCAGCGCGAACACCCGGTCGAGCGACAGAAGCGTCGCCAGCAGCGCCCCCAGCCACAGGATGCCGGGCGCGATCCGCGCCAAAAGGCCGGTCTCGGGGCCGACCCCGAAGGGCACCAGCACCACGACGATCAGGAAGAAGGCCAGCCCCAGGCCGAACCCGCCGCCGGCCCGCACCGCCAGCCGCAGATCGCGGATCAGCAGCGCGATCACAGGAACACCTCGTCGAAATCCTCGGGCGCCGGGGCGCGGGCGCGAAACGGCCCGACATCCAGCACCTCGGCCTCGGCAAGGCCCAGGTCGATATGGGTGGCGATCAGCGCCATGCCGCCGCCCGCCAGATGGCTACGCACCGCCGCGCCGAACATCGCCACCGCCTCTACGTCCAGAGACACCGTCGGCTCGTCCAGCACCCAGACCGGCCGGCCCGTCACCAGAAGCCGCGCCAGGCCCAGCCGGCGCTTCTGCCCGGCCGAAAGCGCGCCGGCCGGCCGGTGCCGCAATTCGCCCAGGGCAAAGCCTTGAAGCGCCGGCTCGATGCTGCCGGTGCCGAACACCCGGGCCCAGAATCCCAGGTTCTCCTCGACGCTCAGCACCGCCTTCAGCCCGTCGGCATGGGCGGCATAGGCCATCGCCTCGCGGTCCAGCCCGATGCGGCCCTTCAGCGGCGGCTGCAGCCCGGCGACGGTGCGCAGAAGCGTGGTCTTGCCGATGCCGTTGGGTCCGCGCAGAATCAGCGCCCGGCCGGGGGCCAGCGTGAAACTCACCCCTCCAGCACCGGAATACCGCCGCGCGCCACGGCCAGATCGCTTACCGTCAACTCCATGCCAATCGCCTTACCGCAGCGCGCCCGGGACAAAACGCTTTTCGACGCGAAAAGCGGGGCAAAATCCGACGCGGATTTTTCAGCCCTTGCTCTCGACCGGGCGCAGCCGTTTTCCGCGTCGGAAAACGGTGCGAAATCCGCGTCGGATTTCGCCCACTTCACCCGGGTCCTATACCGGCAGCGCCGCCAGCGCCACGCGGCGCCCTTCGGCGGCCAGGACGTTCCAGCTGCGGCAGGCGGCGGGCGAGTTCATCACCTCGGCCCCCATGCCCGCCGCCTCGATCGCCGCGCGCAGATCGGGGGCCAGATGGGCGATCTCGGCGCCCATGCCGAACAGGATCACGTCGATCTCGCCCGCCAGCGCCAGCAGCGCGGCCCGGTCGTGAAGCCCGCCCCATTCCGCGACACTCCGGGGCGTCACCAGCACCGCGCCGCGGATCACCGCCCCGCCGATGCGGAAGAACCCCGGGCCATAGCCGTCGACCGGGCGCACGCCGCCCATCTCCATCTCGTTCATCTGCATCTCACGCCCCTCCCCAGACCGACCACAGCCCCGACAGGGCCGAGACGGCGATGATGCCATAGGCGACCCAGCGATACACCCGCTCCAGCCCCGGCCGGAACAGCCAGCCGCCCAGGCTGACCCCCGCCAGATAGGGCAGCGCCGTCATCAGCCCCAGCGCCACAGGCACCGCGCTCAGCTTGCCGGCCAGCGCCAGCCCGGCCAGCATCAGCAGGTCGTAGGAGAACAGGAAGGCCATGTTGTTGGCCCGGATCACCCGCGCCGGATGCGGGCTGGCCATGTAAAGCAGGATCACCGGCGGCCCGGGAATGGCCACCGCCCCGCCCAGGAACCCGGAAAGCGCCCCGGTGCCATAGATCATCCATTTGCTCAGCACGCCATGGTATCGCAGGCCCGAGACCAGCAGCACCAGAAGCCCCAGGCTGATCACCGACACCGCCACCTTGAACACGGTCGGGTCGACCGCGAACAGCACCGCCAGCCCCAGGGGCAGCGCCACCAGCGTGCCCGCCAGCAGCCGCGCCAGATCGCGCGGGTGGCCGTCGCGCAGCGCCCGGGGGATGGCGGGCAGCGGCCCGATGATGTCCATCACCGCCAGCACCGCCACGCTCCAGACCGGCGGCAGCACCTGCGCCGCCACCGGCAGGAAGATCATCGCCGTGCCGAAGCCGGAAAAGCCGCGCACGATGCCGGCCACGAAGGCGGCGGCAAAGACCCAAGGAACACCGGGAACGGCCAGCGCCTGGGACAGCGCCTCAACCATGGGTCAGCTCAGGCACGGCTCGGCTCAGGCATCTATGCCGGCGAACTGGGTGCCGGCATTGGCGTCGGGCTTCGACCAGTCGCGCTTGACCCCCAGCCACAGCAGGATGGTCGAGGCCACGAAGATCGAGCTGTAGGTGCCCACCACCACGCCCCAGATCATCGCGAAGACGAAGCCGCGGATCACGTCGCCGCCCAGCACATAAAGCGCGATCAGCGCCAGAAGCGTGGTGAACGAGGTCATGGTGGTCCGGCTCAGCGTCTCGTTGATCGAAAGGTTCAGCACCTCGGCCAGCGGCATCTGCTTGAATTTGCGCAGGTTTTCCCGCACCCGGTCGAACACGATCACGGTGTCGTTCAGCGAATAGCCGACGATGGTCAGAAGCGCGGCGATGATCGCCAGGTCGAACTTGATCTGGATTTCCGAGAAGATGCCGATGGTCAGCAGCACGTCATGCACCAGCGCGATCACCGCGCCCAGCGCGAACTGCCATTCGAACCGCATCCAGATATAGATCAGCACCGCCCCGATGGCCAAGGTGACCGCGATCACCGCCGTCTGGATCAGCTCGCCCGAGACCTTGGGCCCCACCGATTCGACGCTCTCGAACACGATCTTCGGCGCCACCGTCTGCAGCGCCGCCTCGACCTGGGCGATCATCTCGGGCCTGGCCGACTCGGCCCCCTCCTGCGCCTGGACGCGGATCAGCGCGACGGTGGTGTCGGCATCGGTCGGGTTGACGAAGACCTTCGAGATCGACACATCCCCCAGCCCCAGCGCGGCGATCGCCTGGCGATAGGCGCCGACATCCACCGGCTGCTCGGCGACCGAGCGGATCGTGGTGCCGCCGCGGAAGTCGATGCCATAGTTCAGCCCCTGGGTCAGGAACGACACCAGCGCGATCACCATGAAGGTGCCCGACAGGCCCAGCCACAGCTTCCAGCGCTTGAAGAAGTCGATCTTGGTTTCCTTGGGAACGAGTCTCAGGCGCATGGCTCAGACCTCCAGCGTTTTCGGACGGCGGCGCTCGAACCAGAGCACCACGATCAGCCGCGTGACATAGACCGCCGTAAAGACCGAGGTGATGATCCCCAGCCCCAGCGTGATGGCGAAGCCGCGCACCGGCCCCGAGCCCACGGCATAGAGGATCACCGCCGTGATCAGGGTGGTGATATTGGCGTCGGCGATGGCGCTCAGCGCCTTTTCATAGCCCAGGTCGATGGCCCGCGCCGGCCCCTTGGCCGATTTCAGTTCTTCGCGGATGCGCTCGAACACCAGCACGTTGGCGTCGACCGCCATGCCGATGGTCAGCACGATCCCGGCGATCCCCGGCAGGGTCAGCGTCGCGCCGATCAGGCTCAGCGCCCCGAAGATCAGGCCGATATTGATCAGAAGCGCGATATCGGCGAACAGCCCGAAAAGACCGTAAGCCAGGACCATGAAGATCAGCACCGCCGCGCCGGCGACCAGGCTGGCGACCTTGCCGGCCTCGATGCTGTCGGCGCCCAGTTCCGGCCCGATGGTGCGCTCTTCCAGGAAGTCGAGGCCCGCAGGCAGCGCCCCGGCGCGCAGCAGAACCGCCAGTTCGGTCGATTCCTCCAGCGTGAAATTGCCGGTGATGATGCCCGACCCGCCGGCGATATGGCTCTGGATCGTCGGCGCGCTGATCACCTTGCCGTCCAGCACGATGGCGAAGGGCTTGCCGATATTCTCGGCGGTGTAATCGCCGAACCGGCGGCCGCCGGCCCCGTCGAAGCGGAAATTCACCGCCGGGAACCCGTTCTGGTCAAAGCTCGGCTGGGCATCGACCAGATCCTCGCCGGTCACCACCGGAACGGCGTCCAGCAGGTAATAGATCGGCTTGCCATCGGTGGCCTTGTCTTCCTTGGCCGGCAACAGCTCCTCGCCGGCGCTGACCGAGGCGTTCTCGTCCGTGGTGCGGCTGACCACCGGCTGGAAGGTCAGCTGCGCCGTGGTCCCGATGATCCGCTTCAGCTCGGCCGCGCTGCCGATGCCCGGCACCTGGATCAGGATGCGCTTGGCGCCCTGGCGCTGGATGGTGGGCTCGCGGGTGCCGACCTCGTCGATCCGGCTCCGCACGATCTCCAGCGCCTGACGCACGGTGCGGTCGTCCGTCGCCACCTTCTCGGCCTCGCTCAGCCGCACGATCACGTCCTGCCCGTCGGTCGTCACGTCGATGTCCGACGCGCCCGCCGCCGTCAGGCTGGCCACCGGCCGGGCCAGCCCGCGCACCAGGCTGGCGGCGCGTTCCGTCTGATCGGCGTTCGAGATGCGGATGCGCAACTCGTCATCGGCGCCCTTCTGCAGCCGGATCGTGCCGACCGTATCGCGCTCCTCGCGCAGCATGTCGCGAATCTCGGGCCACATGCCCTTGATCCGGGTCTTGTAGACATCCTCGACCTTCACCTCGGCCAGAAGATGCGCCCCGCCGCGCAGGTCGAGCCCCAGATTGACCAGCCCCGAGGGCAGCCAGCCCGGCCACAGCGCCTCCTGCTCGGCCAGCCCGTCGGCGGTGCTGCCCTTTTCCAGCGCCTTCACCGCGTCGTTATGGGTCTCGACGCGGGTATAGAACGCATTCGGCAGTGCCAGCAGCAGGCCCACCGCGACGATGGACCATATCAGCACGCGCTTCCAGGTTTCGATCTGGATCATCTGTCCTCACTCCTGCCCGGCGCCGGGCTCTTCGGGCGCCGCCTCCAAGGCCCGGGCCTTGTTCCTGTTCATCCCGGCACCGGCCCTCTCTCCGCCGCCCGGACACGCCTGCCGTCAGGAATTCGCCGCCGGCTCGGTCTTCGACAGCACCTGCGCCAGGGTCGACTTGATCACCCGCACCTTCACGCCCTCGGCGATCTCGACCTCGACCTCGCCGTCGTCGCGCACCTTCACCACCTTGCCGACCACGCCGCCCTGGGTGATCACCTGATCGCCGCGGCGCACCGCCTCGATCATCGCCTGATGGTCCTTCATCTTCTTCTGCTGCGGACGGATCAGCAGGAAATACATGATCGCGAAGATCAGGATCAGCGGAAGAAGCTGGGCGAAGGCGCCGCCGGTTCCGGACATGGGGTATCCTTTCGATGAGGTTGGCGCGGCTCACCGCCCCGAAGGGGGGCCGCGCGATTTTGGCGGAACCTATGCGCGCGCCCCCCGGTTTGCAATCCCCGTAAGCCGGGTTTTCGGCCCCCGTCCGGCCCCGATCAATCGCCCGTTTACCATGGCCGGCTAAATCGGCCATAAGGGCGCCACACGAAACAGCCGAGTCACGCGAGGACCACCAGATGCACGACATCCGCTTCATCCGCGAAAACCCCGACGCTTTCGATGCCGCCATCGCGCGGCGCGGGGATGCGCCGATGTCGTCGCGGATCCTGGCGCTGGACGAGGCCCGCCGCGCCCGCATCCAGGCGGCCGAGACCGCCCAGGCCGCCCAGAACGCCGCCGCCAAGCTGGTGGGCGCCGCCAAGGCCCGCGGCGACGAGGCCGAGTTCACCCGCCTGCGCGACGAGGTCGCGGCGAAGAAGTCCGAAACCGCCGCGATGCAGGCCGAGGCCAAGGCGCTCGACCAGGAGCTGACCGACCTTCTGGGCACCATCCCCAACCTGGCGCTGGCCGACGTGCCCGACGGCGCCGGCGAGAAAGAGAATGTCGAGCTGCGCCGCTGGGGCACGCCGCGCGACTTCGATTTCACCCCGAAAGAGCATTTCGAGATCGCTGGCCCGGCGCTGGGCTTCGATTTCGAACTGGCCGCCAAGCTCTCCGGTTCGCGCTTCATGGTGCTGAAGGGCGCGCTCACCCGTATCCACCGGGCGCTGGCGCAGTTCATGCTCGACACCCATGTCGACGAAAACGGCCTGACCGAGATGTGGACGCCCGTGCTGGTCCGCCCCGAGATGATGTATGGCACCGGCCAGCTGCCCAAATTCGGCGAGGACAGCTACGAGACCACCAATGGCTGGTGGATGGTGCCCACCGCCGAGGTGCCGCTGACCAACACGGTGAATGGCGACGTGGTGGACGAAGCCACCCTGCCCCGCCGCATGGTCGCCCATACCCAGTGCTTCCGCTCCGAGGCCGGCAGCGCCGGCAAGGACACCGCCGGGATGCTGCGCCAGCACCAGTTCGAGAAGGTCGAGATGGTCTCGATCACCCATCCCGACAGCAGCCGCGGCGAACACGAACGCATGACGAAATGCGCCGAGGGCATTCTCGAGAAACTCGGCCTGCCCTATCGCACCATCGTCTTGTGCACCGGCGACATGGGCTTCGGCGCCACCCGCACCCATGATATCGAGGTCTGGCTGCCCGGCCAGAACACCTATCGCGAGATCAGCTCGGTCTCGGTCTGCGGCGATTTCCAGGCCCGGCGGATGAATGCCCGGTTCAAGCCTTCGGACGGCGGCCGGCCGCAGTTCGTCCATACGCTGAACGGCTCGGGGCTCGCGGTGGGCCGCTGCCTGATCGCGGTGCTGGAGAACGGCCAGCAAGCGGACGGCTCGGTCGACCTGCCCGCCGTGCTGCACCCCTATCTCGGCGGCAAGACCCGGCTGACCGCCGAGGGCACCCTCGCCTGAGGGCCGCCGCCCGGGCGCGCGCCCGGGCCAGGCCGCGCCGCGCGGCGCGGCATTCCACGCAGCCGGCAAAGCAAAACCCCCGAAGCCTGCGGGCTTCGGGGGCCTGGAAAACCGCGGCGCGAGGGCGCGCCCGACCGGCTTACTCGGCGATGGTGCCGGCGGCCACGGCGGCGGCCAGTTCATCGGCATCGACCTCGCCATCGGCATTGGCGTCGATCTGCGCGAACTGCTCTTCCGTCAGGTCCGGATAGGCGGCGGCCATCTCTTCCATCGAGTAGGTGCCGTTGCCATCGCTGTCTTCCACGGCAGCCATGGCATTCGATGCGGACAGAACCAGGGCGGCTGCCAGCAAAGTCTTGATATTCATTTGGGTTTCACTCCAAGGGCGGCCTCGGGCCGCCGAACAAAGGCTCTCTGCCTTCAGGCGCGATATTCTGATTTTCGCAGATTTGCGCAAGCGGATTCGCGGGGCCAGACCCCCGCCCTCGGCACCTTTCAGCCGATGCCCGGACGGCCCTGGCGAGACGCGCACGCAAGGGCGCGGCGAGCCCCCCGCGGGCTCACTCCGCCGGCGTCTGCGCCATCCGCCCGGCCTCTCGCGCGGCGGCGAAAGTCACCATCTTCTGCGCCGCCTCGTCATAGAGCTTCCAGCCATAACAGCTCAGCGCCTCGGCAAAGCCGATCTCGCGGCTCTCCAGCAGATCGCCCGCCGCCTCGTAACAGCGCTTCAGGTTGTAACAGGGGATATTGGCGTTCAGATGGTGCAGGTCGTGATAGGCGATGTTCAGCGTCAGCCGGTCGAACCAATCGCCGAAGCGCAGCACCGATGAGCCCCTCAGCGCCCCCTTCTCATAGGTGTAATCCGCTTGCGGCCCCAATAGACCTGCTCGAAATTATGCACCACGTAAGGGATGATCGCCCCGAAGGTCGCCCCGACATAGATCGAGCCCATCAGCACCAGAACCCCGGCCCAGCCGGCGATCCAGTAAAGCAGCCCGACATAGCCCAGCACCATGGCGTCATGTAGCACCACCCAGCCGATGCCGGTCTTGATCCCGTTCCTCGGAAACCGCCGCAGGATCAGGTAGAGCACGAAGGGCCCCACCACCAGAAGCGTGAAGGGCGAGCGATAGAAGCGATACCACAGCCGCCGCCCCAGCGGCGCGCTGCGGTATTCCTCGACCGTCATGATGTCGATCTCGAACGCCTCGCGATGGTCCAGATCGCCGACATGGGCATGGTGCAGGTTGTGGTTGTAACGCGTTGCCACATAAGGCGAAAGCGAGATCGGCGACAGCAATTCCCCGACCACGTCGTTCAGCCGCCGCGAGGTGAAGAAGGCGCGGTGCATGTTGTCGTGCTGGATCATATAGACCCGGATGCCCATCAGCCCGGTCAGCACCGTGAAGGGCACCACCACCCACCAGACCGTGGCATAGGCCAGCGCCACGCTCAGGAACGCGGCATAGGCCACCAAGGTCAGCGCCAGTTCGCGCCAGGCCAGGGCATCGTCCTTTTCGGTAAAGCCCCGCGAAAATTCCCGAATATTCATCGTTCTAACCGTCCCCCCAGCCGCCCGGCGCAATATGCCGGGGCGGTCTTCGCTTGATCTTGCCGAGAGGTTAACCGCAAAGCGGGCCCCGGCGAAAGGTCGGAATCCCCGACCTCGGGCTCAGCCGCGGCGCCCGTCCAGGTGCTTGCGCAGCCGCGACGGCCCCGATTTCTTGCGCCCCTGATAGGGGTTCTTGTCACCCTGCGACCGCATGGTCAGCCGGATCGGCGTGCCGGGCATGTCGAAATCGACCCGCAAACCATTGACAAGATAGCGGGAATAGCTTTCGGGCAGCTTTTCGGGATGGTTGCACATCACCACGAAGCCGGGCGGCCGGGTCTTGGCCTGGGTCATGTAGCGCAGCTTGATCCGCTTGCCCTGCGGCGCGGGCGGCGGGTGCTGCTCCAGCATCCCCGACAACCAGCGGTTCAGCTGCGCCGTCGGCACCCGGCGGTTCCAGACCTCATAGGCCTTCATCACCGCCGCCTGCAACCGGTCCAGCCCGCGGCCGGTCTTGGCCGAGACGGTGACCAGCGGCGCGCCCTTCAGCTGCGGCAACAGCCGCTCGAAGGCCTCCTTCAGCGCGTGCAGCTTCTGCTGCTTGTCGTCCTCGATATCCCACTTGTTCACCGCCACCACCACGGCGCGGCCCTCGCGCTCGGCCAGATCGGCGATGCGCAGGTCCTGCTGCTCGAACGGGATCGCCGCATCCAGCAGCACGATCACCACTTCGGCGAATTTCACCGCCCGCAAGCCATCGGACACGCTCAGCTTTTCCAGCTTGTCCTGCACCTTGGCCTTCTTGCGCATCCCGGCGGTGTCGAAGATCCGCACCGGCACCCCGTCCCAGTCCAGCCTCAGCGAGATCGCATCGCGGGTGATCCCCGCCTCGGGGCCGGTCAGCAGCCGCTCCTCGCCCAGGATCTTGTTGATCAGCGTCGACTTGCCGGCATTGGGCCGGCCCACCACGGCGATCTGCAAGGGCTTGCCCGCCGTCGGCACCGGCGTGGCGTCCTCGCCCTCCTCGGCCTCGTCCTCGGACAGCTCGACCTCGGTCTCGGGGGCAGCTTCGGCGGCGCGCTCGGCAAATTCATCGGCCAGCGGCATCAGCACCGAATAAAGCTCGTTCAGCCCCTCGCCATGTTCCGCCGACAGCCGGATCGGCTCGCCCAGGCCCAGGCCCCAGGCCTCGATCACCCCGGCATCGGCGGCGGCGCCCTCGGCCTTGTTGGCCGCCAGGATCACATGCGCCGAGCGCTTGCGCAGGATATCGGCGAAGACCTCGTCGGTCGGGGTCACGCCGGCGCGGGCGTCGATCATGAACAGGCAGATATCGGCCATGTCGACCGCGCGCTCGGTCAGCCGCCGCATTCTTCCCTGCAGCGACTCGTCGGTCGCCTCTTCCAGCCCGGCGGTGTCGATCACCGTGAAGCGCAGGTCGCCCAGCCGCGCCTCGCCCTCGCGCAGGTCGCGCGTCACCCCGGGCTGGTCGTCGACCAGCGCCAGCTTCTTGCCGACAAGGCGGTTGAACAGCGTGGATTTGCCCACGTTCGGGCGCCCCACGATGGCAAGGGAAAAGCTCATGATGTCGCTCCTGAGGGCGGTCAAGCCGCCCCGATACACGACCTAGCGGAAGGCGTAAAGCTCGCCCTTGGTCGAGACCACATACATCGTGCCGCCGGCGAAGACCGGGTTCGAACTGGCCCCGCCGGGGATCTCGCCCTGCCCGATCAGCGCGCCATTGGCCGGATCGAAGGCGCGAATCACGCCGTCGCTCGACGCCACGATCAGCCGCCCGCCGGCCAGGACCGGCCCGTAATGGGCGAAGATCGCGCTTTGCCGGCGCGGCTTGTCCTTGACGAAATAGGGCAGCGGCGTGCCCCAGATGCGGCTGCCGTCCTCGGCGCTCAGGCGCACCAGCTCGTTCCGGTCGCTGACCAGGAAGACCGAGCCGCCGGCCACCCAGACCGGGTTCAGCGCGCCTTCGTTGGCGGTCCAGACCCGCTCGCCCGTGGCCGCCTTCATCGCCACCAGCCGGCCGGATTGCGACCCGACATAGACGGTGTCGCCCACGATCACCGGATCGCCGGTGATGTCGGAAATCCGCGTCCGCGCCAACGCGAAGCGCTGCCCCGAGACGACCGCGTCCCAGACCCTGAGGCCGCCGCCGCGGAACGCCGCCTGCACCTCGCCCGAGCCGAAGGCGAAGATCGCCACCTGATCGTTCACCGCCGGTGCCGGCTGGCCCTGGATGTTGTTCTTCGACGGCGTCGCGTCCAGCTGCCACTCGATCCGGCCGCTCTCGGCATTCACCGCCCAGGCGGTGTCGTCGCCGGCCACCAGGAAGACGGTGCCGTTCTTCACCGTCGGCGCGCCGGTGGCGTTCTCGCCCAGGCGCTGCTGCCATTTCTCGGCGCCGGTCGCGGCATCCAGCGCGGTCAGCGTGCCGAAGCCCGAGGTGACGTAAAGCGTGCCCTTCTCGAGCGCCAGCCCGCCGCCCATGGCCTGATTGGCCTTGTCGCGTTCCGGGGTCAGATCGACGCTCCAGACCGCCGCGCCGCCGGTCGAGGTGGCGCTCACCCGGGCCTCGGAATCCATCGTATAGACCCGGCCGTCGCCCACCACCGGATCGGCGATGATGCGCGAGCGCTTGCCGGCGGCGGCGCCGATCTTGGCGCTCCAGAGCGGTTGCAGCGCGCCGCCGAACGCGGGATGCGCGGTGCGGGTCGCGGGCGAGCCGTGGCGCTGTGCCCAGGCGGCGTTCGATACGGCCTTGCCCGGGTTCAGCGGCAGGCTCCGGTTTTGCGGGATCGCGTCGGTCGCGGCGTCCTCACCCAGAACCGCCCGCAGATCCTCGCGCTTGCCCGGCAGGATCTCTTCCTTGTCGGCGCAGGCCGACAGCAGAACCGCCAGGCCCAGCCCCATGGCCCATGCCGTGCGCCTCTGTCCCAGCCCCGTGCGTTTTGCCCGTTTCATTGCCTCACCACCTTCTTTGCCGTCCTCCCGGCCGGCTCGATCCGGCCCGGCGGGAATGCCCGTCATTCGCCCGCCGGCGCCGCAGCGTCGGCCCCTGCCGCCCCGGGCAGCGCCTCGGGCGTGATCCCCATCGCCACCATCAACTGTGTCGCGCGCCGACGCAAGCCCGGCGTCGCGCCGGCATCGACGGCGATCTTCTGCAACCGCTCGCCCGCCGCCGCCGTGTCGCCGGCCTCGATGTCGATCAGCGCCAGCTGCTCCTCGGCCAGCAGGCTCAGCTGCGAGGCCGGCCCGACCAGCTCCTCATATCCCTTGCGCCGCTCCTCGGCGGTCAGCGAACTGCCCAGCACCGCCAGCCGCTTGAACGCCGCCACCTGGCGATAGATCAGCGGCAGGTCGGGATTGTCCTCGACCGCCTTCAGCCCGGCCGCGGCGGCGTCGTATTCGCCCGCCGTCATCTGCTCGCCCGCCGCCAGCAGCCGGGCCAGCGCCTCGGCCCCGGCGCTATCGGGGCGCACCGCGTCCAGCGCCCCGGCGCGGGCCTCGGGGGCGTCCTCCTTCAGCGCCGCGATGATCGCGTCGCCGGTGGCCTCGGCCGCCGCCCGGTCGCGCGCCTTGCGCCATTCGTTGAAGGCCGCGCCGCCGACCAGCAGCAGCACCGCCAGAACCGCGATCCAGCCGTAACGCTTCATCAGCGCGAACAGCCGGTCGCGCCGCACCTCCTCGGTCACCTCTTCGATGAAACTGTCGGTCTCGCTCACCCGCGCGCCCCTTCGTCTTTTCGTTGGCCCCTCTTAGCGCAGCGCCCCGGCCCTGCCAAGGTCTGCCGTCCCCGCGGGCGCGCGCGCATTCCCCCCTTGTCATCGCCGCCTTCCGCCCCTAAACTGAACCGCACAGTTCAGTTTGTCGCGTGCCCCCGCGCCGCCCCAGCAGAGAGCACCTGCCAACCGCCGATGACGCCCCCGCAACAGACCGGCGACAATGCAGCGGCACGGCTTGCAATTGCCCGGCCGTTGCCGCAAGCCGAAACCAGCAGCACGACAGCGCGCCCGGTGCGCAAAAAGGACCCTAGATGAGACTTATGCCGATTCTCACCGCGCTCCTGGTCAGCGTGTTTCTCTATTTCCTCATCATCGACCGCGATACGCTGATGTCGCTGGCCCGTGGCGATGCGGCCGCGTCCGAACAGGCCGCCGCAACCCCGGCCCCCGACAGCGCCGCCCAGGCCGCCGCCGAGAAAGAGGAATACGCCGCCACCGCGGTCGGCGTCGTCGCCCTCCGCTCGACCGCGCGCCAGATCGACCGCGCCGTCATCCTGCGCGGCGAAACCCAGGCCGCGCGCCAGATCGACGTGCGTTCGGAAACCACCGGCCTGGTGATCTCGGAACCGCTGCGTAAGGGCGCCTTCGTCAACGCGGGCGAGGTGCTCTGCCGGCTCGACCCCGGCACCCGCGAGGCCTCGCTGGCCGAGGCCCAGGCCCGCCTGGCCGAGGCCCGCGCCCGCGTCCCCGAGGCCGAGGCCCAGCTGCCCCGCGCCGAGGCCCAGCTCGACACCGCCCGCGCCCAGGTGACCGAGGCCGCGATCAACCTCAACGCCGCCGAGAAGCTGGCCAAGGGCGGCTATGCCTCGGACACCCGCGTCGCCTCGGCCCAGGCCGCGATGAGCGCGGCCGAAGCCGGCGTGAAGACCGCCGAGGCCGGGGTGAAGACGGCGCAATCGGGCCTCGCCACCGTGCAGGCCGGCATCCAGTCCGCCGAAGCCGCCGTCGCCGCCACCGAAAAGGAAATCGCCCGGCTCGAAATCGCCGCCCCGTTCGAGGGCCTGCTGGAAACCGACACCGCCGAACTGGGCGCCCTGCTGCAGCCCGGCGCCACCTGCGCCACGGTGATCCAGCTCGACCCGATCCGCCTGGTCGGCTACGTCCCCGAGGCCGAGGTCGAGCGCGTCTCGGTCGGTGCCACCGGCGGCGCCCGGCTGACCACCGGCGAAGAGCTGATCGGCCGCGTCAGCTTTCTCTCGCGCTCGGCCGATCCGCTGACCCGCACCTTCCGGGTCGAGATCGAGGTGCCGAACCCCGCGCTGACCATCCGCGACGGCCAGACCGTCGAAATCGCCATCCAGTCCGACGGCGCCCCGGCCCATCTGGTGCCGCAAAGCGCGCTGACGCTGAACGACGACGGCATCCTGGGCGTGCGCATCGTCGACGAGGCCAAGCTGGCGCAGTTCATGCCGGTCAGCCTGCTGCGCGACACCGCCCAGGGCGTCTGGATCTCGGGCCTGCCGGATCAGGCCGACATCATCACCATCGGTCAGGAATATGTGGTCGACGGCGTCGCCGTGCGACCCAGCTATCAGGAGCCCGGCACATGACCGGTATCGTCGACTGGGCCGCGTCCCGGGCGCGGATGATCGTCGCCTTCATCGTGCTGTCGCTCCTCGTGGGCGGCTTTGCCTATGCCAACCTGCCGAAAGAGGGCGAGCCGGACATCCAGATCCCCGGCCTCTTCGTCTCGGTCCCCTTCCCCGGCATTTCGGCGGCGGACAGCGAAACCCTGCTGGTCAAGCCGATGGAGACCGAGTTCGCCGATCTCGACGGGCTCAAGAAGATGTCCGCCACGGCGGCCGAGAACTATGCCGGCATCTTCCTGGAATTCGAATTCGGCTGGGACAAGCAGGCCACCGTCGCCGATGTCCGCGACGCGATGTCGACGGCCGAGTCGAAATTTCCCGACGGGTTCGAGAAATACACCATCTCCGAGATCAACTTCTCGGAATTCCCGATCCTGATCGTCAACCTCACCGGCGCGGTGCCCGAACGCACCATGAACCGCATCGCCAAGGATCTCGAGGATCGGCTGAAATCCATCGACGCCGTGCTTTCGGCCGATATCGTCGGCAACCGCGACGAGATGCTGGAAGTGGTGATCGACCCCTTGAAGCTGGAAAGCTACAACGTGACGGCGGGCGAGCTGATCAATGTCGTGCGCAACAACAACCAGCTGATCCCGGCGGGCGAGGTCGAAACCGCCCAGGGCACCTTCGCCGTCAAGATCCCCTCCAGCTTCGACGAGCCGCAGGATGTCTATTCCCTGCCGGTGAAGACCAATGGCGACCGGGTGGTGACGCTGGGCGATCTCGCCGATATCCGCCTGACCTTCGAGGACCGCTCCTCGACCGCGCGCTTCGACGGCGAAACCACCGTCGCGCTGCAGGTGGTCAAGCGCAAGGGCTTCAACCTTCTCGACATGGCACACGAGGTGAAGCTGGCCGTGGCCGAGGCCGACGACACCTGGCCCGAGGAACTGCGCGCCGCCGTGCATCTCGGGACCTCGAACGACCAGTCCCGCGTCGTGGGCAGCATGATCGACCAGCTCGAAGGTTCGGTCCTGACCGCCATCGCGCTGGTCATGATCGTGGTTCTGGGCGCGCTCGGCGTCCGGCCCGCCCTCCTGGTCGGCTTCGCCATTCCCACCTCGTTCCTTTTGTGCTTCGCGCTCCTTGCGCTGATGGGCGTCAGCATCTCGAACATCGTCATGTTCGGCCTCATCCTGGCCGTGGGGATGCTGGTCGACGGCGCCATCGTGGTGGTGGAATATGCCGACAAGCGCATCCAGGACGGCACCGGCCCGATGCATGCCTATGTCGAGGCCGCCAAGCGCATGTTCTGGCCGGTGGTCAGCTCGACCGCAACCACGCTCTGCGCCTTCCTGCCGATGCTGTTCTGGCCCGGCGTGCCGGGGCAGTTCATGGGGATGCTGCCGGTCACGCTGATCTTCGTGCTCTCGGCCTCGCTGGTCGTCGCGCTGATCTATCTGCCCGTCATGGGCGGCGTGACGGGCCGCATGACCCGCAAGTTCAACCACACGTCCGACTGGCTGCGCGCCCGTCTGCACTGGACCCTCCGCTGGGCCCTGGTGCCGCCGTCGCTCTATCTCATCTATCTCGGCGCCCGCGCCACCCTCAGCCCGGCGCATCTGATGGGCGATGCCGTGCCCGAAGGGATCGCCGCGCTGCTGCCCGGCATGGCGATCTTCCTTCTCGGCGCGGTGCTCAGCTCGATCACGCTGGGCGCGGCGAAATTCGAGCGCCGCAAGCCGCCCGAAACCCGCCGCCGCCGCACCGCCTTCGGCTGGGTCATCAAGGCCATCGCCGGCAACCCGGTGATGCCCATCGTCACCGTCGTCGCCGTCATCGCGCTGGTGATGCAGGTCTTCACCCTCTACGGCGCCAACAACAAGGGCACCGAGTTCTTCGTCGAAAGCGAACCCGAACAGGCCATCGTCTATGTCCGCGCCCGCGGCAACCTCTCGCTGGCGCAAAAGGACGCGCTGGTGCACGAGGCCGAAAAGGTCGTGCTGGCCCATCCCGGCGTGCTCAACGCCTTCGCCTTCGCCCAGGGCGGCGGCGGCAAGGGCGGGCTCAACAACAACACCGGCGGCGCCCAGCCGCCCAAGGACACGATCGGCCAGGTCCAGCTGGAAACCATCCCCTGGGAAGAGCGCCCCGACGCGACCGAACCCTGGTTCACCATTCCGCTGATCGATTACACGGTCATGCGCCACATCAAGGACCCGGCCTTCGACGGCGACACCATCATCAACGAACTGACCGCGAAGCTGGAACAGATCCCCGGCATCCAGGTCGAGATCCTGGCCCAGGCCCGCGGTCCCGCCTCGGCCAAGCCGGTGCATCTGCGGCTCAAGGGCGACGACTGGGATCAGCTGGTCTCGGCCACCCGGACCGCGCATTCCCATTTCGACGCAACCCCGGGCCTGACCCAGATCGAGGATACCCTGCCCCTGCCCGGCATCGACTGGCAGATCGATGTCGATGTCGAAAAGGCCGGCCGCTATGGCGCCGACGTGGCCACCGTGGGCGGCATGGTCCAGCTGGTGACGCGCGGGCTCCTGCTCGACACCATGCGGGTCGACAGCTCGGACGAAGAGATCGAGATCCGCGTCCGCCTGCCGGAACAGGACCGCGTGCTGTCCACCCTCGACAACCTGAAACTGCGCACCCAGGACGGGCTGGTGCCGCTCAGCAACTTCATCACCCGCAAGCCGGTGAAGAAACTGGCCGAAATCAACCGCGCCGACCAGAAGCGTTACTTCGACGTCAAGGCGGGCGTCGCCAAGGACATGTATCGCATCGCGGCCCAGCCGCAGACCGCGCCCGAGCGCCGCGCCGCCAGCGTCGGCACCGGACAATCCGCCGATGCGCCGCGCGATCTCGGCGCCGTGCAGTTCTTCGCCGGCCAGACCGACGCCCCCACCGGCGCCGTCCGGCTCAAGGGCCCCGACGGCAGCGAACGCTGGGCCCGGCTCTTCCCGGCCGAAGGCGTGACGGCGGACGAGGTGCAGCAAACCGCCCTCGCCTTCACGCCGATCACCGCCAACGAACGCATCGCCACGCTGGAAAGCTGGCTTGGCTCCAACCCCTTCCCCGCCGGCGTGGATTGGGAATGGACCGGCGACCAGGACGACCAGAAGGAAAGCCAGGCCTTCCTGCAATCGGCCTTCGCCGGCGCGCTGGGCCTGATGTTCATCATCCTGCTGGCGCAGTTCAACAGCTTCTACAATTCCGTGCTGGTGCTCTTGGCGGTGGTCTTGTCGACCACCGGCGTGCTCATCGGCATGATGGTGATGGATCAGACCTTCTCGATCATCATGACCGGTACCGGCATCGTCGCGCTGGCCGGCATCGTGGTGAACAACAACATCGTTCTGATCGACACCTATCAGGAATATTCCGCCTATATGCCGCGGATCGAGGCGATCATCCGCACCGCCGAAGACCGCATCCGCCCCGTCTTCCTGACCACCGTCACCACCATGGCGGGCCTCGCCCCGATGATGTTCGGCCTCAGCCTCGATTTCTTCGGCGGCGGCTATACCATCGACAGCCCGACCTCGCTGTGGTGGAAACAGCTGGCCACGGCGGTCGTCTTCGGCCTCGGCATCGCCACCGTGCTGACGCTCGTCTTCACGCCCTCGATGCTGGCGCTCCGGGTCTGGACCACCACCTATATCGGCTGGATCGGCCGGGCGCTGAAGGTGCTGTCGCTCGGCCGCGCCAGCCGTGCCGCCCAGGACTGGGCCCTGCGCCGCGCCGCCCGCCGGATGAAGGGGCCGGAACTGGTCTGGCCCGGCGACTGGGGCACCGACCACGACTTCCACTTCCAGACCACCCCCGACGAGGCGGAAGAGCCCGATCAGGAGGCCCCGGCCCTGGAAGACGTGCAAGGCGTGCTCAGCCGCGCCGGCAAGCTCGGCCTCACCGAGACGGGCGCGTCAGGGCCCGGCGAGGCGGCCGCCGAGGAAACCGCCGAAGCCGCGACCGACAGCGACAGCGACGGCACGGCCAAGCCCAAGGACGACGACAAGGCCCACGCCGCCGAATAACCCGTCCCGCGACAGGCGCCGCCGAATCGTAGGGTGGGTTTCAACCCACCGCAGGCTTGAAGAACCTGTGACCGCCCCGCGCGCCCCCGCAACGAACGCCGCTTTCGGCCAAACCGGCCTCTGCGCGCCCGACGCAAGGCAGCCGGGCGCCAGCCGGCCGCCAGACAGCCGCGTTTTCGCCCCGGCCGAAAGGTAAAGACGCGCCGCATCATGGCGGCGCTCCAGCCTGCGCTTATGTCCCGAACCGCCGCAACGCGCCTCCGGGCGGGCCGCGCGCCACCGGCAAGAAAACCCGTCCCGGGCGCAAATTTCATAGCCTGGGGACGCCAAACGCCCCCGTCCCCGCCAGACACCGCGATTCGGCCGTGAAAGGTTAACCCGCGCCACGCCGTGAGGTGAATCTGCCTTGCCCGGCCCCGGGTCAGGCCGCCTCTTCGCGCTCCGCCGCCTGCCGCGCCCAGAGGCTCGCATAGCGCCCGCCCCTGGCCAGCAGGTCGGCGTGATGGCCTTCCTCGACCACCTCTCCGGCCTCCAGCACCACGATCCGGTCGGCATCGGCGATGGTGCTCAGCCGGTGGGCGATGGTGATCACCGTCCGCCCCTGCCCGGCGCGTTTCAGCGCGCCCTGGATCTCCTGCTCGGTCTCGGTATCGAGCGCGCTCGTCGCCTCGTCCAGAAGCAGGATCGGCGGGTTCTTCAGCAATGTCCGGGCGATGCCCACCCGCTGCTTCTCGCCGCCCGAAAGCTTCAGCCCGCGTTCGCCGACCTGGGTGTCGTATCCCTGCGGAAGGGCTTGAATGAACTCGTGAATCTGCGCCGCCTTGGCGGCCTCCACGACCTCGTCCTCGCTGGCGCCGTCGCGGCCATAGGCGATGTTATAGCGGATCGTGTCGTTGAACAGCACGGTATCCTGCGGCACCACGCCGATGGCGTCATGCAGGCTGCGCTGCGTCACGTCGCGCACATCCTGGCCGTCGATGGTCAGGGCCCCGTCCAGCACGTCGTAGAAGCGGAACAGCAGCCGCCCGATGGTCGATTTCCCCGCCCCGGACGAGCCCACGATGGCCACCGACTGCCCCGCCGGCACCTCGAGGTCGATGCCCTTCAGAATGGGCCGCTCGGGATCATAGCCGAAGCGCACGCCCTGCATCCGCACCGTGCCGCCCGCGACCTTCAGATCGGGCGCGTCGGGCTTGTCGGACACTTCCGAGGGCTGCTCCAGCAGATCGAACATTTGTCCCATGTCGACAAGGGCTTGGCGGATCTCGCGATAGACGGTGCCAAGGAAGTTCAGCGGCATGGTGATCTGGATCATATAGGCGTTGACCATGACGAAATCGCCCACCGTCAGCTGGCCGTTCTGCACCCCGATGGCGGCCATCACCATCACCGCGACCAGCCCGCCGGTGATCAGGAAGGCCTGGCCGAAGTTCAGGAAGGCCAGCGAATAGGCCGTCTTCAGCGCGGCGCTGGCATAGGCCGCCATGGCGCCGTCATAGCGCGCCGCCTCGCGCGCCTCGGCGCCGAAATATTTCACCGTCTCGAAGTTCAGCAGGCTGTCGATGGCCTTCTGATTGGCGTCGGTATCCTGATCGTTCATCTCCTTCCTGAGCTTCACCCGCCATTCCGTCACCGCGAAGGTGAACCAGACATAAAGCGCGATGGTCACCGCCACCACGGCCAGATACCAGGCGTCGAACAGGTAGAAGAGAACGCCGGCGATCATCAGAAGTTCCAGCACCAGCGGCCCGATGCTGAACAAGAGGAAGCGCAGCAGGAACTCGACCCCCTTGACCCCGCGCTCGATGATCCGGCTCAGCCCGCCGGTCTTGCGGGTGATGTGATAACGCATTGAAAGCGCGTGGATATGTTCGAAGGTCTCCAGCGCCAGCTGGCGCAGGGCGCGCTGGCCGACGGCGGCGAAGATGGCATCGCGCAGCTGCTGGAACCCGTTCGACATCAGCCGCGCCAGGCCATAGGCCAGGGTCAGCCCGACCGCCCCCAGCACCAGGTCCGAGGCGCCGGCCTTGCTCAGCGCATCGACCGCCTGCTTGTAGAGAAGCGGCGTCCCGACCGAGATCAGCTTGGACGCCAGAAGCGCCAGCATCGCCCAGACCACCCGATGCTTCACCCAAGGATGCTCGGCCGGCCAGAGATAGGGCGCCACCCGCCGGATCGTCCGCCAGCCGGAAATACGTTCGTTCTGCAGGTTGGCGTCGGAATAGGCCCGTTTGCGGCGCATCGTTTGTCCCTCTCGCGGTCGGAACACGACAGATAAGCCGCAACGAAGGGAATTGCCAGAGCCCAGGCGACGGGGCGGCCTCAGCAGGACAGGCCGCGCAGCTTGTTCCAGTTGACCATGACCGCCGGCAGGAAGAAGAGCGCAAAGGCCCAGACCCGCGCCTCGACCAGCAGGTAAGGCACCACCACGACCAGCCCCGCCATGCCGACGACCCCGGCGATCCGCGACGCCCGCTGCCCGTCGGTGAAGCGCAGCACGATCAGCTCGAAGATCTTGCCGCCGTCCAGCGGCGCGATCGGCAGCAGGTTGAACACCGCCAGATATCCGTTCAGCCAGGACAAGGTCATGAAAAACCACATGACAGTGTCGTAAGGCCGATCTGCCGTCTGCATCGCCCAGACGATCAGCCCCGACACCGCCCACAGCACGACGGTCACGATCGGCCCCATCGCCACGATCAGCTCGCTCTCGCGCGGGGTGGTGGCGCGGGCGTGCTGGCAATAGCCGCCGAAGCCGTGCAGCATCACCCGCCGCACCGGTACGTCCTGGATCAGGCAGCCCCAGGCATGGCCCAGCTCGTGCAGCAGGATCGAGCCCACGACCATCGCCAGGAACGCCAGGTCATAGGCGATCTCGCGCGGCGAGCCGGTGAAGGACACGAAAAGCAGGACCATCAGCAGGATCGACGGCCCGATCTGCACCGGCACGCGCCAGGGCCCGCGAAATTCGAAAATACTCTGATCGTCACTGAACATGTCCGTCTCCGGCCGGGGCGGGAAAACCCGTTTACTCCGGCAGGGTTAACCGGCGATTGTGGAGCGAATAAGGCGCCCGCGCGCCGGGTCTCGGACGGCGGCGCGACAGCATCGGCCGGACCGGCGTCAGTCGCCCGGAATGTCGAACACCTGGCCGGGATAGATCAGGTCGGGGTTGCGGATACGTTCGCGGTTGGCCTCGTAGAGGCGCACGTAGAGCAACCCCTCGCCGTAATTCTCGCGCGCGATCGCCCAGAGCGTATTGCCCGGCTGCACCGTCACCGTCGCCACCCGGCCGGCCTCGGCCGCGACCTGCGGTTCCTCGCGCTTGAACGGGGTCTCGACCCGGCTCACCACCTCGCCCGCCTGGTTCAGCTGATCGACCCGCAGCGTATAGACGCCGCTGTCCACATCCGGCAATTCGGTGCGCCAGTTGCCATCGGCGGCAATGCGCGAGGTGGTGATGGGCCGGTTGTCGACATAGACCCGCACGAACCCGTCTCCGGGTCCGCGCCCGGCCAGTTCGACCTCGCCCTCCTCGGAATACGAGATCGTGTCCAGCGCCACCGCGCTCATCACCTCGGGCACGGCGCCGGGGCCGGACACCGCCGGCGGCTGCACCACGCTCACCCCGTCGCTGCCGGCGATGATCACCGCCGGCGCCGGCGCCGCAGCGCCCGGGTCGGCGGCGATCTGCGGCTGGGGCTGCGCTGCCGCCGGCGCTTCCGCCTGCGGCTGAAGCGGGGCGACGCCGGCATCGGCCGCCACCACCGGCGCGGCCGCCTCCGTTTTGTCCCCGTCGGCCACAACCGCCTCGGTCCCGGACGGCGCGGCCACGGCCGCTTCGGCCGCGGGGACCGGCGTTTCGGCGGCAGCCACCGCCACCGGCTGCACCACCGGCGCGATCACCGCGCTGGCGTCGGAATAGAGCCGCTCGCCGCCCGCCGCCGTCACCCGCAGCCTCAGGAGCCGGGGTTGCTCCGACGGCGCGATCTCCAGGAACTGCACGAAACTGCCGTCGTCACCGGCCAAGGCCTGGGCCGCCTCGGCCCCGTCGATCTCGATCGTCACCTCGGCGCCGGGATCGGCCCGGCCGGCGACCGTGGCGCTGCCATCGGGCTCGACCCGCAGCAGCTCCAGCAACGGCGTCATCGCCGCCGCGGCGGCCGGCGCGGGCACGGGCGTGGGCGAAGCGGCCGGCGCGGTGTCAGCCTGCGCAACGGGTGCAGCGGCTGGCGCGAGGGCCGCCGCCTGCTCCTGCGCGGCTGGCGCGGGCTCCGGCGCGGGCTGCGCCACCGGTTGCGCCGCCGGCAGCTCGGCCAGCTTCGGCGCCGGCATCCCGGCGGGGGCCTCCTCGGGCGCAAACAGTCCGACGTACCACGCCACCGCCGCGGCCAGCGCCACGGCCCCTCCGCCTGCCAGGCCCAGGGCCTGCGCCCCGCTCAGCCCAGGTTTTTCGCTCATTGTCGTCCTTCCCCAAGACCGCTCATCGGGACCTCAGTTTGTCCCACGCGGTTGAGCCTCTTTATCAACAAGGCTAACACGGGTCAAAACCCTCGTGTTTCCGGCCTGAAGGAGCCCGCCATGCCCTCTCCCGCCTCGCCCCCGTCGATCTGCGTCTATTGCGGCTCGCGCCCCGGCGCCCGACCCGCCTATGCCCAGGCCGCCACCGCCTTCGGAACCGCCCTGGCGGAGATGGGCTGGCGGCTGGTCTACGGCGCCGGCGATGTCGGGCTGATGGGCACCGTCGCCCGCGCCGCGCAAGAGGCCGGCGGCGACACCTTCGGCGTCATCCCCACCCACCTGATGCGGCTCGAGGTCGGCAAGCGCGACCTCACCAGCTTCGTCGTGACCGAGACGATGCACGAACGCAAGAAGGTCATGTACATGAATTCCGACGCCATCGTGGTCCTGCCCGGCGGCGCCGGCTCGCTCGATGAATTCTTCGAGGTGCTCACCTGGGCGCAGCTCGGCCTTCACGCCAAGCCGATCCTCCTGCTCGATACCGAAGGCTACTGGCAGCCGCTGGTCGCGCTGATGGACCATGTCATCGCCGAGGGCTTCGCCGATGCCAGCCTGCGCGATCTGATCACCGTCACCCCCACCCCCGCGGCCGCCATCGAGACCCTGCGCCGCGCGCTTGCCTGAGGATCATTCTCTTCGGAGCCGCCTTCGCCTGAGACGGACAGGACGGGCCGGGACGCCGCGATCGAGGGAAATCGCCGAGGGGCCCCTTCGGGGATACGGCTATTTCCCTTGATCGGGGTGGTCCGGTCTGTCAGGGCAGGCTCGGGCGAAGGAGGGTGCGAAGGGAATGCATTCTCTTTGGTGAGCCCTGAGCCCCTCCGCCCTCTCCACATTCCCACCGGCCCGCCTTCACGCATCGCGCCGCCACACCTCCCGGACTCAAGCGGCCGCCCCGAAGGGCGGCCACAATTCGAAACAGCCAGGTCCCGTAAACCCGGATTCGGCCGGATCACGTCATCCGGATCACTTCATCCGGCTGGCGACGTTCTCCCAGTCGACCAGATTGTCGAGGAAGTTGCTCAGGTAAGCCGGCCGCTTGTTGCGGAAGTCGATGTAATAGGAATGCTCCCACACGTCGCAGCCCAGCAGCGCGGTCTGATCGAAGCAGAGCGGGTTGACACCGTTCTCGGTCTTGGTCACAGCCAGCGAGCCGTCCGCCTTCTGCACCAGCCAGCACCAGCCCGAACCGAACTGGCCCGCACCGGCGGCGCCGAACTCTTCCTTGAACTTGTCGACCGAGCCGAAGCTCTCGGTGATCGCCTTTTCCAGCGCGCCCGGCATCGCCGCGCCGCCCGGGCCCATCATCTCCCAGAACTGGGTGTGGTTCCAATGCTGGCTGGCATTGTTGAAGATGCCGTTCTGGGCGACGGCGCCGGCGGCATAGGTGCCCTTGACGATGTCTTCCAGGCTCTTGCCTTCCCACTCGGTGCCGGCGATCAGCTTGTTGCCGTTGTCGACATAGGCCTTGTGGTGCAGGTCGTGGTGATATTCCATCGTTTCGGCGCTCATGCCCTTGGCGGCCAGCGCATCGTGGGCATAGGGAAGGTCGGGAAGTTCGAAGGCCATCGGTCGGGCTCCTCTGTCTGGAGTGTAAGTCAAAAGATACATCCCAAATGCAGGGCTGGCGCAACAAAGGTCAACCCCGACCGGCGCTTTCGCGCGCAAAATTCCGTGCGCGCCGGCGGTTTCCCTCCGCGCCGGGCTTTCGCCCCTGCCGGCGGTTCGGTCACTTGACGAACTTGCAGCTCCCGAGACCGGTATTCTCGACATCGCTGACGGCGGGGCGTCCGGAAATCGAGGCCTTGCCGTTCTTCTTCTGCCAGACCAGCGTCAGGCGCCAGTCCATGTTCTGGTTGCTACTGGTCTTCATCTTCGGAACCTTCCACTTGAGCACGAAGGTGAGGTCGGTGTCGCGGCTCACGGTGCCCAGCACCGGGGCGTTGCCCAGGTATTTGAGGAAGCTGTCGAACACGACCATCCGGCTTGCGCCGGGCCGATAGTCGATGATCACCTCCGGCGGCGTGCCCTTGTAATAACCCTGGGGTTCGAGGTCGCATTTCAGCAGCCGGCCCGTATCCTTGGCCTTGGCCTTGACCTTGTCCTTGGCCGCCACCCCGCCGGCCAGCCCGGCCAGCAGCAGCGCGGTCATCCCCGCCCGGATCATGCCCCCGAGCGCCCGTTTGGCCAACCCGTTCTCGCTCATCCTCTTCTCCCTCACTTCTCTTCTCCCTCACTTGGTCTTGCGCACGCATTTGCCCTCGGCGTAATCGCTGATCCCCGTAGAGTTGACTCCGGTGATCCTGAACACCATGGTCCTTCGGTTCAACGTCGCATGATAAGACACGGTCTCTTGCCATCCGTTGCCGGCGCGCTGGCGGCCGATGCGGGCATTGCCTGCGCCTGGACCTGCCATTTCAGCTCGTATTTCTCGGCCCGCGACTCGACCAGCTCGGCCTGGATCGGCGCGCCATGGGCCGCCTCGATAGTGCTGTCGAAAACCAGCGCGACCGGGTTCATGCGGATATCGACCAGAATCGACCGCGCGATCAAATTCGCCGCCGTCGGGCTTACGGCGCAGAGGTATTCGTCCGCCCCGCCCCGGCGATGCCGGCCACGCTCAGCGCCAGCCCGGCCAGCACCGCCCGCGCCCGGGGTCCGGCGCGGCTCATGTCCTGTCGAAGGCGCATTTGCCCGACCCGGTGACGATCATCGAAAGGCCGCCAGGCCGGGCGGCGACGCGGGCCGAGCCGGCCGTCGAAAGCGCCGCAAATCCGTCCCGTTTCAATATGTTACGCAAGGGTCTTCCTCTCCGTCTCGGCCCGATTTCCGGGTCGGCAAACCGGTCATCACACGAACAGGTGATGCCCCTTCGCGTCAAGAGAAAAGCCAGCCTAAAGCTGTCCGGCCGCAGCGCCGGCAACCCTGAAGCGTTTCGGCCCGTTGTCGGATCGCGACAGTCTGGTGAAGCGCCCGCACCCTATCGGCGATGTCGCGCGGGCCGCGTCCGGCCCGCTCAGGCCAGATGCCCGACCTCGCCGCCCGCCTGCGCCGCCACGCTCAGCACGTCGAAGACATAGGTCGCGACCGAGCGGAAACAGACCACGCGGAACCGCCCCTCTTCCGGCATCCACACCGCCGCCGGCACCTGCGCCAGCCGGCTTCTGCGGATCTTGCCCGGCGCGAAACCGGCGAAATCGACCGGCATCAGCTTGGCCATCACGTCGCGCGCCTGGGGGCCGCTCACCTCGAACACCGCCCGCGCGTCCGACACGTTGACGGCCAGGAAATGCGCCCCCTGCAGCGATTTCTCCAGCGAGGTCACGACCTGATCCGCCGCCTCGTGCGGGCACAGGATCAGCAATTCGTCCGGCGACATCCAGGCCACGCAATAGCCGCCGGCGCGCAGCACCTGGCGCTGGCCCGGGATCGCGGCATCGGTCGCCACCTTCACCGCCGTCGCCATCGCCGCACCGGCCAGATCGCCGCGCAGCGTGACCATGCCCACCAGCCCGGCCTCCTCGACCCTGGCGATACCCTCGAAGGATGCGCCGGCCAGGGCGCTCACAGGTTCAGACATTCTGCTTCTCCCCTTCGCGGTCATAGAACACCGGATCGACGATCCTGGCCTTATAGGTCACCCCGTCGGTGCCGGGAAATTCCAGCACCTCGCCCATCCGGTCGGGGCCCTTGTGCACCAGCCCCATGGCGATGCCCTTGCCCAGCGTCGGGCTGAAATAGGTCGAGGTCACCCGCCCCTGCACCCTGCGCTGGCCGTTGGCATTCACACCCGCCGCCACGGCATAGGCGCCATCGGGCAGCACCGCGCCATCCAGCGTCTCCAGCCCGACCAGCTGCCAGCGGTCGGGGTTATCCATGAACGACCGCGCCTGCGCCCGTTTGCCCAGGTAATCGTCCTTCTTCTTCGAGATCGCCCAGCCCAGGCCCAGATCCTGCGGGATGACCGTGCCGTCGGTCTCGTCCCCGATCATGATGAAGCCCTTCTCGGCCCGCATTACATGCAGGGCCTCGGTGCCGTAGGGTGTCACGCCATACTCTTCCCCGGCCTCCAGCAACATTCCCCAAGTGGCGCGACCCTGGCTGGCGGGCACGGCAATCTCGTAACTCAACTCACCCGAGAAAGAAATCCTGTAAATGCGTGAGCTGACGCGACCCAGCGTCACATCCTTCCAGGTCATGAAGGGCAGCGCCTCGGCGCTCACATCCTCCCCGGTCAGCTTCTCCAGCACCTGCCGCGCCTTGGGGCCGACCAGGGCGATCTGGGCCCATTGCTCGGTCACGTTGGCGACATAGACCTGCCAGTCCCACCATTCGGTCTGCAGCCATTCCTCCATATGGGCATGGATGCGCTCGGCCCCGCCGGTGGTGGTGTGGCAGAGGAACGTCTCGTCGTCGATCCGCGCCACCACGCCGTCATCCATCAGGAAGCCGTTCTCGGAACACATCAGCCCGTAACGGCACTTGCCGGGCTTCAGCGTGCTCATCATGTTGGTATAGAGCATGTCGAGGAACCGGCCCGCATCCGGCCCCTTCACGATCAGCTTGCCCAGCGTCGAGGCATCCAGAAGGCCGACCCCGCCCCGCGTCGCCTGCACCTCGCGGCTGACCGCGTCGGCATGGCTCTCGCCCGCCTTGGGATAGCAATAGGGCCGCTTCCACTGGCCCACCGGCTCGTAGAAGGCGCCGTTGGCATCGTGCCAGTCCTGCATCGGCGTGCGGCGCAGCGGCTGGAACACGGCGCCGCGTGCCTCGCCGGCGATGGCCCCGAACGAGATCGGCGTATAGGGCGGCCGGAAGGTGGTGGTGCCCACCGCCGGAATATCCTCACCCAACGCCTTCGCAAGCGTCGCCAATCCGTTGATATTGCTCAGCTTGCCCTGATCCGTCGCCATGCCCAGCGTGGTATAGCGCTTGGTATGCTCGACCGATTCATAGCCCTCGCGCGCGGCCAGCTGCACATCGCTGACCTTCACGTCGTTCTGATAATCCAGCCAGGCCTTCATCCGCAGCTTGGCACCGGCGCCCTGCGGCATCAGCCACACCGGCTCCATCGCCTTCTCGACGCTGGGCAGCACATGCGGCGTCGCCGTGCACTTGCCGGTGAAGCCGGCGCCCTCGGCCGCCGTGGCCCCGGCCCAGCTGGCATCGACCAGCGCGACCGCCAGGTCCATCGCCCCGCTGGCCGCCCCGGCGCTCAGCACGAAGCCCTCGCCATCCTGGTTGGTCGGCGGCCGGGTGCCGTCGGGGCGGAAATGCGCCTGGGCCTCGTCCCAGCTGAGCTTGCCGCCGCAATGCGACCACAGATGCACGACCGGCGACCAGCCGCCCGACATCGCGACCACGTCGCAGCCGATCTCTTCCTCGATGGCGCCCTCGCCCGCCTGGGCGCAGATCCCCACGCCGGTGACGCGCTTGGCGCCATGCACCTTGGCCACCGCCTTGCCGTTCTCGACGCGGATGCCCAGGGCCCGCGCCTCGTCGGCCAGCGCCCCGCCGCCGCCCGGGCGCGCGTCCAGAACCACCGGCACGGCCAGCCCCGCCTGTTTCACCGCGATGGCGGTGCGATAGGCATCGTCGTTGTTGGTGACGACCACCACCCGGTCGCCAGGCGAGACGCCGTAATCGACGATGTAATCGCGCACCGCGCTGGCCAGCATGACGCCGGGCACATCGTTGCCGGCAAAGCTCAGCGGCCGCTCGATGGCGCCGGTCGCGGTCACGATCCGCTTGGCCCGGATGCGCCACAGCCGGTGGCGCGGCCCGGCCGCTTCGGGGGCATGGTCGCGCAGCCGCTCGTATCCCAGCACATAGCCGTGGTCATAGACCCCCGCCCCCATCATCCGGGTCCTCAGCGTCACGTTCGGCATCGCACCAAGCAACGCCAGCGTCTGCGTCACGTAAGCCTCGACCGACAGCCCGTCGATCTCGCCGCCATCGACCGGCGCGCGCCCGCCCCAATGGGCGGTCTGTTCCATCAGCAGAACCTTCGCGCCCAGATCGGCCGCCGATTTCGCGGCGACCAGGCCCGCGACGCCGCCGCCGATCACCACGACATCGAAGAAGGCATAGTAATGCTCATAGGTATCTTCGTCGCGGTCCTTCGGCACCCGGCCCAGCCCGGCCGACTGCCGCACGATCGGCTCGTAAAGATGCTTCCAGGCAAAGCGCGGGAACATGAAGGTCTTGTAATAGAACCCCGCCGGGAAGAACCGCGCCAGCCGGTTGTTGATGGCGCCGACATCGAATTCCAGGCTGGGCCAGTGGTTCTGGCTGGTCGCCGTCAGCCCGTCGAACACTTCGGTCGTGGTGGCGCGCTGGTTCGGCTCGAACCGCCCGCCCTCGCCCAGATTGACCAGCGCATTGGGCTCTTCGGCGCCGCTGGCCACCACCCCGCGCGGCCGGTGATACTTGAAGCTGCGCCCCATCATCACCTGATCGTTGGCCAGAAGCGCCGCCGCCAGCGTATCGCCGGCAAAGCCGCTCATCCGCTTGCCGTTGAAGCTGAATTCCACCCGTTTCGCGCGGTCGATCCGCCGCCCGCCGGTTTCCAGACGCGTGCTCATGCGAATTCCCTCCAGCGCCAGCCCGGCCGCTTGGCCGTGATGGCATCCCTGATCTCCTGCGGCGGCTCGCTCACCTGCGCCGAATAGCTGCCGAACACCTCAAGCGTCGCGGTGTCGCGCGCCACATGGAACCACTTGCCGCAGCCGTTCACATGCCGCCAGCGCTCGAAATGCACCCCCTTGGGGTTCTCGCGGTGGAACAGATAGGTCTCGAAATCCGCGTCCGTGGATCCCGGCCCGAACCGCTTGATATGCGCCTCGCCGCCGCCGTGGAACTCGGTCTCCTCGGCGGTGACGCCGCAATAGGGGCAGTCTAGGATCAGCATGAGCGCACTCCCTGATTGAATTTGCGCATCAAAACGCCCATCTGAGATGCATGAGCATTCTGATCATGACACTGACGGGCCTGGGGACGCTTTTCGTCATGGCCCTCGTTGCCTTCCTGATCTTCCGCGCCGAGATTGCAAAGGCGGAGCGGGCGCAGCAGCGCAGCTTTCACGACACCGCCCTCGGCAAGGACCGTGACCATGGCGCCTGGAGCGCGGATGGCGCCGGCCTGAGCCACGACACGGCGGATGGCGGCGGCAGCGACTGACCCCGCCGCGCCGGTTCCACGGGCCTCGGGTCCGTCCGCTGTCCGGGCCGGCACTTTACTGCGCTGCGGCATCACGCAATGGTGACCCGGCTCACGTATTTTCCGCCTCATTTCCGCCACATTCCGCGCTAGGCTGACCGCATGAGCAGCGCCCTGATCATCCTCGAACTGGATCACGACCTTGTCGCCGCGATGGGCGGCGTCCTGGCCATTGCCCTCGTCGCCGGCTTGATCTGGCTGAAATGCCGCGGCACGCTGCGCCCGGTGCTGAACCGCCACGGGCTGCGCCACCTTCTCGACCACGACTGAAACCGCGCCCACGCCCATCAATGCGCCACCCCCGCGGCGACGCTCTCGTCCACGAACCGCCCCTCGGCGAAGCGGTTCAGCCCGAACTCTTCCGTCAGCGGTGAATGCCCCTTGGCCATCAGCTCGGCCATGCCCCAGCCGCTGCCCGGGATCGCCTTGAACCCGCCGGTGCCCCAGCCGCAATTGATGAACATGCCCTCGACCGGCGTCTTGCTGAGGATCGGCGAGCGGTCGCCGGTCATGTCGACGATGCCGCCCCATTGCCGCAGCATCTTGAGGCGGCTGATCATCGGGAAGGTTTCCACCAGCGCCCGCACGGTTTCCTCGACATGGTGGAACGATCCGCGCTGGGTATAGTTGTTGAACCCGTCGGCGCCGCCGCCGATCACCATCTCGCCCTTGTCCGACTGGGACATGTAACCATGCACCGTGTTGGCCATGACCACGCAATCCATGCAGGGCTTGATCGGCTCACTCGACCAGCGCCTGAAGCGCCACGCTTCGATCGGCAGCCGGAAGCCCGCCATCTCGGCCAGAACGCCGGAATGGCCGGCCACCACCACGCCCAGCTTGTCGCACTGGATCGCGCCCCTGGTGGTTTCGACCCCGGTGACCTTGCCGGCCTCGGTGCGGACGCCGGTGACTTCACATTTCTGGATGATGTCGATGCCCATGTCGCTGCAGGCCCGGGCATAGCCCAGGCCACCGCATCGTGCCGCCCGGTGCCGCCGCGCGCCTGCCAGAGCCCACCCAGCACCGGATAGCGCGGCCCGTCGAGCGAGATGATCGGCACGATCTCCTTCACCCGCTCCGGGCTGACGAATTCGGTCTCGACGCCCTTGCAGCAGGTTCGCGTGCGCCGTGCGCTTGTAACCCCGCACCTCGTGCTCGGTCTGGGCCAGCATCAACACGCCGCGCGGGCTGAACATGACGTTATAGTTCAGGTCCTGGCTCATCGTCTCGTAGAGCGAGCGCGCCTTTTCATAGATCGCCGCCGACGGGTCCTGCAGGTAATTCGAACGGATGATCGTGGTGTTGCGCCCGGTATTGCCGCCGCCCAGCCAGCCCTTCTCGATCACCGCCACATTGGTGATGCCGAAATTCTTGCCCAGGTAATAGGCCGTGGCCAACCCGTGCCCGCCGGCGCCGACGATGATCACGTCGTATTTCGCCTTCGGGCGCGGCGACCGCCAGGCCCGCTCCCATCCACTGTGAAACCGCGCCGCTTCGCGCGCGACGGCAAAGGCTGAATAGCGTCTCATCGGCCCCGATTCCCCGCATGTATGAGTCCTGGCAGCTTACTGCCCCTTTGCCTGCCTTACCCCGCGCCTCGATCCGTCGCAATCGGCGGCAATTGCGACATCTCGGACCGGCGGGCGCATTTGCCCTTTTACCGGGCGCCCGGCGGCATTACATCACCCCAGACCCGAGAGAAGAGCAAAAGGCCCGCCCCGCAATGGTTTTCTGGATCACCGCCGCCGCCCTGACCGCCGCCGTCGCCGGTTTTCTCATTGCCGCGCTGATGCGTGCCCGGGCCGATGCCGAACACCCGGCGGCCTATGACCTGCGGGTCTATCGCGACCAGTTGAAAGAGGTCGACCGCGACCTCGCCCGCGGCATCATCACGCCCGGCGATGCCGACCGTATCCGCGCCGAGGTCGGCCGTCGCGTGCTTTCGGCCGACGCCCAGCTGCAAAAGGCCCAGACCGGCACCGACCAGCCGCGCGGCGCCACGCTGGCGCTGGCCGGCATCGTCGTCGCGGCGCTTCTGGGCGGCGGCTTCGCGCTCTATCCCGTGCTGGGCCAGCCCGGCGCCCGCGACCTGCCGCTGGAAGCCCGGATCGAGGCCTCGGACGAGACCCGCACCGACCGGATGAGCCAGGCCGAGGCCGAGGCCAAGCTGCCGCCGCAGCCCGCCACCACCCCGCAGGACCCGAAATATGCCGAGCTGATCGAGAAGCTGCGCACCACCGTGAAGGACCGCCCCGACGACCTTCAGGGCCAGCTCCTGCTGGTCCGCAACGAGGCCGCGCTGGGCAATTACAAACCCGCCTACGAGGCGCAGGCGGCGGTGATCCGCATCAAGGGCGCCAGCGCCTCGGCCGACGATTACGCCGTGCTGGCCGAACTGATGATCTCGACCGCCGGCGGCTATGTCTCGCCCCAGGCCGAGGACGCCCTGCGCGCGGCGCTGCAGCGCGATCCCCGGCACCAGCCGGCGCGCTATTATACCGGGCTGATGATGATCCAGATCGACCGCCCCGACATCGCCTTCCGGCTGTGGCGCGACCTGCTGGAAGAAGGCCCCGAAAGCGCGCCCTGGATCCCGGTGATCCGCGACCGGATCGGCGAACTCGCCTTCCGTGCCGGCGTCGACTATTCCCCGCCCGCGCCGCAAGCCACGCCGCCGATGGGCATGGGCCTGCCCGGCCCCAACGCCCAGGACATGGCCAATGCCGCCGAGATGACGCCGGAAGAACGGCAGGAGATGATCCAGGGCATGGTCGGCCGGCTCAACGACAAGCTGGCCAGCGAAGGCGGCTCGGCCCAGGAATGGGCCCGGCTGATCGGCGCCCTGGGGGTGCTGGGCGAAACCGACCGCGCCGCCGCGATCTGGGCCGAGGCGCAGAAGATCTTCGCCGACAAGCCCGACCTGCTGGCCGTGGTCCGTGGCGGCGCGGCCCAGGCCGGGCTGCTCGATCCAGTCGGCCCCCGCCTCCGCCCCGGCCCCGGCCCCGGCGCAAACGCAGGCCCTGCCCGGCCCTCGGCCCAAGACATGCAGAACGCCGCCGAGATGACGCCGGAAGAACGTCAGGACATGATCCGCGGCATGGTCTCGAACCTGGCCGAGCGGCTGGCCAGCGATGGCGGCACCGCCCAGGAATGGGCCCGCCTCGTCACCTCGCAGGCCCGGCTGGGCGACCGCGACGCGGCGCTGAAATCCCTCTCCGACGCCCGCGCGGCGCTTGCCGGCGACGCGGCCGGCCTCGCCGCGCTCAACGCCGCCGCCGCCTCGGTCGGGCTCGGCGAATGATCGTCGAAGAGGCCGAAGGCTTCGCCGCCGCCCTGCCCGCCTCGGGCGCGCTGATGGGGCTCGACCTGGGCACCCAGACCATCGGCGTCGCCGTCTCGGACGGGCTGCGCTCGGTCGCCACCCCCTTGGAGACCGTCCGGCGCAAGAAATTCGGCACCGATGCCGCCCGGCTGATGGACATCGCCCGCGACCGCGCGCTGACCGGCATCGTCCTCGGCCTGCCGCGCAACATGGACGGCTCCGAGGGCCCGCGCTGTCAATCCACCCGCGCCTTCGCCCGCAACCTGTCGCGATTGACCGATCTGCCGATCACCTTCTGGGACGAACGCCTCTCGACCGTCGCCGCCGAACGCGCGCTCTTGAGGCGGATACGTCGCGAAAACGTCGCGCCGAGGTGATCGACCACGTCGCCGCCTCCTATATCCTGCAGGGGCTGCTGGACCGGTTGAGGCACCTATGAGCGACGACATCTGGAAACGCGACGAGATCGAAAGCCCCTGCATCAAGGTCTGCGTCCTGCACCCCGAGGAAGGGCTCTGCACCGGCTGCCTGCGCACGCGCGAGGAGATCGCGCGCTGGTCGCGGATGACCTCCGAGGAACGCCGCGCCATCATGGCCGCGCTGCCCTCGCGCGCACCCCGCCTGCGCAAGCGCCGCGGCGGCCGCGCCGCCCGACTGACGCGCTGAGGTCTCGATCGGGCCCCGATTTTTCGTCGAAAAATCGCGCCGCGCGTCAATCGCCGCGCAGCCACGCCTCCGGTCCGCCCGGCATCTCGGGGCGGAAATAGGCCACCATCCGCCCCTCTTCCGGCCCGTCACGCCATGGCGCCACGCCATGCAGGCACAGCCGGTGCAGAAGATAGGCCTCGCCCGGCGCGGCCGGCAGTTCGATCCGCGCGCAGCTCTCGAACACCTCGCGCCGCGCCGCCAGATAGGGCTCGGTCAGATCGACCGCGCGCCAGTCCTCCGGCGCCACGCCCTCGAGCGCCTCCATCAGCCGCGCCCGCATCATCGCGTGCGAGCCCTCCCAGACCACCATCGGACTGGCCCCCGGCCCGGCCGCGTTCAGCGGCAGGCCCAGGATCCAGCCATGCAACTCGTCGATCCGCCGCGCCCGCCCGGGCCCGAAGGCCTTGAGCCCGTCGAGATGCGCCGCATCGCGGGTCAGGCGAAAGCGGAAAGCCGCCTCGCTCTCGCCCTCGCGCGGTTCGGGATAGCCCGGGAAGATCGCCGAAACCTGCGCCTTGTGCAAGGCAAGCGGCCCGAACAGCGCTTGCGCGAACGCCGCCGCCGTGCCCGCCAGCGCCACGCCGCCGACCCTGCCCGCCGCATCGTTGGGCAGCGCGTCGACGCCGACGAACCAGGTGCCGCCGCAGACCAGCCAGCGCGCCCTCTGCTCCGGATCGGCCACCGCCGCCCGCGCCAGCGGCAGCGCCGCCGCCACCCATTCGGCCAGCGCCGGATCGAAGCCGAACCGGCAATATCCCCGGTTCGACAGCCCCTCTACCACCCCAGCGCCTTGCGCAGCATGTTCAGCGCCACCAGCGCCAGGAAGGCGGCGAAGATGCGCTTCAGCGGCTTCGGGTCCATCGCATGGGCCAGCTTCACGCCCCAGGGCGCGGTGATCAGCGTCATGGCGATGACGATGGCGAAGGCCGGGCCATTGACGGCCCCCAGCGTATAGGGCGGCGCGCCGTCGATCTTCAGGAACAGGAAGCCGATGACCGAAGGCACGGCGATGATCACGCCGAAGCCGGCGGCGGTCGCCACGGCCCGGTGGATCGGCGTGTTATAAAGGCTCATGATCGGCACCCCGAAACTGCCGCCACCGATGCCCATCAGCACCGAAAGAAAGCCAAGCATCGGCGACAAGGCAATCCGCGCCGCGCCTTTCGGCATACCGTCGCCCAGCCGCCAGCGCTCGCGTCCAAAGCCCAGATAGAAGGCCACGATCAGCGCCAGCACCCCGAATATCCCCTGCAGCGTCGAGGACCGCAGGCTTGCCGCCACCAACATGCCGCAGACCGCGCCGACCACGATCCCCGGCGCCCAGCCGCGCAGGATCTCCCAGTCGACGGCGCCCTTCTTGTTGTGGCTCAGGACCGAGCGGACCGAGGTCACGATGATCGTCGCCAGCGAGGTCGCCAGACAGACCTGCATCAGTTGCGGTCCGCCATAGCCAAGCGTCTGGAAAGCATAGAAGAAGGCCGGCACCAGAACGATGCCCCCGCCCACACCCAGAAGCCCGGCCAACACCCCGGCCAGGCCGCCGATCACCACCAGCAGCGCACCCATCGCCATCAAAAGCGTCATGTCCGGCATTCGCGTCCCCTTTCCCTGTCGCGCTCAACGCTTACACCGCCACGCGGCCAAGGAAAACCCCGCGCACCCGGCCCCGCCGGGCGGGTTTCCAACCCACCGCCGCCCGCACCTGCCCCGTAGGGTGGGTGCAAACCCACCACCCGCACGGCAGATCACGCCACCGCCGCCAGCGCCCGCCCCGTAGGGTGGGCTTCAGCCCACCATCCCACCCCAAGACCGCGCTCCAGACCCGGCAACGCCCAGCCCCGTAGGGTGGGTGCAAACCCGCCATCCGCACGGCAAATCACACCACCGCCGCCAGCGCCTCTTCCACCAGGGCCGTACCCGCCCCCTCGCGATGCGCCCCCTCCGACAGGATGCGCCGCCAGGCCCGCGCCCCGGGCCGGCCGGCGAACAGCCCCAACATGTGCCGCGTCACCTGCGCCAGCTTGCCGCCCGCCTCCAGATGCGCCTCGATATAGGGCAGCATGGCGCGCGCCACCGCCACCGGATCGGCCGCGCGATCGCCGCCGAAGATCTCGACATCCGCCCGCGCCAGGATATCCGCCGGCTGGTGATAGGCCGCGCGGCCCACCATCACCCCGTCCATCCCCGCCGCCAGAAACCCCTTCGCCTGGTCCAGCGACGTCACCCCACCATTCACCGACAGATGCAGCCCCGGAAAGGCGCGCTTCATCTCGAACACCAGATCGTAATCCAGTGGCGGGATATCGCGGTTCTCCTTCGGGCTAAGCCCCTGCAGCCAGGCCTTGCGGGCATGGATGGTGAACCGCCCCACCCCGGCGCCCGACACCCGCTCCAGGAAATCCGGCAGCACCTCGCGCGGTTCCTGCTCATCGACACCGATGCGGCATTTCACCGTCACCTCGACCCCCACCGCCGCGCGCATCGCGGCGCAGCACTCGGCCACCAGGCCCGGCTCGCGCATCAAGACCGCGCCGAAGGTCCCCGACTGCACCCGGTCGCTGGGACAGCCGACATTGAGGTTGATCTCGTCATAGCCCGCCTCTTCCCCCAGCCGCGCCGCCTGCGCCAGCTCGTCCGGATCGGACCCGCCCAGCTGCAGCGCCACCGGATGCTCCTCGGGCGAAAACGCCAGCAGGTGCAGCGCGCCGCCCCGCACCAGCGCCGGCGCCGTCACCATCTCGGTATAGAGCAGGGCCTCGCGGCTCAGCAGCCGGTGCAGGAACCGGCAATGCCGATCGGTCCAATCCATCATCGGGGCAATGGAAAGCCTATCTGCTTGATATTTGGTCATTTTTTAATACTATCAACTCATTGCCTGGCGGCGTGTGCACTCCAATTTACGACCCAATACCCCCCTTTTCGCCAGGTTTCGACCGCGCAGTGCACATAGAGAGCACACGAATGGCGACGATTTCAAAGCTTCCTTCGGGCTCCTGGCCGGCTCATGTCAGACGCAAAGGCAATTACGTCAGCGAAACCTTCCTGAGGCGCGGCGATGCGGAGCTTTGGGCACGGAGTGTCGAGAGCAGGATCGATCGCGGCGAAACTATACACGCCGGCGCGCGGGCGGCCAAGACATTCGGCGACCTGATCGCGCCGCACAAGGCGGATCTGGCCGAGGTCGGCAAACCGCTCGAGCGCTCGAAAGCTGCCAGCCTCGATGTCCTCGCCCTACGCATCTGCGTCCGGAGAACCTGCATGCGATTGCCCGGATGGGCAATGCAAACGGAACCGGATCGGGTTTCACACGCCGGATGGCACCAGATGCACGGAGCAGGATGCTTCGCCGTGGATCTCGCCGCTTGCCTGTGCAGCAGGTTCGGTTCTCCAGAACACAGGAGAACCAGATGAACGCGACTACCCCCTATAAAACCATCATTCGTTTCGATCAGGCTTCCGCCCAAGCGGATGGCGCGATCAAGCGTGTCGTCGGCTTCGCCGAACCTCGAGGTGTTGCCGCAGAACATCTACCGCAACAAGGGCGAGCTTTCGAAGCAGTTCGACCGGCTGATGGAACATTCCGACGTGTCGAAACCCACCGACGGGCCTCTGCACGAGCTGCACAACACCGCAGTGGGCAGCGCCTTCGACATTCTGGCCGTGCTGCCCCGGCTCTACGACAAGATCTTCCTCGATCTCGGCGACGCCTACAACAAGGGCTGCGGCGGCAAGTTCGGCAAGATCAAGGCGGTGAAATACAGGGACGGCAAGAAAGTCTATGCCGCGCCCTTCTTCGCCACGCCCTGCGCCTATGGCACGCCCGACGGCTTCGTCCTGCCGGTATTCTACGGGCTCAAGGCGCTGATGGAGGTGAAGGCGGGCAAGGTGGTCTGGAAGACCGAGCCCGAAAGCTTCCTCGAGCGCAACCTGCCCGCCCTCGCCGCTGCCTTCAAGATGCCGATGGAGATGGCCGGCTTCGATCCGCAGAAGGTGGCGAAGAACGAGACCTCCTATTCCTTCATGGTGGGCGAGGTCGAGAAGGCGCTGCTGCACGAGACCACGGCGCGTGAGGCGAAACTCGCCCGCTCCGGGATACCGGGGTGGGCCCGTGTGAGGGCTTCAGAAAAGTTGCCCACTTCGCACGACGCTCTAATAAAGGTGGACTGCGCCAGACTTCGAAGGTATTTCGAATGAGCGGCTCGGAGCCTACGATCCGGTAGGAACTGAACGGTGGCGCCGGCGGCAAGGTCTTCATCGAATTGTATTCAATGGCAGCGGTTTCGAAGCTGCCGAACTTCTGGCGCGAAGCGATCCAGAACAGCGTCGTGCGGCGCTAAGGGCGAAAACCCGGGTGACGATCGAAGCCCGGCTTCGCCGGAAGATCTCGAACAGTTCTGGAACACTGCGGCACTCGATCTCCTGTCGAAGAGGCCGATCGCCTCGAACTCCCCGACGGAAACGCCTCCAAGCAGAGAGCCCAGATCCCTGTTCGACTGATCTCTATGTCTGTCCCGATCGCGGGACGATCCGGACTGTGCGGCGACCCTCGACCGACCATGTGTCGAAGTCTGCTGCAATTTCCTGATGCGAGATCGGCGGAATTTACAAGACTGCCGAAACCGAGAAGTCGCAACAGCTTCGGCTTATCGACAGGCCGTCAATGCCGGCTCCTCGCGCATCGCCACGATCTTCGCCCTATTCCCGCACCACCGACCAGAACGACGATCCGCTCTCGGTGCTGATGGGGTGCAGCTATCACGTCGCGCATGAGTTCGAAGGTCAGGAAACCACCGGGCGCGGCTTCTTCGCCCATACCAAGGTGATCCCGGATCGTGGCACCCGCTACGATGCCTTCACCGGCGCCGAGGCCGACGAGATCGCCGAGGCGCTCGGCATGGATCGCGCCGAGGGCGATATCGGCACCACCATCGCCATCATAGATTGCGATCTGCAGATCGACGATATCGCGCGCGGTGTCGAACACTCGTGGTGGCCGCGCATCCTGCGCGACGTGTTCCGCGTCGAACTGCGCGACGAGACCGGCAAGAAGGTGATCCCGCGCCCGAAGCTGAACAAGCAGATCCTGCCCTATTGGGAGGCGTTCGAGGTCGCGCTCGGCAAGACCCTTCCCGCGAAGGGGCGCTCCAAACTCACGCAGTTCAGCCGCACCGAACGCACCGGCGGGCTGGCGCTGGGGCAGCTTGGCCTCGTGGTCATGCAAGACCCGGGCGCGACGGCCGACGAGGGAGACGACGACGATGCGGTTCTGAGCTCCGTCGCCCTGATCCGCTCGCCGGGCATGGTGGTGCGCTACCACCAGACCGGGCGCATGGGTTTCCCTCCCGTCGCCGGGGCCTTCGTCGCCGATGACGAGATCGACATGATCCTGCGCCGTTCCGAGCCGCCCAAACACGACGAATGGGATGAAAAGGCCGGGCGCCTGCGCTCGGACATCGAACGCACCGTGGTGAAGGACGTGAAGGACCGCAGCTGGCGCGCGCTGCGCGAGTTCCAGAAGAATGCGCAACCGCCCAAGGCCTCGAACGGCACGCGGATCAGCGAACTCGAGCGCCTTCTGGGCAAGCTGCTCGGCCCTTCGGCGCTCAAGCCGCCTTCGGGGGATGGCAAGCACGAAACGCCGATCTCGCTGAAGTCGAAGGTCTCCGCACGGCCGCAGGGCAGCGATCTCGTGGCGACGGGGCGGGTCGAGCTCGCCCTTGCCAAGAACGCCCGGCCGCAGACGGTGTGGCTCAGTATCGCCCTGCGCGCCGTCGACGAATCCGGCCGCATGACGGACCCCGTCGCCCTTTCGCTTTCGTCGGGTGCGGGTCTCGATCGGAGGGATGGCGCCTTGGCGGGCGCGGTGACGTTGGAAGAGAACGAAAGCTTCGTCTTCGAGGTCGAGAGTGCCCCCTACGACCGTGACTGGACGCTAAGCTTCGTGCCGACGGTAACGCCGATGGACGAAGCCGAGGGAGAGACCGCATGAGCAAGGACTGGACCAGAAGCGAGCCCAAACCCCTGCGCCCCTTCTTCGGGGCCGCCGATCTGGACGATGCGCTGAAGGGCGCGAGCCTCGAACTGCGCCGCGGCGACGAACCAATGACCGAGCCGACCAAGATCGTCGATCTCACCCACATGCAAGGCCTCGATCCGATCATGCGGCCCAATCTCGACGCGGGCCTTCTGGCCGCGGCGCTTGGCCCGCGAGCCAAGGATTACCAGCTGGTGGTGACCCTGCGCACGCCGCAAATGCTCCGCCGCGTGCTCGTCGAAACATGGCCCTGCGACGGCCCCCTGCCGGAACGGATCACGTTCGATCCCGAGATGCTGCAAGATGCCCGCACGACAGGCGCCGCCGAATTCGGCATCGCAGTTTGCCTTGCCGGCGATGTCGCGCACGAGGACGGCTGGCCCTCCTCGCCGGGGGCCTGGCTCGCACGCAAGACCTTCCACATCGGGATCGACCGGCGCCAGACCAGTTTCGCCTTCGACGAGCTGACCGACGAGGAGATCAAGCTGCGCAAGCTCTCGAAGGGAGCCGCCTTCGTCGTCGATGCGGAAGAGCTGAACGCGCCGGTGCAAGACGATCAGCCGCTCGCGCGCGTTCTGGTCGCCCCCAGCCTGCTCGACGCCCTACGCTCGGGCGCGATCCGCAGTGCGGCGCAGGAAATCCTGATGGCCGAAATCATCGAAGCACTGCTCGATGCGAAGGCCGCCGAGATCGATCCGGCCGAGCCGGTGGTGGAAGGCTCGGGACTGCAACGGCTGCTCGAATGGGCTTCCGATGGCAAGGAGCCGATGCCGCTTGCCGAGTTCGCCGAGATCTGCCGCACCAGCGACCGGCGCAGGGCGCTGGTGCAGCACCGCGTCGAGCTTGCCCACAAGCTGGAGGCGCTGAGATGAGCTATCCCATCGTAACCGAAATGGTGGCCCGTAACTGGTATAGGACCTGGAAGCAACGTTGCCTCGAACAGCTTCCCGTTGCGCGTGTCGCAACCGCCGACCCCGACACGTTGCAGCTGGCGGAAGGCGGCGCGCACGATTGGCAAGCGATCGCCGAAGCGGTGATCGAACGCCTCGCGACCCTCCTCGAAGCCAAGGGAAATGCCGCCTTCGACAGCGAGGGGGCAATCTTGCTGCACGAGGCGCTGCCCGACGACCGCGCCCTGCGAGACCCCGAATTCTGGATCTGGTTCGCCACCATTCCGGGCCGCGCGCTCATTCTTTCGCGCTACCCCGAAAAGGCGGCGAAGGAGGCCCCCGAACCCGACGAGGAGGATGAAGACGCACCGCCGAAGAGCCGCAACCCCCTGCCCGATGCAAAGAACTTCCACGGGGCCGGCGCGCGCGAGACCCTGTTCTTCCGGCTCTGGATCCGGGCCGAGATGGGGCGACGGCAAGGGGCGGCCGACGAGTGGGAATTCGTCCGCCCGGGCATGGTCGACTTCTGGCGCAGCCACGTGTTTCGGCAACTCTACGCGCATCACCGCCCCTTCCTCGAGGCCTTCGTCGATTTCCAGTTTCCACCCGACCCAGCCGGCGCTCGAGGTAAGCCCCACCTGAACACGAATGCTATCCGCAGGCTGGCGCGCGAACTTTCGATGGCCTGCGCAAACATCGTCATCGAGGCACTCGACCGCAGCCAGTGCCGGGCGCTGATCGAGCGCGTGTTCGCCGAGCGCGTCGAAGGTCTCGAAGGATGAACTGCTTGCAAGACGTCGAAACGGACACCCTCTCCGCCTGGTGGCGACCGTTCCTGCGCGGCCGACACGCCTGGGACGATGTCGAGTCCGAACCGCTACGCGTGGTCGATCTGTTCTGCGGCTCGGGTGGCTTTGGCCTCGGAACGGCGCTCGCAGCGCAAAGCTTCGGGCGCCGCGCCGTCTTCGGCGCGATCGCCGATGCCGATCGTGCCGCCACCGAAGTGCATGCCCGCTCGCTCCCCGTTCGCAACGTGCTCAACGATTCCATCTCGATCATGGTCGACCATTCCGTCGACCGGCGCGATGGAGGAGCAGAATTCGACTATCCGCCGGAGATCCTCGACGAGACCCTCGCTGCCGAAATCGGCCGCACCGACCTCTTGATCGCAGGCCCCCCCTGCCAAGGCCATTCGAACCTCAACAACCACACCCGCCGGGACGACCCGCGCAACGATCTCTTCGTTTCGACCGTCGCCATCGCCATTGCGCTGGGCGTGCCGGCGGTGGTGATCGAAAACGTTCCTTCCGTGACGCGCTCGCATGGCGAGGTGGTCGAAATCGCGCGTTTGCTGTTCGAGCGCGAAGGTTATGCCGTGGCTCAGGGCGTGATGAAGATGGATGTCCTCGGCGGCTGGCAAACCCGTGCCCGCTTCTTCATGATCGCCATCAAAGGCGGGAATGCCGAACATCTGAACGCCACGATGCGGGACTGGGCGAGTGCCGCCGGCCACCGCCCACGTTTCGCACGCGCCCCGAAGCCCGCGCTCTGGGCGATCGACGATCTACAGAACCTCGCCGGCATGACCAATTTCGACACTGCTCCCGTGCCCGGTGAGGAGAACGCAAGGCGGATCGCCTGGCTCTTCGATAACAAGAAGCACAATCTGCCGAACGACGAACGCCCGGAGTGCCACCGCGAGGGCACGACCTATGGCTCCGTCTACGGCCGGATGTTCGACGACAGGCCCGCACCAACCATCACCACGGGGATCGGTACACCCGGACAGGGTCGCTTCATCCATCCGACGCAGCAACGCCTGGTCACCCCGCATGAAGCCGCGCGCCTGCAAAGCTTCCCCGATGGCTACGGCTTCACCAATGGCGAGGACGTTCCGCGCAAACTCCTGGCGAAGTGGATCGGCGATGCGGTTCCGCCGTTCCTCGGCTGCATCGCATCGGGCGTGGCACTCTCGGCAGCTCTCGGGCGCGAATTCGAACCCCCTTGGTCTTGAAATGACCGACGCCCTCCGTTCGCGCATCATGCGGGCCAACGGGCCACGGAACACGACACCGGAAGTCCGGCTCCGCAAGGCATTGCACGCAATGGGCTTGCGTTACCGCATCGCCGATCGGCGCCTTCCCGGCTCACCCGATCTGGTCTTCGCCCGCTTCCACTGCGTCGTGTTCGTGCATGGGTGCTACTGGCATCATCACGAGGGTTGCCGTCGCGCCACGGTTCCCAAAAGCAACACGAAATTTTGGCTTTCGAAGTTCGAAGCGAACCGAGAAAGAGACACGCGCGATATCCGCATGCTACGCGACCTCGGATGGCGCGTCGGCATCGTCTGGGAATGTTGCGAACTTCCTGCGGTCGCAGTCGAGGTTGCCGAGTTCATCAGGGATGCGGAGCAAGGCTTTCGCGAGTGGCCCTCTCGATGACCATTCAGACCTTTACCGTTTCGAATCCTATCACGAACGGGCTTCGCAAGTTCTTCGAGCATAGCGAGACATCGAAATCGTGCCGGAATTAAGGAGATTCTGCCCGCGACCGATCCGCAGGCACAGGAAAAGCCAAGTCGCGTCGGAGACTTATGGCGTTCGTGGCAGGCGCTTCCATCTTGCCCTCTTCCCGGTCCGCCCCTTCTTACGGTCGCCATACCGCAGGATTTGCGCAGCGGTGCGCTGAGCCACGCCATCGCGCGCGTGTGCTCGTTGCTGTCCTGGGCCCGGACGAAGCCGCCGGCACTCGACTCCCAGCTCCATCGCATCATCGGCGCCCGTGTCGCGCCCTGTCGTGAGAATGAAAAGGAAACAAGGCCCTGATTTGCGCGTGCACCTCCTGCACACACGAAGCTGTCAAACTGTTGTTTCAACGAAACGATGCACCCAATCCATCATCGGTGCCATCGACAACCGCGCCGCGCGCCTGATATCCGCCCCGTTCGTCATCGC
>JAWKXE010000022.1:0-66597 GCA_041397165.1 Paracoccaceae bacterium | reverse complement strand
TATCCATCTTCTTCATCTTTTCACTCCTTGTTGGGTTCAGATTTTCTTGCGAGAGAAATAGCGCGCCGCGCCCCCGGCCAAGAGCGGCACCCCGACGGTGATGCAGATCATGACAAAGCCCAGCGCGTTGATCTCGGGGCTGATCGAATTGCGCAGCATCCCGAAGATCTGCGTCGGCACGGTTTCCAGCCCCGACGGGCGCCAGAAGATCGTGGCGGTGATGTTGTCGAACGAGATGGTGAAGGCGAACAGCGCGCCGGCGAAGACGGCCGGCATCAACAGCGGAAAGGTGATCTGAAAGAAGGTCTGCACCGGGCTGGCGCCCAGGGACCGCGCCGCTTCCTCGTATTCCTTGCGGATGCCCACCAGACGGGCCTGCACCACCAGCACCACGAAGGGCAGCGCGATGATCGAATGGCCGACCAGCAGCAGGAAGAAGCTGCGCGGCATGTGCAGCCAGCGCAGGAAGATCAAAAGGCCCACCGCCAGCACCGTTTCCGGCACCAGAACGGGCGAGATCAGGAAGGTGGTGATCCAGTCCTTGCCGCGGAACTGGTAGCGCACCAGCGCCAGCGCTGCGAGAATGCCGATGGTGGTCGAGACCAGCGCCGTCAACAGCCCCAGCGTGAACGAGGTGCGGAAGGCGCGCATGATCGCCTCGTTCTCGAACAGCACCTTGAACCAGTGCAGGCTGAAGCCCTCGATCGGGAAGCCGCCGAACTGGCTGGCGTTGAAGGCCAGGATCAGCACCACGACGATGGGCGCGAACATGAAGGTATAGACCAGGATGGTATAGAAGCGCAGGAAGGCCCAGGCGGTCATGATGCGTGCCCCCTCATCCGAACGCCTTGGAAAGCTGGTTCAATCCCATGAAGCGGCTATAGATCACCACCACCGCCCCCAGCAGAGCCAGCAGGAAGAAGGAAAGCGTGGCGCCCATCGGCCAGTTCAGCTCGGTCACCACGGCGTCATAGATCAGGTTGCCGAACAGGAAATCATTCGGCCCGCCCAGGATCAGCGGCGTGACATAGCTGCCCCCGGTCAGCACGAAGACCAGCAGGCTTCCGGCGGCCAGACCCGGCATCGACAGCGGTAGCGTGACCTCGCGGAAGGCCTGCCAGGGCGTCGCGCCCAGGGTGCGGGCGGCGGGTTCGAGATTGGGGTCGATGCCCTCCAGGCTGACATAGATGTTCAGGATCATGTAGGGCAGGAAGACGTGGATCAGGCCCACGATCACCGAAAACTCGTTGAACATCATCTGGATCGGGCCATCGGTCAGGCCCAGCCCCTGCAACAGCCCGTTCACCGCGCCCTGATTGCCGAAGATATGGATCCAGCTCAGCGTGCGGATGATGAAGCTGACCCAGAAGGGCAGGATCAGCAGCAGAAGCAGAAGCCACTTGTGGCGGAATTTCGTCATGGCGATGAAATAGGCCGGGATATAGCCCAGAACCGCCGCCAGCACCGTCACCAGAAGCGAGATCTTCAGCGTCTTCCAGATCGCCTTGTGATAATAACTGTCGGTCGCCAGTTCCTGCCAGTTGCCGAACTGGAACGCGACGCGGTCGACCGCCAGGTCGAGGTTTTCATAGAACGAATAGATCAGGATGAAGGCCATCGGAATCACCACCAGCGCGGTGATGGCGACAAAGGCTGGCGTCAGCAGCAGTGCCGGGCGTCTGTCCATCCGCCCTGTGGTTTCGGCCATGCCCCGCGGCCCCCTTGGTTCATCGACCAGAAAAGCCTTGCACAGAGTCCGGATTCGTCCGAATTGATAAATGAAATGGAAAACATTAATCAGATTAATGCATCAGCCCCCGACAGGTTCGTCACCAACCTCGACTGGAACCTGCTGCGCACCTTCGTGGTGCTGGTGGAAGAGCGCAGCATCACCCGGGCCGCGGCGCGGCTGTTGCGCGGCCAACCGGCGGTCAGCCTGGCGCTGCAGCGGCTCGAGGACGATTTCGGCACCCGGCTGGTGGAACGCGGCCGCGGCCTGTTCGAGCTGACGGCGGCGGGCCGGGCGCTTTACCGCGAATGCATCGACATCCACGCCGGCGTCGCCCGCCTGCCCGAGATCACCTCGCAGGCGGGGGCCGAAATCTCGGGGCAGGTGACCGTCGTTCTGGCCAGCCATGTCATCACACCGCTGCTCGACGATCTTCTGGCCCAGACCTATCGCGCCCATCCGCGGATCACCTATCGGATTCTGACGATGACCAGCGCCGATGTCGCCAACACGGTACGCGAAAAGGATGGCAGCTTCGGCATCGGCCTGGTCAACCGCCGCCTGCCCGGGCTCGACTATCACCATCTCTATCGCGAGTTCTTCGGCTTCTTCTGCGGCCCGTCGCATCCGCTTTTCGGGGTCGAGGGCACCACCCTGCAAGACCTCAAGCGGCTGGATGCGGTGTCGTTCGACACCGACGACCTGAACGACGCCCTGCGGCCCGTCGCCCTGCTGCGCCAGCAATACGAGCTGGACCAGCGCATCGTCGGTCGCTCGTCGAACCTGGAAGAGGTGCGCCGCATGATCCAGTGCGGCATCGGTATCGGCGCCCTTCCGATCCATGTGGTCGAGCGCGAGGTCCGCGATGGGCTGCTATGGCGCCTGCCGCCCTATGACGACCCGCCGGCGGTGGATATTTTCCTGATCACCAACCCGCGCAAGCGCCTGAACCGGGCCGAGGCGCTGTTGATCGACAGTCTCAAGGCCCGGATCGAAACGCTTCCGCTGAACGCCCGGACCTACCCCCAGGCGGGATAGCGCGGGGTCCTACCCCAACACCCCGGCAATCGCCCTGGCGGTCTTGGCCACGATCTCGTCGGCCTCGGCCTGGGTCAGGCACAGCGGCGGGGCAAAGCCGACGATGTCGCCCTGCGGCATCGCCCGCGCGATCACCCCATCGGCCAGAAGCGTGCCCACCACGCGCGGCGCCACCTTGTCGGCGGCCTCGAAGAACCTGCGGCCGTCGCGGTCCTGCACCAGTTCGACGGCGCAGAGCATCCCTTCGCCGCGCACCTCGCCGACATGGGCGTGATCGCCCACGGCATCGGCCATTGCGCGGTTCAGATAGGCGCCCATGTCGCGCGCATTGTCGACCAGACCCAATTCGTCGATCAGCTTGAGGTTCGCGACACCCGCCGCCGCCCCGATGGGATGGGCCGAATAGGTCCAGCCATGGCCGATGGGGCCGAACGTGTCGGTGCCCTGCTCCAGCACCTTCCACACCTTGTCGGAGACGATCGAGCCCGACAGCGGCGCATAGGCGCTGGTCAGCCCCTTGGCGATGGTGATGATATCGGCCTCGATCCCGTAATGATCCGATCCGAACATCGTCCCCAGACGGCCAAAACCGGTGACGACCTCGTCGGCGATCAGCAGGATGTCGTGCTTCTTCAGCACCGCCTGGATCGCCGGCCAGTATCCCGCAGGCGGCGGCACGATGCCCCCCGTGCCCAGAACCGGCTCGCCGATGAAGGCGGCGATGGTGTCGGCGCCCTCGCGTTCGATCAACTCTTCCAGCGCGGTCACGCAATGGGCGACGAAATCGGCCTCGCTCTGTCCAAGATCGGCGCGGCGGAAGTAATAGGGCGCCTCGGTATGCACCACCTGCGCCAGCGGCAGGTCGAATGTCTTGTGGAACAGCTCGAGCCCGGTCAGCGACCCGGTCATCAGCCCCGACCCGTGATAGCCGCGCCAGCGCGAGACGATCTTCTTCTTTTCGGGCCGGCCCAGCACGTTGTTATAATACCAGACCAGCTTGATGTTGGTCTCATTCGCGTCCGATCCGCCCAGCCCGAAATAGACCTTCGACATGTTCGAAGGCGCCCGGTCGAGGATCATCTTGGCAAGCGTGATCGAGGCCTCGGTGCCGTGGCCCACGTAGGCGTGGTAATAAGCCAGCTCCTTCGCCTGCGCGGCGATGGCCTCGGCAATCTCGGGGCGGCCATAGCCGACATTGACGCAATAGAGCCCGGCGAAGGCGTCCAGCAGGCGGTTGCCGTCGCGGTCCTCGATATGGCAGCCCTTGCCGCCGGTCACCACGCGCTGGGGCAGATCGCCCCGTGCGAACTCGGCCAGGTGGGTCGAGGGATGGAAGAAACTCTCGCGGTCCCAGGCATCCAGTTGGTCGTTCTTCAGCATCGCGCAAACCCTCTTGTGATCCTGCCCCTGATTAGCCGCCCGATCCCTGGAATCGTGGCCGAAATCGCGGGCTGGAGCAGAAGAAACATGCGGTTTCCGCGCCGAAAAGAGAGGATCCCTCTCTCACCCCTCGCCCAGCAACAAAGCGATGGGCGGCACCCCGCCGCCCTTCACCGGCTTCGTCACCACATAGGTGAAATAGCGCGCCAGCCCGATCCGCGCGTCCAGCAGCGCGTCGATCAGCTGTTGATAGCTTTCGATGTCGCGGGTCACGACCTGCAGCAGGTAATCGAACCCGCCGCCCAGCGCCCAGCAGGCGGTGATCTCGTCATGACGCGCCATCGCGGCCTCGAAGGTGCGGAAGCTGGCGGCGGTATGATCGGCCAGTTCCGCGGCGACGAAGACGGTGACATGCGGCGCGATCTTGCGCAGGTTCACCCGCGCGCCATAGCCCTCGATCAGCCCGGCCTCTTCCAGCTTGCGCAGCCGGTTCCACGCCGGCGTGGGCGACAGTCCGACGCGCTGGGCCAGCTCGGCCTTGGTGATGCGGCCTTCGCGGCTCAGCAGCGTCAGGATCTCGATATCGCGCGGGTCGAGCCGCATGGCGGGGCCTCGGGTGGTGGCGGTTCACCCCCCGGGCCTAGCATCCCCGGTGCCGGGCTGGCAATCGTCGCTCAGAGTTCCGCGAAGCCGCGATAGAACCGGTTCCAGGCGGGCGAGATCAGCACTTCGTTCACGCAGGCCCGCGCCGGCATTTCGGCCACGAACCGCACCGTGGCGGCCAGGTCCTCGGCCTGCAACATGCGGTCCTGCTCGGCCTGGCTGGGCGGGTTCGGGCGCGCCATCAGGATCGGCGTCGCCACCTCGCCCGGCATGATCACGGTCGAACGCACACCCTGCGCGCCCGCCTCGTCGTTGATCGATTCGCTCAGCGCGATGACCGCGCGCTTGGTCGCGTTATAGGCCGCGCCGGTCAGCTTGGTGGCATAGCGCCCGGCCCAGCTGGAAATCAGGATCAGCTGGCCGTCGCCCCGCTCCCGCATCCCCGGCAGCACGGCGCGGACGGGATAGAACATGCCGTTCAGGTTGACGTTCACGACGTGATCCCAGTCGTCGTCGCTGATCGCCTCCATCGCCCGGGTCGGCACATTCAGCCCGGCCGAGGCCAGAAGGATATCGACCCGCCCGATCCGTTCCGCCGCGGCCCGCACATCGGCCGAGCAGGCCACGTCCAGCACCTCGACCCGCGCCAGCCCACCGCGCGCCTCGATGTCGTTGGCAACCCGGCGCAGCGGTTCCTCGCGCCGGCCCGACAGGACCACATCGGCGCCCGCTGCGGCCAAGGCAATGGCCGAAGCCGCGCCGATCCCCGTTCCCGCGCCGGTGATCCAGGCGGTCTTGCCGTTCAATGTGGTCATCTGAATGCCCTCCCTTTCGGCGCGAAGGCTAGCCGCTCTATCCTCTCTGATCCAGCGGAACGCGCCGTCAGAGTTTCCTCAGCGTGACCCCCGCCTCGGTCAGCAGCCGGCGCAGTTCGCGCGCCATCTCGACCGCCTCGGGGGTGTCGGAATGCAGGCAGATGGTGCTGATCCGCGCCGGAATGCGCTTGCCCGATTCGGCGATGATCGCATCCTCGCGCAGCATGTTCAGGATGCGCGGCGCGGCCGAGGCGGCATCGTGCAGCACCGCGCCGGGCAGCGACCGGTCGACCAGCGTCGCATCGTCGTTATAGGCGCGGTCGGCGAAGATCTCTCCGGCCCAGGTGCCGCCCAGCTCTTCCATCGCGCGCTGCTGCGCGGTTTCGGCCAAAACCATCACGACGATCTCGGGCGCCACCTTCAGGGCGGCGCTGTAACAGGCCTTTGCCATCCCGATATCCTCGGCGCACATGTTGGCCAATGCGCCGTGCAGCTTCAGGTGCCGCACCTCTCCGCCCGCCGCCTTCGCCATCGCCTGCGCCGCGCCCAGCTGATAGGCGACCATGTTGGCCAGTTCCTCATGCGTGCGCGGCAGCCGCCGCCGCCCGAAGCCGCGCAGATCGTCGAAGCCCGGATGCGCGCCGATGCCGACGCCCTTGTCCACCGCCATCCGCATCGTTCCGGCCATCACGTCCGCGTCGCCGGCATGAAAGCCGCAGGCGATATTGGCCGATGTGATCACATCCAGAAGCGCCGCGTCGTCGCCCATCTTCCAGGGGCCGAACCCCTCGCCCATGTCGGAATTCAGATCGACTGTCGTCACCATGTTTCAGGGCCTTTCCAGATCGTCACCGGCGGTCGCGCCGCTGATCAGTTGATAGCTCAGAAGGTCGGAAATGTCATTCGGGTCGCGCAGCATCGGCTGCACCCGCTTGCGCAGGTCGCGCAGCTGATGCGCCTCGCCGATCAACAGCTTGTCCGATGCCTCGAAGCTCAGGAATTCGAACCGCAGTTTGGCCCCCGGCGCGGCCTGGGCCACCTTGGGCAGGTCGGCGGGGATCACCGCGCCCATCCGGGGATAGCCGCCGATGGTCTGGCATTCCGGCAGCAACACGAAAGGGATGCCGTCGCCCGTCATCTGGATATCTCCCGGCACGATCACGTCCGACACGATGCCAAGCTGCCCCTCGGCCTGAAACGGCGCGCCCTCGAAGTCCAGTCTGATGCCCTGGCGGTTGCCATGGGTCGAACGGGTGAACTCGGTTGCCTCGAAACGGGCGCGAGTTTGGCCTGAATAGAGACTGGTCTGCGGTCCCGGAACGATCCGGATCGTGCCGCCCGAGAAGCGGTTGTCGGGCTCCAACCGCATTGGCGCGGCAACCATGTCGGGGTCGGCGGCGAAGGGCAGTACGTCGCCGGGTTTCAGCCGATGGCCCAGCCCGGCGTGCAGATGCGCGGCGCGGCTGCCCAGGATCTCGGGTGTGGCCAGGCCGCCGGCAAGGCTCAGGTATCCATAGGTGCCCGAGGTCGCCGGCCCCACCTCGATCATCCCACCGGGCGGGATCAGGTGCGTGGCGTTCCAGATCAGCGGCGTGCCATCCAACGTCGCCCGCATCGGCGCGCCGGTCAGGGCGATGCGGGTGGGCGTGTCGACGGTGAAGGCGCCGCCCATCCCGGCCATTTCGATCGCGGCCCGCACGCCGCGCTGGCCCAGCAACGCCGCCGCCTCGATCAGCGCCAGCCGGTCGGCCGCGCCGCCGCGCGACAGGCCCAGTTTCAAGGTGCCGTGGCGGCCCAGATCCTGCACCGACATCGCCGGCCCGGCGCGGTGGACGCTCAGCAGGGTCATGACAGAACCTCCAGCCGCGCGCCGCCGCTGGCCGCTTGGTCGCTGTTCAGGATGCGGTCGAATTCCTCGGCCGAGACCGGGTCGAAATGCAGCACATCGCCGGGTAGCAGCGGGAAGGGCGCCGGGTCCTCGGGGCGATAGGGGCGAAACGCCGTCTGGCCGATATGGCGCCAGCCGGTGGGCGTCGCGGCGGTGAAGACGATCAGCTGCCGCACCGCCACCACCAGGGCGCTGGCCGGGATATGCGGGGTGATCTCCTGCAGGCGCGGAATGTTCCAACGCTCGGGCAGCATCCCGCAATAGGGCTGGCCGGGCGCGAATCCGATGGCCAGCACCCGCACCGGATGCGCCACCAGATCGGCCACCGCCTGTTCTTCGCTCATCCCCAGCAAGGCGGCGGTTTCCGCCAGCTGCGGGCCATGGTCGCCGCCATAGGCCGTGGGGATGTGCCAGTGCCGCCGGGCCTCCGCCTCGGGCAGGGTCGACCAGTCGCGCGCGGCAAGGCGCCCGCGCAACCGCTCCGCCAGATGGGCGCGGTCCGTCCTGTCGGGATCGAAGCGCAGATAGACCGAGGCCAGCGCCGTCGACATCTCGTCCACGCCGTCGGGCATGTCGGCCTCCAGCATTTCGGCCAGGGCCAGGACGGCGCGATTGGCCGGATCGCTCAGCCGGGTCGAAAACCGGATCAACAGCCCGTCCGCGCCCAGCGGCAGGATCTCGGGTTGGTCCGCGATGGATTGGTCGGTCATGATTGGCCCCGTTGCGCGTCACGGCCGATCATTCCGCATCGCCCGGGCAATGAAAAGCCCCGGTGCCGACCTGGCCCGGACGTCGATCAGTTTAATCAAAGCCGCGGCATTCTCCGCCGCCTCGCCACAATCCGGCGCCATCCCTCCCGTCTTTGACCCGCACCTTGTCCGGCAGCTTGTCAAACCCGGGAGATGCCATGTCATTTCTTGACCTGGGCGGCGTCGGTGCGATCACCGGCGCGCCAATCGAAGCCCTGGCGGGCATTACCGATCTCATGATCTATGAGACGGGCAGTGGAACCGTGTTGATCTCGGTCACTCGCGGCGGCGGGCGGCTGGTCAGCTATGACATCGGATCCGCCCCGGGCCAGGCGCATGTCAGCCAGAGTTGGACGATCAATTCGTCTCTAACCCAGCTTGAAAGCACCGATCTGGCGATTCTCGATACCGGCGCGCCGTCGTTGCTGATGGCCGGGCTGAACGCGTCGAATCTGATGGGCCTGACGCTGGGAACAGCGACACCCGACAACGCGCTGGGCGGGGCCGTGTCGTTCCAGATCGCCGGCGCCTCGGCGGGCGATTTCACCGATATCGTCAGCTTCGACGGTGGGTCTTCCGGGCTGGTCGCGGTGCGCGGCAGCGGCGTGATGAGCTTCGATGCATCGGGGTCGACCCTGACGGTTTCGCCGCTCAACTATGGCTCTGCGCTGGCGGGCGCGCCGGTCAGCGATCTGGTGACCGCCCATGTCGGCGGCCGCGACCTGGCGCTGGCCAGTTTCTGGAGCGAGAACGCCATCGTCCTGTTCGAACAGGGTGCCGATGGCACGGTGCGCACCCTGTCTTCGGTGATGGGGGCGGCGGATTCGGCCTGGATGTCGCTGCCGATGGGCGCCGCCCTGGCCGAGACCGGCGGCCAGGCCTATGCCATCGTCGCCGGCGCGGGGTCCGACAGCCTGACGGTCTTCGCCATCGGTCAGGATGGCGGGATGCAGGTCGTCGATCATGTGCTCGATACGCTCGACACCCGCTTCGCCGATGTCTCGGTCTTCGAGGTGGTCGAGGTCGGCGGGATGCAGGTCGTCATCGCCGCCGGCTCGGATGACGGGCTGTCGGCCTTCGTGCTTCTGCCCGGCGGGCGGTTGCATCACCTCGGCGCAATCGAAGGCAGCGTCGATCTGCCCCTGCGCGGCATCAGCGAAATCGCGCTTCAGGCCGAAGGCAATGCGGTGCGCATCTTCGTTGCCACCGAAGCGGCGCCTTATCTGGCAGAACTGTCTCTGACATTGCCCAATCCGGGTCAATTGCTGACGGCCGGCGCGGGCGGCGGCACCCTCACGGGCAGCGCGGCGAGCGATATTCTGACCGGCGGCGCCGGGGCCGACCGGATCGACGGGCGGGGCGGCGACGACATCCTGCTCGACGGTGCCGGGGCCGATACGCTCAGCGGCGGCGCCGGGGCCGACGACTTTCTCTTTACCGCCGACGGGGCGGTCGACGTGATCCTCGATTTCCAGCCCGGCATCGACCGGATCGACTTGTCGGCGCTGGGCCTGCAATGGGATTATTCCGAACTGGTGGCGATCACCCGAAGCTGGGGGGTCGAGCTGCAGTTCGGTGACGAGGTGCTGGAGTTGCGCACCTCCGGCCTGACTGCCGCATCGCTTTCCGAATCCGATTTCGTCGGGCTGGCCCACATCACCTATACCGGCGCCGGGCTGGATATACCGCCCAGCCTTCAGGCCGGGTCAGACGGCAATGACCGGATGGATGGCGACGACAATGCCAACCGGATTTCCGGCATGTCCGGCCACGATCTGATCGACGCCAGCGGTGGCGACGACACGATCTGGGGCGAGGGCGGCAATGACAGCCTCTATGGCGGGGCGGGCAACGATGTGATGGACGGCGGCACCGGCAATGACATGCTCGAGGGCGGCACGGGCGACGACAGTATCCTGGGACAAGCCGGCGATGACAGGCTGTCGGGCAGCGACGGCAACGACACCATGCTGGGCGGCGCGGGCAACGATACGCTCCTCGGCGGCAACGACGACGACATGCTGAGCGGCGGCGGCGGCGATGACCGGCTGACCGGTGGCGCCGGCAACGACAGGCTCAACGGGGCCGAGGATGACGACACCCTCCTGGGGCTGGATGGCGACGATGTGCTTCTGGGCGATATCGGCAACGATGTCCTGCGCGGCGGCAGCGGACATGACGTGGTCTCGGGCGGGGAGGGACGCGATGTCGTCATCGGCGGCACCGGGCGCGATACGCTGTCGGGCGACGAGCAGAACGACACGGTGCGCGGCAATGGCGGCTTCGATACCGTCGATGGCGGCGCCGGCAACGATCTGGTCGCCGGCGGGGTCCAGGCCGATCTGGTGCTGGGGGGCGGCGGCAACGACACGCTGCAGGCCGGTGGCGGTTACGACACGCTCGATGGCGGGACCGGCAATGACGAGCTGACCGGCAATTTCAACGCCGACCGCTTCGTGTTCTACGATGGCCATGGGCAAGACACGATCACCGATTTCGAGGCGACGAATAATGCCGAGAAGATCGACCTGTCGGATGTGTCGGTCATCACCTCGCTGGCCGATCTGAACCTCGGCTCGGCCAGTGCCGGCGCCGCGACTCAGGTGGGCGCCGATGTTGTCATCGACACCGGCGGCGGCAATTCGATCACGCTGCTGAATGTCAGCCTGTCGGACCTCGACGCCAACGATTTCATCTTCTGAGCCGTTGCGTCGGCGAACCCGTCCGGCAAACCGGCAGTCCGCCGCAGCCAGCGGGGCATTTTTCTGCACGACGGCGTTGTTTTTCTTGCCGGATGGACAGGAATTGATTCAAATTCCCGCGCGGACAGATGGCATTTCCGCGCAATTCCATTTCGGGGAGTTTTTTCGATGACCGTGACAGCCCTTGGCGATCCCGTCGACATCACCGGCCCTTTTCCCAACAACGGCATCGGCGTGGCCCAGATCGTCGGCACTTATTCCATTCCGCTGGCCGACGGCAACATCCTGCACATCTGGAGCAATCCGGTCACCCTAGCGGGCGAGCCGTCGACGATCTTCTTCACCGTGACCGACACGCTTGGAAACACGGTGATCGAACCGCAGCGCCTGACCACCGATACGCTGATCCCGACCACAAGCACCGCCGGCTATGAGGAAACGCTCTATGGCGCCACGGTCGATGCCTCGGGCAACCTGACGCTCTATTTCCACATCTTCTACGGCGGCAATCCCTATGGCGGCGAACCGTTGGCGATCGACGGCAATTATGTCCGCAGCTTCGATGCCTCGGGCAGCCCGATCGACGCCGAACCGGTCGAGACATCCTTCGGCGGCCTGACCTTCCTGCTTGCGCTTGCAGGCACGTTGCAGCTGTCCAACGGCAACCTCGCGCTGGCCGATGGTCGCGGGCTGGTGATCATGGACGACAGCGGCACCGTTCTTGCCGGGCCGAACAATGTGGTCCTGCCGCCCAATACGGCGCCGCGGATGCATAGCATAACCGAAACCTCGCAGGGCATCTTCGTCGTGTCGGGCAACGGCACCACGCTCAGCCCGCTCAGCGCGCCCCTCACCGGGCAGCTCTATGACCTCTCTGGCAATGCCATCGGCGACCCGGTCGAGATCAGCGCCGCCTCGGGGGAAACCTGGGTCGTGGGGTCGGATATTGCCGTTGCGACGCTGACCAACGGGAACATGGTCGTGGCCTGGAACGAGGCGCGCGACGATCTGGGCGATACCTCGGGCACCGGGGTCTATATCCGGATTCTGGCCCCCGACGGCACGCCGATCAGCGGGCCGATCCTGGTCAATCAAAGCTTCGGCAGCAGCGATCAATACGGGCCACGGGTGCACCCGCTGGCCGATGGCGGTTTCGCCGTGACCTATCAGACCATAAACTCGGATGCGCCGGGGGCGAATACCTATGGCCACAATACCGGTGTGGTGCAGCTCTTCGATGCCAGCGGGGCGCTGGCGGGCGATCCGGCGGTGATCCTCGAACGCTACGAGAACGCGCTGAACGCGGTGATCGGGCCGGATGGCAACGGGCTTCTGACCGGGACCTATGGCTATGGCCAGCCGATCTTCGTCAGCTCGACTGGCAGCGCCGCGCCGGGCGGCGGCACCAGTGGGAACGACAACCTGTCGGGCAACGCCAACGCCAACCTGATCCAGGGTATCGCCGGCAACGACGTGATCCGGGGCTTCGGCGGCAACGACACGATCGCCGGCGGCGACGGCAACGACCGGCTCCTGGGCGGTGACGGCGACGACAGCATGACCGGCGACGCCGGCCGCGACCGGCTGACCGGCGATCTGGGCGACGATGCGATGTCGGGCGGCACCGAGCAGGACACGCTTCTGGGCCTTGCCGGCGACGACACGCTGATGGGCGACGATGGCGACGACGTGCTGCGCGGCGGCAGCGATCAGGACCTGGAATATGGCGGTGACGGCAACGATATCGTCATCGGCGGCACCGGCCGCGACACGCTCTATGGCGAAGCCGGCGACGACACGCTGCGCGGCAATGGCGGTTTCGACACCGTCGATGGCGGCGACGGCGACGATCTGGTGGCCGGCGGTGCCCAGGCCGATCTGGTGCTGGGCGGGGTGGGCAACGATACGGTGCAGGGCGGCGGCGGCTTCGATACGGTGAATGGCGGGCTCGGCGACGATGAACTGACCGGCAATTTCAACGCCGACCGCTTCGTCTTCACCGACTGGCACGGAATGACACCATCACCGATTTCGAGGCCACCAACAACGCCGAGAAGATCGACCTGTCCGCGCGGTCAGCGCCATCACCTCTCTGGCCGATCTGAACCTGGGCAGTGCCACGTCGGGCGCGGCCACCCAGGTGGGCGCGGATGTTGTCATCGACACCGGTGGCGGCAACTCGATCACGCTGACGGGGGTCAGCCTGTCCGATCTCGACGCCAACGACTTCATCTTCTGAAGTCACTCCGGCTCGAAGCGGTGCATGCGGTCACCAGAGCCGCATCGCGGCACTGATCTCGGTAGAGGTCAGTGCCGTTTGACGGCGTATCGCGATTGGATCGACACCAACCATCAGCTCTCCAAAGAAAGACGGACAGGGCAGGCTTTTCAGCCATTGCGGTTGTGCCTTTCGATTACCCGTAATACACGAATTGGACCTATCCCTATGATTACCGAGGATTTTTGAAATGCCGACCTTCTCCACACCCGAATCCCATGTCAACACGGCTCATTTCGATTCAGGCAGCGGCCAGGCAATCGTTACCCTGGCCAATGGCGGCTGGGTGGTTGCCTGGGAAGGGTTCGGTCTGGACGGCAGCAGCTATGGCATCTTCCAACAGGCTTTCAACGCCGATGGAAGCCCCCGAGGGGGCGAGATTCAGGTCAACACCTACACTACGAACTCTCAGGACGAGCCCGCGATGACCGCTCTGGCGGATGGTGGCTGGGTCGTGGTCTGGACGTCGCGCGATCAGGACGGCAGCAGCGACGGTGTCTTTCTACAGGTCTTCAACGCGGACGGCAGCGCACGAGGCGGCGAGGTTCAGGTCAATACCTATGTCTCGAGCTCGCAGAACGAACCGGCGATCGCAACGCTCGCCGATGGCGGCTGGGTCGTGACCTGGACCTCCTATGGCCAGGACGGCAGCAATCATGGAATCTATCAGCAGGCCTTCAACGTCGATGGAAGCCCCCGCGGCGGTGAGGTTCAGGTCAACACCACCTCGGCCGACACCCAGATCGCCTCGGCCGTGGCCGGGCTGACCGGCGGTGGCTGGGTCGTCACCTGGACGTCCGAAAACCAGGACGGGGACCTGCGCGGCATCTATCAGCAGGTCTATAACGCCAACGGCACGCCGCGCGGCGGTGAGGTTCTGGTCAATACCGAGACCGAGGGCGAACAGGAACTGCCCGAGATCGCGGCGCTGGCCGATGGCGGCTGGGTGGTGGTCTGGCGCTCGGATAGCCAGGATGGCGACAGCTATGGCGTGTTCCAGCAGGCCTATAACGCCAACGGCACGCCCCAGGGCGACGAGGTGCAGGTGAACAGCACCGCCGCCGGCTGGCAATATCTGCCGACGGTGGCGGGGCTGGCCGATGGCGGCTGGGTGGTGACCTGGACCTCGGTCGGACAGGACGGCGATGCCGGCGGCATCTATCAGCAGATCTACAACGCCAACGGCACCGAGCGCGGCGGCGAGATGCAGGTCAACCACGATACCGACGGGGCGCAGACCTATTCGGCGGTGGCGGCGCTGGCCTCCGGTGGTTGGGTGGTGGCCTGGCAGACGCCAGGGCAATATGGCGCGCTTGATGTGGTGCAGAGCGTCTATTCCGTGGTGGCGCCGGCGACGTCGGGGGCCGATCTGATGTTCGGCAGCCTGCCGGGAGAGCGGATGAACGGGCTGGCCGGCAACGACACGATCCTGGGTGGCGGCGGCAACGACACGCTGCGCGGCGGCAGCGATGACGACCTGATGACGGGCGGCGACGGCGACGACATCGTGATCGGCGGCACCGGGCGCGATACGATCTTCGGCAATGCCGGCACCGACATCATCCGCGGCACCGGCGGTTTCGACACCATCAACGGCGGCGACGGCGACGACAGCGTCTTCGGAGGGGCGCAGGCCGACCGGGTGCTCGGTGGCGACGGCAACGATACCTGCGAAGGCGGCGGCGGCTTCGACACCATCGACGGCGGCCTGGGCAATGACGTGCTGAGCGGCAATTTCAACGCCGACCGGTTCGTGTTCCACGATAGCCACGGCGACGACACCATCACCGATTTCGAGGCCACCAACAATGCCGAGAAGATCGACCTTTCGGATGTCTCGGCAATCGCCTCGCTGGCCGATCTGAACCTCGGCTCGGCCAGTGCCGGCGCCGCCACACAGGTGGGGGCCGATGTGGTGATCGACACCGGTGGCGGCAATTCGATCACCCTGCTGAACGTCAGCCTGGCGGATCTGGACGCCAACGATTTCATCTTCTGAGTGCGAGAGACGCCGAGGTGGCGGACCAAAGCCCGCGCTGCGGGCCCATTTGAGAGAGACATGGCATGGATATTTCCTATTTCGGCCCGCGCAGCGATTTCCTCGGGCAGGCTTTCTTCCCCGACAGCGACGAGATCAACCTGAACTTCACCACCGATACGCCGACGCTGCTGGTGGCCACCAACCCGTCGACGGGATGGCAGGTGATCCTGACCGGCAGCGGGCTTGACGCGACGACGCTGACCGGCACGCTGACCGGGCTGGAACTGCGCGACGAGAACGGCAGCACCTCGGCGACATTCTATAACTTCAGCTGGGATCTGGCCGCGACCTTCGCGGCGCTGGCGAGCCTGGTCATCGACCGCGACATCGACCTGCTGGAAGCGCTGTTCAGCCTTCAGGACGTGAATTTCGACGGCTCGAGCGCGGTCGAGGCGCTGGGTTATCTGATCCTGCAGGACGTCACCAGCGTGATCAACTATATCGGCACCCCCTTTGACGACGGCATCTTCGTCAGCGGCGCGGCGAATGACAGCCTGAGCGGCGGTGACGGCGACGACACGCTGGCCGGCCGCGACGGCAACGACACGATTCTGGGCGAGGCCGGCGACGATCATATCTATGGCAACAACGACGACGACCGGCTGATCTGCGGCGACGGCGACGACGAGGGCAGGGGCGGCGCCGGCGACGACACCGTCCTGGGCGGCGCCGGCGACGACAGGCTCTATGGCGAGGCCGGGCGCGACCGGCTGGTCGGCGATGTCGGCAACGACCGATGCGAGGGCGGCGCCGATGCCGACACGATCCTGGGCATGGCCGGGGACGACACGATCTCGGGCGGCGACGGCAACGACCGGCTGCTGGGCGGCAACGATCACGACGAGATCTTCGGCGGGTTCGACAACGATGTCATCCTGGCGGCACCGGACGGGATTCGCTTTATGGCGAAGAGGGCGATGACATGATCCGCGGCAATGGCGGCTTCGACAGCGTCGATGGCGGCGATGGCGATGACATGGTCTATGGCGGCGCCCAGGCCGACCGGGTCTCTGGCGGCGACGGCAACGATACCTGCGAAGGCGGCGGCGGCTTCGACACCATCGACGGCGGCCTGGGCAATGACGTGCTGAGCGGCAATTTCAACGCCGACCGCTTCGTCTTCGCCGATGGCCACGGCGACGACACGATCACCGATTTCGAGGCCACCAACAATGCCGAGAAGATCGACCTTTCGGATGTCTCGGCAATCGCCTCGCTGGCCGATCTGAACCTCGGCTCGGCCAGTGCCGGCGCCGCGACTCAGGTGGGGGCCGATGTGGTGATCGACACCGGCGGCGGACTCGATCACGCTGCTGAATGTCAGTCTGTCGGACCTCGACGCCAACGATTTCATCTTCTGAGCGACATTGCCTGCCCGGTGACTTGACGCGACGTTCCGGTCGCTAAGAAGTCGGTTCTGCTCATTGATGTCACGGTCCGGATGGGTGATGTTCCGAGCGGTGGATTTCAGTGCCGCTGGAAATTCGAAAGGAAAACCATGGCGATTTTCGATTCGAGCAATGCCCCGGATTTCCTGATGTTCACCACCGGCCCGGTGACGCAGACCGACACGTTCAGCGCAACCGCCTCGCTGTTCGATTTCCGCACCGAAGGGGGGTCCGGCGGCGCGGGCCGGATCCAGATCGCGGGCAGCGGCTTCGGCTATGCCGGCGATGGCACTCCGACCGCCGGCACGGTCAGCCAGGTCGAGATCGACCAGGTCAACACGACGGGCCAGGCCTTCGAGGCCAATATCACCATAACCGGGCTGAATGTCGCCTTGCAGACGATCCTGCCGGGCACCTTCAGCACCGCGCAGAATCACGATGCCTTCTGGTCCGGGCTGCTTTCCGGCGATGACAGCTTCATCACCGATTCCGGCTATTTCTTCGGCGATTTCTATCAGGTGACCGGCAGCGAGCAACTGACCGGCGGCGATGACAGTTTCGACGTCCGGTCGGAGTTCGAGGACACCAACGGCGTGTTCACCGTGATCGGCGACGGCGATCTGGTCTATAACGGCGGTCAGCTGACCGGCGGCGACGATACCGTCACGGTCGACGCGACCCGGTCGAGCAGCCTCACCGTGACGGGCGACGCATCCATGGTCCAGGGCAGCGGCACCCTGGTGATCGGCGGCGACGACAGTATCACGGTCGAAAACGGCACTGGCTCGGTCTGGCTCTATGGCGATGTCGCCGAGTTCCTGCAAGGGGCCGAGCTGATCGGGGGCGACGATACCCTGATCGGGGCCGACAGCTCGGACGACGGGCTCTATGGAGAGACCTACAGCCTCAGCGCCGGAACGATCACCGCGGGGGACGACCTGTTGTCGGGCGGCGGCGGCGATGACGTGATCTATGGCGATGTCAGGGACATCTCGGGCGGCACGCTGACGGCGGGCAACGACACGCTTCACGGTGGCGATGGCAACGACTTGATGTACGGCGACTACGGGACCATGACCGGGGGAACCGTGATCGGCGGCCTCAACCGGCTTTATGGCGATGCCGGCAGTGACACGCTGATCGGTGGCACCGGGCAGGACCGGCTGGATGGCGGCACCGGCAACGATTATCTCGATGGCGGCGACCGGGGCGATGTCCTGGTCGGCGGACATGGCGACGACCTGCTTCTGGGTGGCCAGGGCGCCGATTGGATGAACGGCGGCACCGGCACCGACACGCTCTATGGCGGCGAGACCAGCGACAGATTGCTTGGCCTCGACGGCAACGACTTTCTGTTTGGGGAAGAAGGCAACGACACGCTGCGCGGCGGCAATGACGATGACGCCGCCAGCGGCGGCGTGGGCAACGATGTGGTGATCGGCGGCACCGGCCGCGATACGCTCTATGGCGATGCCGATGACGATATCGTGCGCGGCACCGGCGGGTTCGACACCGTCTATGGCGGCGACGGCAATGACGCGGTCTATGGCGGTGCCCAGGCCGATCTGGTGCTGGGCGGGGCGGGCGACGACACCTGCGAAGGCGGCGGCGGTTACGACACGCTGAGCGGCGGCACCGGCGACGACCTGCTGACCGGCAATTTCAACGCCGACCTGTTCGTGTTCTCGGACGGGCATGGCAATGACACGATCACCGATTTCGAGGCCACCAACGCCTCCGAGAAGATCGACCTCTCCGGGATCGGCGCGATTACCTCGCTCTCGGACCTGAACCTCGGCTCGGCGACGTTGGGCGCGGCCACCCAGGTGGGGGCGGATGTGGTGATCGACACCGGCGACGGCAACTCGATCACCCTGACCGGGGTCAGCCTGGGCGATCTCGACGCTAGCGATTTCATCTTCTGATGTCGGCGCCCATCCCTGCGCATTTTCCCGCCCATCGGCGGACCCGGCGGCGCCTTGGCGCGCAATGGCTTTACCTTCGGCCTGCAAGGCGATAAGCGGCATAAGCCGAAAATATCAGAGTAGCCCCATGAGCGATCGCAAGCTGTTCGACAATCTTTTCCTGTCCATCGGTGCCATGAAGGCCGGCACCACCTGGCTTTTCGCGGTCCTCTCGCGCCACCCCGAGCTGCATTTCACGCTCGAGAAGGAAATCCACTATTTCTATCACCGCTACGTCAACCATAACCAGCTGAGCGAGCTTCACCGCCTGGAAAACGCCCGCAACCGTTATCTGATGCGGTTCGAGCCCGACAAGGCCGACGCCCAGAAGGTGCGCGACAACCTGCGCTGGGTCGGGGCCTATCTCGACACTCCGGTCGACGACATCTGGTATCGCAACCTGTTCGAACTGCGCGGCCGCGAAACCTATGCCTGCGACTTCTCCAACCTCACCGCCCATATCCCGGCCGATGCCTGGCCGCGGGTGCAGGCCATCGTCCGGCGGCTGAGGGTGCTCTATACCATGCGCGACCCGGTCAAGCGGTTGTGGAGCCACACCAAGTTCCATCTTCAGGTCACCAACCAGCTCGAAAAGCTCAAGACCTGGAGCCCCGGGGATTTCGAGGCTTTCGTCCGCCAGCCGCATATCTGGAACAATGCCGAATACGGCGCCGTGCTGCGCCGGCTGCGCGAAGGTCTCGCACCCGAGACCTACAAGGTGATCTTCTACGAAGACATCCACGCCGATCAGATCGCCATGCTGCGCGATATCGAGAAATTCCTCGGCGTGGCCGAGTTCAACTATCCCGAGCCGCTTCTCAACCGCCGCTTCACCGAAAGCGCCAAGATCGAGATGCCGGCGTTCTTCCCCGGCCTCTTCGCCGCCGATATCGCCCGTATCCGGTCCGAGATCGAGGCCGAGGGCCATACCCTGCCGGCCGCCTGGGGGTAAGCCACCCTTTGCAAGGCGGCACGGCTGTTGTATCCCGGATGAAAGAAGGCCGACGGGCGAAGCCCGCCCCGCCGCCAAGACCAAGCGGGACAGGAAGCGATTTGAACCAGCAAGCAAGTCCCACGCGCATCGCCCTGCCCGTTCCCGGGCAGGATGAGCCGCATGTGACGATCCTGATGGCGGTGCGCAACGGCGCCGATCACCTGGACGAGCAGCTGCGCAGCATCGCCACCCAGTTCCACACCAACTGGTCGCTCCGCGCCAGCGACGACGGGTCGGTCGACGGCACCTTCGAGATGCTGCAGGACTTCGCCCGCCAGGGCCATCCGGCCCAGGTGGTGCATGGGCCCTGCAAGGGCGGGGCCGAGAACTTCCTGTCGCTCATCCGGGCCCTGCCCGAGGACGAACGGGCGGGTTATCTGGCATTCTGCGACCAGGATGATGTCTGGATGCCACAGCGGCTGGGCCAGGGGCTCGACGCGCTGCGCGCCCTGCCCGCCGACCGGCCGGCGCTCTATTGCAGCGCGTCGCTGATCACCGACAACGACCTGCAGAACCCGCGCCCGTCGCCGCCGCGCCCCAAGGCGCCGGGCTTTCGCAACGCGCTGGTGCAGAACATCGCCTCGGGCAACACCATCCTTCTGAACCCCGCCGCGGCCCGGATCGTCGCCGAGGCGGCACATGAGGTGAGCGAGGTCGTGGTGCATGACTGGTGGGTCTATCAGCTGATCTCGGGCGCGGGCGGCACGGTGATCCATGACGACATGCCGCTGATCTATTATCGCCAGCACGCCGAAAACCAGATCGGCGCCAACGATACGCCCCGGGCCCAGCTGAAGCGGATCATGATGCTGCTCAACGGCCGTTTCCGGGAATGGAACCAGATCAACATCGCGGCCCTGCGCGCCTCGTCCCATCGTCTGACCCCGGAGAACCGCGCCCTTCTGGACGACTTCGAGCGGCTGCGCCGGGGCGGCCTCGCGGCGCGGATTTCGCGGTTCCTGCGGCTGGGTCTCTATCGTCAGAGCCTGCCGGGCACGCTGGCCCTGTGGCTTTCCGTATTTCTGCACCGGCTGTGACGGCCTGGCGCTGGCGCGGGATCACGATTTCTGTTTTACCAAGGTCTTGTTTGTGACATTGAAGCCGCGACCGCGGACCGATCTTCGCCGATCCAGGACATGCCATGCTGGGAAAAATCTTTCGACCTGCCCTGATCAAGCGCTTCTTCGCCTCGATCCGTGAAGAGGGCCTGGGCCAGGCCCTGCGCAAGGTGCGCGTCTATCTCGGCATGGTGCTGCGCGGCGGTGGCCGCAGCGCGCTGTTCGGCGGGCGCGGGCAGGTCAACAACGATCACCTCTATCTTTCGAAGATCTGGCAGACCCTGGCGCGCAAGGACGCCTTCCATGTCGCCCAGGCACCGGCGCTTCTGTCGCGGCGGCGCAAGATCGCGCTGATCGCCGATATCAACCTGCCGCAATGCCGCAAGTACCGGGTCGAGCAGCTGGCCGAATTCTGGCGCAAGCGCGATGTCGAGGTCGAGTATTCGCATTACCAGGACGTGCCGCGCGCCGCCCACGCGCTGCAGGACGCCACCCATATGTTCGAATACCGGCTTCAGACCATGCCGGTGACCGAGATGTATCGCTACGAGGCGCGGCGGCTGAAGCTGCCGATCCTGTTCGACATCGACGATCCGCTGTTTTCGGTCTCGGCCTACGAGACCTATGAGAACATGAAGGCGATCGAGCCCGAGCTGAAGGCGCATTTCCTGTCCGAGGCGCCGAAATACCTGTCGATGATGAACGGCGCCGACCTGATCACCGTGTCGACCCCGGGCATGGTCGAGCACACCCGTGAATACACCCCCCGCCCGGTCTTCCTGCGCCGCAACTTCGCCGACAGCGCCACGCTTTCCGATGGGCTCAAGGCCATGCAGGCCGGCCGCACGGTGAAAGAGGGCGACGGTCTCTTCCGTGTGGCCTTCGCCAGCGGTTCGCGCGGGCACGAGGTGGATTTCGCCCTGATCGAGGATCAGCTGGCGGGCTTTCTCGATGGCGGCGAAAACCGCCGGCTGATGATCATCGGCCATTTCGACGAAAAGCATCTGCCGGACGTGTTCAAGGGCCGGATCGAGGCGCATCCGTTCTCGACCTACGACAATTACCTCGCCACGCTGGCCAGCGCGGATTGCGCGGTGATGCCGCTGACCGACGACATCTTCAACCGCTGCAAAAGCGCCGTGCGGGTGATCGACGCGGCCTCGGTCGGGGTGCCTTCGATCGTCGGTACCGTGGGCGACATGGCCAATGTGGTGCGCGACGGCGAAACCGGTTTCGTCGCGCGCGATGCCGCCGCCTGGGGCGCGGCGCTGGACCGGCTGGCACGCGACATGGGTGCCGCCCGCGCCATGGGCCAGGCGGCGCGCGCGGATCTGGAAACCAACTGGTCGGCCGACGAGGCCGCGCACATCATCTCGCCCGAGGTTCTGGAATGGGTGAAGGGATGACGGACGCCCTGAAAGATCGACACATCCTGATCGCCAACGTGTTCTTCGCGCCCTATTCCTATGGCGGTGCGACGGTGGTGGCCGAACAGGTGGCGCAGGAACTGGCGGCCCAGACCGGCGCCCGGGTCAGCGTGGTGTCGATGGTCCAGGACGACAGCCTGGTGCCCTACAAGCCGATCAAGGCGCAGACCGGTGGCATCGTGAACTACATCGTCAACGTGCCGCGCCACCGGTCGTATGCCGAGCTTTACGACAACCCGCAGGTGACCCAGATCGTCGCCCGGCTGATGGACCTGCTGGAGCCCGACCTGCTGCACGCCCATTGCATTCAGGAGATGGGCGCCGGCATCTTCTCGGCCGCCAAGGCGCGGGGCATCCCGGTGATCCTGTCGGTGCATGATTTCTGGTGGCTCTGCGACCGGCAATTCATGATCAAGCCGGATCAGAGCTATTGCGGCCAGAACCCGATCCGGCTCGAGGCCTGCCGCGGCTGTGTCGAGGATTTCAGCGCCGCGCGCACCAGGCGCGATTACCTCATGGGTCAGGCGGCGCTGGTCGATCTGGTGACCTATCCCAGCCGGTTCGCGCTGGACCTCAGCGAAAGCTCGGGCTTTGCCCCCGGCAAGGGCGTCGTCTGGGAAAACGGCGTGCGCCTGCCCGGCCCCGGCTTCTTCGATGCCCGGGCGGCCCGGCGGGCCAAGGACCCGACACTCACCTTCGGCTTCCTCGGCGGGCCCTCGCAGATCAAGGGCTGGCCGCTGCTGCGCCGCGCGTTCTCGAAACTCGACCGCGACGATTACCGCCTGCTTCTGGTCGATGGCAGCCTGGACGGCACCTGGTGGAAAGGGGTCGATCTCAAAAGCCTCGACGACCGATACGAGATCTATCCGCGCTTTTCCCAGGACGAGATGGACGCCTTCTATGCCCGGGTCGACGTGCTGTTGTTCCTGTCGCAATGGAAGGAAACCTTCGGCCTCGCCATCCGCGAGGCGGTGTCGCGCGGCATCGCCGTGATCCAGACCGACAGCGGCGGCACGGTGGAACACGCCTTTGCCCGGCCCGACCGGCTGATCCCCATCGGATCGGGGTCTGCGCCGCTGCTCGAGCAGCTGGAAGAGGCCTTCGAGCAGGATCGGACGGCCATCGCGCCCGGATCGGTCAACAGCTTCGCCGACCAGGCCGGGCAACTGGCCGGATGGATGAAAGACCTGCTCTGATCGGGTCCGCCGCGTTGATGCGACGAACCCAATCGCGGCGATGCCTCCCGACGCCAGCGCACCGGTGAGCGTATCAAGCCCCCTGCGTGCCCTTCGCCGCTTCGAGACACAAAACGATCTGGGCCATATCCGCATGGCTGCTGATGTCTTGCGACCGGCCAACCACCGCATTCACCGCGCGCTTGGTAAACTGAACCGCCATCTGCGGCAGCGCGGCACTGTTCCGCGCCAGTTCCTGCGCTTTGGCGGCAGCCTGCCCGTCAGGCGCGAGATAGTCTGCGAGGCCCCAGTTTTCGGATTGCTCGGCCGTGATCCGCTCTCCGAACACCACGACGCGCTTGGTGCGGGCCGGACCGATCAGGTCCACCATGCGCGGGATCGAGTTCCAGCCATAGTTGAACCCCAGCGGCACCTCGGGGATCTGGATGAAGGCGCTTTCCCCCATGACCCGCAGATCGCAGGCCATGGCCAGGGTGAAGCCGCCGCCGACGGCGAAACCCTCGATCGCCGCGATCGTGATCTGGGGCAGCGCCTCCCAGGCCCGCGCGGTTTCCGAGCCGCCCTCGGTATCGCGCCAGTGATCCAGCAGCGTGCGGTTGACCGGCGCGAAGATGCGATCGTCCTTCCGGTCGGCGCCGGCGCTGAAGCAGGTATCGGTTCCCGTCAGGACGATAGCGGAAATCTCGCGATCATCCCTGAGGTCGAGCGCGACCCGGTGCAGTTCGGCGATGATGTCCATGTTCAGGGCATTGCGCGATTCCGGGCGGTTCATCGCGACGGTGGCAACCGGCCCTTCGCGGGTGATGGTCAGGAATTGATAGCTCATTTCGGGTCTTCTTTCCGTTTATTGAGGCGGTTGGTTTAGCATGACGAGTTTGCCCAGCACCGCGCCGCGGGCATAGCGAGCCAGGCCATCGGGCACATCGGCGAGGGGCAGGCAATCTTCTATCTCCGGGGTCAGTTTCCCGGCGCGGTAGAGGTCGAAGAGCCGGTCGAAGGCTTCGTCCAGTTGATGGGCATCGCGCAGGTGATAGTCGCCCCACCAATGTCCGATCACGGCGCAATTCTTCACCAGCACATGATTGGCCGGGAAGGAAAACGGTTTGCCGCCGGCAAATCCGATGATCAGGATGCGCCCGCACCAGGCGATGCATTTCAGCGCGGCGGCGCTGGCCTGGCCGCCGATCATGTCGAGCACCAGATCGCAACCGCGGCCGTTCGTGAAATCCTTGACCCGGGCCACGAAATCGGGCGCCGAATGGTCCAGCGCGATATCGGCGCCGCCCTTCAGGGCAAGGGCCTGCTTGGCCTCGCCCCGGCATCCCGCGATGACACGCAGGCCAAGCGCATGGGCGATCTGCACCGCCGCCAGCCCGACACCGCCGCCAGCCCCCAGTACGAGGAGCGTTTCGCCGGCTTTCGCGGCGCCACGTTGGAACAGGGCAGAATAGGCGGTGCCATAGTTGATGAAGAAGGCCGCTCCGTCGCGCGCCGGCATATCGAAAGGCACCCTGACCAACTGCCTTGGATCGAGCACGGCCTGTTCGGCATAGGCCCCGGAAAGAACCTGCCCCATCACCAGATCGCCTGGGCCGCATCGGGTGACGGCGGCCCCGACCTTCAGCACCCTGCCGAAGACTTCTGCCCCGGGCACGAAGGGGGGCTCGGGGCTGGCCTGATAGGTGCCGTCGAGAATCAGCAGGTCGGCATAGTTGAGGCCGGCGCCCAGCACCTCGACAAGGGCCTCCTCGGCCTTTGGTTCGGGCTCTGGCCTGTCGGCCATCGACAGCGTTTCGAGCCCACCATGGCGCGTGCAGAGAATCGCCTTCACGACGTGCCCATGCCGCCGGACACGCTTGCGGAATCTGCCGGCATGTCTCTGATTAAGTGAGTAAAAGACACTTATTTTTCCTCCCTCTCGCGGCTCAGCTTTCGTTGAAGGAAAGCCTTGCGTCTGCCCGTCCTCCAACGGGCATTTGGTGTTTGAATTGCATAAAGACCGGAAAATAACAACAAATCTTTGATTCAGATGGAATACTGCGTCGGGGCTGGCTGTGGAGACAGCGTTCTTTCCCGGGAAAAGATGGACGGGAAAACTTTCTCTTGCCAAATTAAATGAGTCAATGTCACTAATGGCTGCAATGGCCGAATCCAGGTGGTTTGGCCCGGAGGAGACGACCAGCGGCGACCGGAGGAGGGTTCTCGTTTGGCTGAAAAACGCAAAGTTCGCGCTCGGTTGAGCCGTAGCGACCGTATTGCCGAAATCATGGCTGCGGGGCGTCAGGTCATCACTGAAGCGAATGGCGAGGATTTCGCCATGTCCGAGGTTGCCGAGCGGCTCGGTGTGGTCGAAGGCGCGATCTATCGCATCTTTCCGACCAAGCATCAGCTGGTGATCGCCGTGACCTGCGACTGGTACCAGGAAGTGATGGCAAGCTACGAGGCCGGGCTTGACGAGATCACCGGCGTTCACGAACAGCTGCGGTTCGTCTGCAAGCATCACATAGATTGCATCTATTACTACCCCGAGCTGGTGAACGTCTTCTTCAGTTCGCTGCGCATGTCCCGCGAATACAGCGGTTCCGACCTGCTCAAGTTCAACCGCCGCTACGCCAACCGGGTGATCCGCATTCTCAGCGAAGGCGCCCTGTCGGGCGAGCTGCGGCGGGACAAATCGCCCAAGCTGGGGCGCGATATCCTGTTCGGCGCGATCGAACAGGCGACATGGGGCTATCGCATGGGCAGGGCCGATCTCGATCCGGCCGAGGTCGCCGGCAACATCGCGGATCTGGTCTACGATGCCTATGCCTGCGTTCCTCGAAGTACCGGCGAGGGCGACGATGAAATCGCCCGTCAGCTCGTCAGCATTTCGGATCAGCTTCGCCGTCTCGCGGAAGGTCGCAAATCATGACCGGGACGCTGGAAGTCCTGAATGTTCAGGTTTTCTACAACGAGGTGATCGAGGCGGTGCGCGACGTTTCGCTGCGCGTCGATGCCGGGCGCATCGTTGCGCTTCTCGGTGCCAACGGGGCCGGAAAGTCGACGCTGCTCAAGGCGATCTCGAATGTCCTCTATCCCGAAGAGGGCAAGCTGATCCACGGGTCGATCCGGTTCGAAGGGCAGGATCTGACGCCGCGGAACGCCGATCAGATCGTGGCGGCGGGCATCGTGCAGGTGCCCGAGGGCCGGCGCCTGTTCGAAACCATGACGGTCGAGGAAAATCTGAAGCTGGGCGGCTATACCCTCTCGGCTCCGGACCTGTCGGAGGGGCTGGAACGGGTTTACCAGCTGTTCCCCCGGGTGCGCGAAAAGCGGCACACGACGGCGGGGCTGCTGTCGGGCGGCGAGCAGCAGATGGTTGCCATCGGCCGGGCGCTGGTCGGCAAGCCCCGGCTGCTGATCCTCGATGAGCCCTCGCTCGGCCTCGCGCCGCAGATCATTCGCGACATCTTCGATACGGTCGTGCGGCTCAATGCCGAAGACGGGTTGTCGATCCTGTTCGTCGAACAGAACGCCCGGCTCGCGCTCGAAATCTCGGAATTCGCCTATGTCATGGAAAACGGGCGCGTGGTTCTGGATGGCCCGTCGAAAGACCTGATGAACAACGCCGATATTCAGGAATTCTATCTTGGCCAGGCCGGCGGAGGCCATCGCAAGAGCCTGCGCGACGTCAAGCATTACAAGCGTAGAAAGCGGTGGCTGGCATGACTGCGTTGCTGTCTGTGGAGGGATTGGCAAAGAGTTTCGGCGGCGTGCAGGCCGTGCGCGATGTCAGCTTCGAGGTTGCCCCGGCAAGCATCCATTCGGTGATCGGACCGAACGGGGCCGGCAAGACCACCCTGTTCAACATGATCAGCGCCCTGGTCAGGCCATCGAGTGGCCGGGCGATGTTTCAGGGGCGCGACATCAGCCGGCTGCGGCCGCATCGCCAGGCTGGGATCGGGATCGGCCGCACCTTCCAGAACCTTGCCGTGTTCGCCCATGCAACGGTTGTCGATAACCTTTTGGTCGGGATGCATCACCGGTTGGGCGGGAATGTCCTGTCGGACGGGCTGTTCTATGGGCCGACCCGCAAGCGCGAGATCGAGGCGCGGCGCGAAGTCGAAAAGATCATCGAGTTTCTCGAGATCGAACATCTGCGCGACGAGGTCGTCGGGATGCTGTCCTACGGGCTGCAAAAGCGGGTCGAACTGGGCCGGGCACTGGCGGTTGGCCCGAAGCTTCTGCTGCTCGATGAAATGGTGTCCGGGATGAACGCGGAAGAGACCGAGGATATCGCCCGCTTCATTCTCGACATCAAGGAAGAGCTGGGAATCTCAGTGCTGATGATCGAGCACGACATGAGCATCGTCATGGACATTTCCGACCGGGTGACCGTGCTGAATTTCGGCGAATGCATCGCCGATGGCACGCCCGATGAGGTGGCGCGCAATCCGAAGGTGATCGAAGCCTATCTCGGGGGCACCTGAGCGCGGACCGAAACATGGGGGAGGACATGGACTATCACAATCAGACCTTGCCCGGCCTGTTGCGGCACTGGGCACGCACCCGCCCCGAGGCCGTGGCCCTGAGGGAAAAGGATCTCGGGATATGGCATCGCGTGTCCTATGCCGGATATTACGAACGCGTGTGCCAGTTCGCCCTCGGGCTCGACACGCTGGGCTTCACCGCCGACGATTTCCTGTGCATCGCCAGTGAAAACACGCCGGAATGGATGTATGGCGATCTCGCGGCCCAGTCGCTGGGGGCGGCCTGCATCGGCATTTACCCGACAAACCCCTGGCCGGAATTGAAATACATCCTGGACCATTCCGGCGCCAGCGTCGTCATCTGCGGCGATCAGGAACAAACCGACAAGGTGCTGGAAGCGCTGGCGCACGAGCAGGGCTTGCCAAAGCTGCAGCGCATCATTTGCGTCGATATGAAGGGGATGCGCGGCTACGACCATCCGATGCTCATGAGCTTCGAAGAGGTCGTGGCGCTTGGCCGCGAGCGGATCGCGCGCGACCGTGGCCTGATCGAGGCGCGGATCGACGCGCTTTCCCCGACGGATACGGCGGTGATCGTCTACACCTCCGGCACGACCGGCTTGCCCAAAGGCGCGATGCTCAGCCATTGCGGCCTGATCGCCAATGCGCATCGGATGATTACCCGGCACGGGCTCGACCGGCAGCCGCTTTCGATGCTGGCCTATCTGCCGCTTTGCCATGTGGCGGAACGCGAATTCTCGACCGTGATGCAGCTGATCGACGGCACGCAGGTCAGCTTTGCCGAATCCATCGACACGGTGTTGCAGGACCTGCGCGAAATCGCACCGAATGCGTTCCTCGGCGTGCCCAGGATATGGGAAAAGCTTCAAAGCACGATCACGGTGCGCCTGCTCGACACGCGCCCGATGCCCCGGCGCATCACCGAGCTCGCAATCGAAAAGGGCAAGCAGATCGCCGACCGGCGGCTCGAGAACGGCGGCCGCTTCGCCTCGCTCTCGGACCGGTTGCTTTACACCGTTCTCTGGGTGGTCGCCTTCCGGTCGTTGCAGAAATGGATCGGGCTCAACCGGGCCGGGGGGCGCCTGTTTTGTGGCGGCGCGCCGATCTCTCCCGAAGTCCTGCGCTTCTACTGGGCCATCGGGCTCGAAATCTATCAGATCTTCGGCATGACCGAAACCTGCGGCGCCACCCATTCCCAGTTCGCAGGCTCGACGCTTTACGGATCATGCGGTCCCATCCTCGACGGCTGGGAAGAGCAACTGACCGAGGAAGACGAGCTGCTGGTGCGGGGCAACGGCGTGTTCAACGGATACCTGCACAACGAAACCGCGACGCGCGAAACCATTTCGCCGGAAGGTTGGCTTCATACCGGCGATATCGCCCGGCGCGCCGAAGACGGCTCGATCTTTATCACCGACCGGAAGAAGGATGTTCTGATCACGTCCGGCGGCAAGAACATCACGCCGTCGTTGATCGAGAACCGGCTGAAGGATTCCGCCTATATCCGCGAAGCCATCCTGATCGGCGAAGGGCGCAAGTATCTCACCGCCCTGATCCAGATCGATTACGAGGTCGTCGGCAAGTGGGCCCAGTCCCGCGGCATCGCCTATACCAACTATGCCAGCCTCGCCCGCAACGCCGACATCCGCAAGCTGATCCAGTCCGAAATCGACGTGTTCAACCAAGAGTTCGCCCGGGTCGAGAATGTGCGCCGCTTCGCCATTCTCCAGAAAGAGCTGGATCACGACGACGGCGAAGTCACCGCGACGATGAAAGTGCGGCGCAAATCCATCGAACAGAAATTCGCCGACCTGATCAGCGATCTTTACGCCCCCAAGCCTTCGGAGACATGACAGATGGACTATTTTCTCAATCTCGTGGCATCCGGGCTGATCTTCGGCGCGATCTATGGCCTGATCGCCATCGGTTTCGCCGTGATCTACAAGACAACCGGCGTGGTGAACTTCGCCCAGGGCGAGGTGATGATGTTCGTCCTCTACTTCGCCTGGATGGTGGGGGCCTGGGTCGACGCGCCGCTCTGGCAATTGCTGTTGATCGCGGTGGTCGTGGGCATGATCTTCGGCGCGCTGCTGGAACGGCTCTTCATCCGTCCGATGATCGGTCAGTCGCAATTCGCCATCATCATGACGACGGTTGGTGTGGCGATCATCCTGCGCGGTCTGGTGCCGCTTTTCTGGGGGGTCGAGTCCGAGCCGCTGGACTCGCCGATCAAAAGCGCCCTGTTCGAATTCGGCCCGGTATTGATGCTGGGCGATCAGATTTTCGCGCTGGCCTTCTTCATTGCGATTTCCCTGGCCGTCTGGGTGTTCTTCCGGTTCTCGCGCATCGGTGTCGCAATGCGGGCTGCCGCGCATGACGAAACCGCCGCGCTGCTGATGGGCATCAATGTCCGGCGGCTGCAGGGGCTGTCCTGGATGATCGCCTCGGCGGTGTCCGGCGTTGCCGGCGTGTGTTACGCGCTCACCGTCTCGCGTGCTGCCGATATGTGGCAGATCGGGTTCCAGGCCTTTCCGGCGACCATTCTCGGTGGGCTGGATGCGCCCCTTGGGTCGGCGTTCGGCTCGATTGTCGTCGGCGTCACCGCCAGCCTGTCCGAAGGGTACATCGGCTACGGGCTCAAGGAGATCTCGGGATTTGTCATCATCATCGCCGTTCTGATGCTCCGTCCCTACGGGCTGTTCGGTGAAAAAGAACTGGAGCGAGTCTGATGCGAACCGGACATGCGGTAGAAACCTATCCCCGCCTTCTTGCGCTTACCACCAATCCGGTCACATGGGCCTGGGTTGCCGTCCTGCTGATCGGTCTGGTCGCGCTTCCTTGGGTCGTTTCCGGGCATCTTCTCGTGGTGTCGACGTCGATCCTGATCGCGGCGGTGGGTGTCGTCGGGTTGAACGTGCTGACCGGCACAACCGGGCTGATCAGCCTGGGACAGTCGGGTTTCCTTGCGATTGGCGGGTATGCCTGCGGGCTGCTGATCAAGGAGGTCGGCCTGCCGGCCGAGGCGGCAATCCCCCTGGCCGGGCTGATCACCGGCACGCTGAGTCTGCTGATCGGGATTCCATCCCTTCGCCTCAAGGGGCTTTACCTTGCGATCACCACGCTGGCCGCATCGTTGATCATCACCCATATCATTCTCTACGCCGAGCCGCTGACCGGCGGGCCCTTCGGGCTGCGCATTCCCGATGTCAGCTTTGTCGGATTGCGGATTTCCGATCCGGTGGGCATGTATTTCACCGCCCTGATCGTGGCCGTGCTGGTGGCGCTTTTCGTCAACAACCTGATGCGCGCCCGATCGGGCCGGGCCTGGATCGCCCTGCGCGATCACGACATCGCCGCCAAGTCGATGGGGATCAACCTCGTCAGCTACAAGCTGCTGGCCTTCTTCGTCAGCTCCAGCATCGTCGGCCTGTCCGGCGCGTTGATGGCGATGCAGCTGCGCTTCATCACATCCGATGTATTCGGCCTGTTTCTCAGTATCGAGGCGCTGGCCATGCTGCTCGTCGGCGGTGTGGGTTCGGTGGCGGGGGCGATCCTCGGGGCGGCATTCATCGTGCTCCTGCCCGAGATCGCGCGCAACCTGCTCGAGGTGTTCGGTTGGTCTGGCGATGGCTCGTCCACCCATGTTTTCGAGATCCGCGCCGTCCTGACCGGCGTGATCATCATCGTCATGCTGCGGATCGAGCCGGACGGGCTGATCGGCCTGTGGCGCAAGGTCAAACGGTATTGGCTGCAATGGCCGCTGCCGATTTGAGTTATTTCAGAGGAGGAGATAATGAAACTACTCAAGCTTGCCGTGCTCGCCACGGTGCTGGGAGGCGCGGCAACGGCCGAAACTCCCGGTGTAACGGACAGCACGATCACCCTGGGCGCGGTTCTTCCGATGTCGGGCCCGGCCAGCATTCCCGGCCTGGGCAGCGCGGCGGGCAGCCGTGTCGCCATCGAGGAAGTGAATGCGAAGGGCGGCATCAACGGCCGCAAGGTGCAGATGCTGATCGAGGACGACGGCTATGTGCCCAGCCGGGCCTATCAGGGCCTGGTCAAGCTGATGGATGACGGGATTTTCGCGCTGGTCGGCACCAGCGGCGCCGCCAGCCTGGTGGCGATGTTGCCGCTGATCGACGAGAAAGAGCTTCCCACCATGGTCACCACCTCGGTGAGCCGGGCGGCTGTCGAGCCGCTGCGGCCCTATGTCTATATGGTCGGGGCCGACTATGAAGACATGTTCTATGCCCAGATCAAATATATCAGCGAGCATGACAAGCCCGAAGGGCCCTATGCCGTCATCCGTCAGGACGACGATTACGGTGCGCTGGTGGAAGCGGGGGTGATGATGGCGGTCGAGAAGCTGGGCCTGCCCAGCGTGCCGCCGGTCCGGTTCAAGCGCGGGCAAAAGGATTTCGCAGCCGAAATCCTGCGTTTGCGCACGCAGAAGATCGGCGCACTGGCGGTCGGCGGCGTGATCGCCGAAACCCCGGCTGTGATGAAGGAACTGGCCAAGCTTCGGATGAACATCCCGACAGCCAACCCGCATACCGGCGCGATCGGCATGACGCTGCGCCTCGCCGCTCCCTTCGGCATGACCTACTATGCCGCCGATTACGTGACCCCGATCGACAGCGATGGCGCCAAGACGTTTCGCGAGCTGAGCGCGCAGTTCCTCAGCGAAGAAGAGACCAAATCGCTGAACCGGTTCTCGCTTGCGGCCTATCTCGGTACCAAGGCTGTCCTGGCCGCGGCAGAGATGTGTGGTGACGACCTGACCCAGGCGTGCGTGAGCGCCAAGCTCAAGACCATCGACAACCTCGACAGCGGCGGGCTTTCGGCGCCGCTGGATTTCACCAATGACAAGAACACCGCCGCGCGCAGCGTTCAGGTGTTCGCGGTCAATCCGATGGAAGGCACGGTCGTTCCCGTTACGGACTTCGTAAGCTATCGCTGAATCGTTCAAGCGACGACACCAGGGGTCCGGACCGGTCTTCCGATCCGGGCCCCGATCTTTTTCGCCGATCTCAAGGCGTTGCGGCGCCGCAGAAGCTGCGCAGTCTTTCGATGTCGAGCACGGTGATGGTGCCATAGCCGACGTCGATCAGCCCCTGCTCCTTGAGATGTCTCAGGGCGACGTTGCTGCGCTGGCGCGAGAGCTTGGCAAGCGCGCCCAGCTCGGCCTGCGAAACCGGAAACGTCGAGCCGTAATTCTCGAAAAAATAGTTCTCATAAAGCGAGACGATGTGCTGCGCGACACGCTTGTTGGGATCTTTCGAGGTTTCCGCATCGTAATGGGTGATGAAATAGCTCAGGCGAAGGTTCAACTGCTCGAGCAGGGCATGGCAGAACGCGATATTCTCGCCGGCCAGCTGGGTGAACAGCGCTTTGGGAATATAGACCAGATCGACATCGGACACGGCGACGGCCTCGTAACGGCGGTTCTCGTTGCGCAACAGCGCTCCTTCCCCGAACCATTCCGGCGCCGTCAGATAGATGAAGGTCGTCAATTCGCCGGTTTCCGAGAAACAGGTCGTTTTCAGAATGCCACGGGCGACGCCGATCCAGTGGTTCGACGGATCGCCGAGATGACAGACGATGCTGTCGGCCGGCAGGCTCTTTTCGATCAGGCTGGATTTGACGGCGCCGAACTCGGCTTCGGAGAGGGTCGAGGCCCATGCCGACCGGCGCAGCAGATCGAGCGCGAGACCACTGACAATGCTGGTTCTGGCATTCATCAGACAGACCCTCCCCGTTGGCGATGCCATGAAAGAATGCCGCGCAGCCGGGGTGCGGGTCAAAGCAATTCTGCCCCCGTGGCGGGGGGACGGAGCGTTTCGGTTCCGGTGGCACGCGGCGGGCCGCCGCGTGGCGGCAGGCCCGGGCACGAGGCGGAAAGACGGCTCTGGCGGAGGGGCGCGCACCGTTCCCCGAAGGCGCGAAGAAACCGGCCCGTTCGTGCCGGATTCGCCCGGTCGGGACACCCGGCGAAAAACCGATGCCAATCCTGAAAAGAGTGCTGCCTCGCCCGTCCCGCCGAACCGTCCGCATCGTGGAACACCATCTTTCGAAACTTCTCAACACTATGGATTCATTATGAAAACATCCCATCGGCTGCCCTCTGTGAGTGGAATACACGCATATTGTCGTGGCAACGACAATCTTCCGAACCGGTTTCTCCTAGTATCGATCCAGGAGAGGCGAACCGAAGCCGAGGAGGGTTTCGGGACGCGGCGGATGGCGAAGACATCCGGGAGATTGACCGCTGTATCTGGGGAGGAGACAGCTTGAACTCTGTGCTGGAACATGTCGACGCGCAATTGCTGACGCTTCCCGGCCTGTTGCACCGCAACGGGCGCGAGCTGGGCGGGCAGATCGCCTATCGCGAGAAGGAGTTCGGCATCTGGCAAAGCTGGACCTGGGCCGAGGCGGCGCATCAGGTCGAGGAGATGGCGCTCGGCCTGTTGACGATGGGTGCGGCCGCGGGCGATTTCATCGGCATCGTCGGCCGCAACCGGCCGCATCTCTACTGGTCGATCCTCGCCGTTCAGAGCATCGGCGCGGTCCCGGTGCCGCTTTACCAGGATGCCGCTCCCGACGAGATGGGCTGGGTATTGGCGCATTGCGGCGCGCGTTTCGTCATCGCCGGCGATCAGGAGCAGGTCGACAAGGTGATCGAGATGCAGGGTGACCTGCCGGCGCTCGAACAGGTGCTCTATCTCGATCCCAAGGGGATGCGAAAATACGATCACAGCCGCCTGCACAGTCTTGCCGCGATCCAGGAAGAAGGCCGCGCCCAGGAAGGCCGCTATCTGCCGGAACTGAAGGCGCGGCTGGCCGCGCTGGGCCCCGACGATACCTGCGTGCTGATCTACACCTCGGGAACCACGGGCCGGCCCAAGGGGGTGGTGCTGCATCACCGGCAGATCCTCGCGGTGGCCAAGGCCTCGTCGGAGTTCGACCGCCTCACCCATCGCGAAGACGTTCTCGCCTATCTGCCGATCGCCTGGGCCGGCGATTTCATCTTTTCGGTCGGGCAGGCGATGTGGACGGGGTTCTGCGTCAACTGCCCGGAGAGCGAAGAAACGGTGATGGACGATCTGCACGAGATCAGCCCCAGCTATTACTTCGCCCCGCCGCGGATCTTCGAGGCCCAGCGCACGTCGGTGATGATCCGGATCGAGGATGCCGGAAGGTTCAAGCGGTTCCTGTTTCATCACTTCATGGAACATGCCCGCAAATGTGGTCCTCAGATCCTGGCGGGTGCGGCGGTGGGGCTGTGGGACCGTTTGAAATACAAATTGGGCGATCTGCTGATCTATGGCCCGTTGAAGAACACGATGGGTCTCGAACGGGTGCGCGTGGGTTACACCGCCGGCGAAGCCATCGGGCCGGAGATCTTCGAATTCTACCGCTCGCTGGGCATCAACCTGAAGCAGCTTTACGGCCAGACCGAGGCCTCGGTCTTCATCACCGTGCAGCCCGATGGCGAGGTGCGCGCCGATACGGTGGGCGTGCCCGCCCCCGAGGTGGAAATCAGGATCAACGAGGAGGGCCGGATCTATTACCGCAGCCCCGGCACCTTCGTGGAATATTACAAGAACCCCGAGTCGACCGCCGACACCAAGGATGCCGAGGGCTGGGTCGATACCGGCGATGCCGGCTTCTTCGAGGAAGGCACCGGCCATCTGCGCATCATCGACCGGGCCAAGGATGTGGGCAAGATGGCATCGGGCGCGATGTTCGCGCCCAAATATGTCGAGAACAAGCTGAAGTTCTATCCCGACATCCTCGAGGCGGTGCTGTTCGGCAATGGCCGAGAGTATTGCGTCGCCTTCATCAACATCGACCTGACGGCGGTGGGCAACTGGGCCGAGCGCAACAATATCGGCTATTCCAGCTATCAGGAACTGGCCGGGCACCCGAAGGTTCTGGGCTCGATCCAGTCCCATGTCGAGGCGGTGAACCGTTCGGTGGCGGAAGACCCGATGCTGTCGGGCTGCCAGATCCACCGCTTCGTGGTGCTGCACAAGGAACTGGATGCCGACGACGGCGAGATGACGCGGACGCGGAAAGTGCGCCGCGCCTTCGTGGCCGACAAGTTCAACGACATCGTCGAGGCGCTTTACGACGGGTCCGAACGGGTGAGCACCGAGACGGAAGTGACCTATGAGGACGGCCGCAAGGGCGCGATCAAGGCGACGCTGGAGATCCGCGACGCCAAGGTGGTGCCGGTGGCAGGCGCGAGACAGGTGGCAGCGGAATGACGGGTGACGTGCGCCTGCGGCGACACCCCACCCGCCATCCCGAAAGAGGACTGAGCCGATGAACGACATGAGCAATCCCGAGGGCTACACCACCCCCGACGGCCGCAAGATCGGGCCGGTTCTGATGGAGATGAAGAACATCACGCTGCGGTTCGGGGGCGTGAAGGCGATCACCGATATCAGCTTCGACATCCGCGAGGGCGAGATCCGCGCCATCATCGGGCCGAACGGCGCCGGCAAGTCCAGTATGCTGAACGTGATCTCGGGCTTCTACGTGCCGCAGGAGGGCGAGGTCTGGTACAAGGGCGCGCCGCGCCCGGCGATGAAGCCCTATGAGGTGGCGCAGCAGGGCATCGCCCGGACCTTCCAGAACATTGCCCTCTTCGAGGGGATGACGGTTCTGGACAACGTCATGACCGGGCGGCTGAACCACATGAAGACCGGGATCTTCGCCCAGGCGATCTGGAAGGGCCGGGCCGAGCGCGAAGAGGTGGCGAACCGCGAGGTGGTGGAGCGGATCATCGACTTTCTCGAGATCCAGCACATCCGCAAGACGCCGGTCGCGCGGCTGCCCTATGGGTTGAAGAAGCGGGTCGAGCTGGCGCGCGCGCTGGCGGCGCAGCCCTCGCTTCTGCTGCTCGACGAGCCGATGGCGGGGATGAACGTCGAGGAGAAGGAGGACATGAGCCGCTTCATCCTCGATGTGAACGACGAGTTCGGCACCACCATCGCCCTGATCGAGCATGACATGGGCGTGGTGATGGACCTGAGCGACCGCGTGGTGGTGATGGATTACGGCAAGAAGATCGGCGACGGCACCCCGGACGAGGTGCGCTCGAACCAGGACGTCATCGACGCCTATCTGGGGGTCGCACATGACTGACGTCTTGCACGCGGCCTGGGAACAGGACGCAAGAGCTTTCGAAATTTACGGCCAGGGTTCTTCGAAAAATGTCGCCATGCGCGCGGCAACGGGAGAGAAACATGCTTGATCAGATAGTCGTCGCCCCGTTCCGCGAGATGATCGCGGCGCCGGATTTCCTGATGCAGGTGCTGTGGGAAGGGATCGTTTCCGGCATCCTTTATGCGCTGATCGCGCTGGGTTTCGTGCTGATCTTCCGGTCGTCGCGGATATTCAACTTCGCCCAGGGGATCATGGTCGTCTTTGCCGCCCTGACGCTGGTGGGGCTGTACGAGCTCGGTGTGCCGGCCTGGCTTTGTGTCCTGCTGACGCTGGCCGTGATGCTGATCCTGGCACTGGCAATCGAACGGGTGGTGCTGCGGCCTCTGGTGGGCCAGCCCGATGTCATCCTGTTCATGGCCACGATCGGCGTCACCCTGTTCCTGGTCGGCATGGGCGAATTCGTCTTCGGCGGCGAGAACAAGGTGATGATCACCGAACAGCTGGGCATTCCGACGGGCTCATGGGCTCTGGAGCCCTTTGGCGGCTTGCTGATCCTCGAGCAGAAGGATGTGGCGGTGGCCGTCATGGCGGCGCTTCTGGTGGTGGGGCTGCTGCTGTTTCTCAACCGCACCCGCACGGGCCGCGCGATCCGCGCGCTCGGCGACGATTCGCAAGCGGCGCTGTCCTTGGGAATTTCGCTGCACACGATCTGGGTTCTGGTGTGGTTCATCGCCGGGATCATCGCGCTCGTCACCGGAATCGCCTGGGGCTCGCGCGCCGGGGTTTCGTTCGCGCTGGAAGTGATCGCCTACAAGGCGCTGCCGGTGCTGATGCTGGGCGGGCTGGAGAGCATTACCGGCGCCATCGTCGGCGGGCTGCTGATCGGGGTGCTGGAAAAGGTCTTCGACATCTACTGGGGCCAGCCGCTGATGGGGGGCAGCACCGAAACATGGTTTGCCTTCGTGCTGGCGCTGATCGTGCTGCTGATCCGGCCACAGGGCCTGTTCGGCGAAAAGATCATCGAGCGCGTCTAGGGCACCTGGACGGTGGCCGGGCGTGCCGGCTGACGGAAACGAGGCGGCAACAGGGCCGCAGGGGAGAAAAGACAGATGCTATTTCGCACGGGAGGCCAGTTCAAAACCTCTTACAAGGAAGACATCGCGCTGTTCCCGGTACGCCAGGACGCCATTCTTCTGGGTGTGGTTCTTGTGCTGGCCTGGATCGTCTTTCCGCTGACGGCGAGCGAGTTCGTCTTTCAGACGCTGCTGATCCCGATCCTGATCTATGCGCTGGCGGCGCTGGGGCTGAACCTTCTGATCGGCTATACCGGCCAATTCAGCCTGGGCACCGGGGCCTTCATGGGCGTGGGCGCCTTTGCCTGCTACAAGATGGTGACGCTGATGCCCTGGATGAACCCTATCGTGGCGGTTCTTCTCTCGGGGGTGTTCAGTGCCGGCGTGGGGGTCGTCTTCGGCATCCCCAGCCTGCGCATCAAGGGGTTCTACCTGGCGATCTCGACGCTGGCGGCACAGTTCTTCCTGGTCTGGATCTTCGAAAAGTGGAGCTGGCTCTACAACGATAACCTGAGCGGCGCGATCGAGGTGCCGAACCTGACCGCCTTCGGCGTGGTCGTGACGGCACCGCGCGCCGACAGCGTCATGACCTATTACGTCATCCTGGCCATCGCGACGCTGATCACCTGGCTGGTGATGAACCTGACACGCGGTGCGCTGGGGCGCAGCTGGAAGGCCACGCGCGACATGGATTTCGCGGCCGAGCTGATCGGCATCAACCTCATGAAGTCGAAACTGACCGCCTTTGCACTGTCGTCCTATATCGTCGGGGTGGCGGGCGCGCTGTTCGTCTTCATGTGGCGCGGTGCCGCCGAACCGGCGCTGTTCGACATCCCGCTGAGCTTTCGCATTCTCTACATCGTGATCATCGGCGGGCTGGGCTCGATCATGGGCAACTATCTGGGCGCGGTTCTGATCGTCGGGCTGCCGGTGATCCTGGGCACCGTGCCCGAGGCGCTGGGCCTCGAGATCGCCTCGGCAAGGATCGAGCAGATCAATCTGATGATCATCGGGGCGTTGATCGTCTTTTTCCTGATCGTCGAGCCGCACGGCCTCGCCCGGCTCTGGGAACTGATCCGGGAAAAGCTGATCCGCTGGCCGTTTCCGCATTGAGCGGCGGCCGCGAAATTCAAAGTCATCCAGACCAACGGGAGGAGAACAGATGACAAGCAAAGGAAAACTGGTGGCGGCGGCGCTGGCGGCGATGCTGACGGCGCAACTGCCGGGAGCGGCGGCGGCGCAAGAGCTGAAGATATCGAACTTCAGCTATCGCACGGGGCCGTTCGCGGCGACGGGCATTCCGCTGACGAACGGGCTGATGGATTATTTCACCCTGCTGAACGAACGGGATGGCGGCATCGGGGGCGTCAAGATCGACTTCGCCGAATGCGAGACCGGCTATAACGCCGAGAAGGGCATCGAATGCTATGAGAAGAACAAGGGCGACTCCATCGCGGTGATGCCCTGGTCGACCGGGATCACCCTGCAGCTGCTGCCCAAGACCAACGAAGACCGCGTGCCGATCATCCTGCCCGGCGGCGGCAATTCCGCCATGGCCGACGGCAAGGTCTTCCAATGGGTGTTCAACGGGCCGGACAGCTATTGGGATGCCGCCTCGATGATGCTGCAATCGGTGGGCGGCAAGGACTTGTCGGGCCTCAAAGGCAAGAAGGTCGGGTTCCTTTACCTCGACATCCCCTTCGGCCGCGAGCCGATCCCCTTCATCGAGGCGAAGGCCAAGGAGGTCGGCTTCGAGCTGGTGCTGGTGCCGGTCGGTATCAAGGAAATGCAGAACCAGTCGACTCAATGGCTCCAGATCCGGCGCGAGCGGCCCGATTACGTGCTGATGTGGTCCTGGGGGGCGATGAACGCGGCCGCCGTGAACGAGGCGATCAAGACCCGCTTTCCGATCGACCGTCTGGTCGGCACCTACTGGTCGGCGATCGACGACGATCTGCAGATGGCCGGCGACGCCGGCAAGGGCTTCCGCGCGATCAGCTTCACCGCGCCGAAACCGGATGCGCCGGTGCTGGCCGAGGTGCAGAAGCACGTTGTCGATACCGGCAAGTCGCTCTCGACCGAGGATCAGCGCGCCGAAACGCTCTATCAGCGCGGGCTGGCGGTCTCGATGATGATCTCGCAGGGCATTCGCGCGGCACAGGAGCATTTCGGCACATCCGAAATCAATGCCGAGCAGATGCGCTGGGGGATGGAGAATATCGACATCACCGAAGCGATTCTGGAAGAGGCCGGAATGGGCGGCATGCTGCCGCCGTTCAAGACCTCGTGCACGGATCATCTGGGCCATTCCGGAGGCTGGATTCTGACCTGGGACGGGAACCGGTTCCAGCAATCCGAAGAGCTTTTCCATGCCGAGCGCGACGCGATCGCGAAGATGGAAGAGGAAGGCGCAGCTGCCTATGCCGAGGCCAACGCTCCCTGGCCCGTGCAAACCTGTGACGGCTGACGCCCTGTCGCCCTCCGCCGGTTCCGGCCGGCGGGGGGCCTTCCCGGAAACCCGGGGTCCGAGCCGTTGACGGAGATGGAAAAGATGCCCGACCAGACCGCAGGAACAGGCGCACCGGCCATGCCGGACACGCTTCTTGAAGTGAACAACATCGAGGTGATCTACAATCACGTGATCCTGGTGCTGAAGGGCGTTTCGCTCAGGGTGCCGAAGGGGGGCATCACGGCCCTTCTGGGGGCAACGGCGCGGGCAAGACCACGACGCTGAAGGCCATCTCCAACCTGCTGCATTCCGAACGCGGCGAGGTGACCAAGGGCACGATCTCCTATCGCGGCGAGCGGGTGCAGGACCTGGACCCGGCCGAGCTGGTGAAGCGCGGCGTCATCCAGGTGATGGAGGGCCGGCATTGTTTCGAGCACCTGACGGTGGAAGAGAACCTGATGACCGGCGCCTATACGCGGCGCGACGGCGGCGGCGCGGTGAGCGCCGATCTGGAGATGGTCTATGATTACTTCCCGCGCCTGAAGGAGCGCCGCCGGAGCCAGGCGGGCTATACCTCGGGCGGGGAACAGCAGATGGTCGCCATCGGCCGGGCGATCATGAGCCGTCCTGAAACGGTGCTTCTGGACGAACCCAGCATGGGCCTGGCGCCGCAGCTGGTTGAGCAGATCTTCGAGATCGTGAAGACCCTGAACGAGAAGGAAGGCCTGACCTTCCTGCTGGCCGAGCAGAACACCAACGTGGCGCTGCGCTATGCCAATTACGGCTATATCCTGGAGTCTGGGCGGGTGGTGATGGACGGCCCGGCCAGGGACCTTCGCGAGAACCCGGATGTGAAGGAGTTCTATCTCGGCATGTCCGACGAGGGCCGCAAGAGCTTCCGCGACGTGCGCTCCTATCGCCGCCGCAAGCGCTGGCTCAGCTGAGACATGGCGACGCCCCCGATACCATACGTCCGAGAATGGACGGCGATACGATGAATGCAGGAACAGAGGTCAGGGCGCCCGCGCCCCTGCCGGAGCGAAACAAGATGCAAGACCATTATGACACGCTGGAAACCAGAAGCGCCGATCGACGCGCCGCGGATCTCTCGAAGGCGCTGCCCGGGCTGATCGCCGGAGCCAAGGGGCTGCCCGGCTATGGCTTCACCCTGGCCGATGTCGATCCGGGGGAAATCACCAGCGTGGCCGCGCTGGCCCGCCTGCCCGTGCTGCGCAAGGGCGACATGCGCCGGATCCAGCACCCGGGCGAGCCGTTCGGCGGATTGGCCGCCCTGCCGATCGAAGGATATTCCCACGTGTTCCAAAGCCCCGGCCCGATCTACGAGCCGGGCCGTATCGAAGGCGATGGCTGGCGCATGGGGCGGTTCCTGCACGCCTGCGGCATCGGTCGGGGTGACGTGGTGCAGAACTGTTTCTCCTACCATCTCACACCGGGTGGCATGGTCATGGAAAGCGGCCTGCGCGCCGTCGGCGCGACGATCCTGCCCGCCGGCACCGGCCAGACCGCGCAACAGGTGGCGGCCGCGCGGCACCTGGGCGTGACCGCCTATACCGGCACGCCGGATTACCTGAAGGCGATCCTCGACAAGGCCGACGAGATGGGCCTGAAACTTTCGATCACCCGTGCGGCGGTGGGCGGCGGCGCGCTGTTTCCCGCGCTGCGCCAGGACTATGCCGAACGCGGCATCGCCTGTCGTCAAAGCTATGGCACGGCCGAGCTGGGGCTGATCGCCTATGAGAGCGCGGCGATGGAAGGCATGATCGTCGACGAGGGTGTGATCGTGGAAATCGTCACCCCGGGAACGGGCGATCCGGTCGCCCCGGGCGAGGTGGGCGAGGTCGTCGTCACGCTGCTGAGCCCGGATTATCCGCTGATCCGCTTCGCCACCGGCGATCTGAGCGCGATGATGGAAGGCGAAAGCCCCTGCGGGCGCACGAATATGCGGATCAAGGGCTGGATGGGCCGGGCCGATCAGACGACCAAGATCAAGGGCATGTTCGTGCGGCCCGAACAGGTGGCCGCGCTGGTGGCCAAGCACGACGAGATCGCCCGCGCCCGGGTGATCGCCAGCCGCGAGGCCGGCAGCGATGTGATGACGGTGCGGATCGAGGCACATGGCGGCGATGCCGAGCTGTTCGGCAGAAGCGTCACCGAACTCCTGAAACTGAAGGGGCGGATCGAACTGGTCGCGCCCGGCAGCCTGCCCAACGACGGCAAGGTGATCGACGACATGCGCAACTACGAAGATATCACCTGACCCCGGGCGCTGCCCGGTCGCGCCGCAGGAAATCCGGGACAGAAAGGACCCAGGATGAACAGTCTGATCGAAAAGCTCCCCGCCCGCGAACGCCATCTGGTGGCCGTTGCGCGCGATTTCGCCGCTCGGCACATCCGGCCGGCCGCCGACGATTGGGAGCGGGCGCGGCGGTTTCCCGATGCCGTGCACCGGCTCGCCGGCGAAGCCGGCCTGACCTTGCTGCTGCTCGACCGTGCAAAGGGCGGGAATGGCGTTTCCCCCGCCGCGGCGGTGCTGATCTCCGAGGAACTGGCGGCCGGCGACCTGAGCTTTGCCCTGCCGGTCATGGCGCATAACTATGTCGCCTGGGCGGTGGCCGATCACGCGCCGCCCGCCTTCCGGGAAGACATGTTGCCGAAGCTGCGCGCCGGCATGGCGACCGGCGCCTTCGCGCTGACCGAACCGGGCGCCGGCAGCGATGCCTCAGCCATCACGACACGCGCGCGCCGCGATGGCGCGGGCTGGGTGCTGAACGGCGAAAAGGCATGGGTGCTGCGCGGCACGGATGCGGATTTCCTGCTGATCTACGCCCAGACCGATCCGCAGGCCGGCCATCGCGGCATCGCCCTGTTCCTGGTCGAGGCCTCACGGGCGGGGGTGACGAAGGGCGCTCCCTATGACCTGCTTGGCGGTCATGCGATGGGGGTCAATTCGGTTGGCCTGTCGGAGGTGCGGATTCCCTCGGAAAACATGCTGGTCCCCGCGGGAGAGGGGCTGCGCTTCGGGCTGAAGGCGATCGACTATGCCCGCGCCACCGTGGCCGGCATGGCCTGTGGCCTGCTGCGTGACGGGCTCGATACCGCTCGCGCCTATACCATCGAACGTCAGGCCTTTGGCCAGAGCGTTCTGGATTTTCAGGGCGTCGAATGGATGCTGGCCGACGCCGCAACCGATCTCGAGGCCGCGCGGCTTCTGACGCAGCGTGCCGCCGCCGCGCTGGACAGCGGTGAGGACCGTGCCACTGCCGCGGCTCATGCCAAGAAATTCGCGACGCGGGTCGCGCTGAACGGGCTTTCGTCCTGCATGCAGGTGATGGGCGCCAACAGCTTGCGCAGGGATCACGCGGTGGGCCGGCAGTTCCTCTCGGCCAAGATCGCGATGTTCCTCGACGGATCGACCCAGATCCAGAACGTGGTGATCGGCCGGGCACTGAGAAAGGCGCCGCTGGTGCCGGATGCGGGCGACCGGGCCGAAGTCGCAGGATGATCTCTTCACAGGCGGAATGACAAAGGAGTCGAAATGAGCCTTCCCGAATACGAAACCCTCGCCCTGAGCGAGACGGACGACACAATCACCGCGACACTGTGCCGGCCGGATGCCTTCAATACCGTCAGCACGACGCTGTTGCAGGATCTGGTCGATCTCGCGGGCTATCTGCGGCGACGCAGCGACATCCATTTCCTGATCCTGGATCATCAGGGCAAGTATTTCTCGGCCGGGGCCGATCTGGGCCTGATCCGCGAAATGGTCGCCGACCTCGAGGTGATGCGCCTGCATCAGAACGTGGCGCATCAGATGATGGCGCAGCTGAGCGCCATCGAACAGGTGAGCTATGCCGCGATCCGCGGTTCGGCCTATGGTGCCGGGGTGGCAATCGCCATGACCTGCGATTTCCGGGTGATGGCCGATCATGCGGTGCTGAACCTGCCGGAAACCAAGCGGGGCATGTTCCTGACCTATGGCTCGACGCCCAAGCTGGTGCATACCGTCGGCCTGGCCCGGGCCAAGGAGATGATCTTCTATGCCGAGGATTACGACGCCGCGTCCTGCCTCGCCGCGGGGGTGGTGCAGCATGTGGAACCGGCGGATAAGGTGCTGGCCAGAATCGAGGAACGAATCTCCGTGCTGCGAAAACGTAACTGGCGCTCGATCCGGATCGCCAAGCGGATCGCCAATGCCGCTATCCCCGATCAGGTGGGTAACATGATCATGCCCGAGCCCGAACTGGTCGAAGGCATCATGCGCGACGAAGACATGGCGGCCCGTCTCGACGCCTTTCTCTCGGGAGGAGACTGAACAGGATGGAAACGCAGCCCGCCGATCCGGCGCTCTATCTGGCCTCCGGGCACTATGTCGACAGCGACAGCACCGCGGTGCGTGATTTCACGGCCCGCGCTCTGGCGCCACTTGGCGCGGATGCGGATATGACGCAGCGTGCGATCCGCCTGTTCGACGCGGTCCGCGACGGGCTGCGTTACGATCCCTACAGCTTCTCGCCCGATCCCGAACGGTATCGCGCCAGCGTCATCGCTGGCGACGAGGCCGGGTTCTGTGTCCCCAAGGCCATCCTGCTGGCGGCGGTGCTGCGGTCCGCCGGGATACCCGCGGCACTGGGCTTCGCCGATGTGAGAAACCACCTCAACACCCCGAAACTATCGGAAATGATGGGCACGGACCTGTTTGTCTATCACGGCTACGTTCAGCTTTGGCTGGGCGGCGAAAGCTTCAAGGTCACGCCGGCCTTCAACATGGAATTATGCGCGCGCTTCGGTGTCAAACCGCTGATCTTCGACGGCACGGGGGACGCGCTGTTCCATGAATACGACGCGGCCGAGCGGCGGCACATGGAATATGTCCGCGACCGCGGGCTCTTCGTCGATTTCCCTGCCGAAGCCTTCATGGCCTGCTTCCGCGAGACCTATCCGAAACTGGCCGAGCTGAATGCCGGGGGGCGGAGCGCGGAAAACGATCCGGGTTTCATGCGGCGTTGAAAGGCCGGCAGCGACGAGGCCCGCCTGGCAAAGCCCGCATCGTACCGCCCGCATAAGGCGCGATTTGCGGCTCCGTCGCGTTCGACCCGTTGTTCGGAGACTGCCGTTCTCGGGGCCGAATTTCGGCCCCCATCGACGAATGGTCGAGGCATCGACCGTCACCCGGGTTCCTTGCCATCAACCGTGGTTTTATCTCGCATCCATGCCGGACCTGTCCGTGCTCGGCCGGCTCTTTCGCCATAAGGTGCGCAATAAAAGACATCAATCTATGTAATGTGCGTCAGCCTTATCGACCTGTCCCGGGGCGATGGAGACGGCCTGCAAGAAGCCCGGCGCCACCGACGGCAGAAATTTGGGCCTCTACAGAATGCGCCACGGCCACGGTCTGATTTTATGAACATAAACAATATCTTGTATTTTCTCACCCGTCGACGATACGGGCCAGCCTCTCGCTCGGGCACCGCCGTGTCACCGCCGTCGCAACACGCAAGCCGGGCACGGTCGATTCATGCCGGCGACAGCGCTGAACCCGGCCACATTCATAACTGTGGCTTTTTTTCCAACTATCCGTGAGATAGGCCTCGGTGCACCCTGGACCGACCCGAGAGCACACCATGACCCAGACTCCTGCAACGACAGATATTCTCAGCACCCTGGCGGGCATTGTCGGCGACAAATATGTACTAAGCGACGCTGCCGCCATGGAAACCTATTGCGTCGACTGGTTCGGGCGGTTCCGTGCAGAAGGCCTGTGCGTCGTCCTGCCCGCAACCACGGCAGAGGTCTCGGACGTCCTCGCCGCCTGTTATGCGGCCGGGGTCCCGGTCGTGCCCCAGGGCGGCAACACAAGCGTGTGCGGCGCCTCGATCCCGCTCGGCGTGGCGGGGGCCGTCGTGCTCTGCCTGTCCCGCATGAACCGGATCCTGGCGCTGGATGCCCAGGGACAGTCGATGACGGTCGAGGCCGGCTGCATCCTCGCAAAGGTGCAGGAAGCCGCGGCCGATGCCGGGCTGCTGTTTCCCCTGTCGCTCAGCGCGGAGGGCACCTGCCAGATCGGCGGCAACATCGCCACCAATGCCGGCGGCATATCGGCACTGAAATACGGCAGTATGCGGGATCTGGTGATCGGACTCGAAGTGGTGCTGCCCGATGGCCGCATCTGGGGCGGGCTGAAGGTCATCCGGAAGGACAGTACCGGCATGGATCTCAAGTCGATCTGGATCGGTACCGAGGGCACGCTCGGCGTCATCACCGCCGCCGTGCTCAAGCTTTTCCCGGCCGAGGGAACATCCGTCGACGCATGGGTCGGGCTGGACAGCCCGGCAGATGCGCTGACCCTGCTGGCGGACATGCGCAAGGCTTTCGGTGCCGGGCTCACCGCCTTCGAACTGATGTCGAAAGCCCAGGTGGCCATGGTCCACGATCATGTGCACGGCACGCGCGCGCCGCTCGAAAGCGTTTCTGACTGGGCGGTGTTGATGCAGGTTTCGGCTCCGAACGACGGCGACGGGCTGGTCGATCTGGTCGAAACGCACCTGGCCGCGGCGATGGAGGCAGAACTGGTCAATGATGCCGTCGTCGCCCGTTCGCTGAGCCAGGCACAGGATTTCTGGCACATCCGCCATTCGATGTCGGACGCGATGAAAGAGGCCGGGATGAGCCTGACCCACGACGTGGCGGTGCCGATTTCGATGGTTCCGGACTATATCGCGACGACGGAGAAAGAGTTGGGGTGCCGTTTCCCCGACGCCATCGGCGCGGTCGTTTGCCACCTCGGGGACGGCAACGTGCATTACAACGTCACCTTCCCCAGGCAGGTCTGGGATGGTGTCGACGACAAGCCCGGCACCATCGAAGAGATCCGCCACCTGGTCCAGAAGACCGCGGTCGACCAGGGCGGAACATTCGTGGCGGAACACGGCATCGGCCGCAAGAACCGCGCCGCTGCCGCCGAATTCAAAAGCCCGGTCGAACGCGAGATCGTCGCGGCGCTTCGCGCGGCGCTCGACCCCAAGGGACTGATGAACCCCGACACCGGGGTGCCCGCCTAGACGGCAGCGGACAGCACGGCTTTTTCCACGGCACGGATGCGGGGCACCGCCTTGCGGAGCGCCGCCAGGAAGTTCTGAGTAGCCCTGTTCAGGTGCCCGGTCCGCGGAAGCAGGATCTGGTTCCAGAACGGCACGATGGGCTCGACGCGCCGCATGCACAGCCCCGTCCGGTCGACCGCGGCCATTCCCAGGGGATGGATGAGGGCGACGCCCTGGTCCTGCCGCGCGAACGCGATGGCGGTCGAGGTCTGGCTGACCTCGACTGCGACGCGGGTCGGTTCGTCCGTGGCCTGAAGCGTGTTGTCCAGCGCCAGTCCGATCGGGATGTTCCGGTTGAAGGCAATCAGCGGATGGCGGGCCAGATCGGCGGCGGTCACCTGCGGCAACCGGGCCAGCTCGCACCGGTCGCTCATCACCAGAATCAGTTCGCTCGTCCACAGATCGATCACATCGGCACTGGTCGAGGGGATGATCGAACTGGACAGCCCCACGTCGATGCGCCCCGCATCCAGCAGGTCGGGAATGTCCTCGTAATCGCGGCACACAAGGCTGATCGCGATATCCGCAAGGTCTGCCGCCGAGCGCGCCATGGCCTCGGGAACGAGGTTGTCGGCCATGATCGGCACCGCGGCGATGCTCAGGTTCCCGCGGGGAATCCGGTGATAGTCCTTGAGCAGTCCGCCGACACGCTGCACCGCATTCTGGACCCGCTCGATTTCCGGAAGCAGGGCACCGGTCTCGGGGGTCGGCTTCAGCCGGCCGGCCTTGCGTTCGAACAGCATCACCCCGGTGATCCGATTGCACTCCTGTAAGGCCGAGCTTACCGCCGGCTGCGAGATTCCAAGCGCCCGGGCGGCATCGGTGACCGATCCATGGCGCGCAACGGCGTAAATGATCTCCATCTGACGCAAAGACAGCATCGGCATCTCCGGCTCCTCCAGAGTTCATAAGGTATAGTTATATATTTCGCTCCGCAACTTTATTGAGCCGTACCTGTCGCTTTGTTAGCAACCGAAAGCGCCCCACCGCGCTGACGGACCGGCCCGATCTTCCGGCAGGCCAACGTGCATGGGCGAAGAACGAATGGGAGGAAGAATTCTTGGACGCAGCAACCGGCATCAGGATCGGGCTGGATGATCTCAGCACATTCGGCAGCGACCTTAGTCGACCCGAGTGTATCCTCGCATTTGCATCCGGAGAACTTATCATCTCCAATGCCGAAGGTCTTCTCTCCTGCTATGATCGCGCGGGCCGGCGCCACGATTTCGGCGCCAAGCACGAGCTTCCGAACGGCCTGGCAATTGCGCCGGACGGGCAGATCCTGATCTCGGACATCGGCGAATGCGCGGTCTATGCCATGGGCGAAGACGGCATCGAAAAGCTGCTGTTCGACCAGTATGACGACGCGCCGCTCGGCTCGGTGAACTTCCCTTACACGGACCCCACGGGCCAGCTGTGGCTCACCGTGTCGACGCGGACCATTCCCCGGCGCTCCGCCATCGGCAACCCGGTGGCGGACGGCTACCTGCTCAAGCTCGACGCCGATCTGCGCCCGACGAAGGTTCTCGACAACATCCACTTCCCGAACGAGGTCCGCCTGGACCCGGATAGGGGCGTGCTCTACATGGCCGAGACCAGCGCCGGTCAGGTCACGAAATACGACCTCGATGCGGACGGCAATCCCGTGAACCCGCGCCCGCACGGGCCGGCGCCACTCTTTCCCGGCGCGCTTGTCGACGGGATCACGCTGGACGTCGAGGGCGGGCTCTGGGTGACCGAGATCACCCGTCACGCCATCATCCGCATCGCGCCGGACGGGACTGCGACCACCGTGATCGAGGATCCGGAATGCCGTGTCCTGTCGCATCCCACCAGCCTGACATTTGCCGGACCGGATCTGCAGACCGCCTATATCGGTTCGCTGGATCTGCCGCATCTCGTGACGTTCCGATCCCCCATTGCGGGGGTGCCGATGTATCACTGGGACAAACCCGTCCCGCTTGTGGGCAACCAGCCCGCCGACTGAAGTTTCCAGGGAGGAAATCATGAAATACCAGACTATTGCGTCCGCCGCCGCGCTCTGCGTGAGCCTTGCCCTGCCGGCTTCGGCGACCGAGCTCAAATTCGGCTTCGGGCTGCCGCTGCAGTCCCATATGGGCGCGGGCGCCGAAGCTTTCAAAGCCAAGCTCGAAGAACTGAGCGGCGGCGAACTGACCGTCGAACTGCTGCCGGGTTTCCAGGGCGGCAACGAACGCGCGGCTCTCGAGGCCGTGCAGATCGGCTCGCTCGACCTGGCGATGACGGCCGTGGCGCCTCTCGGCAACTTCGCTCCCGGGGTCGAGGTGCTGGACCTGCCCTACCTGTTCCGCGACAAGGCTCATGCCCGCAAGGTGCAGGACGGTCCCGTCGGACAGATGCTTCTCGACAAGATCTCCCAGGCCGGTTTCATCGGTCTGGGCTGGGGCGAAGGTGGCTTCCGTCAGATGACCAACGACGAGAAGCCGATCAAGACGCCCGAAGACGTCAAGGGCCTGAAGATCCGCACCATGCAGTCCGAGACCCATATGGCGGCGTTCAATGCCATGGGCGCCCTCGCAACCCCCATGTCCTGGTCCGAGGTGATCCCCGCGCTCCAGACAGGTGCGCTGGATGCCCAGGAAAACGCGATCCCGATCATCGTGGCCACGCGTGTCTATGAAACGCAGCACCAGGTTTCGCTGACGCAGCATGCCTTTACCAACATCTCCTGGGTGTTCTCGCCGATGCGCTGGAACGGCTTCTCCGACGAGGAAAAGGGCTGGGTCCGGGAAGCCACCCGCGCCGGCATCGAAGCCGAACGGGCCCGCGTGGACGAAGATGACGTAAAGGGCATCAAGATCCTGGAAGACGCCGGCGTCACGATCACCGAGGTCGACACCTCCGCCTTCTCCGACGCCGTCCAGCCGGCATACGAAGGCTATGAAAAGGCATTCGGCAAGGATCTCATCGACGAGATCCGGTCGATCGAGTGACGGCTCCTCTATGTTGTCCTTGCTCCACACAGCAGAGAGCGGCCTCAGGAGGGCCGCGCTCGCCCTTTCGATGATCCTGATCTGCCTCCTGGTGGCAGTGTGCTTCTGGCAGGTGTTCTCGCGCTTCGTCCTGGTCCGTCCGACTCCGTGGAGCGAAGGCGTGGCGCGCGGCGCCATGCTGTGGTTCGTGTTTCTGTCGCTGCCGGCGGCCTTCCACATGGGGGCGATGGTGACGCTCGACCTGTATCGCCGCCTGCCGGCCGCGGTGCAGCCGGTTTTCACCGTGCTCTCGGGGGTTGCAAGCTGCGCCGTGCTCACCCTCGCCGCATGGTACGGGCTCAAGATGATCGGAATCGTCCGCTACCAGACGCTTGCGGGCCTGGGCATTTCGATTGCCTGGTCCTATGCGGCGGTCCCCGTCGGCTGCGCGCTGACTCTGCCGACCGTCATCCTTCGAACGATAGATTTCCTGCGCGGCGACAGCCCCACCGATGACGTGGAGGCCCATGTATGATCGGCACCATGGTCGTCAGCATGCTCGGCTTCATGTTCGCGGGGATCCCGATCGGGATCGCCATCGCGCTCGCGGGGCTGACCGGACTGATCTTCTTCACCGAACTGCCGATGCTGGTGCTGGCACAGCAGTTCTTCATCTCGCTCGACAGCTTCGCCTATATCGCGATCCCGCTGTTCATCCTCGCTGGCAACCTGATGTCCGCGGGCGGCGTGTCGCAGCGCCTGCTGGATTTCGCGATCTCGCTTGTCCAGAACCTCAAGGGCGGCCTGGCGGCGACCTGCGTCCTGGCCTGCATGATCTTCGCGGCCGTGTCGGGTTCCAGCGTCGCCACCACCTTTGCCATCGGGGCCATTCTGATCCCGGCGATGGTCAAGCAGGGCTATCCCGTCGGATTCGCCGCCGCGCTTCAGGCCTCCTCGGCCGAGCTCGGGGTCATCATCCCCCCGTCCATTCCCCTTCTGCTCTACGGGATGAGCACCGGAACCTCGATCGGCGGGCTGTTCCTGGCGGGTATCGGCCCCGGCATCCTGATCGCCGCGACCCTGCTGCTGCTGGTCATCGTCACCTCCTGGCGCAAGGGGTTTGCCCCGGTGGATCCGTCCATGCGAAAGGGCATCCTGAAAAGCGCGGGAAGCGCCGTGCTCGCCCTGCTCATGCCGATACTGATCATCGGCGGCATCTATGGCGGGTTCACGACGCCGACCGAGGCTTCGGTTCTGGCGGTCGTCTACGCGCTCTTCCTTGGGGTCTTCGTCTATCGCGAACTGACCGGATCCGCCCTGATCCTCGTGCTGAAGAAGACCCTGGTTTCGTCCAGCTTCATCATGTTCACCATCGGCGCCGCCGGCTTCTTCAGCTTCATCCTCGAATATTCCGGGGCGATGGCGCAGATCGGCGCATATATGTCGACCAGTTTCTCCGAGCCCTGGGTCTTCCTGATCGCGGTCAACCTGATGCTGTTGGTGATCGGCATGTTCGTCGACCCGGCGGTGGCGATCCTGATCCTTGCTCCGCTGCTGCAGCCCGTCGCGCAGAGCCTCGGCATCGATCCGGTTCATTTCGGCATCATCATGGTCGTCAACCTGGCCATCGGGATGTTCACCCCTCCGGTCGGCGTCAACCTCTTCGCGGTCTGCTCGATCGCACGGGTCCCGCTGGAGCGCGTCGCGCCCTCGCTCGTGCCCTTCGTCCTGGCCGTTATCGGCGCGCTTGCCCTGATCACCTATATCCCGGCGATCAGTCTGTTTCCAATCTGGCTGTTCTGAGGAGTCGTCTCATGTCCGCCCCACTTCCGCACGCCGGCACCAAGATCGTGGTGCCCTCGGTGCTCGGCCCGCAGCCGACGCGCCCGTCCGAGACCGAACTGTCGGTCATCGCCAGCTGCGACATCACCGTGCTCAGCGAACTGGTCGGCCCGATGTACACGATGGACGGCAGCTTGCAGGCGCTGAACACCCCTGTCCCCGTGATCTGCGGGCCCGCGATCACGGCCAAATGCACGCCCGGGGACAACCAGGCCATGGTGCGGGCACTGTCCGAAGTCCGCCCAGGCGACGTCCTCGTGGTCGATGCACAAGGGTTCGATACCTGGTGCCTCGGGGGCGAACAGCTGCTCACCCATGCCCGCGATCGCAACGGGCTGGCGGCCGTTTTCGTGAACGGCGCCTACCGCGACGTCAACGATCTGAACGCCGCCGGGTTTCCGGCCTTCGCCACGGCCGTGGCCCCCTATTCAGGTCCGAAGAGGGGCCCCGGCGAGGTCAATGTCCCCGTCTGCTGCGGCCGCGTGGTGGTTCAGCCGGGAGACATCGTTTCGGCCAGCGCCGAGGGGATCGTGGTCGTACCGCAGTTCGCGATCGAATCCGTCGCCTCCGCGGTCGCCGAGCGAGCCGGCTCCGGTCATCACGACATCGGCGGGTTCATCGACACCATTTCTGCGGAATTCGACGCGGCGGCCGTGAAGCGCTGATCGCACCTCAATACGCTCCCGGACGGATCGAACCTCCGACACTTCGATGCCGGCAGGCAAAGCAATAATGGCGGGCCCGTTGCCTTGACGCGGCAGAGGTCGCGATGTCGGCTTGGTTTCGACGGTTGAGGGACCGATGGCGCAGCGCAAGCCTCCGTTCGAACGGCCCCGGTTTCCGCATGCGATCGCCCCGACGGCGGGGTGACGGTCGATGGGTGCGGAAATCCGGTCCCGACATCCACGGGCGGACCTGTCGCCCAGGCAAATTCGCCGCCTGGGTCAGTGTCGGCGCGGGTCTTTCATCTCCAGGCTGTCTCTACCGGATATTCGGGTTCCGAATTTGCTCAGGATCAATGTCGATTTCCGAATCAGGTGACAAAATCGTAGGATATCGTTGCACTCATTGGGGATATTTTTCATGCGAGACTTCACAACAGAACTGTTTGACGAACAGACCCGCGCCATTGCCGGAGATCCGGCCGGCGATACCACGACAACCGAAACCATCGCCATCGGCGAAACCGTGACCAGCGTGATCGACTCGCTCGACGACGCCGACTGGTATGCGATCGGCCTGACGGCCGGTCAGACCATCGACATCTCGCTGATCGGTGGCTCGCTGTTCGACCCTTACGTCTATGTCTACGATTCGAACGGCAGCCTTGTCGCCGCCGACGACGACATCAGCTGGCCGACCAACCCGGATTCGCTTCTGCAATTCACCGCGCCGACGGCGGGTGTCTTTACATCGCGGCGGATCGCTATAACTGGAACAGCGAGGACAGCGAATACTATCCCAACCTCGGAAGCTACTCGCTGACCGTGACCGAGTTCAGCCCTATGCCGACTCGCCCACCACCAACCCGCTTCGCATGCCATCGACTGGGGTACGCAGGTCGGCACGCGCTATATCGACGTCTATTTCGCGCCGGCCGGCTTCTCGGCCGACGGCTATCCTCGGAAGGCTTCACCGCCTACGAGCTTCAGCAGTTCGCCGCGGTATTCGACCTGATCGAAACGCTGACCAACCTGACCATCAACATCGCCACGGATTCGACCGAGGCCGAATTCGTGGTCATCCTCGACACCAACGAGATCAACGGCGCCTTCCTCGGCTATTTCAACCCGCCGGGAGAAGATAACCAGGGCGTCGGCGTGTTCGACGGCAATGGCTGGGATCGCGAGGCCGGCGGCAATCTCGAACAGGGTGGCGACGGCTGGTATACGATCGTGCATGAATTCATGCACGGCGCTTGGCCTGGCGCACCCGCACGATACCGGCGGCACCTCGACCGTGATGGCCGGTGTGACCGGCGCCTTCGACAGCTATGGCACCTATGACCTGAACCAGGGCGTGTTCACCATCATGTCCTACAATGCCGGCTGGTTCACCGGCCCGGCCGGAACGACTCCGCCGGCTGGCGGCGCCTATGGCGAACTGGGCGGCCCGATGGCGCTCGACATCGCCGCGCTTCAGGAAAACTATGGCGCCAACGGCAACACCAATGGCGGCGACAACATCTATGTCCTGCCCTCGACCAACGCGTCGGGCACCTATTTCTCCGCCATCTGGGATACCGGCGGGCGCGACGCGATCCGGTGCCAGCGGCAACTCTGCCGCCACCATCGACCTGCGCGCCGCAACGCTGGTGGAAGGGTCGGCGGCGGTGGCTGGTGTCGTTCATCGACAGCATCGCCGGCAGGTTCACCATTGCCCATGGGGTCCAGATCGAAAACGCCATCGGCGCCGAGGGTGACGATACCATCACCGGCAACGACCTGCCCAACTCCCTGCTCGGCAATGGCGGCAACGTTGATCCTCGGCGGTGGCGGAATCGACCGCATCCTGGGGGCGAGGGCGACGATGTGCTCGACGGCGGTGACGGCCGTGACCGGATCGTCGGCGATGCCGGCAACGATTCGATCATGGGCGGCAACCAGCAGGATACGATCCTGGGGTCGACCGGCAACGACACGCTCGACGGCAACGACGGAGACGACGTGCTGCGCGGCAACGGCGATCACGATCTCGAATCCGGCGGGCTCGGCAACGATGTCGTCATCGGCGGCACCCAGGCGCGATACGCTGTTTGGCGACGAAGGCAACGACACGCTGCGCGGCAATGGCGGTTTCGATACCGTCGATGGCGGCGATGACAACGATTTCGTCGCCGGCGGCGCCCAGGCCGACCTGGTGCTGGGCGGTGACGGCAACGACACCTGTGAAGGCGGTGGCGGCTTCGACGATCAACGGCGGCACCGGCGACGACGTCTTGACCGGCAACTTCAACGCCGACCGCTTCGTCTTCGAAGACGGTCATGGCGACGATACGATCAGCGATTTCGAGGCCACCAACAACGCCGAGAGGATCGACCTTCGCTATATCAGCGCCATCACCTCTGGCCGACCTGAACCTCGCATCGGCAAGTTCGGGCGCGGCCACCCAGGTGGGGGCGGAGGTGGTGATCGACACCGGCGGCGGCAACTCGATCACGCTGACGGGCGTCAGCCTGGGCGATCTCGACGCCAGCGATTTCATCTTCTGAGACGCACCCGATCCCCGGGGCAGCCCATGCCCCGGGGAGATTTCCTTTCCTCAAACGTCCCGTTTCGAAGGCACGCGGCGGCAAGTCCCGCCTGTGTCGCGGCCAGCGAGGTGGTGGGGTATTCCGCCATTGACGTGCCCGGCCGGCTTATTCGCCGGGGCCGGCGCCTGTCCTTTCTTGCGCTCACGCCCCGGTGTCTTCTAGACTCGGGGTAACGAACACCGTCAGGAAAAGGCGCGCAGCATGACCTATTTCAACTTCGATTTCGGCGACGCCCGGTCGCTTCCGAACCCGGAAACCCTGATCTTCAGCTCTGCGAGCGACGATTATCAAGACAACAGCTCGACCACCGGGTCGGTTACGGTTGGCGGCTCCGTCAACGGCACGATCGAGATCGAGGTGGATGAAGACTGGTTCGCCATCACGCTTGCGGCCGGCCAGACCGTCACGATTTCGCTGACGGGGATCACTCTGTTCGATCCCATTCTCGCCGTCTACAATGCCTCCGGCACCCTGCTCAACTATAACGACGACATCAACACGAGTGGTGGGATCTACGACTCGCAGCTGGTTTTCGAGGCCACCACCGCCGGCACCTATTATATCGGCGCGCTGGCCTATCCGTGGAGCGAGGAAGGCTATTCCGCGAATACCGGCACCTATCAGATCACCGTCACCTCGGGCGGCACGGCGACCAACGGCGGCGGCGGCGGCTTGGCCGGGTCGACCTCGTCACCCACCTCGAACCCGCTTCTGATGGATATCGACTGGGGCACGCAGGTGGCGACGTCGGCGGGCAACACCATCAACATCTACTTCGCGCCTTCCGGCTATTCGGCCGATGGCTATACCTCGGAAGGCTTCAACGCCTATGAGATCGGCCAGTTCCAGCTGGCCTTCGATGTCATCGAAAGCTACACCAACCTGACCTTCAACGTGGTCAACGATCCCGCCAACGCCCATATGGTCGTGGTGCTCGACACCAACGAGGTGCTGGGCGAATTTCTGGGCTATTTCAACCCGCCGGGTACCTACAACCAAGGCGTCGGCGTGTTCGACGGCACCAGCTGGGACCGCACCGCGGGCGGCGATCTCGAGCGCGGCGGCTATGGCTTCGTCACCATCGTGCACGAATTGCTGCACGGTCTCGGCCTGGCGCATCCGCATGACACCGGCGGCACCTCCACCGTCATGGGCGGCGTCACCTCGGCCTTCGACAGCTATGGCACTTACCAGCTGAACCAGGGCGTCTTCACCGTCATGACCTATAACTCGGGCTGGCATACCGGCCCGTCCGGGACCGGGCCGTTCACCAGCGGGTCCTACGGGTTCGAAGGAGGCCCAATGGCCATCGACATCGCCGCCCTGCAGGAAAATTACGGCGCCAACACCACGTATAACAACGGCAACAATACCTATACCTTGCCCACCGTGAACGCCACCGGCACCTTCTTCACCGCGATCTGGGATACCGGCGGGACCGATACGATCACCAATGCCGGCAGCAGCCTTGCGGCCAATATCGACCTGCGCGCCGCGACCATCGTGGAAGCGACCGGCGGCGGCGGCTGGGTCTCCAGCGCGGCGGGCATTGCCGGCGGTTTCACCATCGCCAACGGCGTGGTCATCGAAAACGCCACCGGCGGCAACGGCAACGATATCCTGACCGGGAACGAGGCCGCGAATTCGCTCATCGGCAATGGCGGCAACGACTCGGTCTTTGGCGATGCCGGCAACGACCGCCTGCTGGGCGGCACCGGCGACGATACGCTCGATGGCGGTGCCGGCCGCGACCGGCTGGTCGGCGATGCCGGTGCCGATCTGATGAACGGCGGCACCGAGCAGGACACGCTTCTGGGCTCGGCGGGCAACGACACGATGAACGGCGGTGACGGCAACGATGTGCTGCGTGGCGGCAACGACCACGACCTCCAACATGGCAACGATGGCAACGACATCGTCATCGGCGGCACCGGCCGCGATACGCTCTTCGGCGACGGCAATGACGACACCCTGCGCGGCAACGGCGGCTTCGACACGGTGAACGGCGGCAATGGCAACGATTTCGTCGCCGGCGGCGCCCAGGCCGATCTGGTGCTGGGCAGTGCGGGCAACGACACGTGCGAGGGCGGCGGCGGGTTCGATACCATCGACGGCGGCACCGGCGATGACGTGCTGACCGGCAATTTCAACGCCGACCAGTTCGTCTTTGCGGACGGTCATGGCGACGATACGATCACCGATTTCGAGGCGACGAATAATGCCGAGAAGATCGACCTGAGCGCGGTCAGCGCCATCACCTCTCTGGCCGATCTGAACCTGGGCAGTGCCACGTCGGGCGCGCCACCCAGGTGGGCGCGGATGTTGTCATCGACACCGGCGGCGGCAATTCCATCACCCTGACGGGGGTCAGCCTGTCCGATCTCGACGCCAACGACTTCATCTTCTGAAGTCACTCCGGCTCGAAGCGGTGCATGCGGTCACCAGAGCCGCATCGCGGCACTGATCTCGGTAGAGGTCAGTGCCGTTTGACGGCGTATCGCGATTGGATCGACACCAACCATCAGCTCTCCAAAGAAAGACGGACAGGGCAGGCTTTTCAGCCATTGCGGTTGTGCCTTTCGATTACCCGTAATACACGAACTGACCTATCCCTATGATTAACGAGGATTTTTTGAAATGCCGACCTTCTCCACACCCGAATCCCATGTCAACACGGCTCATTTCGATTCAGGCAGCGGCCAGGCAATCGTTACCCTTGCCAATGGCGGCTGGGTGGTTGCCTGGGAAGGGTTCGGTCTGGACGGCAGCAGCTATGGCATCTTCCAACAGGCTTTCAACGCCGATGGAAGCCCCGAGGGGGCGAGATTCAGGTCAACACCTACACTACGAACTCTCAGGACGAGCCCGCGATGACCGCTCTGGCGGATGGTGGCTGGGTCGTGGTCTGGACGTCGCGCGATCAGGACGGCAGCAGCGACGGTGTCTTTCTACAGGTCTTCAACGCGGACGGCAGCGCACGAGGCGGCGAGGTTCAGGTCAATACCTATGTCTCGAGCTCGCAGAACGAACCGGCGATCGCAACGCTCGCCGATGGCGGCTGGGTCGTGACCTGGACCTCCTATGGCCAGGACGGCAGCAATCATGGAATCTATCAGCAGGCCTTCAACGTCGATGGAAGCCCCCGCGGTGGTGAGGTTCAGGTCAACACCACCACCGACGATGGCCAGAAAGAGCCGGCAATCACCGCGCTCGAAGATGGTGGTTGGGTGGTCGTCTGGACGGCCTATGACCAGGATGGACAGTATGAAGGGATCGTTCAGCAGGTCTTCAATGCGGACGGCACCCCTCGCGGTGGCGAGGTCGTGGTGAACACCACCTATTACAACGAACAAACCGAACCTTCGGTCGCCGGGTTGACCGATGGCGGCTGGGTGGTGACCTGGACGTCCATCAGGGCTCCGGCGGTCGCGAGGACATCTTCCAGCAGGCGTTCAATGCCGATGGCAGCCCGCGCGGGGCCGAGACGCTGGTCAATACCCATACCGACGACGCTCAGAGCGACTCGGTCGTTACCGCGCTCTCCGATGGGGGCTGGGTGGTCAGCTGGAACTCGCTTTATCAGGATGGCAACAGCGATGGTGTCTTCCAACAGGCCTATAACGCCGACGGCAGCGTTCGCGGCGGTGAGGAACAGGTGACGGTTACGACCGACTATTCGCAATCCTCGCCCGCGGTTTCCGCCCTGCCGGATGGTGGCTGGGTGATCGCCTGGAGGTCCGAAAATCAGGATCAAGGACCCTATGGAAGCTGGGACGGTGTCTATCAGAGCGCCTTCTCCTTCGTGCCGGATGGAAGCGAAGGCGCCGACCGGTTGACCGGCAGCCTGCCGGACGAGCTGATCTCGGGGCAGGGTGGGAACGACACCTTGCTGGGCAATGGCGGGAACGACACGCTGGAAGGCGGCGCCGGGCGCGACCGGATGGTTGGCGGAGTCGGTGACGACGAGATGCATGGCGGTTCGGATCAGGACACGCTGCTTGGCACGGCCGGGAATGACATCATGTATGGCGACGATGGCGACGATGTCCTGCGTGGCGGGAACGACCACGACCTTCAGCACGGCGATGACGGCAACGACATCGTCATCGGCGGGACCGGCCGCGATACGCTCTATGGCGATGCCGGCAACGACATCCTGCGCGGCAATGGCGGCTTCGACACGGTCGATGGCGGCGACGGCGACGATTTCGTCGCCGGCGGGGCGCAGGCCGATCTGGTGCTGGGCGGGGCCGGCAACGACACCGTGCAGGGCGGCGGCGGCTTCGATACCATCGACGGCGGCACCGGCGACGATGAACTGACCGGCAATTTCAACGCCGACACGTTCCTCTTCGCGGACGGTCATGGCGCCGATACCATCACCGATTTCGAGGCCACCAACAATGCCGAGAAGATCGACCTCTCGGGCATCAGCGCCATCACCTCGCTGGCCGATCTGAACCTTGGCAGCGCCACGCTGGGCGCGGCGACGCAGGTTGGGGCAGATGTCGTCATCGACACCGGCGGCGGCAACTCGATCACGCTGGCAGGCGTCAGCCTGTCCGATCTCGACGCCAACGACTTCATCTTCTGATTGAGGTCACGGCGGCTCAAGCTGCTGATAAGGTTCTGAAAACCCGACCCCGGCCCGATTTCCGCACAGGTATCGGGCCGGGGTTGTTGCATGTGAGGCCAATCTTTTCCTATGGTGGGGCGGCGAACGGACAAGTTCCACAAATGCAAATTACTTGGGAAAACACGCCATGGATGTCACCTATTTCGGCCCCAGCACGGATTTTATTGTCCAGGCCTTCTATGATCCGATCGACGACGAGCTCGATATCGGGATTCATACCAATACATCCACGATGGTGGCCGGCACCAATCCCGCCACGGGGTGGGAGGTGATCTTCACCGGCACCGGGCTCAACGCGAACACGCTTTCCGGCACGATAACGGGGCTGGAAATTCAGGACGACACCGGCAATACGGTGATCACCTTCACCGATTTCGCCTGGCCGGCCTCTACCATGATTGCGGCGTTCATCGCCCTGATCGAAAACGACAATCCCGTGCCGCTCAGAAACCTGCTCAGCCAGCAGGAGATCAATATCGACGGGTCGGGCGCGGTCGATGCCATCGACGGCTATATCGATATGGACAGTGTCACCAGCAATGTCGATTTCATCGGCACCGCCTTTGCCGACCTGTTCGAAAGCGGCGAGGGCGATGACGGCATCCAGGGCGGTGGCGGCAACGACACGCTGATGGGCGCGGGCGGCAACGATACCCTCCTGGGCGGCAATGGCGACGATTTGCTTCAGGGCGGTGCCGGTAACGACAGCATCGTCGGCGGCAATGGCGACGACCAGATGGAAGGCGGTTCCGGCAACGATACCATCGTTTCTGGCGCCAACAACGGCAACGAGGTCATCGTCGCCGGTTCCGGCACGGATTCGGTGCTGTTGACCGGCATCACCCAGGGCTCGCTCGACTATGTCTTGCTGGGCCATTGGGATCTGAACGCCGGCGTGTCGGTGACCGTTGACGGCAATGCCAATACCGCCAGCGTCGACAAGGGCATCAACGGCACCACCACCATCACCGATATCCGGAACCCGATGCTGGCCGATGGCGTGGGCATCTTTGGAACGAACCATGCCGACAGCTTCAACGTCACCGTCGCCGATGGTGGCTGGATGCAGGTCAATGGCGGACAGGGCGCCGACAGCTATGTCATCAACGCCTCGGGCGGCAGCATCCGGCTCGACTTCCGCAACGGCGATGCGACGAACGGCATCGTTGTCGACCTGTCCACCGGCACGGTGTCCGACGATGGTTACGGTAATTCCGAAACGATCTCGGGCAGCGGCGCCGTCTGGGAACTCCGCGGCACCTATCATGCCGACATGATGACCGGCAGCGCCAATGACGAAAGCTTCATCGGCGTCGGCGGCGACGACACCATCGACGGCGGCGCCGGGTTCGACCGGGTCCGCTATGACACCGGTTCCGACGTGACCGGTCTGGTGGTGAACCTGTCCGCCGGCACGGCCAGCGGTTCGGCCGACGGTGTCGCCTTCACCCAGACGCTCTCCAACATCGAATCGGTGCGCGGGTCGAACAATAACGACACCCTGACCGGCAGCGGCGGCGACGACCGGCTCGACGGTCGCAACGGCAACGACCGGCTGACCGGGGCGGCCGGCGACGACACGGTCAATGGCGGTTCAGGCGTGGACCGTGTCGATGGCGGCGACGGCAATGACTGGGTGTCGGGCGGCGACGGCAACGACCTGGTCCTGGGCGGTGCGGGCGACGATACGATGCTGGGCGATGCCGGGCGCGACCGGATGGTCGGCGATCTTGGCAACGACATGATGTCGGGCGGCACCGAGCAGGACACGCTTCTGGGGCATAACGGCAACGACACGATGAATGGCGATGCCGGCGACGACGTGCTGCGCGGCGGTAGCGACCATGACCTGGAATATGGCGGCGACGGCAATGACATTGTCATCGGCGGCACCGGTCGCGACACGCTCTATGGCGAGGCCGACGACGACATCCTGCGCGGCAATGGCGGCTTCGACACGGTCGATGGCGGCGATGGCAACGATTTCGTCGCCGGGGGCGCCCAGGCCGATCTTGTGCTGGGGGGTGCGGGTGACGACACCGTCCAGGGCGGCGGCGGCTTCGATACCATCGACGGTGGCACCGGCGATGACGAGATGACGGGCAATTTCAACGCCGACCAGTTCATTTTCGTCGATGGCCACGGCAACGACACGATCACCGATTTCGAGGCCACCAACAACGCCGAGAAGATCGACCTGTCGGGCATCAGCGCGATCACCTCTCTGGCCGATCTGGACCTTGCCTCGGCGGCATCCGGCGCGGCCACCCAGGTGGGGGCCGACGTGGTGATCGACACCGGCGATGGTGGCAGCATCACCCTGACCGGGGTCAGCCTCTCGGATCTCGACGCCAACGACTTCGTCTTCTGAGGAAAAACCGCTGTTCAAGGAAATGCCGGGTGTCTACAAAGACACCCGGCATCCCTTTTCGGAGCAGGCTCCATGAAAACCATTCCCGGACCCGAGGCCTTCAAGGCCACCCTTCGCAACAAGGCGCGCAAGTTTGCCGATCGCGAGGACGCGCGCTTTCAGGACGGGTTCATCTTCCCGCAGATCGACCCCGGTTTCTCGATCTCGAAATCGCAATCGGTCTTCACCATCGGTTCGTGTTTTGCCCGCAATGTCGAAGAGGTGCTTCTGGCTCAGGGCATCACCGTGCCCACCGCCCATTTCACCGCCCCGAACGACGAGGCCCCGGGCCGCCCCAACCGGGTGCTGAACCAGTACAACCCCGGCACCATGCTGCAATGCGTCCAGGCCGCGACCCAACCCGTCGACACTCGTGCCCTCTATGCCAAGGGCGACGAGGCGGTCGATTGCCTTCTGGCCACCGGCAGCCGCCCCGTCGCCAGGGCGCGCGCGATGGAGCGCCGCCAGCAGATCGTCGACCTCTACAAATCCGGGCTCGATCAGTCCGAAGTGGTGGTCGTCACCCTGGGTCTGGTCGAGGCCTGGTACGATCTCAAGGACGGCATCTATCTGAACGAGGCCCCGCCGCCGCCGCTGATCAACGCCGATCCCGACCGGTTCGAGTTCCGCCAGCTCGACGTGCCCACCAGCCAGGCGCTGATCTTCGAGATGACCGAAAGGCTGCTGGAAGGCGGCCGCCGCAAGATCGTGATGACCGTGTCGCCGGTTCCCCTGCAGGTTACCTTTGCCGGCGGCGATGCGCTGATGCGCAACAACTATTCGAAATCGGTGCTGCGGATCGTCGCCGAAATGGCGACCCAGACCTTCGCCGATGTCGATTACTTCCCCAGCTACGAAATCATCGTCACTGCGGGCTTGCGGTCGTTCGGCGCCGACAACGTCCATGTCCGGCCGCAGGTGGTCGAGCGGGTGGTGAACCACATGGTCTCGCTCTACGTCAAGGGCTGAGCCGGCGCGGGTTCCGAAGCGCTCAGCCTTCCGGTTGGACGAACACCCGGCTGGGGTGCAACTCGCCCGCCTTGTAGACACCCACGGCCACCGCCTGCCCGTGCAGCGAGGCCCAGCACTCGTCGCCATAGTCCACGTCCGCCGCGATCACCATGCCGGGGTTGCCGTTTCTCAGTTTCGCGGCCCCCTGTTCGGTGGCCTTCACTTCCGGCAGCTCGGCCAGACCTTCCTCCAGCGGGCGCAGATACGTCTCTAACTCGGGGCTTTTCGCCAGTTCGTCGATCCGCTCCAGGCCGATCCCGTCTTCGGCCTCGAACGGCCCCGACCAGATCCGCCGCAGCCATCCGACATGGCCATGACAGCCCAGCGCCTCGCCCAGATCCCGGGCGATGGCGCGGACATAACCGCCCTTGCCGCAGGTCATTTCCAGCACCGCCGTGTCGGGACCGGGCCGGTCGATCAACAGCAGCTCTTCCACCCACAAGGGCCGCGCCGCGACCTCGAATTCCTCGCCCTCGCGCGCCAGCTTATAGGCGCGCTGCCCGTCGATCTTCACGGCCGAGAACTTGGGCGGCACCTGCATGATGTCGCCGATGAAACCGCTCAGCACCGCCTTGATCTCGTCCTCCGTGGGCCGTGCGTCGGATGTGGCGATCACCTCGCCCTCGGCATCGTCGGTATTGGTGGCGGCGCCGAACCGCACCTCGAAGCGATAGGCTTTCAGCGCGTCGGTGATATAGGGCACCGTCTTCGTCGCCTCGCCCAGCGCCACGGCCAGAACGCCGGTGGCCTCGGGGTCCAGCGTGCCGGCATGGCCGGCCTTCTTCGCATCCAGCGCCCAGCGCACCTTGTTGACGACGGCGGTCGAGGTCACGCCGGCCGGCTTGTCCACCACCAGCCAACCGGAAATATCGCGCCCCTTGCGTTTGCGTGCCATGCCCTTGCCCTCGACTGCCCTAAGCCGCGCTGCCTAACCCAGCGGGCTTTGTCCGTCAATCGCCGCCCGGGGCCACCACGCCCACGATCGGCCCCATCGGAAAGCCGGCATCGTGCCGCCCCAGATCGGGCGCATAGAGGCGCGAAATGCTGCCGTCGAAATAAAGCGCCTGTGGCAGGGCCAGACCGTCGCGGAACAGCCGGCCGAACGCGTGGAAGGTGACGGCATCGTCGGAAATGGCAAACACCGCCCGCCGCCCGTCGGCCGATGTGCCGACACCGTTGCGGATATATCGGCTGGCGCTGTCCTTCAGAAAGCGCGGGTGCAGCTTGCCGTCGATCACCAGCATCGGCCCCGACTGGCTGGCAAACCGGCAGGCGGGGGTCTGGCGGGCAAAGCGTTTGGTCTCGATCACATCCGCCCGGCCCTTGCCGATACAGAACACCCCGTTCGGCACCAGCCCGAAATTCCCCGGCCCGGCCGAGGTGATCAGCCGCTGCTCCTGCACCCCGTTTTCCAGGTAAAGCCCGACCGGGGCGCGGTCGCGGTGATACATGCCGGCATTCATGGCAAAGCTCAGATGCGTGCCCTGGCCCTGCAATTCAGTCTCTATATTGGCGAAACTGCCCAGAATCCCTCGGTCCGGTCCGCGCAGGAACAGGCGCAGATCCTCATTCCGGGCATCGACCTCGCAGATCGTGTAACGGTTGGTCTCGAAGGCGATGTCGCGGCATTCGACGGCAACCACCGGGGTTGCCAGCAGCGCCAGCAGGATCGGCAGCAGGCGCCGCATCGCGGCCCTACTCCTCGACGTCGCGGCGGACGCGGTCTTCGTTGAACAGGCGGCGCGTCTCGTCCATCTGGTCGAAGGTCTCGTCCAGCCGAAAGCGCAGGTCGGGGGTGTATTTCATCGCCAGCTTCTTGCCGATGACGCGGCGCAGCTCGCCCCGGTTGCGGGCCAGAAGGGCGATCACCTCGTCCTGGCCCTTGCCGTCCAACGGCAGCACATAGGCGGTGGCGATCTTCAGATCGGGTGAGGTCCGCACTTCCCCCACCGTGATCGACAGCCGGTTCAGCTCGGGGTCGTGCACGTCGCCGCGCGCCAGCACCTCGGCCAGCGTGCGCCGGATCAGTTCGCCCACCCGCAGCTGTCGGTTGCTGGGCCCGGGGCCATCGTGGAATGTGTTTTTCGCCATGGCCCGCACATAAGCCTTCGCCGGGGCTTTGCCAAGCGCGCGATGCTGCGCTAAGCAGGGCGGCAGCCTTGCAAGGGAGTTGAGAGCATGTCCGACCTGCCCGGAATCGTGATCACCGGTGCCTCGGGGCGCATGGGCCAGATGCTGATCCGCACGGTGCTGGCCTCGGACAAGGCCCGCCTGGTCGGCGCGATCGAGCGTGAGGGTCACGGTTGGATCGGCCGCGACCTGGGCGAGGCGATGGGCATGGCGCCCCTGGGCGTGACCGTCGACAGCGACCCGCTGGAAAGCTTCGCCCGGGCCCATGCGGTGATCGACTTCACCGCGCCGGCGGCGACGCTGAATTTCGCCAAATATGCCGCCCAGGCGCGGGTGGTGCATGTGATCGGCACCACCGGCATGTCGGATGCTGAAATCGCCAGGTTAGAGCCTGCATCGCGCCATGCCGTGATCGTCCGCGCCGGCAATATGAGCCTCGGGGTGAACCTGCTGGTGCAGCTGACGCGCAAGGTGGCCCAGGCGTTGGACGAGGATTTCGATATCGAGGTGATCGAGGCGCATCACAACAAGAAGGTCGATGCGCCCTCGGGCACTGCCCTGATGCTGGGTCAGGCCGCCGCCGAGGGGCGCGGGGTCGACCTGGCCGAGGTCAGCGACAGCGGCCGCGACGGCATGACCGGCGCGCGGCAACGCGGTCATATCGGATTCTCGGCCATTCGCGGCGGCGACATCGTGGGCGAACATGACGTGATGTTCGCAGCCCCCGGCGAGCGCATCGTGCTGCGCCACATCGCCACCGATCGCGGCATCTTTGCCCGTGGCGCGTTGAAGGCCGCGCTCTGGGGTCA
>JAWKXE010000021.1:0-71096 GCA_041397165.1 Paracoccaceae bacterium | reverse complement strand
TGCGTGGTGAAGACCGCCGGCGTGGACGATTCGATCCTGGTCTTCTCGGGCCCGGCCCGCATTTTCGAAAGCCAGGATTCGGCGGTGAACGCCATCCTGACGGGCAAGATCGTAGCCGGCGACATCGTCGTCATCCGCTACGAAGGCCCGCGCGGCGGCCCGGGGATGCAAGAGATGCTCTACCCCACCTCCTACCTGAAATCGAAAGGCCTCGGCAAAGCCTGCGCGCTGATCACCGACGGCCGCTTCTCGGGCGCCACCTCGGGGCTTTCCATCGGCCATGTCTCGCCCGAGGCGGCCGAGGGCGGCACCATCGGCCTGGTGGAAGATGGCGATCTGATCGAGATCGACATCCCCAACCGCACCATCAACCTGGCCGTGGACGAAGCCACCCTCGCCACCCGCCGCGAGGCGCGCGAGGCCAAGGGCTGGCAGCCCGAGGAACAGCGCAAGCGCAAGGTCTCGGGCGCGCTCCGGGCCTATGCGGCGCTGACCACCTCGGCCTCGAAAGGCGCCGTGCGTCAGGTCTGACAGGATACGGCAAGGCCCCGAATTTTCGTCGCAAATTCGAGGCCTTCGTCAGGTGCGGGTTTTAGGCGCGGGTTATTCGCAACCCGGCCCCATCTCGACGCGATAACCGGTCTTGCCGACCATCCCCGCCGGCGGCGGCTCCGGCACCAGCCAGACGATGAGATCGCAGCGCTGCGTGCTCACCGTCCATTGCTGTGCCCCGTCCGCCACGCGCGCGCCGGTATTCTCGATCTTCCACAGCGGAGCCTGGCGCAGCCTGTCGGCCACCTCGGGGCTGTCCAGGATCGCGCCGATCTGCGCGCCGCTGTCGTAAAACCCCGAAAGCGCCGCCACCGCCGGGCCTGCCGCCGCCATCAGCATGGCCGTCATCGCCAAAACCTTCATGTCCGCTCCTTCCCGGGGGTATGCCCCCGCCTTTGCCGATCCAACCGCCGGGCGTGGCTTTCACCCCACCAGGCGCTCAGGCCGATATGCCACTGCGCGTCGCGGCCCAGTCAAGCGCATCTTCCAGCCGGTCGTTCCCCCAGAAAAGCTCGCCATCCCCGGTCACGAAACTCGGCGCCCCGAAGATCCCCAGCGCCTGCGCCTCCTCCGTCGCCCGGCGCAGCCGGTCCTTCACCGCTTGCTCGCGCCCGGCCCGTTCGACCAGGCCGGCACCGTCCTGGCCCAACCCGTCCAGAACACCCTCCAGCACCTTTGTATCGCCGATATCCCGCGCCTCGGCGAACTCGGCCGCAAAGACCCCGCGCACGAAATCCGGCAACCAGCCGGCCCCTTCGCCCAGGCACGCCACCCGCGCCGCCAGAAGCCCGTTCTGGGGAAACGGATCGGGCCGCACAAGCGGCGCCAACCCCAGCTTTTCCGCCTGTCGCTCCATGTCGCGCCACATATGGCGCCCCTTCGCCGGATAGAGGTTGAACGGCGATGTCCCCCAGCCCTGCGCCTGAAAGATCGGCCCCAGCAGGAACGGCCGCCACGCGACGCACACCCCCGCCGCCCGCGCCAGCGGCTCGATCCGCATCGCCGCCAGATACGAATAGGTCGACGCGAATTCGAACCAGAAGCTCAGACGCGCACCCCTCATGCCCGCTCATCCTTGGGCGACTCCATGACCACATAGGAGGTGATCGCATTCACCCCCGGCACCGTGCCCAGCACATCGGTGTGAAACGCCTTATAGCTCGCCAGATCCGCCGCCTCGACGCGCAGCAGATATTCGATGCTGCCGGTGACGTTGTGACATTCCCGCACTTCCGGCGCCCGCGCCATCGCCCGCTCGAACGCCTCCTGCGTCGCCTTGTTGTGCTGACTCAGCCCGACGGTGATATAGGCGACGAAGCCCTGCCCCATCGCGGCCCCGTCCAGAACGGCACGGTAACCCTTTATTACCCCCGATCGCTCAAGCTCCTGCACACGCCGCAGACAGGCAGAAGGAGACAACCCCACCCGATCCGCCAGATCGAGATTGCTGATCCGCCCATCGCGCATGAGTTCACGCAATATCTTGCGGTTGATATCGTCCAGCTTCGTCATTGATTGCAAAACTATCGTAGTTTCGCTGCAGATTGCAATTCCACACCGTAGGCTTGCGCATAATCTTGCCGGCATGACACATGACCTGCTCACCGCGCTTGCGGGCTTCGCCCTCGTCTCCTCGATCACGCCGGGGCCGAACAACCTGATGCTGATGGCCTCGGGCGCCAATTTCGGCTTCCGCCGCACCATTCCGCATATGCTGGGCGTGGCGGGCGGCTTCGTTCTGATGGTCTGCCTGGTGGGCGCCGGCCTCATTCGCCTGTTCGATGCCTGGCCGCCGGCCCATACCATCCTGACCGTGGTCAGCGTCGCCTATCTCTTGTGGCTGGCCTGGCGCATCGCCCATGCCGCCGCCCCCAAGGGGCGCGAGGCTGCGGGCACCCCCTTCACCTTCACCCAGGCGGCGCTGTTCCAATGGGTCAATCCCAAGGCCTGGACCATGGCGCTGACGGCGATCACGCTCTATGCCCCCGACCGCTCGCTCGCCGCCATCGCGCTGGTGGCGGCGGTGTTCGGCGCCGTCAACCTGCCCTCGGTCTCGACCTGGACGGTGCTGGGCCAGCAGGTCAGCCGCATCCTTTCCAGCCCCGCCCGGCTGCGTGCCTTCAACTGGACCATGGCGGCACTTCTTGTGGCCTCGCTGATCCCGGTGCTGTATCACCCGGCATGATGCTGACCCTGCTGCACACCTCGCCCGTCCATGTGGCCACCTTCGATGCCCTGCGCGACCGGATCGCGCCGGGCGCGCCGCTCTCGCATATCGTGCGCGAGGACCTGCTGGACCGCGCCCGCGTCGAAGGCGTCACCCCTGCGATCGCGTCCGAGACCACGGCCCTGATCCAGGCCGCCCCCGGCCCCGTGCTCTGCACCTGCACCACCCTGGGCGAAGTGGCCGAAGCCGCCGGCGCCCTGCGCATCGACCGCCCGATGATGCAGGCGGCGGCCCGGACCGGCGGCCAGGTCCTGCTGGTCTATTGCCTCGACAGCACGGCGCAGGCCAGCCGCGCCCTGCTGGAAGACGAGATGGCGCAAGCCGGCAATTCCGCCGGGATCGAGCCGCTCTCCCTCGCCCCCGCCTGGCCGTTGTTCGAGGCGGGCGACCTGCCGGCCTTCGCCCAGGCCGTCGCCGAAGGCATCCGCGCCGCGATCAGCGATCGAACCGCCTGCATCGTCCTCGCCCAAGCCTCGATGGCCGGTGCCGCGACCTTGCTCGAGGACACCGGCCTGCCCGTCCTTGCCTCGCCCGAGATCGCCCTCAGGACCGCCCTTTCGCCCTGAGGCGATAGGTCAGCGCCGCCCGTATGAGCAGGCCCAGCGCGTTTCGATCCGCCACGTCACCCGCATCGAACAGCACGCCGCGATTGCCGTCGAACCGCAGATGCGGTGCGACCTCGCGGAAATCGCCGATCAACGTCGTGCGGCAATTGACGAACAGCCCGTATCCCCCCGCCTTCGGCGCCGCGATCCGGATCGTCGTGCCCGACCGCGTCTCGGGCGTCAGATAGGCCGGCTCGCCCCAGCGCAGCTCTTCCGAAACCGCCCCGGCCTCGGGCACCCCCGCCGCCACCTCAAGCACCAGCTCGCGGAGCGCCAGCGCACCCGCCCGTGCCTCGGCAGGCATCGCCTCGAACGCCGCGGTCACCTCGGGGCTCACAGCGGCCGCACCGGCTGGCGCAGGATGGTCTTCAGCTTCTCCGCCGCCACCCGGCGCGGATCGCCCAGATATATCTCGTGATGCTTGCCGCCGAAGGTCAGGCCCATCGCAGGCATCACCTCGGAATGCAGCGCGGCCAGCACCGGCGCCTCGTCGGCATAGGGCCCGACATGCAGGTGTTGCAGGCAATCGCCCTCGGCGAACCGTTCCAGCCGCACCGCCGCGATCAGCCCCGGATCGGCCCCGTCCGCCTTTTTCAACTGCTTGGCCAGAACCCCCGCGCGGACCGCCTCGACCGCCCCGGCCGTCACCGTCTCCGGCACCCGCAGCATCGCCGTCCAGCGCCAGTCGCTGCGGTCGTCCGCGTGGAACGCGGCCGGATCGTCGGCCCACCACAACGCCTCCAAGGGCGGCACGGCGAAATCGCGTCCCGCCGCCTTCTCGGCGAATTTCACGCCATAGGCCATCGGATACAGCGCCATCAAAGCGGCGGCATAGCCGGGCCCGTTGGGGTCGCCCTGCCCGTCGATCGCCAGGAAGGCCATTTCGGGGATCTCGACCCGCTGCCAGCCATCCGGTCTGGCGGCGTAAAGCGCCTTGTCGCGCCGCTTGAAATCCAGCTTTTCCATCGCTCACTCCGGTTTCAGGGGCAGGCAGATATCGGTGATCAGGTCGCCAGGCGGCACGTCGCGCGGGGTGTTGCGATAGACCTCGAACACCGGCGCATCCGCCGGCTCGCGCCCCGAGGACGGCAGCCAGCTGCCATAGAGGAATTCGTATCCCCGCTGCAGCCCGGCATAGGGCCCGCGAAAACGCAGCCGCGCCACCTCGCCCGCCGCCAGATCGACCGGTTCCATCCCCTCGGGACAGGCCAGACCGGCGGCCAGTTCGAACCCGGCGCAGGACCGCAGATCGCCCGCCGGCACTGCCGCCGGATCGTCATAATAGACCCCCACCATGGCGCGCACCTGGCCCGACAACTGCCGCGCCCCGATGATGGCGCTGGCCGCCTCGAAGGCCTGCCCCACCTCGATATAGGGTCCGCGATGTGGCATCGTCGCCAGATGGCGCGCCGGCGCCGTTTCGATCACAACCTCGAACATCTCTTTCGCTCCGTCTCGTTTCAGCAATTGCGGCGCATCTTCGCTGCCGCTGCCGCGAAACGCGCCGGGGCTCAGCCCATAGGCCGCCTTGAACGCCCGGCCGAAGCTCTGCACCGACGGATAGCCGACGGCGCGCCACCTCGACCGGCCGGTCGGTCCGCGCTGCGCCAGCAGGCCGCGCGGTTCGCCGGATGCGGCGCACCGCCTCGGCGCAGGTCTCGCCGGTCATGGCATGGAACACCCGGTGCCAATGGAACCGGCTCATCGCCGCCACATCGGCCAGAACGTCCAGCGACAGGTCACCGCCCGGGTTGGCATGGATATGCTCCAACACCCGCAGCATCCGCTTTTCATAGTCGCCTTGCATCGCCACCCCGGCCTCGTTTCGCCCAGTCTATCTGCCACGGCCCGGCTGAACAAATCTTGCGGAGTTGCATTGCCGCGCCCGCAAAGCCATATAGCGGCAAGTGTGCGACGTGGAGTGAGCGGATGACCAACTACCTCGACTTCGAAAAACCGCTGGCCGAAATCGAAGGCAAGGCGGAAGAGCTGCGCGCCATGGCCCGCGCCAACGAAGAGATGGATGTCGCCGCCGAGGCCGCCGCGCTCGACAAGAAGGCGGCCGAGCTTCTGAAGGATCTCTATGGCAAGCTGACCCCCTGGCGCAAATGCCAGGTCGCCCGCCACCCCGACCGGCCGCATTGCCGCGACTATATCGACGCGCTCTTCACCGAATACACGCCGCTGGCCGGCGACCGGAACTTTGCCGACGACCATGCCGTGATGGGCGGCCTGGCGCGGTTCAACGACAAGCCTGTGGTGGTGATCGGCCACGAAAAGGGCCACGACACCAAATCCCGCATCCTGCACAATTTCGGCATGGCCCGCCCCGAAGGATACCGCAAGGCGGTGCGCCTGATGGACATGGCCGACCGCTTCGGCCTGCCGGTGATCACCCTTGTCGATACCGCCGGCGCCTATCCCGGCAAGGGCGCGGAAGAGCGTGGCCAGTCCGAGGCCATCGCACGCTCGACCGAGAAATGCCTGACCATCGGCGTGCCGGTGGTGTCGGTGATCATCGGCGAAGGCGGCTCGGGCGGGGCAGTGGCCTTCGCCACGGCCGACCGCGTGGCGATGCTGGAACATTCGATCTATTCGGTCATTTCGCCCGAGGGCTGCGCCTCGATCCTGTGGAAGGATGCCGAGAAGATGCGCGAGGCCGCCGAGGCGCTGCGCCTGACCGCGCAGGACCTCGAGAAGCTGGGTGTCACCGACCGGGTGATTCCCGAACCGCTGGGCGGGGCGCATCGCAACCGAGCCACCGCGATCGAGGCGGTCGGCAAGGTGCTCACCTCGATGCTGGCCGAGCTTGACGGCAAGACGCCCAAGAAACTGGTCCGCGACCGGCGCAAGAAATTCCTCGACCTCGGCTCCAAGGGGCTGGCGGCCTGAACCACCACAGGCCCCGCCGCCTTACGAGGCCAGCAGCATCTTCAGCCCCTGGGTCACGTCCGACCGCACCGCCAGCCGCAGCCCCGGTTCGTCGCCCGCCTTCAGCGCGGCGATGATCATGCGGTGATAGGGCGGCAGCGCCTTGCGTTTCAACCGCCCGTAATGCTGCCGCATCGTCGGACCCAGCTGCAGCCAGACGGTTTCCGTCAGCGCCAGCATCGCCGGCGCCTGGGCGCGCAGGTAAAGCGTGCGGTGAAACTCCAGATTGGTGCGGATATAGCCCACCGGGTCCTGGCGCTGGATCATCTCGGTCAGGCCGGCATTGATGGTCTGCAGCCGCTCGATCAGCGCCATATGCACCCGCGGCAGGGCACGGCTGGCCAGTTCCACCTCGATCAGCGTGCGCAGCGCCGCCAGCTCCTCGATCCGCTCCGAGCTCAGCTCGGGCGTCGCCACCCGCCCCGAGGACGACATCGAAAGCGCACCCTCGGCCACCAACCGCCGCACCGCCTCGCGCGCGGGGGTCATCGACACGCCGAATTCGCGCCCGATGCCGCGCAGGGTCAGCGCCTGGCCGGGCAGCATGTCGCCATGCATGATGCGCGTCCTCAGCCCGCGATAGACGCGGTCATGGGCCGAGGTCGAAGGATCGGGGCGCGCGGGCTTCTGCATGATCCTATCTGTGATCACAAATTTTCAGCCGGTCAAGCGGGCTGCGATTCTTCGTCGAAAATCGTGTCCCCTCCCGCCGGAGTTCAGAACCGGAAGCGGTGCAACCCGGCGCCCTTCTCGCGCAGCCAGCGCCGGGGAGGGCGGTAATCGCCATAGAGCCGCTCGACCGTGGCCCAGAACCGGTTCGAGTGGTTCATCTCGGCCAGATGCGCCACCTCATGCGCGGCCACATAATCCAGCACCGCATCGGGCGCCATGATCAGCCGCCAGGAATACATCAGCCCGCCCTGCGCCGAACACGACCCCCAGCGCGACCGCGTATCGCGCAGGCTCAGCCGCTGGTAATCGCGCCCCAGCGCGGCGGCATAGCGGTCCGACGCCTCGGCCAGCCGCGCCCGCGCGGTCTCTTTCAGAAATCCCTGCAATCGCGCCGCCGTCCGGTCGGCCACGCCAGGCACGGCGATCAGCCCGTCGCCGGGCACCACCTGCCGGCCCTGCCCCGCCACGACCCGCAGCACCGCGCCGCGAAACGGCAGCTCGATGCCAAGCCCCACCGCCACCTCGTCCGGGCGCCGCGCCAGATGGCCGCGCAGCCAGTCGGCCTTCTCCTCGGCGAACTCCAGCGCCTCGCGCTCGCTCGCGCCCTTCGGCAGGGTCAGCGTCACCCGCCCGTCGATCCCCGACACCCGCAGCGAAATCCGGCGCGCCCGGGCCGACCGCCTGAGCACGACTTCCACCGGCGGATCGCCCTTCAACACATGGCGGTTCACGCTGCACATCCTTCCGACATTTGCGTCATGAAAGCCTTTGACACCCTGCGCGTGTTATGGCAGTTGGCGCGGACCGTCGACAAGACAAGACCGACTCGAAAGGCAAAACCCATGCCCAAGGAAGAATGGGGCGTCAAACGCGTCTGCCCGACCACCGGCAAACGGTTTTACGACCTGAACCGCGATCCCATCGTCAGCCCCTATACCGGCGAGGTGGTCGAGCTCGATACCGGCAAGCGTTCGATGATCGCCGCCGACGCCGCCGATTCGGCCTCGAAGAAGGCGAAGGATGCGGAAGACGATCTGGAACTGGACGTTCTCGACGACGACGACGTCGATGTCGATCTCGACGAAGACGTTCTGGACGAGGACGAGGACGACAACGTCTCGCTCGACGATATCGCCGACGTTTCCTCGAACGACGACGAATGAAGAAAAGCCGGGGCGCGCGGCAATTTAGGGCTTGAACCCGCCGCGCCCTTTGCCTAATTACCCGGTCGTCGGGCGACAGCCTGACCCGATGGGGCCTTAGCTCAGCTGGGAGAGCGCTTGCATGGCATGCAAGAGGTCAGGGGTTCGATCCCCCTAGGCTCCACCAAATCTTCCTTGGATAGCACCGGACAGGTCTGTCTTTCTCGGCGGAAGCATTGCCTCTGGCTGCTCATGTCCGCGTCCCGGCTTCGCCGCGCATTCTCGATCGATCGGCCCCATGCCGGCACGGTGCCGCAACGCCGGTTGCTTCCCGAACGAGCGCGCCCGGAACATGGCACTGGCCGACCCCAAAAGCGTGACGAGCGCGACATGTTCACGCATCATGGCCGCGTGGGTCCTGAGTGCGGCTTCGAAGGGTTTGGTGCGCGCGCGGCTGATAGGAAGCGCCTGGCCCGATTTCAAAGAACATGAGGTTTGTCGCCGCGAATATTCAGCCGCGCGACCGCCGCGAGGCGACCCAGTGAGAGCGGTGAATCTGAAATCCCTCGATCGGGCTGCATTCGGCGATGGCGTCCGACAACCTGATCAGGCAAAAACGCTGCCCTTGTCGGTCGATATCTCGACATAGTGGTCCTGTGCGGAAAGCGAGACCAGCTCGGTGGCGTTGGCAATCCTTTCAATCGCTGAAACAGCTTCGGAACCGTGCTTTCCCCTGTATCCGCCACAGCGGTTCCACAGCATACATCAGGCGGTTTGCCACCAGAAAGGTCACAACGGCCGTGGGAAAGCTCAGAAGGAACAGCGACTAAATGAAATCGGCAGGCAGCCGCCTCGTCTCAAAACCCATTGCAGTGTCACCACCACCGCCGTGACCCCAGGCCGAACAGGCCACCGAGCGAAATCGTTTCGGGAAAGAGATCGCAGATCGGCCTCGATCGCCAGTTCGGACACCCAGATGCCCATCATGGCTGTGACGATGACGACCGACAGCCAATACAGCAGCCGGATGCCGAAGCCGAATGACTGGTAGGTGCCGAAGGGGCCGCTATAGGCACAGAACAGGGCAATGCATAATACGACCGCCCAAAAGCCCGGTCGCTTCCAAATGCGGAGGGCTCTTGCCATCGCACCGGCCCACAGATCGGACCATGAGGCGCTATTCCGGTGGTATTTCACGGTTCGTCAACCGATATCCTGCTGCGTTTCACGTAGGGAGGGCGCACTTGGCGAATTTCAGGCGTGGATGATGTTGGCCGAAACGCAGTTCCGTGACAACCCTGCGAACCCAAGTCATCGAGAAAGGATTCGATCATGAAAAACTCGGGTTTTCCGGCCACTTTGGGGATGGTCGCGGCGTTGTGTTTGCCGGTGCCGCTCGCGGCGGGCGACCTGACTGTTTCGGTCTCGAATGCGCGATCCGGTGGAAAGCTGTACATCGCTTTGTTCGACAGTCAGCAGGCCTTTGAAAACCGGGCCCAGCTTGCCGGTGTCGCCGTGCCTCCGCAGGACGGGAAAGCCACCGCGGTCTTCCGCAAGGTCGAAAACGGAACCTATGGCATCGCCGTTTTCCAGGACCTGAACGGCAATGGCAAGCTCGACACCAACCTTCTGGGATTGCCGCGCGAACCCTACGGCTTTTCCCGCAACCCCAGGATCGGAATGCGCGCCGGATTTCGACATCTTCGCCATTCAACTGAGCGGCGCTCGGCAAACCACCGCAATCGTCCTGAACCGTTAGAAAACCGCGCTGAGCGCTCTGTCTGATATTGCATCGAAGGACCAACCGATGACACCGCAATCGATCGTGCCGAACCCGATACGGCCATGGCATCTCAGCCTCGTCTCGGGGGCGCTGATGAATATCGGCCTATTCGCGCCGTCATTTGCGCGCATGTCTTCATGTTGTTTGCCCTGGCCCCGTTCCTCGTCGCGCTTTTGCGCGAACAGCGCCCGTCGCAACACATCTTGCTGGCCGCCTTGTTTGCAGCGGCGTGGCGGGTGCCCGGCGCGTTCTGGTATTTCTGGATATTCCCGGCCTGGCTCGCCGCGCTGATGATCACCGGCAATATCGCACTTCTCGTTCTGGTGATCTGCCTGCCGGGGCTGGCGGGACTCCGGCGGCCGATCCCGCGGCTCATCGCCATCGCGGTTCTATGGACCGCGCTTATCGGGCTGCGGGCCAACATGCCCGCCACCGCAGCCTGGGTCGTGCCCAATCTCACCCATTTGCAATGGCTTAACCCGCTGACAATTCAGGCGGCGCGACTGGGGGATTTCTCGCTGGTGGCGGCGGTTCTGATCGCGGTCAATGGCCTGTGGGCCGTTCTGTGGCAGACAGGGCGGCGGATGGCGCTTCTGGCCGGAGCAATCCTTGTGCTCGTCGCCTGCATCGGCTTTGACGCCGATCTGCGCCGCCGCACCGCCGATCGGGGTCCGGTCGCCACGGTGATCGGGGTTCAGGCGCCGGTGCGCCTACCATCGCATCTGGCGCCCGCTGGCGCGCCAGAAACCACCGAAGACGAAATCCAAGACCTCATGCGGCGCACGATTGCCGCCATCGCCGACTCCCGCGCCGGTGCGGCCAATCCCGCTCTGCCGCTTTTCGTCGTCTGGCCGGAAAACGATATCCCCGGCACGATGGAAGCCCCCGCCCAAGCGCTCGCACGCGACCAGGCGATCTATCTGACCTATCACATCCGGCGCCCGCACCGAGGCGCGCTGCCCTTTGCCGCCGCCGTTCTGGTCGGACCCGATGGCACGGTTCTGCTGGAAAACAACAAGCGCCACCCGGCCCCGGGCGAACGGATCACCGGGAACGAGACCTATGATCACGCCCAGGTCGGCGCCCTGACCGTGCTGACCGACATCTGCTATGACCTGCATTTCCCGGATATCGGGGATCGGCTGCAAGGCGCCGACCTGCTGCTTGCACCCGTGGACGATGATCGTTTCCGGATGCCCTTCCCGATGCTTCATGCCGCCGAGGCCACTTATCGCGCAGTCGAAAACAACGTCGCGGTGGCAACTGCATCGACCAATGGACCGAGTTTCATGGTGCAGCGCAACGGGCTGGTCAGCGTTCTGCCGTTGCCGCTGTGGGCCCTGGCAACCTACACAGTCGAGGTTATGAAATGACAAATACGACATCGTCCCAGGCCGTTGCCGGAACGGGCGAACGCTATGACGTGATCGTGCTGGGCGCGGGTCTGGGCGCCATGACCGCCGCCGCGATTCAGGCCCGGCGCGGCAAGCGTGTGCTGGTTGTGGAAAAGCACAAGGTTCTGGGCGGCTATGCCAGCGTATTCGGACGCAAGGGGTTCACGTTCGATGTGTCCCTTCATCAGATCGGCGGTGTGCGCAAGTCCCGCCTGAAGGGGTTGCTGGAAGAGGCCGGCGTTTACGACAAGCTCGACTTCGTCAAATCGTCCTGGCTGTCGGAGCTTTATCTCGGGCCGGGCCAGGACCTTCTGCGTATCCCCAACGGCGACATGAAGGCATGGGAACGCGCGTTGATCGCCCGTTTCCCTGCGGAGCGGCGGGCGATCCGCCTCTGGTTCTGGACGATGCGCCGATTTGGGCGCCAGATCAGCTATTTCGACCAGGTGCGCTGCCGTAATCCGCTGAAGCAGGGCGCCGTCATCTTCGCAGTGCCGCTGTTCGCACCCTTCCTGTTGCTGACATCGTTCTGGATGCCGCCGCTTGGCCTTGCCCTGCGGACGAAAAACCCCGAGCTACGCAGGATCTTGCTGCATTTCTCGGGCTATTACGGCGCTCCCGCGCATGAGATCAACATGCTGTTCCCGATGGCCGCCAACTTCAGCTATTACAACGATGGCGGCTATTATCTGAAAGGTGGCGGCTACGAAATCGTCCGGCAGCTGTCTTTGGTCGTTCGCCGCAACAATGGCCGCATCCTGACGGGGAAAACCGCCGAACGGATCCTGACGGATGGCAACCGTGTCATCGGATTGCGGCTCGGAGGGGAAGAGGGCGACGTCTATGCCCCCGAGATCGTCTGCGGTGCGAATCCCTTCACCGTATACGGGGACCTTCTACGGGATCATCCCGTGGCCAGGCGCCAGTTGCAGCGGATTTCACGCATGGAAACCGGGATGACGGCCTCGGTTCTTTACCTGAAGCTCGACGTGCCGCCGGAAAGGCTCAATCCCGCATTTGCCGACACCTATGAATACGTCGAACCTCCGTTGGACGAGGTCGCATTCTACGAGCGCTTCCGCTCGCGGACGGATTTTTCCACCGGCTATGAAGAAGACGGCTTTGCGGCGACCGTTCATTCCGTCGCCGACCCCGCGGCGTTAAAGGGCGGGAACGGCGCCTTGATGGATATCTTCTATTGCGACAATTACGATCGCTGGGCGGCGCTGAGCGAAGAGGATTATCGGGCTCGGAAGGAAACCGAGATCCGGAAGATGCTCGATGCAGCGGAGCGCCACCTTCCCGGCCTGCGCGACCATATCGAGGTGCTGGAACTTGCCACCCCGCGCACGATGGAGAAATTCACCTCCAACCGGCGTGGGGCGCTCTACGGTTTTGCCCAAAGCCGCTCTCAGGCGAGCCGCTGGCGATTTGGCATCGAAAGCCCCCTGCGCGGGCTCAGCTTCGTATCGGCCTGGAGCAACCCGGGCGGCGGGTATGAGGGGGTATTGCGCGCGGCAGACAGCTATTCCAACCCGATCACCTGGAAAGCGCTCCTGGTGTTCGTGCTTCTGGTCGCCGCGTCGACACAGATCGGCACCCTGGTGCGCACCGTCCTGGAACTGCTGTAGGCTTCCCCGGCCAAGCCAGCTCCGTCGCCCGCCTGGCCGACCTTGGAGCCCGGTCGCTACGCGGCACCAATGCCCTGCTTCAGGCCTCCCCTCCGCGTGCGGGCGGCGCTGCTTGGTGCTGTTTTCGCATTGCGGTTTCAGGGCTCGCCAGAGTGCGTCCGGAACCGTGTCATCACGACGCTCCGCGCCTTGTCGACCGCCGCGCACAGATCACCGCCCTGCCCAAGTGTGAAAGCGATGGCACTGGCAATCTGGCATCCGGTTCCCCGAAGCGAGAAGCCGTATCGCGGCCCGCCGAAGGTTCGAAGCGATCCATTCTTCAGATAGAGCCTGTCTTCGCAGCGGGCTCCCGGCTCGGCATGCCCGCCTTTGACCAGAACCGCTCGGCAGCCGCGGCGCATCAGCGTTCGCACGCATGTGGCCTCATCGCCATCGGCCTCGAGCCCCAGCCTGCGCGACAGCATCCGAAGCTCCGGCAGGTTGGGGGTGAGCAGCATCGCGCGCGGCAGAAGCTCCGCGACAAGCGCGTCCATGCCCCGATCGCTGAGCAGTGCGCGCCCCGAACTCGACGCCAAAACGGGGTCCAGCACGCAAGGGACATCCGGCAAGGCCCCCGCAACGGCGCGCACGATCTCGGATGTGCCGAGCATCCCGATTTTGACCGCCCGCACAGGACCTGCCCGCTCGATCTGCGCCACAACGGTCTCGACCGGCACCGGGTGAATGGCGCTGACGGTGCAGTCGTCCTGGGCCGTCACGCATGTCACGGCGGCGCGCATCGTGCCCCCCAAGGCGTCGATCGTGGCCTGGTCGCGCAAAAGGCCCGCCCCGCCACTTGAATCCATCCCCCCGATGGCAAGCACCGCGCTTTGCGGCCGGTGCGTCATTGGCCCTCTCCCACGATGGCGACCCTGCGGTGCCCTTGCCCGACCAGCCCCATGGCCGCGCGCCAGGCGCGAAGCCCGGAGGTGCAAACAAAGACCACGCGCTGGTCGGGCTTCGGTCTCGGGTCCGGGAACGGGGGGTTGCGCAGGTCGACGACAATATCCTCCTGCTCGATCTGCTCAAAGGACAGAATGACCGGCAGCGGATGTGCCGGGTCTGCCGCGCCATCGAACCGAAAGCCGCTCAGACGCCATCTCGCCAGATCGAGCGATAGAAGCTGTCCAAGCGGCGTTGGTGCGTGGTTCAAGATCACCGCAAGCACCATCTGGGCCTGAAGGGCGGCAAGACTGGCGACGGCCGGTCCGAGCACGCCGGTTTCCGCACACGACCCCAGGACCGCGGGCAGATCGGGGAATACGGCGCGCAGGCTGGGTGCCCCGCCGCAAAACCCGCCGACATAGCCCTGTCGTCCGGTGACGGAGGCGCTGATCAGCGGTTGCCCAGACTGCCGGCAACGATCCGAAAGCGCATAGCTGGTGGCGAAACTGTCGGCGGCGTCGACGATCAGATCGACATCCGCGCACCAGCGCGGCAGGCTTGCGGGATGAAGCCGGGCGACATGGGACTCCAGCGTGACATCCGGGTTCAGGCCGGACAATGCCTGCGCGGCGACCTGGGCCTTGGGCCGGCCCAGGTCGGACATCCGAAACAGGGTCTGGCGGTGCAGGTTGCTTGCTTCGACAACATCCGGGTCCAGCACGCGGATGAAGCCGACTCCGGCCCCCACCAGTTGCGGCAAAAGCGTCGCGCCAAGCCCGCCCGCACCGACGACCAGCACTTTCGCCCTTGCGAGCCGGGCCTGACCTTCTGCGCCGATCCCCGGCAGGCTGATCTGTCTGGCATAGCGGCTCATCCGACATAGCTCCGCGTGGCGTCGATCCAGGCGGCACAGCGCGCCTCCGGGTTGGGGGCGGTGGCAATGTCGGTCACGACGGCGGCACTGTCCGCGCCCGCCTCGAACAGGTCGGGCAGGCGTTCGGGCGTCAGCCCTCCGATGCCGACCAGCGGAGTGGCGCCAGCGCGCTTTTTCCACGCCCGCACCCGATCCAATCCTTGCGGCCCCCATTTCATTTTCTTGAGGCGCGTCGGATAGACCGGGCCCAGGGCGACATAGGCCGGGTCATGCGACAGCGCGCGCTCAAGCTCCTCCTCGTCGTGGGTCGAGAGGCCAAACCGCACACCGGCGCGACGCAAGGCGGCAAGATCCGCGGTCTGCATATCTTCCTGGCCGAGATGGACAAAGCCGCAGTTGAGATCGAGCGCCGCCTGCCAATGGTCATTCACCACCAGCCTGGCACGATGCACGGCGCAGAAGTCGCGCGCGCGGGCGATCTGGCGGCGGATCTCGGCCTCGGGCCGGTCCTTGATGCGCAGCTGCACCAGCTTCACGCCATGCGGCACCAACAGCTCCAGCCGGGCGGTGTGATCGACGATCAGGTAAAACGGGTCGAGCACGCTCATGCCAGGTCCGCCATGCCGAAGACCGGGGTCGAGGCCCGGGCCATGTCGCGCCGGGGCATCAGCCCGGCCTCATGGGCGTCGCGGCCCGCCGCCACCGCCCGGCCGAAGGCGCCGGCCATGCCCACCGGGTCCAGCGCCCGGGCCACGGCGGTGTTCAGCAGCACCGCGTCGAACCCCAGCTCCATCGCCTGCGCCGCCTGCGACGGCGCGCCGATCCCGGCGTCGATCACCAGCGGAACATCACGGAAATGCGCCCGCATCGCGCGCAGACCCTCGATATTGCGCAATCCCTGCCCCGAACCGATGGGCGCGCCCCAGGGCATCAGCACCCGGCACCCCGCCTCGATCAGCCGCTCGCCGACGATCAGGTCCTCGGTGGTATAGGGAAAGACCTCGAACCCGTCGTCGCTCAGCACGCGGGCGGCCTCGACCAGGGCAAAGGGATCGGGTTGCAGCGTGTCGGCATGGCCGATCACCTCGAGCTTGATCCAGCTGGTGCCGAACAGCTCGCGCGCCATCTGCGCCGTGGTCACGGCCTCGCGCACGCTGTGGCAGCCGGCGGTGTTGGGCAGGATGCGGCAGCCGCTGTCGCGCAGGATGTCACGAAACGCGGCGCCGTCACGCCCCTCGCGGCGCAGCGATACGGTGATCACCTCGGCGCCAGACGCGGCAATCGCCTGCCGCAACACCAATGGCGAGGTATTGCGCCGTGCCCAGCATCAGCCGGCTGCTCAGCGCGGTGCCATAGAAGGTCCCGTCGGACATGCTCAGCCCCCTGCATCGGCGACAGCACCTCGACCGCGCCGCCCTCGGTCAGAGGGGTGGTGGCGCGGCACTCGCGCGGCACGAAGGCGCCGTCAAGCGCGGTGGCGACGCTGGCCGCGTCAAGGCCGCGATCCTCGATCAGCGCGGCAAGGGTGGTGGCGTCGGTCTCGATCGCGGTGCCGTTCAGGTTAATGCGCATGGGCCATCTCCTTGGTCATGATTCCCGCCAGCTCCATCGCCAGCACCGGCGCCATCAGGAAGCCGTGCCGATACATGCCGTTCAGGTGGATCGCATCGCCGATGCGGCGCAGGGCGGGGATGTTGTCGGGAAAGGACGGGCGCAGATCGGCGCCGGTCGTGAGGATTTCGGCCTCGGCGAAGGCCGGGTGCAGCGTATAGGCCGCCGACAGAAGCTCCATCGTCGCGCGGGCGGTGATTGGGCCGCGGCGGGCGCTTTCCACCATGGTCGCGCCGATCATGAACCGCCCGCCGCCGCGCGGCACGATATAGCAGGGAAAGCGCGGATGCAGCAGGCGCACGGGCCGGGTCAGCGTGACCTCGGGCGTCTGGACCTCGAGCATCTCGCCCCGCACCGCGCGCAGATCGTCCAGCCGGTCGGCGGCGGCGATGCCGCGGCAATCGACGATGCGGCCTTGGGCCGGGCCGTCGTGAAACCGCACCCCGGCGGCGATCAGCCGGTCGCGCAGCGCGGTCAGCGCGGCGGTCGGGTCAAGATGCGCCTCACCCTCGAAGAACAACCCGCGCGCGAACCGCCCCTCCAGCGTCGGCTCCAGATCGCCGGGGCGGACGGGCCGGTGGGCGCGCGTCGCCCGGGCAAAGCGGTCCAGCTCGGGCGTATCGCGCGGCGGCGCGACGACAAGCGTGCCCCGGCGTTCCACCCCCGGCACATGCGCCGCCCACCAGTCCACCGCCGCCTGGCCGCGCGTCACGACGATGTCGGGGGCGCCGTCGCCCTCGCAGAACGGCGCCAGCATCCCGCCCGCCAGCCGCGAGGCCGGCGGCGACGCGCCCGCCGGCGCGATCACCTCGACCTCCAGCCCGGCCTCGACAAGGGCGGTGGCGGCGCACAGCCCCGCCACGCCCGACCCCAGGACCGAGATCATTCCGCCGGTTCCCCGGCGGCGTCTTCGGCGGGCACGTAAAGCGCCCCGCCCGCGCGGAACCTTGCGGCCATCGCCTCCATGCCCTTCTGCTTCTCGGCCTCGGCGCGGATGTCGTGGGAAATCCGCATCGAACAGAATTTCGGTCCGCACATCGAGCAGAAATGCGCCACCTTATGCGCCTCTTTCGGCATGGTCTCGTCATGCATCTCGCGCGCCGTGTCGGGGTCGAGGCCGAGGTTGAACTGATCCTCCCAGCGGAACTCGAACCGCGCCCGGCTCAGCGCGTCGTCGCGCCGTTGCGCGCCGGGATGCCCCTTGGCCAGATCGGCGGCATGGGCGGCCAGCTTGTAGGTGATCACCCCGGTCTTCACATCGTCGCGGTCGGGCAGGCCCAGGTGTTCCTTGGGCGTGACATAGCACAGCATCGCGGTGCCGAACCAACCGATCATCGCCGCCCCGATGGCACTGGTGATATGGTCATAGCCCGGCGCGATGTCGGTGGTCAGCGGCCCGAGCGTATAGAACGGCGCCTCGTGGCAATGCTTCAGCTGCTCGTCCATATTGGCCTTGATCTTGTGCATCGGAACATGGCCCGGGCCTTCGATCATCACCTGACACTCCTTGGCCCAGGCGATCTTGGTCAGCTCGCCCAGCGTGTGCAGCTCGGCGAATTGCGCCTCGTCATTGGCATCGGCGATGGAACCGGGTCGCAGCCCGTCACCCAGCGAGAACGACACGTCATAGCGGCGGCAGATGTCGCAGATCTCCTCGAAATGCTCGTAAAGAAAGCTTTCGCGGTGATGATGCAGGCACCATTTCGCCATGATCGACCCGCCGCGCGACACGATGCCGGTGACGCGCTTGGCGGTCATCGGGATCATGTGCAGGCGCACACCGGCATGGATGGTTAAGTAATCCACGCCCTGTTCCGCCTGCTCGATCAGCGTGTCGCGGAACACCTCCCAGGTCAGGTCCTCGGCCACGCCGCCGACCTTTTCCAGCGCCTGATAGAGCGGCACGGTGCCGATGGGCACCGGCGCGTTGCGGATGATCCAGTCGCGGATATTGTGGATGTTGCGGCCCGTCGACAGGTCCATCACCGTATCGGCGCCCCAGCGGATCGCCCAGACCATCTTTTCCACCTCTTCCTCCATGCTGGAGGTGACGGCCGAATTGCCGATATTGGCGTTGATCTTCACCTTGAAATTGCGGCCGATGATCATCGGCTCCAACTCGCGGTGGTTGATGTTGGCGGGGATGATGGCGCGCCCGGCGGCGATCTCGTCGCGGACGAATTCCGGCGTCACCAGATCGGGCAGCTCGGCGCCGAAACCCTCGCCATCGCGGCTGTATCCCGCCAGGCGGCCCTCGTTCTCGCGCAGGGCGACGAATTCCATTTCCGGGGTGACGATCCCGGCGCGGGCATAGGCCAGCTGCGTCACCGCCCGGTCGCCCACCGCGCGCAGCGGCGTGTGCCGCACCGGAAAGCCGGGGGTCAGCCGGTCGCCGGTGGCAAAGCCGTTGTCGGCGTCGGTCACGTCGCGGCCCTGATATTCCTCGACGTCGCCGCGCTGTTGCAGCCAGCCGCCACGCACTTCGGGCAGGCCGGTGGCGATGTCGATCCGCGCCGCCGGGTCGGTATAGGGGCCGGAACTGTCATAGACGGTCAGCGGCGCCTCGCCGGTCACGTCGATTTCGCGCATCGGCACGCGCAGCGCGTGGGTGTCGCCGGTCACATAGACCTTGCGCGAGGCGGGCAGCGGGCCGGTGCTGATGGTGGGTGCGGTGTCTTTCATATCGGTCTCCTCATCAAGATGAGACCCAAGTGAAACAGTTGGCAGAAAGGGGCCTCTGCCGGCCCCTACGCTTGCGCGAACGGAACCAGAGCGGCCCGAAAGGACCGCCTCCTGGATCGGAGAATGCGGGAAAGCCCTTCGGTCTTCCTACGCCAGTGTCAACTGGGTCAGGTTCAAAGGGTCGCGTCACCGTTGGCGGTTGCCCGCCATCAATCAGCCTCTCAGTCCCTTGGGCGGGACTCCCCTGACGTGCCTGCATATTTTGGCAACGGCTGAATCATGTCAACCAGAAATGCGGAATCGGGTCTGAAACGGCCCCGAAGATCGCGGGGCAACTCCCGGTCCGCCCCACCGTTTCCTCGCGGAACGATGGCTGCGCGCAACCAGAGACGAGCCGTGCCGATCCTGACTGCGGCAAGCGCCAGCAGCCTTTCACGCTCGTTCTCCAAGGTTGGTGACCGACGATGCCCGATCTCCGGCACCGTCATGACACGCAAGGTCAACCGCCGCCTGCTGGAACCCATCGGAAACGTCCGGCCGGCAGCGGCCGAAGCAAACGATCACGCGGCTCTGGAAACTCGGACCAGGGCCGCGTGACTTGTGCGGGATCAGGACATGGCCGTTCCCAGAACGCGCTTGACCCGGGCCTGGGCGCGGGCCGCTTCGCGCGGCAGGCCGAGGCTTTGATAGACATCCGCAAGCTTGTCGTTATTGGGCACCGAACAGGGCTCGTAACCGCGCCGCATTTCCAGCATCTGCTGCGCGGTGCTGTAGCGGCCCGTGCGGATCACGCTGTCGAGCAGCACCTGTTCGAAAAGGTCGCGCTGGGCATGGCTGCCGCCGATCTCGACGATGCGGGCGATGGCGGTGCCGAGCTTGCGCACCACCTCCTGGTGATTGCCCCGGGCATGGGCGACAAGCCCCTCGCAGGCCGGTTCTGCGACGTTGATCCAGGCATCGTGGACAAAGTCCGGCGCATCGGTCACGAAGGCGCGCAGGTTATCCAGCATCGCATCGGTTTCGGGCGCGCCGGCCCGGGCGAGGCCATAGATATACTGCATCGTCAGGAAGGGCTGCACGAAGTCGTTGGTGCGGGCCTTGAGATAGTCGGCCAGCGTCTTCCAGCGGTCGCCGACATCGACCCCGACGAGTTCGAGCCGCAGGAGGAGCGAGACCGCGTTGATCTGATCCTGCGAATACTCGGGCGAGACGCCCCAGACGTGATCGTCATAGGATTTCAGCGCCAGATCGTATTGCCCCTTGGAGATATAGTTCAGCGCGAGGTGCCACCAGTTATGCGTGACCATGAAGCTGTTGAGGTCGGTCCAGGTTTCCGACACGTCCGTGAGGAAGGCGATGCCCTCGTCGATCCGGCCCTGGGTGATCATCACATGGGCCAGCGCGTGATGCGCCCAGGGTTCCTTGCGCTTCAGTTCGATCGCGCGGCGGGCCGAAACCTCGGCCATGTCGAGAAGGTGGCATTGCTCATAGGCGAAGGCCATCAGCCCGTGCATATAGCAGACATCCTTGTTGGCCTCTTCCACCTTTTCCGAAAGGCGCAACATGCCCGGCGCGTTGCCGAGGTTGAATTCGTGATACTGCGCCGATTTCACCAGCGGAAGATCGTGGGGAAACTCGTCCGCCGCCTCGTTCGAGATCTTGATCGCCCGGGGCACGTCGCCGTCGATCCAGGCGCGCACGGCGGCAACGGTCATCTGCTCGCGGCGGTTGGCGCCCTTCAAAGCGGCCTCGGCCCGTTCGATATAGGGCGTGGCGAGGGCCGGCGCCTGGGGCGCCTCGAGGAACATGTAGAACATGGCGGCATAGGCATTGGCGAGCGCCGAGCCCGCGTCGTTATCGGCGGCGGCAAGGATGTTGCCGGCCTTGAGTTCGTAGCCCAGAAAGCCTTCGATGAAGTCGTCGATGCCCTGCACGGTGGCGCTGTCGCCCGCCGTCAGGTCATTTCCCAGCCAGTCTTTTGCCATCGGTGATTTCTCCTCTGCGATGTCGTTTCACTGTCCCCCGGTCGGTTCGGTGTTCGCGCATTCCGGTGCCGGGCGGCCCATCGGGGGCGGGCCGTCGGGCACGGTCTTTTCCGTCAGGCCACCGCGCCGTCGATGATCGAGCGGGCGCCGCGTTCGGCGATCAGCACGGTGGTGGTGTTGAGATTGCCCGAGATCATCTCGGGGATGGCCGAGGCGTCGGCCACGTAAAGCCCGTCTATACCGTTGAACTTCAGCGTCGCGCTATCGACCACGGCCCCGGCGTCGCTGCCCATGCGGCAGGTCGAGGAGGGGTGATAGAGCGTCATGCAGTGGCGCCGGATATATTCGCCGATCTCGGCATCGGTCCGGCAATCGGCCGAGGGCTGCATTTCGCCGTCGAGCAGGTCGGCCAGCGGCCCGCTTGCGGCGACTTCGCGCTGGATCTTGATGCCCTCGACCAGGGTGGCGAGGTCTTCGCCGGTGGGATCGGAGGCGAAATAGCGCGGGTCGATGTCGGGATACTGGATCGGGTCGGCCGAGCGCAGGGTGATCTGGCCCCGGCTGTTGGGGCGTTGCAGCGTCGTGTGCATCGTCATGCCCGGTTTCACGCTGAGGAAGCGGGCATAGTCGCGATGCGGCGTGACGGCGCCGTAAAGCTGAAGATCGGGCTGCGCCACATCCGGGCGCGAGCGGACATGCGCGCCGGCGGCCACCCAGGGCGAACTGCGCGGGCCGGTCTTCGCGCTGTCCCATTCGGCAAAGCTTTCGGCCAGGAAATTGGCATCCCAGGCGCCGACGCCGACCGCGTCCTTGGTGTAGTAGGAGAAGGCCACATTGATGTGGTCTTGCAGGTTCTTGCCGACCTCGGGCGCGTCGAAGACCGGCGTGACACCGACGGCCCGAAGTTCGTCCGCGGGGCCGAGGCCGGATTGCAGCAGGATCTGGGGCGAGCCGATGGCGCCGGCGGCCATGACCACCTCGCCCGCGGCCATGGCCTGTTTCAGCACGCCGTTTTCGAGGTATTCCACGCCGGTGGCACGGCCGTTCTCGACGATCACCCGGGTGATCAGCACGCCGGTCATCAGCGTCAGGTTCGGGCGCGTCAGCACCGGGTCGAGATAGACCCGGCTGGTGCCCGCCCGGGCGCCGTCCTTGATCGTGAACTGGAAGAAACCGAACCCTTCCTGGCTGGCACCGTTGAAGTCGGGGTTGGCGGGATGGCCCGCTGCCACGCCCGAGTCGACCCAGGCTTTCTCATAGGGGTGCGAATAGGGGATGGTTTCGACATGCAGTGTGCCCGATGTGCCGTGATAGGGAGAGCTGGTATGGGTGGCGTTCTTCTCGAAGGCGATGAATTCGGGGAACACTTCGGCCCAGCTCCAGCCATCGCAGCCGAGCGCGGCCCAGTTGTCGAAATCGTAGGGCAGGCCGCGAATGTAGATCATCGCGTTCATCGCCCCCGACCCGCCAACCATCTTGCCGCGGGGCCAGAAGATGCGGCGCCCGGCGCAGCCCTCTTGCGCGACGGTGTAATACCCCCAGTCGGCCGAGGTGTTGAACAGCGTCACCCAATCCGAGGGCACCTTGGCGTTGATCGGCTGATCGCCGCCCGCTTCGAGCAGAAGCACCTTGCGGGACGGGTCTGCCGAGAGGCGGTTGGCGAGGACGCAACCGGCCGATCCGGCGCCGACGATGATCGTGTCATACATGGATCATTCCTTTGCTGTTGCCGCCTTGCCTTTGTCCGGCGCTGCCGCGGCCCTGGTCATGTCTGTTTTCTCGAGAAGAAGTCGGAGAAGCGCCCGACCAGCCCGCGCGGCAGCAGCACGACGCAAGTGGCGATGATCAGACCCAGACCCAGCGTGCGGAACTGGCCGACCTCGCGCATCGCCTCGTCGGCGATCATCAGCACGATGGTGCCCACGACCGGCCCCCAGAAGGTGCCGACGCCCCCCACCACGGCGATCGCCATGACGAACAGCAGCTGCGACAGCGAGAACATGTTGGGGCCGATGGCCTGGAAATGGGCGGCATAGAGCCCGCCGGTCAGCCCGGTGAAGAAGGCCGAGATGCCGAACACCAGAAGCTGGGTGTGGAAACGGTTGATGCCCCGGGCGATGGCATAGCTTTGATTGTCGCGCAGCGCCTTGAAGGCCAGGCCCATCGGGCTGTGGATGATGATCCACGAGGCCAGCATGGTCAGCACGAACCCGGCCAGGACGATGGCATAGTTCCCCTTGATCCAGTCGCCGCGCAGCAGCGGCCGCATCCCGAAATCGCCGAACCGGGCAAAGCCGGTGGCGCCGCCGGTGAACTGGCGGCAGGTCGTGCCCTCCATCCGGAAACAGGCCGTGTCGGACATGATCAGAAGATAGATCACGCTGGCGATGGCATAGGTCAGCAGCGCGACATAGACGCCCTGAAGCCTGAGGCAGGCCAGCCCGATCAGCATCGAGAAGGCCGCCGCGATGACCGCCCCGGCGCCGATCGAGGACCAGATGTTCCAGCCGAGGTAATGCGCCAGCATCGCCGTGCCATAGCCGCCGATGGCAAACAGCGCCATCTGCGCCAGGCTGAACACCCCGGCATAGCCGAAGAGCAGGTTCCATTGCACCGCGACCGAGGCCCAGACCAGCCCGAGGATGAGCTGACCGATCACGTAACGGCTTTCGATCACGAAGGGGGCGGTGATCGCGGCGGCCAGGAAGATCACCCCGATGACGATGTCCAGCCGCACCGAGCGCGCCTTCTTGTCGGTCGGTTTCCGCGCCACGTCGGTTGCCATGTCGGTCATTGCTGGGGTCCTTTACATGCGGCGGATCTGGGCCCGGCCGAACAGGCCGTTGGGGCGCCAGATGAGAATGGCGATGACGAGCATCAGCAGAACGGGGAAGCCCCAGCGCGCGCCGAGACCGTATTGGACGCCCGCCTCGATCAGGGCGAGGCCGAAGGCCGAGATCACCGCGCCGGGCAGGTTGCCCAGCCCCGCGACCACGCACATGATGAAGGCCTTGAGCATCGGGTCGGCGCCGAGCGTCGGCGACAGCTGCGTGACCGAGGACACCAGCACGCCGCAGATGCCCGCAAGGGCGCCCGAAAGCGCCAGCACCTGAAGATAGGTACGCTCGACCGGCACGCCCATCAGCAGCGCGGCATCGCGGTTCTGCGCGGTGGCGCGGATCGCGCGGCCCATCCGGGTGCGCGAGATCAGCAGGCCGAGCCCGGCCATGACCACGAGCGCCACGAGGATGATGACGATATTGAGCGTGGGCATCACCCCCTCGCCCAGCCGGACATTGCCGTCGACCCGGAAGGGCTGTGACAGGGGCTGGCCGCCATAGACCAGCAGCAGCGCGTTTTGCAGCGCGATGGCGATGCCCACCGTGGCGATCATCACCGAGGTTTCGAATCCGGGCCCGGCGGTGCGCAGCAGGCTGCGCACCACGGTGATATAGAGAATGGCGCCGGCCAGCGCGCCGGCAAGGGCCGCAGCCAGCACGCCGGTCCAGACCGGCAGGCCCAGCGTGGTCGACACGCTGAAGACGACATAGCCGCCGAGCGCGAGCATCGCGCCATGGGCCATGTTCAGCATCCCCATCGAGCCCCAGATCAGCGAGAGACCGACCGTCGCCAGCGCATAGAGCGCCCCGTTGGTCAGGCCGGTTGCAAGAATTGCGATGAAGGTATCCATGCCCGTCAGCCCCCCAGATAGGTTGCGAGAAGTTCGTCGCGTTCGAGGATCTCGGCCGCCGGCCCGGACCAGACGAAATGGCCATCGTCGAGCAGGTGGATCTCGTCGCTCAGATGGGCGACGCGGGCGGGGTTTTCCTCGACCAGGAGGATGGTGCGCCCCTCTTCGCGCAGGTTGCCGATCACCTCGTAGATCTGTTCGATCACCAGCGGGGCAAGGCCGAGCGAGGGTTCGTCGATCATCATCACGTCGGCGCCGGCCATCAGGCCGCGGCCGATCCCGACCATGCGCCGCTCGCCGCCCGAGAGGGACGAGGCGATCTGCGCGTGACGCTCGCGAAGCCGGGGCAACAGGGCATAGACCGCGTCGAGCTTGGCCGCGATCGAGCCGCTGTCGTGGTCGTTATAGGCACCCATCAGCAGGTTTTCGTAAACCGTCATCTCGGGGAAGAGCAGGTCGCCCTGGGGAATGTGGGCGATGCCGGCGGCGGCGATCTGGTGCGGCTTGAGCTGCTGAATCTCGCGCCCGCCGGCCAGCACCCGGCCCTGGCGCAGGCGGGTCAGGCCCGAAACGGTGCGCAGCAGGGTGGACTTGCCATGCCCGTTGGGGCCAACCACGGTGACGATCTTGCCGCGCGGCACGGTGAGGGTGATGCCGTGCAGCACATCGGGGCCGTCATAGCCCGCGTGAAGCCCCTCGATGGCGAGGGCGGCGGTGTTCGGGCCAGTGGAGTCGGGGCCAGTGGTGTCGGGGGCTGTGTCAAACATGGGCGGCCTCTCCGAAATGGCGCTTGAGCCGGCCGGCGGCGCCCTGGCCGAGATAGGTTTCGACCACGGTTTCGTCTTCGGCGACCGCCTCGGGCGGGCCTTCGAAAATCAGGCTGCCGTGGTGCATGATCAGAACCCGGGTCGAGAGGGTCAGCAGGAACCGCATGACATGTTCGATCAGCACGATGGTGATGCCCTGGCCCTGCATCTGACGGACAAGCTCTTGAATATGGTCGATTTCATCGGTGTTGAGACCGCCGACGGGTTCGTCGAGGAAGATCATGCGCGGGCGGGTGGCCATAGCCCCGGCGATCATCAGCAGCTTGCGGTCGAGCACCGGCAGGTCGCCGGCCTTGATCTGGCGCTTGGCGCCCAGGCCGACGAAATCGAGCGCCTCTTCCACGGCGATTCTGGTGTCCCTGGTCAGGCGCAGCCCGGGAAAGCGGCGCGGATGGCGGCCGAACTGGCCCGCGACCTGCACGTTCTCCTCGACCGTAAGGTGATCGAAGGCGGCGTTCAGCTGGAAGGTTCGGGCGATGCCGAGGTGGCAAATCTGATCGGCGCCGCTGGTGGTGATGTCATGGCCGTCGAATTCGATGCTGCCGCCGGTGGGGGCGGTGATGCCGGTGATGACATCGAAGAAGGTGGTCTTGCCGGCGCCGTTGGGGCCGCCGATGCCCAGGACCTCGCCTTCGCGGACCTGCATCGAGACGCCATCGACGGCGGGGAGCGAGCCGAAGTGACGGAACACGTCCCGGCAGTCCAGAAGCGGGGCGGTGCCCGCTTCTGCCGATGGTATGGACCCTGCCGTCATCACGACATCCAGGGCGGCATCTTGAAGGCGCCCTTGGCATAAGTCGCGGGCGCCACCAGCACCGGATCGGTGGTGATGTCCTGATGCTGCAGGAACTGGTGCGGCATCCCCAGCGACGCATCGCCGATCTGCGACGGATAGCACATGGCCGATTGCCCTTCGGGATCGAAGTTGCAGATGCCGTTGACGCCGCGATAGACCAGCTTGTTCATGGTCGCCGCGACCTTCCGCATCTGCTCTTTCTCATAGGGCGCGCCGGGGCCGCCGGCGATGGCCGCCGAAAGCGCCCATTTCCACAGCCCGTCATAGGTCTGGCTGCCGGCGATATAGGAGGAGTTGGGGCCGAATTTCTCGCGATAGCTGGCGCGGAACGCTGCCGCGAAATCGTCCGGCAGACAGCCGACCACGGTGGAGTAGAGCACCCCTTCGACCGCCTTGCCGCCGATTTCCTTGAACGCCGGCAGCGAGGGACCGTATTGCATGTAGATCAGGCTGTTGGTCGGCTGCGGCTGGAACTGGGTCATGAAGGCGGCCAGGTCCTGCGGCAGGAAGTGGGTGACGGCGACCACCGCCGGTTCGTCCTGACGGATCTTGGCCAGCGTCGGGCCCCATTGGTTGGTCGGGAATTGCACCGTCTCATAGAGCGAGATCTCCCAGCCGTATTCGGCGGCGAAATCGCGCACCGCGTTGGCGATCACCACCGGGTATTCGACGGCCGAGGCGACCAGCGCGATCTTCTTGTTCGGCGGGGTCCATTCGCCGCTTTCGACCAGGCCGTTCAGATAGGACAGAAGGCCCGGGCCATAGTAGAATTCGGGCGGATCGCCCTGGAACGAGCCATAGTAGCGCGCCGGGTCTTCCTTGAACTTGTTGTTGTGCGAAATCAGCGTGTTGTAATGGATGAAGATCACGTCGCTATCGGCGGCGACATCCATTTCCACCATGTTGGTGCCAAGGTTGTAGCCGTTGATGATGACCGGGGTTTCATAGCGGTCGATCAGGCGCTGCATGGCCTGGCTGACGGTATCGGCGCCCATGTCGGCGGTGTCCTCGACATGCAGTTCCAGCGGACGGCCCAGGATGCCGCCCATGGCGTTGATTTCCTCGATCCCGAGGGTCAGGCCGTTCTGGAATTCGATCCCGTCGGCGGCGGCAGCGCCGGACATCGGCAGGGCGGCACCGATGGCGATGGGGTCGCCATCCGCGGCCTGGGCGCCATTGACGCTGGCCAGGAGCGAAGCGCCGGCACCTGCGGCCACCCCACCCATCAGCATTGAACGTCTATTGAGCATTGTCTTCTCCTTGTCAGGCGTCCCCGGACCGACCGGGGACAGGTTTTCGGACTTGTTTGCCCCGTCTCTTGCGCGGACGGGTTGGGCCTCTGGTCGGTTTCGTCAGAGGAAGAAATCGGGGTTCGCCGCCTCCCACCACTTGGCAAGGGCGAGAACCGCGGCATCGCGCCCGCGCCCGGCGATGATCTGCAGCGCGTGCGGCAGGCCGGTGGCCGGGTCGCACCCGGCGGGCACCGACATGGCCGGTTGCTGGCTGAGATTGATCGGATAGCTGAACCCGGCCCATTCGATCCAGCGCGAGAGGCCGCTGCCCTCGGGCAGTTCCTCGCCGGCGGTGAAGGGCAGCAGCGCTGCAGCGGGCGACACGATGAAATCGTAAACCTCCAGCAGCCGGTCCATTTCCGAGCCATAGACGGCCCGGCGGTTCATTGCGGCGATATAGTCGGAGGCCTTCCAGGCGCTTGCCTGTGTCGCCATGTCGATCAGGTTCGGGTCGATCGCTTCGATCTCCGAGGGGTCCAGCGCGGCAAGGCGGGTGGCGGCGCCGGACATCCAGTGCCAGTTGAACAGATCGAGCAGCTGCTCCTGCATCGGCAGGGCGCATTCGGTCAGGATTGCGCCGGCGTCTTGCAGGATGGCCAGCGAGCGGTCGAACTGCGCCGCAACCGCGGGCGCGACGCTGCCCGAAGGCGGTGTGCGCCAGACACCGATGCGCAAGCCCCTGGGCGTAATCTGCTGCGGGGTGAGCGGATCGAGAACGCCCGCGCCCTGGAACCAGTCGGACAGATCGCGGCCCGACATGGTGGCAAGCAGGGCCTCGGTATCGCCGGGGCGGCGGCACATCGGGCCGATATGGGCAACGGTGCCGAACGGGCTGGCGGGATAGGCGGAGACCCGGCCGAAGGTGGGCTTGATACCGGAAATGCCGGTGAAGGCCGAGGGGATGCGGATCGAGCCGCCGCCATCGGTTCCCAGATGGAAGACGCCCGCGCCGGTGGCGGCCGCCACGGCGGCGCCGCCCGACGATCCGCCCGGGGTCAGCGCGGGGTCCCACGGGTTGCGGGTGATCCCGAAAGCGGGGCTGTCGGTGACGGCCTTCCAGCCGAATTCCGGCGTGGTCGTCACGCCCAGGAAGACGATGCCGGCGGCGCGCATCCGCGTCACGCTCGGGGCGTCGGCGGTGCACGGCGCGGCATCGGTCGCGGCCGAACCATAGCGCACCGGCCAGCCGTCGATCAGCACGATATCCTTGATCGTGCCCGGCACCCCGTCGAGCGGCGACAGCGGCGCGCCGGCCTTCCAGCGGGCCTCGGACGCGCGGGCGTCGGCCAGCGCGCGATCGTGATCGATCAGGGTGAAGGCGTTGAATTCCGTCTGCGCGTATTCGGCCCGTTCCAGCGATTGCCGGGTCACCTCAACGGGCGACAGCGATCCCGCCCCGAAGCTCTGGCTCAGCTCCCGGGATGTCATCAGGCACAGCTCTTGCGCGCCCGAAATCGGGGTATTTGACTTTTTCAGCACGGGGCTTTCCGGTGGTTACGAGAACATTGGAAAAATGCTGCATGTGAAAAGAATATCTGTAAAATGCAAAATATAATCATGAAATGATCATAAAATGGTTACCTCACCATGCCTGCTTCGCTTCGACAGCTTCGTTATCTCGTGACCGTCCAGAATACGGGCAGCATCTCGAAAGCTGCACGGGAAATGAACATTTCGCAGTCTTCCGTCCTCGCAGCGATTGACGCGGCAGAGCAGGATTCGGGTGCCCGAATCTTCGTCAGACAGAAGGGGCGGGGCGCCGTCGCAACCAATGCGGGCGAAAGATATCTCTCTGCCGTGCGGAGGTTGCTGAGCGCCGAGCAGGAGTTCAACAATGCGATTCGTCAGGACCTGTCGGCGCGCGGCCCGATTCGCATCGGCTGTTTCGAACCGTTCGGGTCGATCATGCTGATCGAAGTCTTGCGCAAGATGCGGGCGCGGCTGGGCGCGTTCGAATGCACGCTGCTCGAGACCGACCAGGTGAGCCTGAAGCGGGCGCTCGACCGGGGCGAGGTCGACATAGCGGTCATCTACGATCTCGGGCCGGATTTCAGCGGCGCGATCGAACATATCGGACAGGCGCCGCCACATGCGATGGTGCATTCCAGCAACCCGCTGGCCAAGCGCGACGATATCTCGATCGACGACCTGGCGCAGGAACCGCTGGTCCTGCTCAACCTGCCGCTGACCACGACCTATCTGATGACGCTGTTCGACTATGCCAGCCGAAGGCCGCGCGTGAGCTTCCAGAGCGGGCATTACGAAACGATCATCCGCGCCGTTTCGGCCGGGTTCGGTTCGACCATCCTGAATGCCTGGCCAATCCGCCCGCTTCCAGCCGAAACGGACACCTACCGCCTGCGGATTCGCGAGTCCCTGCCCGCGCCCAATATCGTTACGGTCGATCATTATGGCGATCAAAAGCCGCCGATGGTGCTCGAACTGATCGCTGAACTGAAAAGCCACATGGCGCTCAGCTATCATGGGTCTTTCGCGCCGGAAGGCTAATCCCGGCGCGGTTCCAGGATTGGGACGCCTCAGAGGCCGGCTGCCTCTTTCGCCCGACGGATCGCCTCGGCCTGATCGCCTGACAGGCCGTGCCCGCCATAGCCCTGAATATGCGGCAGGAACGGATCGTCGAGCACGGAGAGACTGCCCGACATCGCTTCCAGAACGGCAAGACCGCAATAGGGTACATAGGTGGCGGAATACCCACCTTCATGCGTGGCGACGACCCGGCCGTTACAGTGCTTCTCGGCCAGCGCCAACACCTGCTCGGTCATCCAGCGGTAATCGTCGGATGAAAGCATCATGATACCGAGCGGATCGAGCGCCGAGGCATCGTAGCCCGAGGGCAGCACGATCATTTCGGGTCCGAAAGCCTCTACGGCGGGGATCACGATCTCCTCGAACGCCTTGCGATAGGCGCCCGATCCCGAGCCGGGAGGCAGCGGGATATTGAGCGCGCTGCCCTGGCCCGCGCCGGTGCCGCGTTCCTCGATACGGCCCGAATCCGGCGGGAAGAGATTGTCCTGATGCAGCGAGATGGTAAGCACATCCGGGTCGTCATAGAAAATCGCCTGGGTGCCGTTGCCATGATGCACGTCCCAGTCGATGGTCACGACCTTCCGGATACCATGCGCGCGCTGGGCGTGGCGGATGCCGATGGCGGCATTGGCCAGCAGACAGAACCCCATCGCGGTATCCTGCGTCGCGTGATGCCCCGGCGGGCGGCACAGCACATAGGCATTATCGACCTCGCCGGTCAGCACGGCATCGAAGGCACGCACCACGCCGCCCACGGCCATGCGGGCGATCTCATAGCTGGCCGGGCCGCCCGGCGTAAGCTGCCCCATATCGCCACCGCCCGCGCCGCAGACCTGTTCGAGATGGGCGAGATGCTCGGGGGTGTGAACGGTCAACAGCAGATCGTCGTCGATCTCGACCGGGCGCAGCGGCACCAGACTGGCATCGAGCCCGGCGACCTCGACGAGGTTCTTCAACCGCCGCTTGGTTTCGGGGTTCTCGAAATGCTCACCGGGCTGAATCGTCAGCCCCGGCTCGAAGAAACCGCACCAGTTCAGCGTATCGTGCCAGAAGTAAAGTTCGTGCGTAACCCAACCGGTTCGGCGCGAAGCGGCGGTGGAGGTCTGGTCGGTCATAGAATTCCTCTTATTACATGACAGGGCTTTGATGCTTGACCTCCCTCCCGAGGCTCCCTCTGTCATGACGAGAGTCTGCGGGTCTCGTATTCATAGGTCTGGTCGTCGGCTTGGGCAAGCGCGCCAAGCGCGGAGCCCTCGAATTGCTCGAGCGTCCGGCGCGCTTCTGCGCCTGCCCGATCGCCGAGCGACGCGCGCGGCCGGACGTCGAAGAAACGATCCGTGGTAGGCGCGCGCGCTAAAGCCCGGCGTAATACGCGGGCTGGCCGATATCGGCGATCAGCCCCGGTCCGCGCGGCTCCCAGCCGAGGCACGCGCGGGTGCGGGCGCTCGACGCCGGCCCGTTGCCGCCGACGAACATCGCGGTGGGGCCGAAATGCGCCTTCGCCTCCTCCACGCTCAGCGCACGCGCGGCCAGTCCAAGCTGCGCCGCCATGGTCTCGGCAATGGCGCGAAAGGGAATGCCCTCTTCGGCGACCGCGTGAAACGGCCCGCCTCGCCCGCCCGCCTCGACCGCAAGCGTATAGACCCGCGCCGCATCGCTGCGGTGAACCGCGGGCCACAGGTTCTGCCCCTCGCCGATATAGGCCGACACGCCCTTCTCCCTTGCGATCCGGGCAAGCGCCGGAATGAAGCCGTGCGTCTCGCCCACCCCGTGCACGCTGCGCGGGTTGCGCACCCAGGTGGCGTTCAAGCCCGTCCCGGCGAGCGCGGCAATCGTCTGTTCCGAAGCGCGCGGGAAGGCCGGGTTGATCGGGCCGGGCGCCATCGCCTCGGTGAACACCCCGCCCTCGGGCAAGAGCCCGAGCCCGCCGGTGCCGATGAAAGGCCGGTCGGACCCGGCAAGCACCGCCCCCATGGTCTCGATCGCCTGCCGGTCCTCTTCCGCCAGCGCGGCGATGTTCGACAGATCGGCACCGAAGGCCAGATGGATCACCCCGTCGGACCGTTCGGTCGCCCGGCGCAGCACGCCGGTTTCCGCCAGCGTGCCCACCACCGCCTCGGCGCCCTTGTCGCGTAGCGCCGCCGCCTTGTCTTCGGACCGCACCAGGCAGAGCGGCACATGGCCCCGGCCCAGCAGATCCTCGACCACCGCCGACCCGATCCACCCCGTTGCCCCGGTTACGAATATCCGCATGACGCTCTCCCTTGGTCGCGGCGAGGGCAATCCCGCTCCGCTTAATGTCAGTTACTGACATTGCAAATAGAGTGACAGTGACTGACGTCAACTATAATCCTGCGCCATGCCGAGAAACCCCGACCACGCCCGACACCGTCTGCAAGAGGCCGCGCTGGCCCTGTTCCACGAGCACGGCTATGACCGCACGACCGCGGCCGAAATCGCCGCCCGCGCCGGCGTGACCGAACGCACGTTCTTTCGGCATTTCCCCGACAAGCGCGAGGTTCTGTTCGGCGGGCAGGGCAATCTGGAAGCGGCGCTGACCGCCGCGGTCACGGGGCTGCCCGATGACGGCACGCCGCTCGATCTGCTGCATCGGGCCTTCCGCTCGGTCGCACCGACGCTGGAAAGCAAACGGCACTTCTCGGCGCCGCGTCAGGCGCTGATCGACCGGACCCCGGCACTGAAGGAACGCGAACTGGCGAAGATCCAGAGCCTGACCGCCCTGTTGACCGGCGCCCTGGCGGATCGCGGCGTGCCGGCGGCACGCGCTCGGCTCGCCGCGCAGGTCGGGACGGCCATATTCGCCATTGTCATGGACACCTGGTTCGCCGATCCGGCAAAACCGCTGGCCGAGGCCTTCGATGCGGCCTTCGCCGACCTTGCCGATCTGTCGCAGCCCTTCGCGCGCCCGCCGGCCTGATGGAAGCGGGCCCGACCCGTCTCAGCGCCGCGGGCCAAGCTCGTCGATCATCTTCTCGCGCATCACGAACTTCTGCACCTTGCCGGTGATCGTCATCGGCATCTCCTCGACCACGCGGATGTGACGCGGGATCTTGTAATGCGCGATCTGGCCCTGACAGAAGGCGCGCAGATCGTCCTCGTTCAGGGCCTCTCCCGGGCGGGGCGTGACCCAGGCGCAGATTTCCTCGCCGAACTTCTCGTCCGGGATGCCGAAGACCTGGGCATCGCTCACCCGGGGATGGCCGATCAGGAATTCCTCGATCTCGCGCGGATAGATGTTCTCGCCGCCACGGATGATCATGTCCTTCACCCGCCCGACGATGGAACAGAACCCGTCCGCGTCCAGCACCGCCAGGTCGCCGGTATGCATCCAGCCGTCGGTGATGCTGGCCGCCGTCTGGGCGGGGTCCTCCCAATAGCCCTTCATCACCGAATAGCCCCGGGTGCACAGCTCGCCCTCGGCCCCCACCGGCACGATGCCGCCCCCGGGCCCGATCAGCTTGACCTCGAGATGCGGATGCACCCGGCCCACCGTCTCGCAGCGCTTGTCGGTGGGGTCGTCGACGAAGCTCTGGAAAGACACCGGAGAGGTCTCGGTCATGCCATAGCAGATCGTCACGTCGGGCATGTTCATCTCGGTATTGACCCGGCGCATCACCTCGACCGGGCAAGGCGCGCCCGCCATGATCCCGGTGCGCATCGTGCCCAGGTTGCGGGGCTTGCCTTCCAGCGCCTCGAGCATGGCGGTGAACATGGTCGGCACGCCATAGACCGCCGTACAGCGCTCGGCCTCCAACGCATCGAGCGTCGCGCCCGCGTCGAAGCCTTCGCCGGGAAAGACCATGGCGGCCCCCTTGCTGACCGCGCCCAGCACCCCCATCACCATGCCGAAACAGTGATAGAGCGGCACCGGGATGGCCACCCGGTCGGTCTCGCCCATATGGATGCGGTCGGTGACGAAGCGGGCATTGTTGACCACGTTGTAATGCGACAGGGTCGCGCCCTTGGGGTGGCCGGTGGTGCCGGATGTGAACTGGATGTTGATCGCGTCGTCGGGGTTCAGCGCCTTGTCGATGGCCGGCAGCCTGAGCAACTGCGCCGGCCCACCCAGCCGCCGCAACTGATCGAAGGAAAACGCGCCGGGGCCGGGATCGTCGCCCATCACCACCACGGTCCGCAGCTCGGGCAGCCTTGCCGCCTGCAACTGGCCGGGTTTGCAGCCCTCCAGCTCGGGCGCCAGCTGCCGGATCATGCCGGCATAGTCCGATGACTTGAACGCCCGCGCACAGATCAGCGCCTTGCAGCCCACCTTGTTCAGCGCATAGTCCAGCTCGGCCAGGCGATAGGCCGGGTTGATGTTCACCATCACCGCCCCGATCCGCGCGGTGGCGAATTGCGTCAGCACCCATTCCAGCCGGTTGGGCGACCAGATGCCGACGCGGTCGCCCTTGCCCAGCCCCAGCGCCAACAGCCCCGAGGCCAGCTCATCGACCGCCCGGTCGAGGTCGTAATAGCTCAGCCGGACGCCCTGCTCGCAGAAGACCAGCGCCTCGCGCGGGCCAAACCGCGACACCGCCTCGCGCAGAAGCTGCGGGATGGTGACATAGGCCAGCGGCGGCATCGCCGGGCCGCGCACGTATGACAGCCCGCCCTGCGGGCCCAGCGTCTCGGGCGGCACCTCGGTCGCCGCGTCCCAGCCGGTGATCCGGCTGGCAAGGCTCTCACTCAGGATCGACATCTTGCGCCTCCCTTGGTCGCTTGCGTCTTACATGGCGCGCCAGTCGCCGCTTTGCTCGAAGGCATGGGCCGCCTGATAAAGCTTCAACTCACCGTAATGCTCGCCCACCAGCATCATCCCGATGGGCAGGCCCTCGCTCATCCCGCAGGGCACGCTCATCGCCGGCAACCCGGCGCTGTTGAACGGCGCGGTGTTGCCGATCATCTCGAAGGCGCGCTGGACATAGAGCGAGATCGAGCAATCGGCCGGCGGGATCTCCTGCGGCTTCATTGGCACCGTGGGCATCAGCAGCATGTCGTATTGCTTCAGCGCGTCGGAGTATTTGCCGACCACCTTGCGCATGATGTTCTGCGCCTTGCCATAGAACCGGCCGCGATACTGGGTCTGGAAATACTCGCCCACGAACATCGACACCTTCAGCGAATGGCTCAGCTCGTCGGCGCGGCCATGCCATTGCGCCATATGGTCCATCATCGACGGCAGGAACAGGCCGCGATAATTGCTACCCGCGGAATGGCCCCACATCATGTGGTCCTGAAGACCTTCCAGCGTGATCGCGGTCCAACAGTCGATCGCCAGGTGATGCTCGGGGATCGAGACCTCGTCCACCCGCGCGCCCAGATCGCGGAACCGCTCGGCCGCGGCCAGCACCTTCTGATCGACATCCGCCTCGCTTTCGGGGCGGTGGAAGCCTTCCTTGAGGATGCCGATCCTGAGGCCCTGCGCCCCGCGTCCCAGCGCCTCGGTATAGCGATAGACCCGGGGCTTGTATTGCCGCGGGTCAAGCCCGTCCTCGCCGGCCAGAACCTCGAGCAGCAGCGCGTTGTCGGCCACGTTGTTCGACACCGGGCCGACATGGTCGATGGTCTGTTCCACCGGCATGACGCCGGTATAGGGCACCAGCCCGTGGGTGGGCTTCATGCCATAGACGCCGCAATTCGACGACGGGATGCGGATCGAGCCGCCCTGGTCGCCGGCGATGGCCATGTCGACCTCGCCCGTCGCCACCAGCGCGGCCGAGCCGCTGGAGGAGCCACCCGCCATATATCCATGCTTCCACGGGTTGTGCACCGGCCCCTTGGCATTGGTGTGCGACCCGCCCGAGAGGCAGAAATTCTCACAATGCGACTTGCCCATGATGGTGGCGCCGGCATCCAGCATCCTCGTCACGATGGTGGCGTCGATCTCGGGGGTGAAGCCCTCCATGATCGACGATCCGTTCATCATCGGCACGCCCGCCAGGCAAACCGTGTCCTTCAGTACGATCCGCTTGCCCCTCAGCGGCCCATCGGGCGCGCCGCGCACCTCGGCCTTCACATACCAGGCATTGAGCGGATTCTCGGAATAGTCCGGAAAATATCCGGGCGAGCGCGGATAGCGCACCTGGGGCAGGTTGTCGGGCATCGCGTCCAGCCGGTCATAGGACTGGAAGTTCGGCTCCATCAGGGTCAGGAACTCGGCCAGATCCTCGTCGGACAGGTTCATCCCGAACCGCTGCGCCATCTGGCGCATCTGCGAAAGCGAGGGGCGTTTGATCGTCATGTTGGTCACCTGTGAAATCGAGGCGGAACTGGGGGCGGCGGGCTCGGGCGCCGCGACAGAGGTATAGTGCGACTGCGCCAGGGGCGCAGGCGATGCGGCGGCCGGTCGGGGTGCCGTAACGGGCGCCTTGGTGGCGCCGGGCCGCCCGGCGGCCGGCGCCCCACCACGGGTCGAGCGCGCCGCTCCGAAGCCCAGGAACTGGTCCACCTTGGCCTGATCGGCCAGGTCGGCGCGGCTCAGCTCTCCGGTGATCCTGCCGCGTTCCAGCACCAGCACCTGGTCCGGAAAGATCGGCGATGAAATCGAAATTCTGCTCGACCAGCAGCACCGACAGCCCGCGCGCCTTCCGAAGCTTCAGAAGCGTCTCGGCCATCTCCTCGATGATCGAAGGCTGGATACCCTCGGTCGGCTCGTCCAGCAGCAGGAAATCCGGGTCGCCCATCAGGCAGCGCGCCAGCGCCAGAAGCTGCTGCTCACCCCCCGACAGCGCGCCACCGTCACGATCCAGCAGCACCCGCAGGCGCGGGAAATCGGCCAGCACGGCCTCCATGACGTCGCGTTCCGAGGCGCCGGAATAGTCGTGCCAGGCAAAGCGCAGGTTGTCGCGCACCGACAGCTGCGGAAAGATCCCGCGCCCCTGCGGCACGTATCCCAACCCCAGCCCGGCGCGCTCATAGGGTGCCATCCGGGCGATATCGGTCGAATGGAACCGCACGCTGCCCGATGTGGCGGGCAAAAACCCCATCAGCGTCTTCAGCAGCGTCGTCTTGCCCATGCCGTTATGGCCCAGGATGCCCACCACCTCGCCCTCGGCGACGGTAAAGTCGATCCCGTGCAGGATCGGCACCTTGCCGTATCCGCCCGACAGGCCCTTCACCTCAAGCGTGACTGTCGTGTCTTCCGCCATCTCAGGCCTTCTTTCCCAGATAGACATTGCGCACCTGTGGGTCGGACATCACCCGGTCCACATGGTCCTCCATCAACACCGCGCCCTGATGGAACACCGTCACCTGCTCGGCGATCGAGCGAATGAACTGCATGTCATGTTCGACGATCACGATGGCGGCGGTCTTGTTCAGCTCGTGGATGATGCCGGTCATCCGTTCGACGTCCTCGGCACTCATCCCCGCCGCCGGCTCGTCCAGCAGCACCAGCCAGGGATCGCCCACCGCGACGAGGCCCAGTTCGACCCGCTGCCGCTCGCCATGGGCGAGTTGACCCAGCGCGTTGCGGGCGATGGCGCCCAGCGCCAGGCGTTCGATCATCTCGGCGGCCTTGCGGTTGGCATCAATCGGCGCATGGAACCGCCGCGCCGCCAGCCAGATGTTTTCGAAGACGGTCAGGTTGTCCATCACGCTGGGCGTCTGCATCTTGATCCCGACGCCAAGCGAAGCGATCTGATGCGGCATCCAATGCGTCGTCTCATGCCCGCGCATGAAAACCTGGCCCTCGGTCGGGGTCTGAAGGCCCGTCACGCATTTGAAGAAGGTCGATTTGCCGGCCCCGTTGGGGCCAATGAGGCAGCGCAGTTCGCGGGCGCGCAGCTTGAAGTTCACGTTGTCGGCGGCAGTGACCCCGCCAAAGCGCATCGTCAGCCCATGGGTTTCCAGAACGACCTCAGCCATGGAGCCGCTCCCGGTTGCGGCTGCGCCGCGCCTGGTGGATGCGGCCCAGCGGCCGGCGCCCGAAGCTGATCCGCCACAGGCTGACCAGCGCCGGCACGATCCCGCGCGGCAGGAACAGCACGAAGAGCACCAGGATGAGACCGAGGATCAGCGTGTTGTCGATCAGATGCTGCTGGCCCAGCATGAATTTCAGGTAGGCCAGCCCGGCGGCGCCCAGGATCGGACCCAGCCGCGTGCCCAGGCCTCCGACGATGCACCAGATGATGATCTCGGCTGATTGCCCCAGCGAAAACAGGTTCGGCGTGACGATCTCACCCCAATTGGCGAACAGCGCGCCCGCCAGCCTCGGCTATCGCCGCGCCGATGGCAAACAGCGCCGTCTTGCGCGCCGGCACGTCGTATCCCATCAGCGACATCCGCGTCTCGTTCTCGCGGATACCGACGGCGACGCGCCCGAAGCTCGACCTGAGCAGCGCCGAGACCAGCACGAAGACGATGGCCAGCGCCACGGCACAGACATAGAAGTAAGTATCGCCCCAGATATAGGCGCCCGGATCGCCCGGCACGTTCAGCGTCTGGAACCCGGGAATGCCGTTGAACCCGCCCATGCGGGCATTGCCGATCACATATTGCGGCCCGGCGGTCGAGTTCATGAACTTGTAGAGGATCAGCGTCACCACCAGCGTGATCACGCCCAGATAGACATCGGTCAGCCGGCCATAGAACATCATCGCGCCGAGAGCCGCGGCGAAGATCGCCGGCACCAGCACCGCCAGGATCATCGGCAGGGTGCTTTCGCCGATATTGATCGCCGAGATGGCATAGGTATAGGCGCCAAGCCCGAAGAACGCCGCCTGCCCGAAGCAGAGGATGCCGCCGAAGCCCCAGATCAGCCCCAGGCTCAACCCCAGCATCCCATAGATCACCAGAACGGTCAGCGTATAGGTCCCGATCATCAGCGGCATCAGCCAGATCAGGACGGCGGTGACGACAACGGTGGCGATCACGTCGCGCGCAAACGTGCCCTGCATCACAGCCTCCCCTTGAAGAAGCGCCCGGTGATCCCCTGCGGCAGCAGCCGCAACAGGACGACCGCCGCGACCAGCAGCGCGACCTCGCCGATGACGGGCGAAATGGCGAAGGTGAAGATCTGGCTGACCACGCCGAACACCCCGGCGCTCGACAGCAGCCCCGCCACCAGCGACGGCCCGCCCGCGATGACAGTGATGAAGGCCTTGGCGATATAGGCGCCGCCCGACGTCGGCACCAGCCCCACCAGCGGCGCCAGCACCGCGCCCGCCAGCCCCGACAGGGCCGAGCCGCAGAAGAAGGTCGCCATATAGATCCGGTCGGGGCTGTATCCCAGCGTCGCCGACATGTCGGCGCTCTGCATCGCGCCCCGCGCGATCAGCCCGGCGCGGGTTGTCTTGAGCACCAGAAGAATGCCGATCAGCAGCAGCATCGCGACCACGATGATGAAGAAGTTATAGCCGTTGATCTGGTAATTCCCCACCGCGAAACCGGGGATCGGCGTCGAAATCCCGGTCGTGGTATTGCCGAAGATCATCGTGGTCAGCCCTATGAAAAAGAGGCTCAACCCCCAGGTCGCCAGCATCGTATCGACCAGCCTGCCATAGAGATGCCGGATCACCAGCCGTTCGACGATCAGCCCGATCAGCCCGACGATCAACGGCGCGATGATCAGCATGGCGATGAAGACGTTCACGCCAAGGCCGACGGCGGTGATGGTCGCATATCCGCCCATCATCATGAACTCGCCATGCGCCAGGTTGATCACCTTCATCATGCCGAAAACCACCGCCAGCCCCGCCCCGATCAGGATGAGGGACGCGATGGCATAGAGCATTTCCACCAATATGACGAATGAAAGGTCCATCTTGTCTTTCGGTTCTTACGGTCGTTTCGCGCGTGCAGAGGCCGGCCCCCCGGGGAGAACGCCCGGGAGAGGAAGGAAGGGTGCGGGGCAGCCCGCAGGCCGCCCCGCTTCAGATCGGGGAAGCGTCAGATCTGAATTTCGTATTGGGTGTTGTCGTTCGGGTTCGCCTCCAGATCGCAGACCGCCTGGGTGTCGATCGGCGGGCGTTGCGACAGGGTCTCGACCACGTCCATCTTCTGATCCTTGAACTTCATCAGATGCACGTCGACGGTGGCATGGTGGGTCTTGGGATCGACGGTATAGGTGCCCGCCGGCCCGTCGAAGGAAATCCCGGTCTCCAGCGCCGCAACCACCGCGTCGTGATCGACCGTGCCGGCCATCTCCACGCCCTTGGCCCAGGTATGGACGCCGTAATAGGTCGAAACCGCCAGCTCGTGCAGTGCGCTGGGGTCGCCATAGGCCGCGCTCCAGCGTTCCTTGAAGGCGGTGTTGGCCGGGGTGTCCAGATCCTGGCTGTAGGAATAGGCGACCATGATGCCGTCGCCCTCTTCCGGGGTCAGAACCTTGTGCTCGTTGCCGACGCCCAAAGTGGTCGAGGCCAGCGGGATCTTGTCCTTCATGCCGGACGCGGCCCATTGCCGGAAGAAGCTGAGATGCGCGCCACCCACCAGCGGCGCGATCACCAGATCGGGCGCGGCGGTCTGGATCTTGGCGATGGTGGCGCCGAAATCCGACACGTCCAGCGGGAAGAAATCGGTCTGCACCACCTCGCCGCCGGCATCGCCGACGTATTTCTCGATCCAGCGCGCGGTGATCTGGCCATAGTTGTAATCCGCCGCCAGGGTATAGACCTTCTTGCCGCCCGCTTCCTTCATCGCCCAGGGCACCAGAACCTCGGCCTGCTGCGCCGGGGTCAGACCGTTGCAGAAGATGTTGCGGTCACAGACCCCGCCCTCATACTGCACGTTGTAGAAATAGAGCGTGTTCGTCTTGCGCATCGTCTGGCGGATCGCCTCGCGCGAGGCGGAAAGGATGCCGCCATGCACCACATCGACCTTGTCCTGCCGGGTCAGCTGCTGCGCATATTGCGAATAGAGGGCCATGTCCGACTGGGTGTCATAGGCCACCACCTCGAGCTGCTTGCCCAGAAGCCCGCCGGCGGCGTTGATCTCGTTCACCGCCATGCGCAGCGCCATGTCCATCGGCTTGCCATAGGCATCGAAGATGCCCGACGTGTCGATGATCGAGCCCACCTTGATCGCGTCCGCGGCCAGCACCGCCCGTGGCATCATCGCCACCCCCGTCGCGGCCGCCGTGGCGCCCAGGAATTTCCGTCTGTTGATCGACATCCCACTTACCTCCGAGTTGTCTGTTGTTGTCCGTGTCCTGCGCGGGTTTTGGCCCCCGCGTCGATTATTTGTCGTTATCCCGGTCGTCGCGTTCGATGTCGCGCTGGGCCGGGCGCTCGCCCGGCTTGCCCTTGATGCGGTTGGCGTAATCCGCCGTCCGGCCGGCCAGGTTGGCATCGAAGTCGAGCCCGATCTCCTCGCCCATCTGCTTCATCGCCGGCAGGCGCACGGCCATGCCCAGGATCTGGTCCATCGCCGCCCCGAAGGCGCCATCGACACCGCCCTCGCCGCCGCCCGATCCACCGCCCATGCCGGCGATCTGGTTGATGCGGATCGAATCGATCTTCTCGACCGGCTTCATCATCTGGGTCATGATCTCGGGCATCCGGTCCAGCTTGCGCTCTTCCAGCCGCATCCGGATCACCGCGTCGCTCAGCGTGTTCTCGGCCGAATTCAGCGCCGCGCGGCCGGCGGCCTCGGCTTCCATCCGCGTGCGCTCGGCCTCGGCCGCCTTGGCCGCCGCCGTCGCCTCGGCCTGGGCGCGGGCCAGCAGGGTGTCGACCTCGCTCTTGACGCGGGCGTCTTCCAGCTCGCTGTCCTTTTCCTGCTTCATCCGCGCGATCTCGCGCTCGCGCTCGGCCTGGGCGCGTTCCTTCTGGGTCTGGACATGCTCGGCCGCCAGCAGCACCTTGGCGCGCGCCTCTTCCTCGGCCGCCTTGGCCTCGGCCTCTTCGGCGCGCTTGCGGGCCAGCTGGATGCCATTGGCGATCTTGGCCTCTTCCAGCGACAGGATCGCCGCCATCTCGGCCTTGCGCAGCGCCTCGTCGTTCTCGACCTGGGCCGACTTCACCCGCCCGTCATTCTCGATCTTCGAGGTCTCGGACACCAGCCGCGCCTCATCCTTCGCCTTCTCCTCGCGCGATTTCGCCTCGGCCTCCAGCTTCACCAGATATTCCTGCTGGGCAATATCGGCCTCGCGCTCGGCCCGCTTCAGCTCCAGCGCCCGCTGATGCTGCGCCAGCTGGCTTTCGCGCACCGCGATATCGGCCTCGGTCTCGACCTTCACGCGCGCCTTGCGCTGATCGGCCACCAGTTCCGCCAGCCGCCGCATCCCCTGCGCGTTGAAGGCGTTGTTCTCGTTCCACTGGCTCAGGTCGCTCTGATCGACATGGATCAGCGAGGCCGAGACCAGCGTCAGGCCCAGCCGTGCCGCCTGCGCCTCCACGGCCGCCGCCACATCGGCCGCGAAGCCGGCCCGGTCGAGGTGAATCTCTTCAAGCGACCGTGTCGCGGCGGCATTCTGGATCGCGTTCACCAGCGTCCCCGACATCACGTCTTCCAACGTGTCCGAGCCCCGCGCGATCCGGTGCCCCAAGGCCTGCGCGGCGGTGGCGATGCCCTCTTGCGTGGGGGCCACCCGCAGCTCGCAGTTGAAGCTCAGATCGGCACGCATCTGGTCGCGGGTCAGCACCGCGTTGCGTCCGGTGCGCGCGGTCTGGAAGCTCAGCGCGCCCATCGCCACCCGCTGCACCTTGTGCAGGATCGGCAGCGCCAGACAGCCGCCGTCGATCACCACCCGCCGTCCGCCCAGGCCGGTGCGCACCAGCGCGCTGTCCAGCGTCGCCTTGGCGTAATAGCGCTGCAGGAACCAGATGCCGACAAGCAAGATCAGTGCGGCAAGCACCAGAAGGACGATCCAGAGCACGGTTTCTCTCCCCGGTTAGGCGGTCATCCCGGCCTCGTATCGGGCGCGGGTTATCGTTACCCCGACGGTGAGAGATTTTATTTTCCGTTTCAAGTAAAAAGTTGAAACGGAAAATGATAAAGATCAACTGATTGATCTAGAATGATTTAATAACCTCGAACCGCAACCCATCCGCGCGCGCAAGATAGATCGGCGCACGTTCCGCCCGAGTTGCATCCAACCGTTTGCGGCCGCTGCGATGAGTCACCGGAAGGCCGCTGCCAAGGTTGTTCGCCCGCCAGGCCTGCGCGTGACCGCGCAGCAGACCGGCCAGATAATGCACGCCCTCATAGGTCGACTGCCCCAGCGCGTTCAGCACCGGCGCCTGATCGCCGTGCAGCCCGTAATAGACCTCCTTGAAGGCCGCGTTGGCCTCGGTCCGCAGGCTGCCGAAATAGCCCGAGGCGACGAACAGCCGCTTGGCATTGCGCGCCCCGCTGGCCAGCAGCGCGTTCTCGTCGATGGCGCAGCTCAGGCGCACCATCCGGTCATGCAGCCCGGCGGCGCCGAACGCCCGGTTGAACGAAACCGCGTCCTGCCCGACCAGTGAAATCAGCACCGCCTCGGCCCCCGACGCGGCAATATCCTCGACATGGCGCGCCATGTTGCTCAGCCCGAAGGGCAGGTATTTCTCATAGGCCAGGTCGACCCCCATCTCCTTCAGCTTCGACTTGGCATAGAGATGCGACATCCGCGGCCAGACGTAATCGTTGCCGATCAGGGCCCAGCTTTTCGGCCGGTACTCGCCCTGCAGCTGCTCCATCGACGGGCCCAGCTGTTCGTTCGGCGTCTCGCCGATGGCGAACAGGCCGGCGGTCGTCTCGCCGCCCTCGTAGAGCGGGGTATAGATGTAAGGGATCCGCTGCCGCACCACCTTGCTCAGCCGCTGGCGGATGGCGCTGATATGCATTCCCACGATGGCGTCGATCGCGCCGGTCGCGATCAGGTCGTTGACCGTCTCCTCGATCGGCAGCGTCGTTTCCTGCGCCGCGTCGATCATGATCAGCTGCACCTTGCGCCCGTTCAGCCCGTCGCCGCGGTTCAATTCCTCCACCGCCGCCTGGGCGCTGGAAATGCAAGACGGCGCCCAGATCCCGGCCGAGCCGCAGAGCGGGATCAGCAAGGCGATGCGATAGGTGCTCCGCGCCGCGGCCAGGGGGCCGTCACGCAACTCGTCCAGCTCTGTCGGGACGAACGGCTCGGATGCAAACCAGGTCATGTCGGCCACGCCCTTTCCGCGCGGATCGGGAATTCACACATTGCATTTGAGTTTATTTTCCAAGTCAACTAAATTCTGGGAAAACGCGGAGCACGAGGCGCCATGGAACAGCCGGAACGCCCAATGAATAACCTGATCTCCTATGCGCTGGCCGCCGCGCACAGGCGAATCAACGCGTCGCTCAACACGCGCCTGCGCAAGCACGGCATCCAGATCGAGGCCTGGCGCCTGCTCGAGGCGCTGGATTCGGGCCAGCGATTCACCATGGGCGAGCTGGCCGAGATCGTGCTGATGAACCCGCCCACCCTGACCAAGCTGGTCGACCGCATGGTCTCGGACGGGCTGGTCCACCGTCAGGTGGCCCAGACCGACCATCGCAAGATCAACGTGTTGCCCACCGCGCTGGGGCGCAAGCGGATGATGCAGATCCGCCACGAGATCGAGGATCAGGATGCCAGCATTCTCGAACAGCTCGGCGAAGGCGACTCGCAACAGCTGATCCGCCTGTTGCAGGGCATCGCCTGACGCCTCGCCCGTTCAGCCCAGAATGCCCGGAAGCCGCAGCCCGTGGTCCTTGGCGCATTGGATGGCGTCCTCGTAACCCGCATCGGCATGGCGCCACACGCCCGAGGCCGGATCGTTCCACAGCACCCGTTCCAGCCGCTTCGCCGCCGCCTCGGTGCCGTCGGCCACGATCACCACGCCGGCATGCTGGCTGAACCCCATCCCGACCCCGCCGCCATGGTGCAGGCTGACCCAGGTCGCGCCCGAGGCGGTGTTGACCAGCGCGTTCAGCAACGGCCAGTCGCTGACCGCGTCCGATCCGTCCTTCATCGCCTCGGTCTCGCGGTTGGGCGAGGCGACCGAGCCTGAATCCAGGTGATCGCGCCCGATCACGATGGGCGCCTTCAGCTCGCCGCTGGCCACCATCTCGTTGAACTTCAACCCGGCGCGGTGCCGGTCGCCCAGGCCGATCCAGCAGATCCGCGCCGGCAGCCCCTGAAAGCTGATCCGCTCGCGCGCCATGTCCAGCCAGGTGTGCAGATGGGTGTTCTCGGGGAACAGCTCCTTCATCGCCTGGTCGGTCTTGTAGATATCCTCGGGGTCGCCCGACAGGGCGCACCAGCGGAACGGCCCGATCCCCTTGCAGAACAGCGGCCGGATATAGGCCGGCACGAAGCCCGGAAAGGCAAAGGCGTTCTCCAGCCCCTCGTCCAGCGCCACCTGGCGGATGTTGTTGCCATAATCCAGCGTCGGCACGCCGGCATTCCAGAACTCGACCATCGCGGCGACATGCAGCTTCATCGACGCCCGCGCCGCCCGCTCGACCGCCTTGGGGTCGCTCTCGCGCTTGTCGCGCCACTCGGCCATGCTCCAGCCCTGCGGCAGGTATCCGTTCACCGGATCGTGCGCGCTGGTCTGGTCGGTCACGATATCGGGCCGCAGCCCGCCAGCCTTCATGCGCGCATAGATCTCGGGGAAAAGATCGGCGGCATTGCCCAACAGACCCACCGACTTGGCCTCGCCCGCCTTGGTCCAACGCGCGATCATCTCCAGCGCCTCGTCGAGGGTCTCGGCCTTCTCGTCGGTTAGTTCGTCCGCAGGCGGAAATCGATGCTCTCGGGGTTGCATTCGACCGCCAGACCCGCAGGCGCCGGCCATCACCGCCGCCAAAGGCTGCGCGCCCCCATGCCGCCCAGGCCGCCGGTCAGAATCCACCTGCCGGTCAGGTCGCCGCCGTAATGCTGGCGCCCGGCCTCGGCGAAGGTCTCATAGGTGCCCTGAACGTGCCTGAGAGCCGATATAGATCCACGACCCGGCCGTCATCTGGCCGTACATCATCAGACCCTTCTTATCGAGCTCGTTGAAATGGTCCCAATTGGCCCAATGCGGCACCAGGTTGGAATTGGCGATCAACACGCGCGGCGCGTCGGCGTGGGTGCGCACGATGGCGACGGGCTTGCCCGACTGCACCACCAGCGTCTCGTCGGCCTCGAGATCGCGCAGGCCCGCGACGATGCGGTCGAAATCCTCCAGTGCGCGCCGCCCGACCGATGCCGCCATAGACGACCAACTCGTGCGGGTTCTCGGCCACGTCCGGGTGCAGGTTGTTCATCAGCATCCGCAGGGGCGCCTCGGTCAGCCAGCTCTTGGCGCTGATCTCGGTCCCGGTGGGCGGGAAGATGTCGCGCAGGTTATGGCGGGGTTCGTCATTCGGGCCTCCAGCGGCTCAGGGTTTCCAGGATGTCTTGCAAATGGATGCGAAGTACGCCGGCCTTCGCGGCGTCACAGCTCCAGGGCGGGCTTTCCCGCATATAGGTCGCCTGCGCCAGCTCCATCTGGATCGCGTGCAGCCCGTCGCCGGGCCGGCCGTAATGCCGCGTCGTCAGCCGCCCTTGAAGCGACCGTTCAGGACCGAGGTAAAACCCTCCACCCTCGCGCAGATGTCCACGACGGCAGCCGCAAGCGACGGATCGCAGGTCGCTCCGCCATTGGTGCCGATATTGAAATCCGGCAGCCGTCCGTCGAACAGGAACGGGATCTCGGACCGGATCGAATGGCAATCGTAAAGCAGCGCGAAGCCGTGTTTGGCCCGCACCCGCTCAACTCGGCCTGCATCGCGGCGTGATAGGGCGCATGATACACCATACGCCGGCGTTCGGTTTCGGCCGCGTCCGGGCCCGACCCTCGCGCCAGATCGGCTGGCCGTCGAAATCGGTCAACGGGCACAGGCCGGTGGTGTTCTGCCCGGGATACAGGCTTTCCCCCGAAGGGTCGCGGTTCACATCGATCACATAACGATGGATACGAGTACGTATGGTCGTGACCCCCTCGACCAGACCGGCATAGAGCTCGTGGTGCCAATCCGTATCGGCCAGCCCTGACCGGTCGCGTTCAGCCCCTCGGCCACATCGTCGGGAACATACGTCCCGGTATGGGGCAGACCCAGGACCAGCGGGCTGTCGCCGCGTTCGATTTCAAGAAAGCTCATCCCTGCCCCCCGAAGATGCGCGCGTGCAGCGGGTTGACGCCAAAGCGATAGGACAGCTCGGCCGGCTCGCCCACATCCCAGATCGCCAGGTCGGCGCGCTTGCCCGGGGCGATCTCTCCGCAATCCTCCAGCCCCAGCGCCCGGGCTGCGTTGCGGGTGACCCCCGCCAGCGCCTCGGCCGGGGTCAGGCCAAAGAGGGTGCAGCCCATGTTCAGCGCCAAGAGCAGCGACCCCATCGGCGACGATCCCGGGTTCCAGTCGGTCGCCAGCGCCATCGCCACGCCATGATCGCGGAAGGCCGCGACCGGCGGCTTGCGGGTCTCGTGCAGGGTGTAGAACGCGCCGGGCAACAGAACCGCCACGCTGCCCGCCCTGGCCATCGCCCGAGCGTCGCCCTCGTCGGCATATTCGACGTGATCCACCGACAGGGCGCCATAGCCCGCCGCCAGCCTGGTGCCGCCCAGGTTCGACAGCTGCTCGGCATGAAGCTTCACCGGCAGACCCAGCGCCTTCGCGGCGTCGAACACCCGCGCGATCTGCTCGGGCGAAAACGCGATCCCCTCGCAGAACCCGTCCACCGCGTCGACCAGCCCCTCCGCCGCCGCCGCGCGCAGCGCCGGGATGCAGGTGCCGTCGATGTAATCGTCCGCCTCGGCCCCCGCCGGCACCGCATGGGCACCCAGGAAAGAGGTCTTCACCCGCACCGGTCGCTGGCCGGCAATCGCCCGTGCCACCCGCAGCATCTTCAGCTCGGTCTCGAGGTCCAGCCCATAGCCCGACTTCACCTCGACCACCGCCACGCCTTCGGCGATCAACGCGTCGACCCGGGTCAGCGCCTGCGCCAGCAGCGTCGCCTCGTCGGTCTCGCGCGTGGCCTTGACGGTCGAAACGATGCCCCCTCCGGCCCGCGCGATCTCTTCATAGCTGGCGCCCTCCAGCCGCATCTCGAATTCGCGCGCGCGGTGGCCGCCATGCACCAGATGGGTGTGACAGTCGATCAGCGCCGGCGTCACCAGCCGCCCTTCCCGAACCTCGGCCTCGACCCCGCGCCAGCCCTCGGGCAGCGCCGCGCTCGGTCCCGACCAGGCAATGCGCCCGTCCTCGATGGCAATCGCCGCATCGGGGATCAAGCCATAGCCCCCCTCTGCCATCGTCGCCACCGTCACATCGCTGATCAGCCTGCGCCCGGACATCTCGCCCCCTTGCTTGATTCGCATACTTATCTGTAATAAGTAGCTACATATTTTGTCAACTCGGAACTGGCCATGCAAATCATCCACGCATCCCAATGCCTTACGCCCGATGGCTGGGCCAGCGACGTCGCCATCGCGCTGGACGACGCGGGCGAGATCGCCAGCGTCACGCCCGGTGCGGCGCCGCAGGCACCGCGTCGACCTTGCCCTGCCGGCGCCCACGAACCTGCACAGCCACGCCTTCCAGCGCGCCATGGCCGGCCTCACGGAAACCCGCGGGCCCCGACCCGCGCGACACCTTCTGGACCTGGCGGCGGCTGATGTATCGCTTCCTCGACCGGCTGACCCCGGACCAGGTCGAAGCCATCGCCGCGCTGGTCTTCATGGAGATGCTGGAAGCCGGTTACGCCAGCGTGGTCGAGTTCCATTACCTCCACCATGCCCCCGGCGGCACAACCTATGCCAACCCCGCCGAGATGGCCGAGCGCATCACCGCCGCCGCCCAGGCGACGGGCATCGGCCTGACCCTGCTGCCGGTGCTCTATTCCAGGGGCGGCTGCGACGGCCGGCCGCTGGAAGGCGGTCAGCGCCGCTTCGGCAACACGCCCGACGGCTATGCCGCGCTCCACGCCGCCTCGGCCCGTGCCCTGGCCCACGGCCCCGCCGATTACGTCCTCGGCACCGCCCCGCATTCCCTGCGCGCCGTCTCGCCCGAAGGGCTGAACGCCGCGCTTAAGATCGCCCCCGAAGGCCCCATCCACATCCACCTCGCCGAACAGATCGCCGAGGTCGAGGAGGTCGAGGTCGCCCTCGGCGCCCGCCCCGCCGACTGGCTGTTGGCCAATCACGATGTCGACGCCCGCTGGTGCGCCATCCACGCCACCCAGATGACGCCTCGGGAAACCGAGGCCCTGGCCCGAACCGGCGCCATCGCCGGTCTCTGCCCGATCACCGAGGCCAACCTGGGCGACGGCTTCTTCAACGCGCCCGAGTTCCTTGCGGCCGGCGGGCAGTTCGGCGTGGGCTCCGACAGCAACGTCCATATCGCGCTCTTCGCCGAGCTGGCACAGCTGGAATATTCCCAGCGTCTGCTGCACCGCGCCCGCGCCGTGCTGGCCACGCCCGACCGCTCGACCGGCCGCGTGCTGTTCGACAATGCCGCCCGCGCCGGCGCCCGCGCCGCCGGCCGCGATGCCGGCCAGATCGCGCCGGGCCACTGGGGCGACATCATCGGCCTGTCCACCGATACGCCCAGCCTGTGCGCCCGCCATGGCGACACGCTGCTCGACAGCCTGATCTTCTCGGGGCGCGGCGCCGAAAGCGTCACCCATCTCTGGTCGGCCGGCCGCGCCGTGGTGCAAGACGCTCGCCATATCGCGCGCGAAACGATAGGGGAGAGGTTCAAATCGGTGATGGCGGAGCTGGGACGGGAGATCGATGGCAGAGACAAGGCTTTCCTGGCGCGCGGTGCGCGACCGCCTGCATGGCCGCATCCTGAACGGCACCTGGGCCCCGGGCGACAAGCTGCCAAGGGACGAGGACTGGCCAGGGACCTGGGCTGCGCCCGCTCGACCGTGCAGCGCGCCATGCAGGACCTGTCCGATGCCGGCCTGGTCGACCGCCGCCGCCGCGGCGGCACCACCGTCCACAAGGCCCCCGTCACCCGCGCCACGCTCGACATCCCCGTCGCCCGGGACGAGGTCGAGGCGCGCGGCGCGACCTATGGCTACCAGCTGCTCGACCGCCGGGTCGAGACCCGCCACCCCGTCACCGCCGGGTTCGAACTGCGCGCGCCCCAGCCGATGCTGCATGTCAAGGCGCTGCATCTGGCCGACAACCGGCCGTTTCTCTATGAAGACCGCTGGATTTCCCTCGCCACCGTGCCCGAGATCGCCGAGGTCGACCTCAGCCGCGACAACGCCAATGAATGGCTGCTGCAAAACCGACCCTACAGCCGTTGCGACCTGCGCTTCTATGCCGAGAACGCCGATGCCGAGACCGCCCGGGTGATGGACATTCCCCCCGGCCAGGCGCTCTTCGTGATCGACCGCACCACCTGGATCGAAGGCGCCCCCATCACCACCGTCCGCGCCATCGCCGCGCCGGGATACCGGCTCTCGACCCGGATCTGAGCCGGGCTATTTCCCGATCAACCCGCGCGGCGTGCCGGCGATCAGCAGCGCCACGTCGCCCATCGCCACCAGCGGCGAGACGTTGGGCGGCAGGGCGATGTAACGCGGCCGCCATTCCGGCTGGAACTTCTGCTTGAACGCCCGCAGTCCCTCGAAATTATAGAACGCCCCGCCATGCCGGAAGATCAGCCGCCCGAACCGGTTCCACGACCGCGCGACCGAGCGTTCCGACAGCCCCGCCAGCGGCGCCATGCCCAGGCTGAACTCCTGCGCGCCGGCGGCGCGGAAATGCTCGATCAGGTGCAGGAACATGTATTCCATCAACCCCGAGGCCTCTTCCGGCAGATACCGCATCAGGTCGACCCCGGCCGAGGCCCCGCCCGCCGCCACCATGACATTGGCAAAGGCCACGATCTGCCCCTCCTTGCGCACCGTCGCGATGTCGAAAAGCTGCAGATAATCGGCATCGAACCGGCCCACCGAAAAGCCCTTCTCGCGGCCCGTCTTCTCGCCCATCCAGGCTGCGGAAATCTCGCCCAGCCGGGTCATCAGGGCGGCATCGTGCGGCGCGCGCAGCACCTCGAACGCATAGCCCTCGCGCTCGCGCTTGTTCATCGCCGCGCGCATGGTCTTGAACTTCCTGCCCTGCAGGCTGAACTCCGAAAGCTGCACCACCGCCTCTTCGCCCACCTTGTTCAGCGCAAAGCCCAGCTCGACCCAAAGCGGCAGGTTGCGGCCGCTGATCTCATAGAAGATGGCGCGGCAATTGGCCTTGCCCGCCAGATCGGAAAACGCCCAGCACAGCGCCTCGAACTCGCCCGCCTCGCCCACCGGATCGCCGAACGCCACCCAGGACCCGCGCTGCACCCCATACATGATGAAGGCGTTGCCGCTGTCCGAGAACAGGAACCGCTTGTCGCCCGTCTGGCTCAGCCAGGCCTGCGGGTCGGCGCCAGAGGCGGCCAGCTCTCGGGCGCGGGCCAGGGCCTGGGCGTCGGTCTCGATCGGTGGCTTGCGCCTTGCCGGGCGGGTCAGCAGGTAGAGGCAGAAGAAGAACAGGGCCGCCGAGGCCGCCAGCCCGGCCCGCAGCGCCCGCGGCGTATCGGACCCGCGTGCGAACTCGGCCCACAGATCGTTGGAATAGGGCACCGCGCGATGGGCGAAGAAGAAGAACGCGGCGGTGGCCACCGCGACGGCGCCGATCATCGCGAACCAGCGCGCCTCGAACACCCCCTGGGTCAGCGGCCCGTGCCGGTCGAAGGCGCGCCGGAACGGCAACAGGCTGACGGCAAGCAGCAACAGAAGCGCCGCGTTCTCCAGGTCGAACCCGTTCAGCAGCGCCGCCGCCGCCCCCCCCAGCACGGTCAGAACCGTGATCCAATAGGCCGACGATACCCGCCGCACCAGCCCGTGCGACAGGATCATCAGCACCACTCCGGCCGCCGCCGTGGCCAGCGTTCCGCCCTCCAGAAGCAGCTCCGCGACCAGGTCGCCCTCGGCCATCGCGTCGGATCGCACCGCCGGGATCATCGTCACCAGCATCAGATAGGCGCCGAACCCGAAGGCCACCACTGCGACCAGCGCCGGCGCCACCCCGTGCAGCGCCGCCAGCCCCGGCTGCACCGGCGCCGGCAGCCGCGCCATCAGCCGCCCGATCAGCCCCCCCGCCGCCCGCGCCTCGTTCAGCCCGACCACCAGGAAGCCCAGGCCGAAGGGCAGAAGGTAATAGATCAGCCGGAACAGCAGCAGCGCCGCCGCCGCCTCGCCCACCGGCACGCTGGCCGGCAGGGTGCCGATGACCACGGTCTCGAACACGCCGACCCCGCCCGGCACATGGCTGAGCACGCCGATCATCGTCGCCGCCGCATAGACCGCGATGAAGGTGGTGAAATCCGGCTTGCCGGCGGGCAACAGGATCCACAGCGCGAAGGCCGCGGCGGCCACGTCGACCAGGGTCACGCCCACCTGCCCCAGCAGATCGCCCGGCGGCGGCAGGCGCAGGGTGACGCCGCGAATGCGCAGCCCCCGCCCGGTGGCCGAGACCCAGAACAGGAAGGTCAGCGACACGATGACCAGCGCCGCCGCCACCGCGCTGACCGTTCCCGGCGGATAGGGCAGATAGGCCGCCACCGCCCCGGGATGGATCGCCAGCGCCGCCAGCCCGGCCAGCGTCAGCCCGGTGCCCAGCGCCACGGCGACGTAACCCGACACCGCCGCCACCTCGAAGGCATTCAGCCCGACCGCGGAATAGATGCGATAGCGCACCGCGCCGCCCGACACCGCGCTGACCCCGATGGTGTTGCCGAAGGCATAGCCCAGGAACCCGCCCAGGGCGACCACGCCGGGCGCCAGCCGGTGGCCGATGAAGCGCAGCGCGAACCAGTCATAGAAGATCAGCGCCGCGTATCCCACCACCGTCGCCGCCAGCGCGGCGCCGAGCGCGCTCAGCGGCATCGCCCGCACCTGGGCGACGATCTCGCTGAACTTCACCTCGTGCAGCAGGTGATAGAGCGCATAAAGCCCCGCCGCGAACAGCGCCGCCCCCAGAAGCAGAGGCAGCACCCTGCGCAGAACCTGGCCTCTGAAATCCGACACCGCCACACCTTCCGACAGCCCGCACGGCCCGATGCGCCGTCTGCGGCGTACCTACGCGACAGCCCGGCCGGCTGTAAACCGGACAACGACCGCCTTACCGAAATGTATGTCGGCCGGAAGCCGCCGGTCACTTGATCCCGGCGCGCATGAAGCTCTGCACGAACTGGCGCTGGAACAGCAGGAAGGCGATCAGAAGCGGCCCCGAGGTCATCAGCGTGGCGGCGTTGATCACCGACCATTCGATGCCCGCATCGGTGGCCGCGAAGACCGACAGGCCCACGGTGACGGGGCGTGTCTCGGTCGAGTTGGTCACGATCAGCGGCCACAGGAAGTTGTTCCAGTGATAGCTGACCGAAACCAGGCCATAGGCCAGATAGGTGGGCTTCGCCAGCGGCACATAGACCCGCCACAGGATGGTCAGCGGCCCGGCGCCCTCGATCCGCGCGGCATCGTCCAGCTCGGCCGGCACGGTCATGAAGGTCTGCCGGATCAGGAACACGCCGAAGCCCGAGGCGACATAGGGCAGCGCGATGGCGCTCAGCGTATCGACCAGGCCCAGCGCGTGGATGATGCGGTAATTCTCGACGATCAGGATGTCGGGCATCACCAGCAGCTGCAGCAGCACCAGGCTGAACAGGATGTCGCGCCCGGCAAAGCGGAACCGGGCAAAGCCATAGGCCGCCAGCGTGCACAGCACGAACTGCGCCGCGGTGATCCCGGTGACCAGCACGAAGGTATTGAGGAAATACCGCGCGAACGGGGCCGCGTTCCACGCCTTGACGAAGTTTTCCAGCGTCAACGGCGCCGTCAGGGTGAAATTCGCCTCATAGGCGGCGGGGTGAAACGCCGTCCAGACGGCATAGAGCAAGGGCAGCACCCAGATCAGCGCCAACAGCCCCGCGCCCGCGTTCCACAGATATCGGTCGAAACGGCTCATCGGTAATGCACCTTGCGGTCGAACAGGAAGAACTGCCCGATGGCCAGCAGACACAGCAGCGCCAGCAGAACCACCGTCAGCGTCGCGCCATAGGCGGTGTCCCAATAGCGGAACGAGGTCTCGTAGATGTAATAGAGCAGCAGGGACGAGGCGTTGTCGGGCCCGCCGCCGGTCAGGATGAAGATGTGATCGACCAGCCGGAACGAGTTGATCACCGCGTTGATCGACACGAACAGCGTCGTCGGCATCAGCAGGGGAAAGGTGATGCGGCGGAAGATCGTCCAGCGCCCGGCGCCCTCGATCCGCGCCGCCTCGGACAGCTGCGGCGGAATCGCCTGCAACGCGGCCAGATAGAAGATCATGAAGAACCCGGCCTCTTTCCAGATCGCCACCACCATGATCGCCGGCAGCGCGGTATCGGCATGGCCCAGGAAATTGCTCGGCCCCGCCCCGACGAGGCCCAGGATCTGGTCGATCAGGCCGAAGCCGGGCGTATAGAAGAACAGCCAGATATTGGCGACCGCGATCAGCGGCAGGACCGTCGGCGTGAAATAGGCCATCCGTGCCAGCCCCCGGCCCCGGAACGGCCGGTTCACGAACACCGCCATCAGCAGCGCCAGCGCGATCGAGACCGGAATCGTGCCCAGCGCATACCACAGGTTGTTGCTCAGCACCTTCCAGAAGGTCGGGTCCTCGATCAGCCGCTGATAATTCTCAAGCCCGGCAAAGCGCGACGGCCGGCGCCCGCGCGGCGTGGTCCAGAACGAATTCAGCAGGGTCATCGCCGCCGGGAAATGGGTGAACAGAAAGATCAGCGACAGCGCCGGCGCGATCAGAAGCCAACCCCAGATCCAGTCCCGCTTGCGCATCTTTCACCCCTTTCCGGCATGGGTTGGGACGGGCCGCCTCCGGCCCGCCCCCAAGGTCTCGCATCCGGCTCAGCGATAGGCCTTCAGCACCGCCTCGGCCTTGGCCTGCGCCTCTTTCAGCGCCTCTTCCACCGGCTTCTGCCCGGTGATGGCGGCCGCCAGCGCATCGTTCAGGATCTGCGTCACACGCTGGTTCTCGTGGGTCGACAGCTCGGCCTTGGCGAACTCGAGCTGATCGCGCGCCACCAGAACCTGCGGGAAGTCGGCGGCATAGGCCTTCATCGTCTCGGTCTCCCAGGTGGCCGAGCGCGGCGCGACATAGCCGGTCGCCATGGTCCACTTGGCCGACTGCTCGGGCGCGGTGATCCACTTGATGAAATCGACCGCCGCGGCCAGCTGCTCGTCCGAGGTGCCCTTGAACAGATAGAAGTTGCCGCCGCCGGTGGGCGCGCCGCGCTGCTTCATCGCCGGCAGCATGGCAACGCCGAACGGGAAGGGCGCGTTGCTGCGCATGTTGGTCAGGTTGCCGGTGGTGGTCCAGACCATGGCCGAACGGCCCTCGAAGAAATCCTTCGGCGTCGCGCCCCAGTCCAGGATACCGGGCTCCATCACCTTGTGCGTGGTGGCCAGGTCGACCAGATACTGCGCCGCCCCGATCACCTCCGGGCTGTCGTAATAGGTCTCGGTGCCCTCGGCATTGGCCAGGGTGCCGCCATTCTCGATCACCAAACCCTGGAACAGCCAATAGGGAAAGCCCGAGGTCGGGATGCGCACGCCCCACTGGGTGGTGTTGCCGCTGGCATCGGTCTTGGTCAGGGCCTTGCCCATCTCGACCATCTCGTCCCAGGTCGCGGGCGGTGTTTCGGGGTCGAGCCCGGCCGCCTTGAACGCGTCCTTGTTCCAATAGAGCACCGGGGTCGAGCGCTGGAACGGGATGCCCCAGGTCTTGCCGTCGACCTGGCTGTTTTCCAGGAACGCCGGATAGAAGCCCTGCACCCAGGCCTTGTCCTCGTCGCTGGTCAGGAAATCGTCGAACGGCAGGATCAGGTCGTCGTCCAGCAGGGTGAACATGTCGACCGACAGCGCGACCGCCAGCTGCGGCGCGTTGCCGCCGCGCGCGGCGGTGATCACCTTGGTGATCGTGTCCTGATACGACCCGGCATAGACCGGGTCGATCTTCACGTCGGGGTTGGCCTTCATGTATGCGTCGGACAGTTCCTCGATGGTCTTGGCCGCGCCGCCGCCGACCGCGACGGGGAAATAGAACTGCAGGTCGACCGCCCGGGCAGGCAGCGCCGTCATCAGGGAAAGCGCCGCAGCGGCAGCCGCCCCCTTGAACAGAGTATCGAGCATGATCAGTGATCCTTTTTGCTGAGATCGGGGTCGTTAGGGGAAGGCGCCGGGTCTTTCGGCGCCGGGGTCAGCGACACGGGCACGGGCCTCTCCAGGCGTCTTCCGGTGCTTGCGTCGAAGATGTGAAGATCGTGCGGCGCCAGGCCCAGCGTGAGGGTCGCGCCGGTTTCCGGCAGCGCCTGGCCCGGCACCCGGACCAGCGCCTCGGCGCCGCCGATCCGGCCCATCACCAGCGCATCGGCGCCCAGGTATTCGCCGCCCGTCACCTGCATCGCCAACCCGCCCGCCGGGTCGGGATGCAGCGCCTCGGGGCGGATGCCGAACTGAAGCGCCCGGCCCGTCTCGGCCTCGGCCCGCGCGCCGGTCTCGCCCAGCGCCGCGGCCGGCAGGATGTTCATCGGCGGGGTGCCGATGAAGCGCGCCGCAAAGGTGGTGGCCGGGGTCTCGTAAAGGTCGTGCGGCGTCGCCACCTGCTCGACCCGGCCCTCGTTCATCAGCACCACCTGATCGGCCATGGTGATCGCCTCGACCTGATCGTGGGTGACGTAAAGCATGGTGAAGCCCAGCGCGCGCTGCAGCGCCCGCAGCTCGGTCCGCATGGCATGGCGCAGCTTCGCGTCGAGGTTCGAAAGCGGCTCGTCCATCAGGCAGACCGGCCGTTCCGAGATCACCGCCCGCCCCAGCGCGACGCGCTGCTGCTGCCCGCCCGAAAGCGCCGCCGGCTTGCGGTCGAGATAGGGCGTCAGCCCCAGCAGGTCGGCCACCTTGGCCAGACGCTCGGCCCGCTCGGCGCGCGCGACCCGGCGGGTGCGCAGGCCGAAGACGATGTTCTCGGCCACGCTCAGATGCGGGAACAGCGCATAGGACTGGAACACCATCGACAGGTTGCGCTTGTCGGCCGGGCGCGCCGTCACGTCCTCGCCCGCGATCCGCACCCGCCCCTCGCTCGGCGCTTCCAACCCGGCGACGATCCGCAACAGGGTGGACTTGCCACAGCCCGACGGCCCCAGCAGCGCCGTGAAACTGCCCGCCGGCACCGCGATGTCGATACCCGAAAGCGCCGTGGTCCCGCCCCAGCGCTTGACGATCCCCTCCAGGGCAATCTCGCGGCCCGCGCTTGCGCTCGCCCCCGTCATGCCGGCTCCTCCGCGATCACCACCTCGACCGCGCGCTCGGCCAGCTCGGCCCGGTGCGCCTCGGGCAGCGGCGCGTCGGTGATGATGCAGTCCGGATCGCTCAGCCGCCCGCCGCGCACATGCGCGCCGCGCCCGAACTTGCTGTGATCCAGCAGCAGGATCGACCGGCGGCAATTGCGCAGGATCGCCAGCCGCACCGCGACCTCCTCTTCCGAGAAGTCCAGCAGCGTGCCGTCCTCGGCCACACCGCCCACGCCGAACACCCCGAAATCCGCCTGATAGCGGCGAAAGAACGTCTCGACCTGCGGCCCCAGGATATCGCGGTCGCCGGGGCGCACCGCGCCGCCGGGCACCTGCACGCTCCAGCCTTCGCGGTCGCAGGCGAACAGCGCGATGTTCAGGTTGTTGGTCAGCACCATCAGGTCGCTCTGCCCGTCCAGCGCCTGAACCGCGAATTCCGGCGTCGTGCCGATCGACACCGACAGCGACGCGCCGGTGGGGATCGTCGCGGCGAAGGCCGCCGCAATCCGGCGCTTCGCCGCCTCGTTCAGGGTGCGCCGCGAGGTATAGAGAAGGTTGCCGCCGCGCGGCGCCTCGACCCCGCCATGCACCCGCCGCAACACGCCCGAGGCGCAAAGCGCGTTCACATCGCGGCGGATCGTCTGGGTCGAAACCGCATGGCTATTGGCCAGCTCCTCGATGCTGGCCCGACCGGCGCTGCGCACCGTCATGAGAATGTCGCGCTGACGCTCCGATAGCGGCGAATCCATGCCCCGGCCCCATCTGATTCCACAGGGCCCCAGTCTCGACATTCACATGAACGCCGGATTGCATTCATGTGAACACTTGATGACGGTTTAACCGCCCGATCGGACGGTTTTCACCTTGGTTAACCTTGCGTAACCTATCGGCAAAGGCCAGTCTGACGCGGTAATTGCCCCAAGATATCAGGTCCTTGGCCGGAAACGAAACGGAGTGTGGTGGGGATGACCGACAATCTGCTGATCGCGGAAACCGATGCCGAAGGGGAAATCGTCGCGCTCTGGCACAGCGACGGCGCCCAGCGCGTGCCGCATCTTCTGAACGATTGGGAAGCCGGGCTGGAACTGCTCGAAACCGCCGAAGTGTCCGGCGCCGAACACCGGCAGATCGGTCAATGGCTGACCCGTAAGCAGGCCGGTCGCGCCAGCTGACGCGCCATGTGAAGCCCCGCCCTCCCTTTGCGCCCCCCGCGCCCCGCCGCTGCAATGCGCCTGTTACGTTCAGGCGCTAGGCCGGCCGGGGATATGCACGAAAAGGGGCTCGAAGCCATGATGATGAAATCTCTCCTCGGCGGCGCGGCGGCGCTGCTGGTCTCCACCTTCGTTACCACCGCGGCCACGGCAGCGGATGTCTCGGGCAAGCTGGTGCTCTACACCTCGCAGCCCAACGCCGACGCGCAACAGACCGTCGACGCCTTCAAGGCGAAATACCCCGGGGTCGAGGTCGAATGGATCCGCGACGGCACCACCAAGGTGATGGCCAAGCTCCGGGCCGAATTCGAAGCCGGCGCGCCGCAGCCCGATGTCCTGCTGATCGCCGATATGGTGACGATGGAAGGGCTGAAGGCCGAAGGCCGCCTGATGGCCTACCCGCAGGCCGATGTCTCGGCCTACGATCCGTCGCTGATGGACAAGGACGGCGCCTATTTCTCGACCAAGCTGATCACCACCGGCATCGTCTACAACACCGGCGCCACGATGAAGCCCAGCTCCTACAAGGACCTCCTGAAGCCCGAGGCCAAGGACAAGCTGGCCATGCCCTCGCCGCTGACCTCGGGCGCGGCGACGATCCACATGGATGCCATCACCTCCGATCCCGATCTCGGCTGGGCCTATTACGAAGGTCTCGCCGCGCAGGGCGCCAACCCCAAGGGCGGCAATGGCGGCACCTACAAGGCCGTCGCCGGCGGCGAAAAGCTCTATGGCTTCGTGGTCGACTATTTGCCGATCCGCAACAAGCTCGACGGCGCGCCGGTCGAATTCGTCTTCCCCGAAGAAGGCGTCTCGGCGGTGACCGAGCCGGTGGCGATCCTCTCGACCGCCGGGAACCCCGACGCGGCCCGTGCCTTCGTCGACTTCCTGATCTCGGAAGAGGGTCAGCAGCTGGCCTCGGACATGGGCTATCTTCCGGCCCATCCCGGCATTGCCCCGCCCAAGGGCTTCCCGGCGCTGAAGGATATCAAGCTGCTGCCGTTCGACCCGGCCAAGGCCCTGGCCGAAGACAAGGCCAACAAGCAGAAGTTCATCGACATCTTCGGCGGCTGATGCGGCTGTCGGGGTTTCGCACCCTGCGGGGCGGCGAGGGGGTTCTCCTTGCCGCCCTGCTGCTGTTCGTCGGCCTGCTGTTCCTGTTTCCGCTGGGCCTGCTGGCCCGGGTGGCCTTCGGCGACGGGCTGGGCGCGGTGCGCGATGCGCTGGGCAGCGCCTCGGTGCCGCGCGCGCTCTGGCATTCGGTGGAAAGCGCGGCGCTCTCGGCCCTGCTGTCGCTTGTCGCCGGAACCGCGGCGGCGCTGGTGCTGGGGCTGACGGATGTGCGGCGCAAGGGGGGCTTCGCCTTTCTCCTGCTCATTCCGATGATGATCCCGCCGCATGTCACCGCGATTGCCTGGATTCAGGCGCTCGGCCCGTCCTCGGCGCTTCTGCAGGCGCTCGGCATCGCGCCGCCGCTGGGCAGCACCCACCCGCTCTATTCCCGCGCCGGGGTGATCGCGCTGCTCGGCCTGCAGAACGCGCCGCTGGTGTTCCTGGTGCTGCTGGCCGCGCTGCGCAGCCTCCCGCGCGAGATGTCGGATGCCGCGCGGGTGGCGGGCGCCGGGCCGGGGCGGATGCTTATGCGGGTGATCCTGCCGCTGCTGGCGCCGTCGCTGGTCGCCGCCTATGCGCTGGCCGTGGTCTCGGCGCTGGGCAATTTCGGCATTCCCGCGCTGCTCGGCATCCCGGCGCGCTATATCACCCTGCCGGTGCTGATCTGGCAGCGGCTGGCCAGCTTCGGGCCCTCGGTGCTGACCGACATGGCGGTGATCGCCGCGCTGGTGGCCATCGTTTCGGTGCTGGCCGTGCTGGTGCAGATGTGGCTTGCGGCGCGTCGGCGCAACGCCCTGATCGGGCCGCCGCAGCCGCCGCTCGACATCCGGCTGGGCCGGGCACGGCCCTGGGTCGAGGCCGGGCTGGCGCTGGTCATCGTCGCGGTGATGGTCCTGCCCGTCACCTCGCTCTTCGCCACCGCGCTGGTGCCCACCTATGGCGTCCGCCTCGACGCCGAAACCGTCACCTTCCGCAACTTCGCCGAAATCCTCTTCCGGCAAGAGGTGACGGCCCGCGCCTTCCTCAACTCGACCCTGATCGCGGCGGCGGCGGCGGCGCTCCTCGCCGTCATGGCGGCGCTCCTGGCCCGCAGCCTCGCCGCGCCCGGCCGGCTCCAGCGTCGCCTCGGCACCGCGATGGTGGCCGTAGCCGAGATGACCTATGCCATCCCCGGTCTGGTCATCTCGGTCGCCTTCATCCTCGCCTTCCTGCGGCCGCTGCCGCTGCTCGGGGCTTCGATCTACAATACGCTCTGGATCATCCTGCTGGCCTATCTCTGCGCCTTCTTCTCGATCGCGCTGAAACCCGTCAGCGCGGCCTTCCTGCAACTCGACCCGGCGCTGGACGAAGCCGCCCGGGTGGCCGGCGCCGGGATGGTCCGGCGCCTGATCCGCGTCACCTTTCCGCTGATCGCCCCGGCCGCCGCCTCGGGCGCGATCCTCGTCTTCCTGACCGCCTATAACGAGGTCACGGTCTCGGCCCTCCTCTGGTCCAGCGGGACCGAGACCATCGGCACGACGATCTTCAATTACGAGGATGGCGGCTATACCACGCTGGCCTCGGCGATGGCGGCGGTGACGGTGCTGGCCACGGTGGCCCTGATGGCCCTGCTCGACTGGCTGGGCCGCAAGGCGCCGCCGGGCGTGGTGCCCTGGCGGTTCTAACCGCCCTCGGGAAGCACCCAGCCGCCGGTCAGCCGCAGCCCGACCGCGTCGCCCACCCGCGCCGGCCGCGCCAGATCCAGCGCCAGCGGCTCCGCAAGCCCCGGCACCTCGGCCATCGCCTCCCAATGACCGCCGCGATAGCTGACCGCGCTCAACCGCGCCGCAAGGCCGCCCTCGGCCAGGGTCACGTCGGCGGGCCGGAACAGGATCGCCCGCGCGCCCCCGCCGCCGCCCTCGCCTTCGCCCGCGACCGGCACCGCCTGCCCGCCGATCCGCGCCACACCGCCCGCGACCTCGGCCCGCAACAGCGCGCCCCGGCCGATGAACCGCGCCACCATCTCGCAGCGCGGCCGCTCGAACACCTCCTGCGGCGTGCCGATCTGCAGAATGCGGCCCTTGTCCATCACCGCCATCACATCGGCCAGCGCCACCGCCTCGCGCTGATCGTGGGTGATGAACAGCGTCGTCACGCCCGAACGGTCGTGAAAGCCGCGCAGTTCCACCTCCATCGCGCTGCGCAGATGCGGGTCGAGATTGGCCAGCGGCTCGTCCATCAGGATGGTGCGCGCATCCCCGGCCAGGCAGCGCGCCAGCGCCACCCGCTGCCGCTGCCCGCCCGACAGCGCCTCGGGCCGCCGCCCGGCCAGCGCCTCCAGCGCGACGGTGCGCAGATGCGCCTCGGCCTTCTGCCGCGCCTCGGCCCGCGACAGGCCGCGCGCCTCATAGGGGAAGGCCACGTTGCCCGCCACCGTCAGATGCGGCCACAGCGCATAGGACTGGAACACCACGCCGACGCGGCGCGCCTCGGGCGGCACCATGCCCCCCGGCCCGGCCACCGCCGCGCCGTCCAGCGCGATCTCGCCCGCATCGGGGCTCTCCAGCCCGGCGATCAGCCGCAACAACGTGCTCTTGCCGCAGCCCGACGGCCCGACGACGCAGAAGAACGCGTTCTCGGGCACCTCGAAGCTGACATCGTCGACGGCACGGTGTTCGCCGAAGGCCTTGGTGACATGTGCAAGACGAATGCTCATCGCCGTTTCGTATCTTTTCCCCGGACGGCCTCGAAGCGGTTCGCGAAAGGCCCCGCCTCGGCCGCTCCGCACACCGCTTTAGACAGCGGCAGATGACAGCACCATGACACCGCCATCGCGGCGGCCCTTGCCGCTCAGTCGCCCAGATCGTGGATCCGCACGGAAGGGCAGGCCCTTTTCGCGATCTCGCACAGATGCGCGTGATGGGTCAGATAGATCACCTGGCCGGTCTCGCTCATCTTCGCCAGCAGGCCGAAGGCCTCGGCGGCACGGTCGTCGTCGAAGCTTTCCATGATGTCGTCGGCCACGAACGGCACCGGGCCGTTGTTGCGGGCGAACTCGTGATATCCGGCAATGCGCAGAGCCAGGTAAAGCTGCGCCCGGGCGCCCTCGGAAAGCTGGTCGGCCTGTTTCGAGCCGCCATCGGCCGCCATCGCCACCAGAACCTCGCGGGTGCCGTCCGGCTGGGCGGCGAGGCCCGAATATCGGTCGCGCGACATGGTTCGGAACGCCTCGGACGCGCGTTCCAGCATAGCGCTGCGGTGGGTGTCGCGGTACCGCCTCAGCGCCGCGTCCACCGCCAGCAGGCCCAGCCGCTGCCGCAGATGGCGCCGGGCCCCGTCTTCCATCTCCAGAAGCAGGGTCTGGCGGCGCTCTTCCAGCCGGGCGACCGCGCCGTCGCCGCCGACCGCATCGACCGCGTCATCGGCCTTGCGGAAACTGTCCTGCGCCTCTTCCTGGGCCGTGCGCAACGCTTTCGACTCGGTCCTCAGGCTGTCTGCCCGCGCCGCCAGCGCATCGGCATCGTGCCCCTGCAGCCGCGCCCGGGCCTGATCGACCGTGCCGCTTGCCATCCGGGCGCAGAGGTCCCCGACCAGCTCGCGCCGGGCCTCGCGCAGTCTCGCCAGCTCGCCGGCGCGGGTCAGCGCATCGCGCGCCGCCGGCCAGCCCTCGACCCCGAAATAGCCGGCGAACTCGGCCGTCCGGTTGCGATGGATCGCGGCGGCGTCCCGCACCTCGGCCAGGGCCTGGCGCGCGGTTGCCAGCCGCTCGGCAAGGCCGGCGCGCCGATCCTCCCGGCTTTCCGCCGCCCGCAGGCGCCGGGCGATGTCGCGCCACAGCTCGGGCACGGCCCCATCGGCCGCCATGCCAAGCCGCCCCGCCAGCGCGCGAACCGCCCGTTCGAAACCGTCGCGGTTGCTCTGCATCGTGGCGATGCGGTGGGTCAGCTCGCCCACATGCCCCTGCTGGTCGCGCAGGCGGTCAAGCTCTTCGAGGATCGCGCGCATCGCCGCCACATCGGGCGGCGCGCCGGCCATCCAGGTCTCGGCGCAGGCCGCCTCCCAACCGGCCCGCCAGGCCGCGCGCGCGGCCTCCGCCGCCTCCAGCGCCCGCTCGCGCCGGGCAACCTCGTGTTGCGCCTCGGCCTCGGCCTCGCTCAACGCCCTGACCTGGGCGGTCCGATCCAGCAGCGCCTGCGCCACCTCCAGCGCCAGCGCCAGACCGGCACCCTCCGGCAGGGCCCGGCCCGCCTGCGCCAGCGCGGCGGCAAGATCCGACCGCGCCCGCTCGACCGCCTGCTCACGCTGGGCCAGATCGCGCGCCGCGCCATCGCGCCGATCCAGCGCCGCGCGCGCCGCGTCCAGCTTGTCGAGCCAGGCCAGAAATCCCCCGAGGTCGATATCGGCGGGCAGCGCGGCCGACACGCCGGCAACGATGCCGGCAAGCCGCCCGGCAAGCGCCTCGTCCTCTGCCCGCGCCTCGTCCAGCTGCGCCCGGGCGGCGGCGACCTGCCGGTCGGCCTCGGCCTGCGCCCGGTCGGCCTCGGCCGCCTTTTCGGCATGGGCGCGCTGGTCGGCCAGGCGGGCCGTCACCTGATCGTCAAGCCGCATCGCCGCTTCGAAAACATCCGCCGTCTCGCCCGTCAGGGCGGCGCGGTGGCGGGCCCAGTCGGTTTCGCGCCGCGTGCGCACCCGGGCGGCCTCGTCCAGCGTCACCGCCGCCGCCGTGCCGATCGCATCGCGGCGGGCGCGGGCCTGCGCCGCATCCTGCTCCAGCTGGGCCAGCCGGTCCTCGGCCCGGTCGATCCGCCGCCCGGCCTCGGCCATCTCCCTGCCAAGACGCTCCAGCCCGGCCCGGTCCGGCGATACCAGGCCCGCCAGATCGCGATCGGACCCCGCCCAGGGTGACAGCGCCGCCCGGGCCAGCTGCAAACGCGCCTCCGCCTCGTCCAGCCCGGCCCTGGCACGGTCGCAGGCCGCCAGCGGATCGTCGCGGCGAAGGCCCTGCACCAGCCCGCCCAGCCCGCCAGCCTCCGATACCATTCCCCCCGCCCGCCGCAGGCGCTGCGCGACACGCTCCAGATCGCCCCTGGCATCCTCCAGCTCCCGCGCCGCCGTGTCATGGGCGGTCTCGACCCCCGAATGCCGCTCGATCAGCGCGCGCAGGCGCCCCGACACCGCCGCCCCGGGCAAGAGAGCGGCCGCATCCGCCCCGGCCTGCCCCAGCCGCGACAGGCTGTCCCGAACCGCGGCAGCCCGGGCATCGAGATCCCCCTGCCGTTTCGGCAGATCCTCGAGCGCCGTGTCATGGGCCGATTTCAACCGCTCCGCCACCGCGATCTCCTCGCGCGCCTCCAGAACCGGCCGGTCCGGCACGAGGTCGTCCAGCTCGCGCTCCAGCGCGGTCACGGCCCTTTCCGCCGCGTCCAGCCGGACGGCAAGGGCGGCCTCGGCCCGGTCCAGCCCGGGAAGCTCGGCCAGCCATCCCTCGGGCGGGTCCGACAAGGCGCCATGACCGGCGATCTCCGCCTCCAGACGGTCCAGCCGCGGCAAAAGCGGCAGGGCGGCGCTCAGCCGCTCGGTCTCGATCACCCCGGCCTGCGCCGCCTCCGCCGCCTCGCGCGCCTGATGCCAGGCCTCCCGGGCCCGGTCGCGCTCGGCCGACAGGCGGGCATATTCGGCCGCCGCGGTATCGAGCTCGCGGATCTGCCGGCCCAGATCGTCGAACGCCTCGCCAAGCTCGCGCAGCGCCCCCCTGCGCCCGGTCCGGTTCAGGAACGCCTCCGACTCGTCGCGCAACCCGTCCAGCTGCGCCGCCAGGTCGGTCAACCCGGCACTGGCCTGAAACAACAGCTCGCCCAGATCGCCCTTGCTGGCCAGGATGCTTTCCCCGCCCTCGTCCAGGGTCTGCCGGTTGAGCGAGAACATCGCCGCATAGGCCGCCCGGTCCAGCCCGCGCAGGCCGCCCTGCAACAGCGCCTCGCCCAGCGGCGCGCCACTGGCATCCAGCAACGCGTTTTCGCGCTTCTTGATCCGCAGCACCTCATGCACCTGCCCGTCGATCTCCAGCGCCGCCCCCAGCTGCATCGTCGCATAGGGGTGGAGAAACCCCATGCCGCTGCGCACCGGGATCTGGAACAGCAGGTCCAGCCAGCCTTCCAGCAGGGTGGATTTGCCGGCCTCGTTGGCGCCATAGATCACATGCAGATCGGGCCCGCCCGCGGCCGGGGCCGAGAAGGTCAGGCTCAGCTCGGTGAACTTGCCAAAGCGGGTCAGGTCAAGCCGGTTCAGGCGCATGGCTCAATCCCCGCTCTCTTCCAGGCGGGCAAGCACCTCCATCGCGCCTTGCTCCATCGCCTGCGCCACGGCGGCGGCGGTCTGATCCTCGCTGTCGCCCAGAAGCCCCCGCAATTCGCGCGGCAGGTGCTTCAGCAGCCGGTCGATCTCGTCCCGCACCGTCGCGTCATCCGGTTGCAAGCCGCCCTCGGCGACGATCCGGGCCAGCTCGCCCACCGCGCCGCCGGGGGGTATGGCCGTGCCGGCCTCCAGCGCGATCTCGATCTTGTCGATCCAGACCGTGCCGATCTGCTCGGCCACGTTCTGCGCCTCGGCCCGCAGCAGATCGGCGTCGCGCCCGATCCGCCAGGCAAGCGGCGTCTGCCCCGTCAGCACCGGCCGGACGATCAGGTGCTCGCTGCCATGCTGCCGGCGGGCCGCTCGCAACGCCTGTCTCAGCGCATCGACCAGGCCCGCCCAGTCCGGCACCGGGCGGCAATCGACGGGAAGGCGTTCGAACTGGGCGACCGCAAGCTGCCGTTCCTCCAGCCCGACCGCCCCGTCATCGGCCACCGTGACCAGGGTCACCGATTTCGCCCCGGCCTCGCCGATATCCCGCCCCTGCGGAATGCCCGGCATCACCACGGTCGTCTGGCCGGGATGGGCCGCGCGCTGATGGATATGCCCCAGCGCCCAGTAATCGAACCCGGTCGCGCGCAAATCGGCCAGCGAGCAGGGCGCGTAAGGGTCGTGCCCCGGGCTGCCGCCAAGAGAGCTGTGCAGCAATCCGATGTTGAAGGCGCCGGGCACGCGCGGCTTGAAATGGCCCAGCAGCGACTCGGGCGCCTGCGGGTCGCGGAACGAAATGCCGTGCACCGCGACGGCGTGACCGTTCCAGACGGTCTCGACGGCGGCGGCGCGCCCCGAAAACACCGTCACCCCTTCGGGCAGCGTCAATTCGCGCGTGATCCTCGACGCGGCATCATGATTGCCGCGGATGATGAAGGCCGGAATGCCGGCCGCCGCCAACCGTTCCAGTTCCTGCGCCAGGAACCGCGCGGTCTTCATCGAGGTCTGACCGCCGTCATAGAGGTCCCCGGCGATCAACAGCGCCTGAACGCCTTCCGTCAGGCACAGATCGACGATCCGCGAAAACGTGGTCCGGGTCGCGTTGCCGACCAGTTCGGCCAGCCCCTCGTCGCGCAGGGCAAGGGATTTCAGAGGGGAATCGAGGTGAATATCCGCCGTGTGAACAAAGCTGAATGCCACCCCGATACCTCGTCTTCGGATTGAACCCCTGCGCCAGATTGGATTAGCCCGGCGGAAAGGGTCAAGACGGAACTACCCGCCGCACCGGGTCCACGCCCCGTGCGGCCGGATCGGTCGGGCCGGACGGATCAGACCTCGGGAACGATCAGGACCAGCCCGTCAAGATCGTCGCTGGCCTCGATCTGGCAGGACAGGCGCGAGGTCTCGCGCCGTTCCGCCTCGGCCACGTCCAGCATGGCATCCTCGAAATCGTCGGCCGTGCCGGTCTTGCCCGCCCAATCCTCGGCGACATAGACATGGCAGGTGGCGCAGCTCAGCGTGCCGCCGCATTCGCCGATGATGCCGGGCACGTTATGCGCCACGGCGGCCTGCATCATGTTCATGCCGTTTTCCACATCGGCCGAAACCTCGCCGCCATCGGGCAGTTTCCAGGTGACTTTCATGGTCTCTCCCCTCTCGGCTCAGACGAAATGAACATAGAAATCGCGCAGGGCATCGCCCTCCAGCGCGGCGGTCTTCTCGACCTCGACACCCTTCATGAAGATGTGGTTGTCGCAGAGCATCTGACCCACGGCGGCGGTCAGCGCCGTATCCGCCTCCAGATCGGCGATGGCGCCGGCCAGGTCGGTGGCGGTGCTTTCGGTCGCGTCCGTGGTCTCGAACCCGTCGCCGGTTTCGATCGGCGGCAGGGCATAGCCGTTCTCCAACCCCAGCCGCGCCGCCTGAAGCACGGCCGCGACGGCGGTATAGGGGTTGGACGAGGCATCGGCCATGCGGTGTTCCAGCCGCGCCTTGGCGCCGCCTTCGCTGCTGACCCTCGTGGTGACGTTGCGGTGATCGCCGCCCCAGTTCTTCCAGAACCCCGAAAGCGACCCGGGCTGCAGCCGGCGATAGCTGTTGGCGGTGGGCGCGATCAGCCCGGCCAGCCCCTTGTGATGGTGCAGCAGGCCCGACAGGCACCCTTTCGCCAGATCGTTCAGGTGGTCCGGCCCGCCCTCGGGGCCCGAGGACAGGGCATTGCCGCCCGCGCTGTCCGCGAAGGAGAAATTGATATGCATCCCCGACCCGCCGGCCTCGGCGATGGGCTTGGGCAGGAACGACAGCACGATACCGTGCTCATAGGCGATCTCGCGCGCCATCAGGCGGAACAGCACGATATCGTCCACCGCCTTGACCGCATCGTCGAAGGTCAGGGTGTATTCGTATTGCGGGCTGTCATATTCCGCCGTGATCATGTCCAGCCGGAATCCCAGCCGATCGGCCATTTCCCAGATCGCATCGTTGAACCGCAGCGGATCGGTGAAGGGCCCGGTGCCATAGACCACGCCGCCCGGCGCGTCATAGGGCACCAGCCCGCCATCCGCGCCCGGCTGCAGCGCAAAGCATTCCAGCTCGATCCCCACCTTGGGCGCCAGCCCGTGCTTGGCCCAGTCGGCCACCGCCCGCTTCAGCGCGCCGCGCGGGCACATCGGCAGGGGCTGTCCGGCGTCGTCGTAAAGATCGCCCAGCACGATCTTGGTGTTCTCGTCCCAGCTGTCGCGGATCTCGTCATGGACCCAGCGCAGCTCCATGTCGGGCAGGCCCTCCATCATCATCGCGCCGGGGGCGGGCAGCAGGTCCTTGTCGTAATGCACCCCGAAGGTCGACCGGCAAAAGCGGGTCTCGCTGTCGGCGATCTTCGAATGCGGCAGGTATTTCCCGCGGATGATCGACAGGTGGTCGCAGAATATCGCGCGCAGGCGGTCTTGCATGGTGGTCTCCCTGGTTTCGGCCTCTCTTCGGACCGTTCTTTGGATGTCTCAGGCGCGCTCTATGCGCACCGGAAGGCGCTTGATGCCGCCCACGAAATTCGAGCGCAGAAACTCATGCGCCCCGTCAGCCTGGATGGATTTCAGCCGTTTGGCCAGTTCCTGAAACAGGACCCGCACCTCGAGCCGCGCCAGCCACATGCCCAGGCACACATGCGGCCCGCCCTGACCGAAGCTGACATGCTTGTTCGGGCTGCGGAACAGATCGACGCGGAACGGATCGTCGAACGCCGCCTCGTCGCGATTGGCCGAAGACCACCAGAACAGCACCTTGTCGCCTTCCCTGATCGTCTTGCCATGCGCCTCGTAATCCTTCAGCGCCGTGCGGCGGAAGTAAAGCGCCGGCGTGGCCCAGCGGATGATCTCGTCCGGCGCGGTCTCCCAGATATCGCCGCCCGCCCGCATCTGCTCCAGAAGCTCGGGCTGGTGACACATCGCCTGGATACCGGCGGCAATCGAGTATCGCGTGGTGTCGTTGCCGGCGGCCACCAGCAGGCAGAAGAAGTTGCGGAACTCCTCCTCGGTGATCGTGCTGCCATCCTTGGCCGGCTGCTGGATCAGATGCAGCACCCCCGAGGTATCGCCGGCCGCCTCCTTCCGCGCCATCAGGTCCTTGGCATAGACGAACAGCTCGGCCCCGGCGGGCGAGTTGAAGGGCATCATGCGAAACTCGTCCGTGGTCATCTTGTCCAGGACATGGTCGGTGAAATCCGGGTCGGTATTGGCGATCAGCGCGTCGCCCTTCTCGACCAGCCAGGGCAGGTCCTCGTCGGGCAGGCCCAGGATGCGGCCCAGCATCCGCATCGGCAATTGCCGGGCGATGTCCTTGGTCGCGTCGAAACTGTCCTGCGCCAGCGCCTGATCCAGGATTTCGTCGCACAGCAGCCGGATATCTTCCTCGAACTGCGCGACGACGGGCTTCGAGAACGCCTTGGCCACCTTGATGCGGGTCATCATGTGCTCGGGCGGGTCGGTCTCCTGAAAGGTGCGCCGGGCCAGATATTCCTCATAGGACTGATCTTCCATCCGAATGCCCCGCGCGGACGAGAAGATATCGGTCTGCCGGTTCATCTCGACGATGTCGGCGTGACGGGTGATCGACCAGAAATCCTCGCCCTGGTCATAGGCCGTCCAATGCAGCGGGTCATCGCGGCGCAGACGGGCGAAGGTGTTGTGCGGCGCGCCCTGCTGAAACGTGTCGTGACTGGTCAGATCCGCGTGCCCGTCATCGCTTGGTATCCAGACCGTCATATGCGCCTCCTCGGGAGATTCGGGTTGTTGTTCTGTTAAGTATATTGTAAATTGCCCTAAATATGCAAAAGGAATCTGCCCCATGCGCATCGCCGTTCTGATGACCAACACCGACGACAGCGATTTCGCCCACAGCTGGCCGCTGGATGGCGAGAAATTTCCCAACATGCTGCGGCTGGTGCGGCCCGATTGGGACTTCACCGTCTACCCGGTGAAAGACGGCGTGTTCCCGGCAGGCCTCGACGGGATAGACGGGGTGATGATCACCGGATCGCCGCATTCGGTCAACTCCGGCGCGCCCTGGGTGGCGCAGCTCGAATCGCTGGTGCGCGACATCATCGCGGCCCGCATCCCGCTGTTCGGCGCCTGCTTCGGTCATCAGCTGGTCGCCAAGGCGCTGGGCGGCAAGGTCGGGCCCAACCCCGGCGGCTGGGTCTTCGGACAGGTGAAGAAACGCCTGGCCGACGGGCGCGAGTTTCCGATCTATGCCAGCCATTCCGAACAGGTCACCGACCTCCCCGCCGAGGCCCGGGCGATCGCCGAAGGGCCGGGCTGCCCGGTCGCCGGCTTCGTCATCGGCGATCATGTGATGACCACGCAATACCACCCCGAAATGGAGCCCGAATTCATCGCCGCGCTGATCGACCATCTCGCCGACGAACTGGGCCCCGAGGTGACCGCCACGGCCCGCGCCTCACTGGGCGA
>JAWKXE010000020.1:0-73963 GCA_041397165.1 Paracoccaceae bacterium | reverse complement strand
TGGAGCTGAAGGACGTGAAACCGGGGCAGGGGCTGTAACGCCATGACGGCACGGGCGATCATATTGGCTGTGGGGCTGGGCGCGGCGATGGCCGGTGCTGTTGCCCGGGCCGAGAGCGTTCCGCAGACGCTGGAAGTGCCGCCCGCGACGCCCTGCGGCGGTATCGTGAACGGCATGTTCGAGACCGATCCGCAGGTCTTCGGCCATGCCGAGAGCGGTTTCGTCTGGGAGACCTGGCAGGCGCTGAAGGACAATCGCGAGCGCGAAAGCCGGCCTGCGGCCCTGGACGGGTTCGACGGCATCCGGCTGGTCGATTGCCGCAGCGGCGCCATCGTGGCGATGGACCGGGGCTTTACCGACGAGATCGCGGCGATGCTCGAGGGGCGCTTCCTGGCCGGGGCGGTGACGCGCGGGGCGGGCTTTGCCCTTGAGGATGTGCAACGGGCTGCCAAGGCGGCGGCGCGCGGGCGGGACGACATTCGCCTGCTGGCGCTGAGAGAGACGGAACAGACCTGTGGCTGCGCGGAGTTCTTCCCGCGGCTTTGGAAACACTAGAAGGACCAGGGCGCGCGGAGCGCGGGCCCGGAAAAGGAACCGAGGGACGACATGATCGGACTTGAACATTATCTGACGGTGGCGGCGGTGCTGTTCGTCATCGGCATTTTCGGGCTCTTCCTGAACCGGAAGAACGTGATCATCCTTCTGATGAGTATCGAACTGATGCTGCTGGCGGTGAATATCAACATGGTCGCCTTCTCGGCCTTCGCGGGCGACATGGTGGGGCAGGTCTTTACCCTCTTGATCCTGACCGTGGCCGCCGCCGAGGCCGCCATCGGGCTTGCCATCCTGGTCGTCTTCTTCCGCAACCGCGGCACGATCGACGTCGAAGACATCAATGTGATGAAGGGCTGATCCATGGAAACCATCATTCTTCTGGCTCCCCTGGCGGCCTCGATCATCGCGGGGTTCGGCTGGCGGCTGATCGGCGAGACGGCCGCGCAGTGGCTGACCACGGGCGTTCTGTTCCTGATCTGCATCCTCAGCTGGATCGTCTTCCTGGGCCATGACGGCACCACCCATCACATCGAGATCCTGCGCTGGATCCAGTCGGGCCTTCTCGACACGTCCTGGGGCATTCGGGTGGACCGGCTGACGGCGATCATGCTGATCGTGGTCACCACCGTTTCGGCGCTGGTCCATCTCTATTCCATGGGCTACATGGCGCATGACGACAACTGGGGCCATGACGAGCGGTACAAGGCGCGGTTCTTCGCCTACCTGAGCTTCTTCACCTTCGCCATGCTGGCGCTGGTGACCGCCGACAACCTGGTGCAGATGTTCTTCGGCTGGGAAGGCGTGGGCGTGGCGTCCTATCTGCTGATCGGGTTCTATTACAAGAAGCCCAGCGCCAACGCCGCCGCGATCAAGGCCTTCGTGGTCAACCGGGTCGGCGATTTCGGCTTCGCGCTGGGCATCTTCGGCCTGTTCTATCTGACCGAGTCGATCCGGATGGACGATATCTTCGCCGCCGCGCCGCGGCTGGCCGAGACGCAGCTTGCCTTCCTCTGGACCGAATGGAACGCGGCGAACCTGCTGGCCTTCCTGCTGTTCATCGGTGCGATGGGCAAGTCGGCGCAGCTCTTCCTGCACACCTGGCTGCCCGACGCGATGGAGGGCCCGACGCCGGTCTCGGCGCTGATCCACGCCGCGACCATGGTGACGGCGGGCGTGTCCTGGTCTGCCGGATGTCGCCCTTGTTCGAATACGCGCCCGAGGCCAAGACCTTCATCGTCTATATCGGCGCGATGACCGCCTTCGTCGCGGCCACCATCGGGTTGGTGCAGAACGACATCAAGCGGGTGATCGCCTATTCGACCATGTCGCAGCTGGGTTACATGTTCGTGGCCGCCGGCGTCGGCGTCTACAGCGTGGCGATGTTCCACCTCTTCACCCACGCCTTCTTCAAGGCGATGCTGTTCCTCGGCGCCGGGTCGGTCATCCATGCGATGCATCACGAGCAGGACATGCGCAACTATGGCGGCCTTCGGAAGAAGATCCCGCTGACCTTCTGGGCGATGATGATCGGCACGCTGGCGATCACCGGGGTGGGCATTCCGCTGACCACCATCGGCTTTGCCGGCTATCTCAGCAAGGACGCGATCATCGAAAGCGCCTGGGCCGGCACGCAGGGCGGCTTTGCCTTCTGGGCGCTGGTCATCGCGGCGCTGTTCACCAGCTTCTATAGCTGGCGGCTGATGTTCATGACCTTCTATGGCAAGCCGCGCGGCGACAAGCACGCGCATGAGCACGCCCATGAAAGCCCGCCCGTGATGACCATTCCGCTGGGCGTTCTGGCGCTGGGCGCGGCCTTCTCGGGCATGATCTGGTATGGCGTCTTCTTCGGCGATCATGCCAAGGTGACGGCCTTCTTCGGGATGCCCGAGCATCACATGACCGCCGAGGGCGAGACCCACGGCGCCGCCGCCACCGAAAGCCATGGCGAGACGGCAACCGCCGCGACCCATGGCGAGACCGCCCAGACCGAGGCGCCCACGCAAGGGGGCGACGAGGGGCACGGCGCGGGCCATGCCGCGATGGCCGGCACCGCGCCGCAGGGCGCGATCTTCATGGCCGCCGACAACACCGTGATGGACGATGCCCACCACGCCCCGAAATGGGTGAAGGTGAGCCCCTTCATCGCCATGGTGATCGGCTTCCTGGTGGCGGTCTGGTTCTACATCCTCGACCCGTCGATGCCTGGCAAGCTGGCCGAAACCCAGCGGCCGCTCTACCTGTTCCTGCTGAACAAGTGGTATTTCGACGAGCTTTACGACGCGATCTTCGTGCGTCCCGCCCGTGCCGTCGGCCGGTTCTTCTGGAAGCGCGGCGACGGTGACGTGATCGACGGCACCATCAACGGCGTGGCGATGGGGGCGATCCCGTGGTTCACCCGTCTCGCCGGTCGGGCGCAAACGGGTTACATCTTCACTTATGCCTTCGCCATGGTGATCGGGATCGTCGTCCTGGTCGCGTGGATGGCGATCTCGGGGGGCGCGCAGTAATGGACAACCTTCTTTCCATTGTCACCTTCATCCCGGCGCTGGCGGCGCTCATTCTGCTGGTCTTCCTGCGGGGCGAGGATGAAGCGGCGCAGATGAACGCCAAATGGGTGGCGCTTCTGGCGACCTCGCTCACCTTCCTGGTCTCGCTCTTCATCCTGGCGCAGTTCGACCCGGCCGATACCGGTTTCCAGATGGTGGAAGAGCGCGACTGGCTTCTGGGGCTGAAATACAGGATGGGGGTCGACGGCATTTCGGTGCTGTTCGTGTTGCTGACCACCTTCATGATGCCGCTGACCATCTGGGCCAGCTGGGGCGTGACCACCCGGGTCAAGGAATACATGATCGCCTTCCTGATGCTGGAAACGCTGATGCTGGGCGTGTTCATGGCGCTGGACCTGATCCTGTTCTATCTGTTCTTCGAGGCAGGCCTCATTCCGATGTTCCTGATCATCGGCATCTGGGGCGGCAAGGACCGGATCTATGCCAGCTTCAAGTTCTTCCTCTACACCTTCCTCGGCTCGGTCCTGATGCTGGTCGCGATGGTGGCGATGGCCTCGGACGCGGGCACCACCGATATCGTACAGTTGCTGAACCACCAGTTCGGTTCGGACAGCTTCAGCCTGGCCGGGATCCAGGTGGTCGGCGGGATGCAGACGCTGCTGTTCCTGGCCTTCTTCGCCAGCTTCGCGGTGAAGATGCCGATGTGGCCGGTGCATACCTGGCTGCCCGATGCGCACGTGCAGGCGCCGACCGCCGGGTCGGTGGTGCTGGCGGCGATCCTGCTGAAGATGGGCGGCTATGGCTTCCTGCGCTTCAGCCTGCCGATGTTCCCGGTCGCGAGCGACCTGCTGGCGCCGCTGGTCTTCTGGATGAGCGCCATCGCCATCGTCTATACCAGCCTCGTCGCGCTGGTGCAGGAGGACATGAAGAAGCTGATCGCCTATTCCTCGGTGGCCCATATGGGCTATGTCACCATGGGCATCTTCGCGGCCAACCAGCAGGGCGTCGACGGGGCCATCTTCCAGATGATCAGCCACGGCTTCGTCTCGGGCGCGCTGTTCCTTTGCGTCGGCGTGATCTATGACCGGATGCACACCCGCGAGATCGATGCTTACGGAGGCCTGGTGAACCGGATGCCGGCCTATGCGCTGATCTTCATGTTCTTCACCATGGCCAATGTCGGCCTGCCCGGCACCAGCGGTTTCGTCGGCGAGTTCCTGACGCTGATGGGGATCTTCCAGGTCAACACCTGGATCGCCGCCGTCGCCGCCTCGGGCGTGATCCTCAGCGCGGGTTATGCGCTGTGGCTCTATCGCCGGGTGGTGTTCGGCGACCTGATCAAGGAAAGCCTGAAGAGCATCACCGACATGTCGGGCCGCGAGAAGGCGATCTTTGCGCCGCTCGTCGCCATGACCCTTCTGCTTGGCGTCTATCCCAGCCTGGTGACCGATGTCACCGGACCCTCGGTCGAGGCGCTGCTTGGCAACTATCAGACCGCGCTGGCGGATGCCCAGGCATCCAGCCAGATGGCCGCGTCGCACTGACGGAGAGAGACGATGATTGGGACTGATCTGACCCTTATCCTGCCCGAGATTGTCCTGGCGGGGTTTGCCATGGCGGCGCTTCTCTTCGCGGTCTATGCCGGCAAGGACAAGCTGGCGGCGCCGATCCTGTGGCTGACCGCCGGTCTGATGGCGGTGCTGGCCGCCTGGATCGGGATCACCGCCAAGGGCACGGCCACCGGGTTCGGCGGCATGTTCATCGACGACGGCTTTGCCCGCTTCGCCAAGATCACCATCCTGTTGAGCGCCGCCGCCGTGCTGGTCATGGGGCAGGAGTTCATGGCGCGGCGCGGGATGCTGCGCTTCGAATACCCGATCCTGGTGGCGTTGAGCGCCGTGGGGATGATGGTGATGGTGTCGGCCGGCGACCTGATGGCGCTCTATATGGGGCTGGAACTGCAAAGCCTTGCGCTTTACGTGGTCGCCGCGATGCGCCGCGATTCCGTGCGCTCGACCGAGGCGGGGTTGAAGTATTTCGTGCTGGGCGCGCTTTCCTCGGGCCTGCTGCTCTATGGCGCCTCGCTGACCTATGGCTATGCCGGCACGACGCTGTTTTCCGGCATCGTCGCCGCCGCGGGCGAGGGGCAGGCGCCGCTGGGCCTTCTCTTCGGGCTGATCTTCGTGATGGCCGGTCTGGCCTTCAAGGTTTCGGCCGTGCCGTTCCACATGTGGACGCCGGATGTCTATGAAGGCTCGCCCACGCCGGTGACGGCCTTCTTCGCCACCGCGCCCAAGATGGCGGCGATGGGGCTGATCGCACGGGTGCTTTACGATGCCTTCGGTGGCGTCACCGCCGACTGGAGCCAGGTTCTGGCGCTGCTCAGCCTGCTCAGCATGTTCCTGGCGCCGTGGCGGCCATCGGGCAGACCAATATCAAGCGGCTGATGGCCTATAGCCTGATCGCGCATATGGGCTATGCGCTGATGGGGCTGGCGGCGGGCACCCAGTTCGGGGTGCAGGCGATGCTGATCTATATGGCGATCTATGTCACCATGAATGTCGGCACCTTCGGCTTCATCCCGACGATGAAGCGCGACGGCCAGCCGGTGACCGATATCACCTCCTTGAACCAATATGCCGCGAAGGCGCCGGGCAAGGCGCTGGCGATGCTGGTGCTGCTCTTCAGCCTGGCTGACGTGCCGCCGCTGGTGGGCTTCTTCGGCAAGCTTTACGTGCTGCGCGCCGCCTATGACGCGGGGCTGGCCTGGCTGGCGGTGGCCGGGGTGGTGGCCAGCGTGATCGGGGCGTTCTACTACCTGCGGATCGTCTATTACATGTATTTCGGCGACGAGGGCGATGCGCTGGACCGCGGCCGCGCCTCGGTTCCGGTGGTGATGCTGATGATCAGCGCGGCGGCGATCGGCCTGGCCTGGCTGCCCGGCCTGAACCTGCTGGGGATCGAGAGCCTGGCCCAGTCGGCGGCGGCGGCGCTGGTGAATTGACGCCTTTCGGGGCCGTCCCGCAGGCGCCCGCTTTCCGGCGGGCGTTTTGCTTTTGGCGGCGGTGGATGTGAGTATTTGCGGAAAGATGAAAGGGCGGGGGGCGTGACGGATTGGCCCGGGGAATATGGCCGGCGGGTGCTGGAGGAGGTCGACAGCACCATGGCCGAGGCGGCGCGGATCGGGCCCGGGCTGACCGGGCCGGAATGGATTCTGGCGCGGCGGCAGACCGCCGGGCGGGGGCGACGCGGCCGGGCCTGGCATGACCCGGTGGGGAATTTCGCGGCAACGCTGGTGATGCGGCCGATGGAGCCACCGGCGCAGGTGGCGCTGAGGTCCTTCGTGACCGCGCTGGCGCTTTACGACGCCTGCGTCGCGGCCACCGGGCGGGCCGAGGGGCTGGCGCTGAAATGGCCGAATGACGTGCTTCTGAACGGCGGCAAGCTGGCCGGGATCCTGCTGGAATCGAGCGGGCAGGGCGGCGCCATCTCGCATTTCGCGATCGGCATCGGGGTGAACCTGGCGCATGTGCCCGGGGCGGTGGAGCCCGGGGCGGTGGCGCCGGTCTCGCTGGCCGGAGAGACCGGGGTGCGGCTGGAGCCCGAGGATTTCCTCGACCTGCTGGCGCCGGCCTTCGCCCGCTGGGAGGCCACGTTCCGCGCCCGGGGCTTCGGCCCCGTCCGCGAGGCCTTCCTGAGCCGGGCGGCGCGGCTGGGCGAGCCGATCGTGGCGCGCACCGGGCGCGAGGACTGGCACGGCATCTTCGAGACGGTGGACGAGGCGGGCAATCTTGTTCTATCCACCCCTGAGGGCCGCCGGGCCATCGCCGCGGCGGATGTGTTTTTCTGAGAAGGGCGCCCCCATGCTTCTGTGCATCGACTGCGGCAATACGAATACGGTGTTCTCGATCTGGGACGGGACCGAGTTCCTGTGCACGCTGAGGACCTCGACCCACCATGCGCGGACGGCGGATGCCTATTTCACCTGGTTCTCGACCCTGATCAATCACTACAAGATCGAGGCGGACATCACCGATGTGATCATCAGCTCGACCGTGCCGCGCGTCGTCTTCAACCTGCGGGTCTTCGCCGACCGCTTCTTCGGCTGCCGGCCGCTGGTGGTGGGCAAGCCCGATTGCGCCCTGCCGCACCCGCCGCGGGTGGACGAGGGCACCCAGGTGGGGCCCGACCGGCTGGTCAACACCGCCGGCGCCTTCGACCGCCATGGCGGCAACCTGATCGTGGTCGATTTCGGCACCGCCACCACCTTCGACGTGGTCGCCAGCGACGGCGCCTATATCGGCGGGGTGATCGCGCCGGGCGTGAACCTGAGCCTCGAGGCGCTGCACATGGCCGCCGCCGCGCTGCCGCATGTCGATATCGCCAAGCCGCAGAAGGTCATCGGCACGAATACGGTGGAATGTATCCAGTCGGGCGTCTATTGGGGGTATATCGGCCTGGTCAAGGAGGTCTGCGACCGCATCAAGGGCGAGCGCGACCGCGACATGCAGATCATCGCGACCGGCGGGCTGGCGCCGCTGTTCCAGCAGAGCGAAGACCTGTTCGATGCCCTCGAGGACGATCTGACCATGCACGGGCTGACCGTGATCCACAAATACAACAAGGACATCGGCACCCCATGACCCTGAAACGCATGATCTATCTTCCGCTTGGCGGCGCCGGCGAAATCGGCATGAACGCCTATGTCTATGGCTATGGCGAGGCCGGCAAGGAGCGGCTGATCCTGGTCGATCTGGGCGTCACCTTCCCGGATATGGACGGCAGCCCGGGCGTCGATCTGATCATGCCCGACATGAGCTGGCTGCTGGAGAACCGCGACCGGCTGGAGGCGATCTTCATCACCCACGCGCATGAGGACCATATCGGCGCCGTGGCGCGGTTCCCGGAACTGCTGGACAAGCCGGTCTATGCCCGCGCCTTCACCGCGCATCTGGCGCGCGACAAGATGGAGGAGGCGGGGCTGGACCAGCGTGTGGTCAAGACCGTGTCGCCCTGGCCCGAGACGGTGACGGCGGGGCCCTTCACGGTGGGCTTCGTGCCGCTGTCGCATTCGATCCCGGAAAGCGCGGGCCTGGTGATCGACACGCCGCATGGACGGCTGGTGCATTCCGGCGATTTCAAGATCGACCACGAGCCGGTGGTGGGCGAGCCGTTCGACGAGGCGCTCTGGGCCGAGATCGGCAAGGTGGGCGTCAAGGCGCTGATGTGCGACAGCACCAATGTCTTCTCGCCCAACCCGGGCCGGTCGGAATCGGAACTGCCCGAGCGGATCGAGGCGCTGTTCGCCGGGGCGAAGGGCATGGTGGTGGCCACCACCTTCGCCTCGAACGTGGCGCGGGTGAAGACGCTGGCCGAGGCGGGCGAACGCGCCGGGCGCTCGATCTGCCTTCTGGGGCGGGCGATGCGGCGGATGATCGAGGCGGCGGTCGAGACCGGCGTTCTGGCCGGCTTCCCCCGGGTGATCAGCCCCGAGGACGCGCTGAGCCTGCCGCGCGAGAACGTGCTTCTGCTGGTCACCGGCAGCCAGGGCGAGCGCCGCGCGGCCAGTGCCCAGTTGGCGCGGGGCAAGTTCAACGGGATCGAGATGAAGGAGGGCGACCTCTTCCTGTTCTCGTCCAAGACCATCCCGGGCAATGAAAAGGGCGTCATTCGGATCATGAACCAGTTTTCCGAAATGGGCGTCGATATCGTGGACGAGCATTCCGGATTCTATCACGTCTCGGGCCATGCCAACCGGCCCGACCTGAAAAAGATGCATGACCTGGTGAACCCGCAGATGGTGATCCCGATGCATGGCGAACACCGCCACCTGCGCGAGCATGTGAAGCTGGCCAAGGAGGGGCGGCGCCAGGGCATGGTGGCCGTGAACGGCATGATGCTGGACGTCACCGGTAACGCGCCGAAGGTGGTCGAATATATCGAGACCGGGCGGACCTATCTGGACGGATCGGTGCAGATCGGGGCGCTCGATGGGATCGTGCGCGACCGGATCCGGCTGGCGCTGAACGGCCATGTGGTGGTGACGCTGATCCTCGACGAGCAGGACGAGCCGCTGGGCGAGCCCTGGGTCGAGACGATGGGCCTGGCCGAGCAGGGCCGAAGCCGCGCGCCGCTGATCGACGTGCTGGAAGAGGATCTGAGCCAGTTCCTGGGCCGGGCGTCGGAAAAGACCCTGGGCGACGACGACAAGCTGGAACGCGAGCTGAAGAAGATCGTCCGCAAGGTGGCGCAGGACGAGATCGGCAAGAAGCCCGAGGTGACGGTGATCACCAGCCGGCTGGCGTAACGCGCTGGTTCGAAAGCCTGGCGTGACAGGCGGGCGCAAGGCCTGCCCGCGGCCCCCGGGGCTCTGCCCCGGACCCCGGGATATTTGGGGTCAGATGAAGGGGCCGGGTGCGCCGGACCCGAGTCCTGGTCCGGGGGTCAGCCGCTGCGGCGGTCGTCGAAGCTGAGCGCGATGAAGCCGGGCAGGTGATCGCCCATGCCGACGGTCTGGGGCCACGGTCGCGGTCACTGTCGTCGCGCTTGCTGCGGCTGCGATCACGTTCGGGCCTGTCGGACTTGCCGCCGTCGCGTTCCGGGCGCGGCTGGGGCTCGGAGCGGGCCTCGCGTTCGGGGCGGGCTTGATGGACCGGCTCGCGTTCGCTGCGGGGCTTGGGTTCGGGCCGGTCGTCGTCGGATTTGCGAAGGCTGCGCGAGCGGCTGCTGCTGCTGCTGCGCGGCTTGTCCTCGACCTCGTCGCCGGTGGGGCCTCGAAGGGCCGTCGAGGCGGGGATTTCCTCTGGATCAGTGCCCTCGACCGCGTCGAAATTCTTGGACATCGCGCGGGTTGCAGATGGTCAGCGCCTTGCCGTCCGGGCCGGCGCGGCCGGATGGTGCGGCCGATGCGGTGCACGTAATCCTCGGCATGGCCGGGGACGCGTTGAAGACATGGCCGACCGAGGGCACGTCGAGCCCGCGCGCCGCCACGTCGGAGGCGATGAGCAGCTTCGCCTCGCCATTGCGGAAGCTGTTCGAGCGTGCGGGTGCGCTGGCTCTGATCCAGATCGCCGTGATCGGGGCGGCGTCATAGCCGTATTTCTTCAAGGACTTGGCGACGACATCGACATCCGACTTGCGGTTGCAAACACGATGGCGTTGGTCAGTTTGTCGCCTTCGGCGATCAGGGCCCTGAGGACGTTGCGTGCTTTTCGCTGTCGGCGCGTTCGCGGCGCGAGGCTTGAACATCACCACGACCTGCTCGATCGTCTCGGAGGCGGTGGCCTCGACGGGCCACTTCGATCCGGGCCGGACCCGACAGGAAGGTGTTGGCAGATCCGCTCGATCTCGGGCGCCATGGTGGCCGAGAAGAACAGCGTCTGCCGGGTGAAGGGGGTGAGCGAGAAGATCCGCTCGATATCCGGAATGAAGCCCATGTCGAGCATCCGGTCGGCTCGTCCACCACCATGATCTGGAAATGCCGGTGAGCAGAGCTTGCCGCGCTCGAAATGGTCGAGCAGGCGGCGGGAAAGTGATCAGCACGTCGACGCCTGTCGATCAACGCTTGCTCCTTGAAGCTGACGCCGCCGATCAGCAGCGCCTTTGGCTGCTTCACATGCTTGGCATAGTGTCGAAATTCTCGGCCACCTGGGCGGCCAGTTCGCGCGTCGGGCAGCACCAGAGAGCGCGGCATCCGCGCTCGGGCATGGCCACGGGCCAGTATGGTGATCATCGGCAGCGTAAGCTGGCGGTCTGTTGCGCCGGTCTGGGCGATGCCCAGCACGTCGTGGCCTTCGAGCGCCGGCGGGATGGCACCCGCCTGGATCGGGGTGGGGGTTTCGTACCCGGCCTCTTCGACGGCCGTGAGCACTTTGTAGTGAAGCTTCAGTTCGAAATTTTGTCATGTGTATCCGTGAATTACGGACACATCTTGGCCTGTAAAAGCATCGTTTCGAGGGTCGGCTCCGTGGCCTGTGGTTGTCCACATCTCTGACCCGCGCGCGTTAAATAGGGCAAAATATGGAGAATGGTCAATGCGGCCTGCGATTCTAGGCGACTCCGGGGGCAGATTGTTTCCGAAGGCGAAACGGTCTCAGGCGAGATCGGGGAAATGTTTCGCCCGCTTCGCATCGAGGTCGAGCCGATAGAGCCGCAGCAGCCCATGCGCGTCGAGCCGGGCGCGCAGGTCGGGCGTGGCGCGGCAGACCTCGTCATAGAAGGCGGTCAGCCCGGCTTCGCCCTCGCTGTCGAGGATGAAGGTAAATCGTACTCGTGCATCGTCAGCCTGCCGCTTTCGCGCGCCCGGGTGGGGCGAGATCGGGGCGGTAGGAGCTCTTCGTGGCGATAGCGGAACCGCTCGAGCCAGCCCGAGAGCGACGGGGCGTGGAGGTGCAGAAGCTCGGTCTCGGGGAGTTCCTGCTGGCCGGGGTTCTGCACGTCGCCGATCATGATGTTGTGGATCTTGACGTCGACATCCGCGATCCCGGTGCGGATGAAGAGCTTGCCCGCGACATGGGAAAGGAAGCCGCCGTTCAGCTGGGCGCCATAGGTGGGATAGATCGCCGCCGTCTGGGCATTGCGGTCGGCGCGGGCGCGGGCGGTGGCCTTGAAGGCGGTGACATCGGCGGGCAGGTCGCAGCCCTCGGACGAGAGCGCCTCGAGCGGGCGGGCACGGGCACAGGTGCAGTCGGCGGGCAGGGCCTGAAGCTGATCCTCGAGGGGCGTGAGCGGCCAGAGGAATTCATCGACGTCGATATGCGCCAGCCAGTCGAGGTCGGCGGCCTTGCGGCGATAGGCGTGGCGGGCGTTCTGGCTTTGCCGGACCTGGTGCTTCACCGGCCGGCGGTTGCCGCGCCAATGCTGCGGGCCGGCCAGTTCGACGCGGATCCTGGGGTGCCGGGAGAGCCGTTCGCATGTCGCGGGATCGTCGTCGTCGAGATAGATCAGCAGCCGGTGCGCGCCGAGGTCGAGATGATGCGCGGCGAAATCGGCGATCTCGCGCAGCGGGGCCTTGATGGTGGAGACGATGCCCCATTTCGGCGGGTTGCTCATGGCGCCGAGCTTGCCGCCGCAAGGCCGGGCGGTCAATCGGATTTGTCGTGGAAGGGCAAGTCGTTAGCCGGCAGGGGATCGCCCGCGTCGATGTCGGGGCCGGGGGCGCGGGCGGCGGTGACGCGGGCCCAGAGCAGGGCCGGCATGTCGCGCTGCCAGACGCCGCTGAGCAGGAAGCGCATCCGGGCGGAGGTGCGGGCGGTGGCCTCGATCCGGCCGATCACCTGGGCGCCGTGCAGCGCCAGCAGGTCCTCGACCGGGCCGGCGGCGAGGAGCGAGACCTCGTCCGGCGTGGCGCAGAGCGGCAGGGTGGCGAGGATCGCGTCGAGGGCGAGGTCGGGATGGTCCTGGACCAGCGCGTCGATCACGGCGAAGGTCCAGGCGTCGGGGCCGGACAGGCTGTCATCCTCGGGCGCGGCAAGGAAGGCGCGATAGCGTTCGGCCAGGCGCGCGACGGGCAGGTCGCCTTCGGGCAGGGTGGCCGCGTCCACGCCAAGCGCGTCGGCGACCAGGCTGCGGGGGATGGCGTTCAAACCATCATTTCCTTGATGGCCGAGAGGGTGACACCGGGATAGTCGCGCGCCACGCGGTCGATATCCCATTGCAGGCGGGTCAGATAGACGATGTCGCCATCATGGTCGTGGGCGATGCTGTTTGTTGGAATTCGCAAACTCTGTCAACGGCTTGCGCCTCGCCGCTGACCCAGCGGGCAGAGGTGAACTGGGACTGTTCGAAGCGCACGGGGATGCCGTATTCACCGATCCGCGAGGCGAGGACCTCGAACTGCACTGGCCGACGACGCCGACGATGCTTCCGAGCCGATCGAGGGCTGAACACCTTGGCCGCGCCTTCCTCGGCAAATTGCATCAGGGCCTTTTCCAGATGCTTGGCCTTCATCGGGTCGGTGGCACGGACGCCTTGCAGCAGTTCGGGCGCGAAGGAGGGGATATTGGTAACACGCAAAGCTTCGCCTTCGGTTAACGTATCGCCGATGCGCAACTGACCGTGGTTGGGGATGCCGATGATGTCGCCCGCCCAGGCCTCGTCCGCCAGTTCGCGGTCGGAGGCGAGGAACAGAACCGGGTTGGTGACCGCCATCGGCTTTTTCGACCGCACATGCAGGAGTTTCATGCCGCGGGTGAAGTGGCCCGAGGCGAGGCGGACAAAGGCGACGCGGTCGCGGTGCTTGGGGTCCATATTGGCCTGGACCTTGAAGACGAAACCGGAAACCTTTGATTCCTCGGGCAGAATCTGGCGCGGTTCGGCGGTTTGCGGCTGCGGTTCGGGGCCATAGGTGGCGATGCCGTCCATCAGTTCCTTGACCCCGAACGAGTTGATCGCCGAGCCGAACCAGATCGGCGTCATATGGCCTTCGAGCACCGCCTGCGGGTCGAGGGCGGGCAAGAGCTCGCGGGCGATCTCGACCTCTTCGCGCAGGGTGCCGAGCAGCGCGGGCGGCACGTGCTTTTCGATCTCGGGATCGTCCAAACCCTTGATTTCAATCGTTTCCGCCACGCGGTTCCGGTCGGCCCGGTCCATCAGCTCCAGCCGGTCGTTCAGCATGTCGTAGCAGCCGAGGAAATCGCGGCCCTGGCCGATGGGCCAGCTTGCGGGGGTCACGTCGATGGCCAGCATCTGCTGGATTTCGTCAATGATCTCAAGCGTATCGCGGCTTTCGCGGTCCATCTTGTTGCAGAAGGTCAGGATCGGCAGGTCGCGCAGGCGGCAGACCTCGAACAGCTTCTGGGTCTGGCTTTCGACGCCCTTGGCACCGTCGATCACCATGATCGCGGCATCCACGGCGGTGAGGGTGCGATAGGTGTCTTCCGAGAAGTCCGAGTGGCCGGGCGTATCGACAAGATTGAAGCGGAAGCGCTTGAAATCGAACGACATTGCCGAAGCCGAGACGGAAATGCCGCGATCCTTCTCCATCTGCATGAAGTCCGAGCGGGTGCGCCGCGCCTCGCCCTTGGCACGGACCTGGCCGGCCATCTGGATGGCGCCGCCGAACAGCAGGAATTTCTCGGTCAGCGTGGTCTTGCCCGCATCGGGGTGCGAGATGATCGCGAAGGTCCGCCGACGGGCGATTTCGGCGGGCAGAGCGGGGCGGTTCGAGGCATGGTCCAACATGAGCGCGCGTATAGGTAAGGTTTGGCGGATTGGCAAGAAATCCCGTGTCTGCCTGCCGGCTGCCGCGCGGCTGCGACGCGTCGGGCGTTCGGTGGTCGGGGAGGGCGTTAACCTTTGCCGGCTAGACCTTTCCGAAAGATGAAGGCGAAAGAGGAGACGCGCCATGACCGAGACCCGACGCAACGCGCAGGCGGAGCTGACCCGGGAGCTGAGGGCGCTGCAGGGCGATCTGGCCACCGCCTGGGTCGACCGGTCGCTGCCCGAGGGGTGGGACGGGCTGGACAGCCGCGACCCCCTGCCGGTGCTGAAGGAGAAGGTGACCCTGCGGCTGGACGCCGACATGATGCGCTGGTTCCGCAAGCTGGGTCCGGGATACGGGCGGCGGATCAACCGGGTGCTGCGGATCTACTGGATGTCCTTGCTGGCCGGGCGGATCAAGTCGCATTGGGACGAGCCCGAGGTCGCGCCGGCCTTTCTGGACCTGGTCGAGAAGCTGGCCAGGGGGCCGCGGACGGACGAGGATTAACGGGTCGAGGCGCGGCGCAGCAGTTCGGCGGCGTCGGGGCGGTCGAGCAGTTTGCCCGAGACCTCGAAATCGAGATGCGCGGCATCGGCGTGGCGGGTCGCGTCGGCGAGGATGCGCTGTGCCACCTCGTCCGGCAGGGCGGCCTGGTTGCGCCGGTCGGCCAGCAGGGTTTCGGCGGCGATGCCTTCGGCGAAGATGATCTGATGCCGGTCGAACAGCAGCTGGAAGTAATCGACGAAGCCGCCTTGCTGCACGAAGATGGTGTCGCCGTTCAGGAGGTGGCGGGCCTTGACCAGAAGCTCGGACCGGCCGGCGCCCAATTGATCGGAGCGTTGGTAGATGAACAGCCGGTGATCGGGCGAGACCTTGAGGTCGCGGGCATTGTGCAGCGTGCCGGCGGTGATGACGATGGGGGCAAACTCGCCCACCGCGCGCTGGGTGGTGTGGCCGATCCAGCGCAGCTCTTGCGGGCCGTCGTCGCGGGTCAGGATGCGGTCGCCGGGCTTCAGATCCTCGATGGGTGTCTGGGCGCCGGTGGCGAGCGTGATATGGGTGCCGCGGGTGAAGGAGGTGCAGGCCAGCTGGGCCATGCGGGTGCGGGCGCCGTCGCGGTCGATGCCGACCAGGAGGTAATCGTTCTTGGGCTCCAGCGGCGCCAGCGGCAGGCCATAGATTTCGGCCACGTCGCCGGCGCCGTCGACCTCGACCAGGACCAGAAGCTCGACCACCTCGCTTTGCCGTGTCATCAGGGTGAGGCAGCTGTCGACCACCAGCGTGGCGCCGGGCTGGCCGAGCGCCGAGCCGGGGGCGATGGCGAAATGATCGCCCGCGCTGGCCTGAAGCGACAGGCGCCGGGGCGTGGCGTCATGGGCGAGCGCATAGGTGTCTTCCAGCTGCAGCTCGTCGGCGAAGCCGAGCCCGTCGCCCAGATTGGCGCCATTGGCCACGCGCAGGGCGCCCGAGGCATAGACGGGCAGGGCCTGGCTGGGGCGATCGGATTCGGAACTCATCGTGCAGGCCTGGCTGTGGTCACATGGCGATGGGTCTAAAGTAGGATTGTGGCCTGAGCGGGTCAACGACCGGGCAATTTCTGGGGGCGCGCGGGCGCCCGCCATGGGGAGAGGGGAGGGCTCAGGTGCCGTAGGCGCGGGGCTGGCCCATGACGTCTTCGGCGGCCATCACCAGCGCGTCGGCGACCCAGTCGCAATCGGCCAGGGTCATGCGGGCCGGCAGGCGGGCGTCGCAGGCGCGCATCAGCATGGCGCGGGTTTTCGGCAGTTCGGGCAGGGGTGCCCGGAATGAACTGCCAGTTCCAGAAGGCGCGGGCGTTGTCGGTGCTCATCCCGGAAGACCTGAATCCCGGACGCCCCGGGCCTCGCCGCCTGGGCGAAGCGCGCTGGTTTCTGTCGTCGGACAGGCCGACGAGGTTGAACTGGATCGAGTCGGGGCGCGATCCTCGGGCCCGGAGCTTTGCCGGCACGCTTCAGCCGTGCGCAGGCGTCGAGCCGGGCCGCGACATGATCGTGGTTGCGGCGGCCGTCGCGGACGCGGCGCGGCACCTCGGCCAGTTGCGGGCGCAGCACGGCGGCCGAGAGGTTGCCGAGGCGCAGGTTGTAAAGCGGCAGGCGGTTTTGCCAGCGCGCGAAGGCCTGTTCCAGATCGGCGGAATTGTCGGTGCGGTCCATATGCTTGCGCCAGTTATGCTCGTAAGCGCCCGACATGATGACGGCGCGGGCGGCGATTTCGGCATCGTCGGTGATCAGGATGCCGCTGCCTTCGCCCGAGTTCATCAGCTTGTAGGGACTGGAAGGAAAACAGCCGATGCGGCCGATCGTGCCGATCTTGCGGCCGTGCCATTCGGTGCCGAGCGAATGTGCGCCGCGTCCTCGATCACCGGGATGCCGCGGGTGTCGCAGAGCGCCATGATCGCGTCCATGTCCGAGGTATGGCCGCGCATGTGGCTGATGATGACGGCCGAGATGTCATCGTCGAGCCGGGCGGCGAAATCGTCGATGTCGATGCGATAATTCTCGCCCACCTCGCAGAGCACGGGCAGGCAATCGGCGTGGATCACGGAGGAGGGCACGGCGGCGAAGGTGAAGCCGGGGATCAGCACGCGGGCGTCGCGCGGCAGGTCGAGCGCCTTGAGCGAGAGGAACAGAGCGGCCGAGCAGGAGGAGACGGCAAGCGCGTATTTCGCGCCCAGCATGGCGGCGAATTCGCGTTCCAGCAGGGCGACGGGCGCGTCCTCGGGCGCGGTATAGCGGAACAGGTCGCCGGTGGAGAGCAGCCGCTCGATCTCGGCGCGGGCGGCCTCGGGGATCGGCTCGGCATCGTAGACGTTGGGGGCGGGCTGGGACGCGGGGGCCTGGATATTCATGCTCTTTCAGCTTTCCTGAACGCTCTTTTCGGGAAACCTAAATGAATTAACGCGATTTGCAAAGCGGGAATCGGGCGGGGCAGGGATTGGGAAATCGGGGCGTTGCGCCTATCTTGAGGGCCAGGGGGAAGCGATGGCGAACCTGGCGCGATACTGGCATATGGGCGAGGATGGGCGGATCGTCTGCGATCTCTGCCCGCGTCTTTGCGCGCTGCGCGACGGTCAGCGGGGCCTGTGTTTCGTGCGGATGCGCCAGGGCGAGGCGCTGGTGCTGGACACCTATGGGCGCTCGTCCGGGTTCTGTGTCGACCCGATCGAGAAGAAGCCGCTGAACCATTTCCTGCCGGGCACGCCGGTGCTGAGCTTCGGCACGGCGGGCTGCAACCTGGCCTGCAAGTTCTGCCAGAACCACGAGATATCGAAGAGCCGCGATGTGGACATGCTGGCCTCGACGGCGAGCCCGGAGTTGATCGCGGGGGCGGCGGTGACGGCGGGGTGCCGGTCGGTGGCCTATACCTATAACGACCCGGTGATCTTTCTGGAATATGCCGTCGATGTCGCCGCCGCCTGCCGCGCGCGGGGGGTGAAGAACGTGGCGGTGACGGCGGGATATATCACCGATGCGGCGCGGCCCGAGTTCTTCGGGGCGATGGATGCAGCGAATATCGACCTGAAGGGGTTCAGCGAGGATTTCTATCGCAGGCTGACCGGGGCGGGGATGGGGCCGGTGCTGGAGAGCATCGCCTTCGCAGTGAACGAGACCGACTGCTGGGTCGAGCTGACGGTGCTGCTGATCCCGGGCGAGAATGACGGCGCGGCCGAGCTGGAGGCGATGTGCGCCTGGGTGGTCGAGACCTGCGGCCCGGATGTGCCGATGCATTTCACCGCCTTCCGGCCCGATCACCGGATGCTGGACCGCGCGCATACGCCGGTGGAAACGCTGCTGATGGCGCGGCGGATCGCGCAGGCGGCGGGGGTGCGGCACGCCTATATCGGCAATGTGCATCACGTCGCGGCGCAGTCGAGCACTTGCACGGGCTGCGGGGTGCGGGTGATCGAGCGGGATTGGCATCTGATCTCGGACTGGCGGCTGGACGGGGCGGGGCGGTGCCTGTCCTGCGGCACGCCGATGCCGGGCGTGTTCGACGGCCCGCCGGGCGACTGGGGGCGCAAGCGACGGCCGGTGCGGCTGGTCGGGGAGGCGTAGGGCGCGGAGGGGCTGGCCTGCTGGCGCGCGGCGGGATGGTGGGTTGGCACCCACCCTACGGGGACGCAAGTGGCGGGTGGCCGAGGGCGCCGGGACAGCGCCACGGGCAGGGCAATCGCGCGGGGCGCGGCGAAAGGTGACCTGATCGTGAACCTTTCCGGGGTGGAAAACGCCGCCGAATTGAGGCAGATCAGGGCGGCGCCCGTCACCAAGGGTCGATTGAGGCGCGAAATGCAAGATCTGTCGGGTGGGAGCCCCGCCAGACCTGAACGCCCTCTGGGAATATGCCAACCCGCTGAAATTCATGCGCACCACCGAGCGGGTGCTGCCACTTTCGCCACCGTGGCGGCCTTTTGTCCTGCTGGTAAGGCGGGTTGGTCTGGGGTTCTTCTTTACCCCCGACGCTGATTACCGTCAGGGCGCGACGGTGAAGATTTTCTATATCCATGTGCCGAGCGCGATGATGGCGATCAACATCTGGGCGATGATGCTGGTGACCTCGCTGGTCTGGCTGGTGCGGCGGCATCATGTCAGCGCCCTTGCCGCGCGGGCCGCCGCCCCGGTGGGGGCGGTGATGACGGTGATCGCGCTGATCACCGGCGCGATCTGGGGTCAGCCGATGTGGGGCACCTGGTGGGCCTGGGACCCGGGGCTGACCTCGTTCCTGATCCCTGTTCCTGTTCTATCTGGGCTATATGGCGCTGTGGGCGCTGATCGAGAATGACGACACCGCCGCCAGCCTGACCAACGTCCTGTGCCTGGTGGGGTCGGTCTTTGCCATCCTTTCCCGCTATGCGGTGAATTTCTGGAACCAGGGGCTGCACCAGGGCGCGTCGCTGTCGATGGACACGAAGGAGAACGTGGCGGATGTGTTCTGGTATCCGGCGCTGGTTTCCATCGCGGGTTTCGTGCTGCTGTTCATCGTGCTGGTGATCATCCGCACCAGCACGGAAATCCGGGCGCGGCGGATGCAGGCGCTGTTGGCGCGGGAGCGGCTGGGATGATGCCCGATCTGGGAAAATATGCGGTTGCGGTTCTGACCTCTTATGGCGCGGCGATCGGGCTGATCGCCGGGATTGATCCTGCTGTCGGTCTGGCGCGCGCCGGGTGAAGCGCATGGAGGTCGAGGCGCGGCTGGGCCAGGCGGCGGACAAGGGAGCGAAGAGAGATGGCTAAGGTGAGCCCGTTGATGATTGCGCCGCCGGTGATCTTTGCCGCATTGGCGGGAGCTGTTCCTGTGGGCCTGGGGCGCAAGGACGCCGATGTTCTGCCGTCGCAGCTGATCGGCAAGACGGTGCCCAAGGTCGAACTGGCGCAGTTGGGCGAGACGCCGCTTCTGACCGACGAGATGCTGGCCGCGCCGGGTGTGAAGCTGGTCAATTTCTGGGCACCCTGGTGCGTCGCCTGCCGGGCCGGAAACACCCGACGCTGTAATGGATGCACCAGAACCTGGACCGCCGCACCACTTTACGGCATCAGTGCAAACGATACCCGGCGCGGGCGCTGGCCTATCTGCGCCGACGAGGGCAGCCTTCGCGGCGCTGGGCGAGGCGACCGCAGCCGCGACCAGGGTCGACTGGGGCGTCTATGGCGCGCCCGAGACCTTCATCATCGACGGCAATGGCGTGGTGCTGGTACGCTGGGCCGGGCCGATCACCCCGCGCGTGCTGCAGGAGAACATCCTGCCGGCGATCGAGGCGGCCAAGGGCGCGCCGCCAGGTCTTGAGCCAGAGGTTTGACGGAGAGGAGCAGGCGCGTTTTCCGGAAACCGTTATCAGGTTCGTTTTCTGGCCGCCCCCGGAGACGGCTCCACCCGCCCCACCCCGCCGTCTCCGGGGCTTGGCGCTGACGCTTTGCGGAGGGCCTGTGTTGGGCGTGGCAGAACTCGGGTCTCCACCAGCAGCAGCTTCGAACCCGCCCACGCCTGAACCTTGCCTGACAGAGCGCCGCCTGCCCATCAAGCGGAATGGCCGTATCCCCAGAGGAGCCCCTCGGCAATTCCATGACGATCGCCCCGTCCTGGCGGTTTCAGGCGGGGCGGCTCCGAAGCAGCGGCATTGTCGGGGGAGGGGAGACCGGTGCGGGGCTCAGCGGATCAGCCTGGGGCGATAGCGGGTGCGGGTGCGGTTTTCCTGCGGCAGGTGGCGGTTGAGGCGGCGGTTGATCAGGCCGAAGAGCCCGAGGATGCACAGCGTCAGCAGGATGAAATAGCCCGCCAGGATCGGATAGGCGACGAAGGGGTTGAAGGTCTTGTCGGCGAAATAGTTGGCGTAATAGAGCGCGTCGCCGCGTTTCTGCCAGGCCGGGAAGGCCGAGAAATAGACCAGCGTGGTGGCGTGGAAGAGAAAGATCGCCTCGTTGGTATAGGCCGGCCAGGCCAGCCGCATGGCGGTGGGCCAGACGATGCGGCGGAACCGGGCCCAGCCGGTGAAGCCATAGGCATCGGCCGCCTCGACATCGCCCTTGGGGATCGAGCGCAGGGCGCCATAGAAGATCTCGCCCGAATAGGCGGCGGTGTTGAGGAAGAGCACGATCAGCGCCCCGGCCCAGGCCGAGGTGAGCGGCGTGAAGATGGGCCAGGCCTGTTTCAGCGACAGGAACAGGAAATAGCCGAAGAAGAACTGGATGAAGAGCGGCGAGCCGCGGAAGATGAAGATGAACCATTCCGCCGGTTTGCGGATCAGCGGATTCGCCGCCCCCTTGGCCAGGGCCAGCGCATTGGCCAGGAAGAACCCGGCCAGCAGCGCCAGCACGCCGAAATAGATGTTCCAGATCAGCCCCGAGCCGATCAGGGTGAATTGCTGGCAGAGGGTGAAGTCGTCGCGCGGCAGCAGCCGTTCGCCGATGCCGAGCGAGCGCAGGCCGTAATCCTGGATGGTCTGGAGGCAGCTGCTCATGCCCCTGCCTTCCGGAGCGCTTCGCCCCCCGTCGTGGCCTGGCCGTGGGAAAGCCGGCGGGTGATGCGGTCGAGCACGATCTCGGACAGCCGGGTGAAGGCGAGGTAGAAGACGAGCAGCGCCAGGAAATACCACATCCGCCAGTCGGGATGGGGATAGTCGGTGAATTTCGCCGTCTTGGCACCGCCCAGCTCCTTGGCCCAGTAGACGATATCCTCGACCCCCAGGAGGAACAGGAGCGGCGTGGCCTTGATCAGCACCATCCACAGGTTCGACAGCCCCGGCAGGGCATAGACCCACATCTGCGGCACCAGGATGCGCCAGAAGGCCTGGCGGCGGGTCATGCCATAGGCCTCGGCGGTTTCCATCTGGGCGCGGGGCACGGCGCGCATGGCGCCATAGAGCACGTTGGCGGCGAAGGCGCCGAAGACGATGGCGAAGGTCAGCACGGCGAGCGAGAAGTTATAGGTCTCGTGCACCCATTGCGGCGAGGAGGAAAGCGGCAGCTTGGCCGCGTCGCAGACCACGAAATCGTTGCCCTGGCGGATCGGCGCGGTCCAGTCGGGGCATTTCCACTTGTGCCGCAGGTATTCGAAGCCCTGGTCGAGGGCGATGACGAAGAACAGGAAATAGACGATATCGGGCACGCCGCGGACCATGGCGATATAGGTCTTGCCCAGCCAGGACAGCGGCAGGAAGCGCGAGCGCGCGGCCGAGGCGCCGGCGAAGCCGAAGAGAAGCGCCGCCGGCGCCATCACCGCCAGAAGCAGCAGCACGACGCCGACCGACCAATAGATCGCCATATGCTTGCCCGTGGTGAGGTAGCAGCCGAGCCAGGTCAGGCCTTCGAGCGTATCGGGGGTGGCGCAGTGGGAAAACATCGGATCGGGGATGCGCGGGGCGGGGGAGCCCGCCCCGCGCAGCGCCTAGAAGGTGGCGCCGATCTCCCATTTGGTGAGCAGCGCGTTCAGCGTGCCATCGTCCTTCATCGACTGGATGGCGGCATCGAACTTCGCCTTCAGCTCGCCATCGCTTTCGCGCAGGCCCATGCCGACGCCGCCGCCGATCAGCTCTTCCTGCTCGAGCAGGACGAGGTCGGCGTTTTTCATCGGCGATAGGGGCGAGATAGCTTTTGTCGGCCAGGACCGCGTCGGCCTCGCCGTTGCGCACGGCGGCGATGGTTTCGTCGGGGGTGGCAAACTCGACCAGGGTGGCGCCCATGTCGGCGACGAAGCCGGCCTGGATGGTGTTGGTCTGGGCCGCGATCACCGACGCTTTCAGGTCGACGCCCTCGTTGCCGGCCAGCACCATATAGGCCGAGGGGTCGGGCTGGGTATAGTTCTGGGTGAAGTCGATCACCTGGTCGCGCTCGGGCGTGATCGACATGCCGGCGATGATGGTGTCGTAGTTGCCCGAAACCAGGTTCGGGATGATCGAATCCCAGTCGTTGGTGACCCATTCGCAGGTCAGCTCGGCGCGCTTGCACAGCTCGTCGCCCAGTTCGCGCTCGAAGCCGTCGACCTCGCCCTTGTCGTTGATGAAGTTATACGGAGGATAGGCGCCTTCGGTGCCCATGCGGATGGTGTCGGCCATCGACATGCCGGCGGCAAGCGCCAGGGCGGCGGTGGTGAGGATCAGTTTTTTCATCTGTTTGCTCCCTTGATGTCTGATCTTTCGGTTCAGATGTCGCGCGACGGGGCGAACCAGGTGTCGCGCAGACGGTCGAGCGTGCCATCGCCGCCGAGGCGGTCGAGGGCGGCGTCGAAGCGGTGGCGCAGGGCGTCGTCGGCCTTGCGGAAGGCGGGGGCGGCACCGCCGGCGGAGATCTCCTCGGTGCCGAGGATGGTCAGCGTGCGGCTGGTGTGCCAGACCTGTCGTTCCAGGAAATCGGGGCTGCCGAAGGTGGTGTCGGCGCGGCCGTCGAGCACCGCGGCGAGCGCGGCGCCGGCGGTGTCGCAGCCGAGGATGCGGGCGCCCCTGGCCTTGAGGTGGTCTTCGTGGATGGTGCCGGATTGCACGGCGATCACGCCCTCGATCGGGTTCTGGAAGGTGTGGGTGCCGACGAACATGCCGGTGGCCTGGCCGTCGCCGGGAAAATATTCGCGCCCGAAACTGACCTGGGCGGCCCGGCTGGGGGTGATGCCCATGCCGGCCATGACGACATCGAAATCGCCGCGCAGGAGGCCCGGGATCATGTCGGACCAGTCGGTGACGACCCAGATGAAGTCGAGCCCCTCGGCGGCGCAGATCGCGGCGGCGAGGTCGATCTCGAACCCGATCAGGTTGCCCTGCGCGTCGATGGCGTTATAGGGCGGGAAGCCGCCTTCGGTGGCGATGCGGATCGGGCCGGCGGCCTCCAGGCCGGCGGCGCGCCCGGCACTGGCCAGGGCGGCCAGCGCGAGGGTCAGGGCATGGCGGCGGCTGAGGCTCATGCGTGCACCGTCGAGCTGAGAAAGCCCTTGAGGCGTTCGGATGTCGGCGCGCCGAACAGCCGGTCGGGCGCGCCTTCCTCTTCGATGCGGCCTTCATGCAGGAAGATGACATGGTCCGAGACATCCGTGGCAAGCTTCATGTCGTGGGTGACGATCATCATGGTGCGGCCTTCGGCGGCGAGGTCCTTGATGACCTTGACCACCTCCTGCTCGAGCTCGGGGTCGAGCGCCGAGGTGGGCTCGTCGAAGAGAAGCGCCTGCGGCTCCATCGCCAGCGCCCGGGCGATGGCGGCGCGCTGCTGCTGGCCGCCGGACAGTTGCGCCGGCCAGGCATCGCATTTGTCGCCGATACCGACCTTGTCGAGATAGCGCCGCGCCGAGGCTTCCGCCTCGTCCCGGTCGCGGCCGAGCACGGTGACCGGGGCCTCCATCACGTTCTGCAGGATGGTGAGATGGGCCCAGAGGTTGAACTGCTGGAACACCATCGACAGGTTGGTGCGGATGCGGATCACCTGGGCCTGATCCGCCGGGCGGCGGTTGTGGCCTTCGCCCCGCCAGGCGACGGGTTCGCCATCGAACAGGATCTCGCCCCGCTGGCTGTCTTCCAGAAGGTTGAGACAGCGCAGGATGGTGGATTTGCCCGAGCCCGAAGAGCCGATCAGCGAGACGACATCGCCCTTGTGGGCGGCGATATCGACGCCCTTGATGACCTCGAGCGTGCCATAGGCCTTGTGCAGGTTGCGGACCTCGATGACGGGTGCTGTGTCGGCGGCTGTGTCGGGCAAGATGGCTTTCGGCGGGTTGTTGCGGGCAGGGTTTCGGCGAGTAGGGCGGAAAACGCGGGCCTTTGCAACGCATAATGCAGGGTTTCCGCGGGGTAAGGCGGCACGGCGCGGGCGAGAGGCGCAAATTGCGCCGCGCGGGACGGCGTCAGGGCGCGGTGGGCAGCGGCTGGACGAGGTAGGCCTGCGCCGGAATGGCGACCAGACCTTCGAGGTGGAGCGTGGCGCGATCCTTGGCCGAAAGATCCTGCACCGCCCCGGCGAAGGCGGCGAAGAGCGGGGTCGGATCGGTGCCCGGCGCGGCGATCAGCGGCAGGCCCGGGGTCGGCACGGTTTCGGCGATCACCCGAAGCGCCGTGGAAAAGCCGTCATGCTCTTGGATCAGCGCCCAGGTCACGGCGTCGAGCGCGGCGAAATCGGCGCGGCCCTCGGCCACGGCCAGGGCCGAGCCGCGATGGCCGCCGGATTTCAGCAGCGCGCCGAAGGGCAGGCCGAGCGCCGCCATATGCGCCTGGGGCGCGGCCCAGCCCGATTGCGACAGCGCGTCGTTATAGGCGAAGCGCCGGCCGGCGGCGGCGTCGAGCGTCGTCGGGCCGCCCTCGGCCCGGGCCACGAAGACCGAGCGGTAATGGCCGGGCGGGCAGCCGGGCAGGCCGTAATCGGGCGTGCCGATGAGCGTCACCTTGTCGTGCAGCCGGGCGCGGAAGGGCAGGCCGCAGGTCTGGGCCAGCAGCAGGTCGGGCGATAGCCAGATCGGCCAGAGGTCGTCGGCCCGGGTGAGGCGGTCCGGGCCATGGCCCAGCCGGGCGCGGATCGCGGCCCAGAGCGCATCGTTGGCCGCGGCGGTCTCGGGCCGGTCATACATCGGCAGGGCGGCGATGGGGCCGGTCATGCCGCACCCGTTTCGGCGGCCTGGCGGGCCAGGGCGCTGTCGCGGTCGTTGATGCCCAGAAGATTGGCGATGACCCGCATCGAGCTGTCTTCCAGATCGTCGCGGCTGCCATCGGCCAGAACCACCGCCCACATCGCCGTCAGCAGGGACATGCGGTCGTCATGCGGCACCGCCTCTTTCAGGGCGCGGGTGAAGCGGACGGTGTCGGGGGCCTCGGCCTCGACCGTCTCGGCCTCGGCCCGAAGCGCCGCCGCCTCGCTGGGCGACAGGCCATGGCGGCGGGCCAGGACGGCGTCGATCCGGGCGATCTCGACCGGGGCATAATCGCCATCGGCACGCGCCAGGCGCACCAGCAGCGCGGCCAGCGCCAGGCGGGCATCGCCTTCGCTCAGAGGATCGGGCGCGGCGGGGCCGGCGAGGCGGCGCAGGAGGTCGGCGAACATCCGGGCCTATCCTTCCGCGGCGGCGGCGCGGGCGGCGGCGCTGTCTTCGTCCGACAGGCCGAGCGCGGCGCAGGTGGCGGCGATGACCGAGATCTCTTCCGGGCGTTCGAGCCCGTCGGCCAGAAGCACCTGCCAGAGCGCGCGCAGGGTGTCGAGCCGGCCCTCATGCGGCACGGTTTCGCGGATCAGGGCGGCGAATTCCGGCGTGCCCGGGGCCTGGCGTTCCAGCTTCTCGCAGGTGGCGCGCATCTTGGCGGCCTCGATCGGGCCGAGATCGTTGGCATGGGCGAGGATGCGGTCGATGCGCTGGATCTCCTCGACGCGGTAGCTGTCGTCGGACTTGGCGACGCGCACCATCAGCGCGCCCAGCGCCAGCCGGGCGTCGGGCGCGGGCAGGGGCGCGGGCTTGGGATGGGAAAAGGCGGACAGGATGCGCTGGACGATGGGCATGGGATCAGCCGTCATAGCCTTCGACGATGACCAGATCGCCGCTCGAGACCGGATCGCGCAGCGCCTTGGCGGCCTGATAGGCCTCGGATTCGTAACAGGCGAGCGCGGCCTCGTAGGAGGGAAATTCGATCACCACGTTGCGCGAGCGCGAGGTGCCTTCCTTGCAGACGAAATCGCCGGCGCGGACGATGAACCGGGCGCCGTATTCGGCGAAGGGGGCCGCGTTGGCGGCGATATAGGTCTTGTAGGTCTCGAAATCGTCGATGTCGACGCGGGCGACCCAATAGCCTTTGGCCATCTTCCTGCTCTCCTGCTGTGGTCCGGCGATGCTGCGCCTTGCGGCAGGCGGGGTCAAGGGGGCAGGGGCGCGGTGTCGCGGGGGGGGCGGCCCGGTCAGCCGGTGAGCTGGTCCTTGTCGAAGGCGAGGTTGTCGATGGCCACGCCCTGCGGGTCGCGGTTGGTGATCAGGATGCCGGCGATATCGGCGAGATTGCCCTGGCGCGCGAAGCCATAGCTTTCCTCGCCCAGGGGCGACACGGCGAGGCGGGCGATTTCGCTGCCGTCGCGGCGCAGGAAGGTGATCTCGAGGCTGCCCGCCTCGCCGCCGCGCAGGTCGAAGGCGAGCGCGGCCTGATCGTTGTCGAACTCGACCGCGATGGCGCCTTCGCCAACGGCGTTTTCGCGCGGGAAGCCGCCCGGCCCGTTGCCCTGCAGCACGATGGTGGGGCCCAGCCGCAGCGCGCCCAGCGTGGCGCCGGGGGCACCGGGGATGGCGGTGAGCGGCGCGAGGGCCGCGCCCGAGACGCGGTCGAAATCGCCCTCGGGGGTCAGGGTCTGGCCCGAGAACCGTTCACCGAAGCGGGCGCCGGGGCGGATCAGCAGCGTGTCGATCGGATGGCCGATGCCGAAGCCCGACTGCACGTCGTCGAAGGTGATGACATGGGCCAGCGCCAGGCTGTCGCGCGCCACCAGGCAGACCGGGGCGGCGCAGGCATCGGGCCCGGCGGCGGGGGCCGGGGCGGCCGCGATCAGGGAGGCGGCGGCGGCAAGCAGGGGGCGCGCGCGGCGGATCATGGCGCCAGACTAGCGCAGAATCGGCCCGTCGCGGGAAAGATTCGCGCGCGGCGCGCAAGCCCCCGGATGCGGCGGAACCTTGCCATGCTCCGCAGTCCGGCCACATTTGCTCCGCAGTTTTGGCTTTTTGGCGGGCTAGAAATCGGTCGACCGATAGCGCGGTGCGGGGTGGAGCTTTGCCCTGTCACCGCAAAGAGAGAGAGTTTCAGAGGTGCCGGAGATGGGCCGTTTGGACGAATTCGACTGGAAGACCACGACCCGCGAGGAGCAGCTGGAGCGGCTGCGCGGCGCCAGCCAGGCCGAGTTGAACCGGGTGATGCGGGAATATGACTGGTCGCTCTATCCCGGCGCGGTGCTGGGCCATGTCGCGGCCAAGCGCGGCATCGGGCTGAGCGCGGCGCTGAGCGCGTTCTTCAACGGCGATCCCTGGCGCTTCAACTATCTGCCGAAGCGCGATGTCGGCGAGGTGTTCCGCACCCAGGCCAGCCTGCTGGATGCGATCTGCCAGCGGATCAATGCCGGCTTCTATCTGCCCGACCTGGCGCCGCTGTGCCGCCAGGATGTGGCGCGGCTGGACGCCTGGATCGCCAACCAGCGCCACGACCAGCGCGACCATCGCCGCGGCCGCTGGGTGATCGAGGATCAGGCGCTGGAGCCGCTCTATGCCGCCAAGCGCGCCGAGCTGGAAGAGGCGGTGCGGCGCGAGACCGAGGCCGTGCAGGGCGCCGAGGCGCAGAAGGCGGCGGCGAAGCGGTTTTCGTTGAAGGGCCTGACCGCGCAGGCGGGGTGATCGGCGGTTTCGGGGGCGGCCGGCGGGCCGGTGGATTTGCCTTTTCGGTGGATGGTGGGTTGAAACCCACCCTACGGGCACGCGGCGCAGGCCGGGCCCGGGGGGCGCCGTTTCGGTCCCGCGTCAGACCAGGCGCGAGCTTTCCACCGCGGCGCGGACGAAGTCGGCGAAGAGCGGGTGCGGCGCGAAGGGTTTCGACTTCAGTTCGGGGTGGAACTGGACGCCGATGAACCAGGGGTGGCCTTCCCATTCGACAATCTCGGGCAGGCGGCCGTCGGGCGACATGCCCGAGAAGGTCAGGCCGCAGGTCTCGAGCTTGTCGCGATAGCGGGTGTCGACCTCGTAGCGGTGGCGGTGGCGTTCCTCGATCGCGGTGGCGCCATAGACGCGGGCGACGTGGGAGCCGGCCTTCAGCGCGGCGTCATAGGCGCCGAGCCGCATGGTGCCGCCCTTGTCGTCATCGGCCTTGCGCGTCACGGTATAGTTGCCCTGGACCCATTCCTTGAGGTGATAGACCACCGGCGTGAAGCGTTTCCGGCCGGCCTCGTGGTCGAACTCCTCGGAGCCGGCGTCCTTGATGCCGGCGACGTTGCGCGCCGCCTCGATCACCGCCATCTGCATCCCGAGACAGATGCCGAGATAGGGCACGTTCCTTTCGCGGGCGAATTGCGCCGCCTTGATCTTGCCCTCGGTGCCGCGTTCGCCGAAGCCGCCGGGCACCAGGATGGCGTGATAGCCTTCGAGATAGGGCGCCGCGTCTTCCTTGTCGAAGACCTCGGCATCGACCCAGGAGACGTTCACCTTGACCCGGTTGGCCATGCCGCCATGGGTCAGCGCCTCCTTGATCGACTTGTAGGCGTCTTCGAGGGCGGTGTATTTGCCGACGATGGCGATGTTGACCTCGCCATCGACATTCTGCAGCCGGTCCGAGACGTCTTCCCAGATGGTGAGGTCGGGGCGCGGGGCGGGGGCGATCTGGAAGGCATCGAGAACCGCCTGGTCGAGGCCGACGCGGTGATAGGCCAGAGGCGCCTCGTAGATCGAATTGAGGTCGTAGGCGGGGATCACCGCTTCGGGGCGGACATTGCAGAAGAGCGCGATCTTGGCGCGTTCCTTTTCCGGGATCGGCTGTTCCGAGCGGCAGACCAGCACATCCGGCTGCAACCCGATGGAGCGCAGTTCCTTGACCGAGTGCTGGGTGGGCTTGGTCTTCAGCTCGCCCGAGGCGGCCAGATAGGGCAGCAGGGTGAGGTGCATGAAGATGCATTGGCCGCGCGGGCGTTCCTGGGCGAACTGGCGGATCGCCTCGAAGAACGGCAGGCCCTCGATATCGCCGACGGTGCCGCCGATCTCGCAGAGCATGAAATCGACCTCGTCATCGCCGATGGAGATCCAGTCCTTGATCTCGTTGGTGACATGGGGGATGACCTGGATGGTCTTGCCGAGATAGTCGCCGCGGCGTTCCTTTTTCGAGCACCGAGGTATAGATGCGGCCCGACGAGACCGAATCCGTCTTGCGGGCGGGCACGCCGGTGAAGCGTTCGTAATGGCCGAGGTCGAGGTCGGTTTCGGCGCCGTCATCGGTGACGAAGACCTCGCCATGTTCGAAGGGCGACATCGTGCCGGGATCGACGTTGAGATAGGGGTCGAGCTTGCGCAGGCGGACCGAGAAGCCGCGCGCCTGCAACAGCGCGCCAAGCGCCGCCGAGGCGAGGCCTTTCCCAAGAGAAGAAACAACCCCGCCGGTGATGAAAACGTAACGCGCCATGTGGCCGATGATCCCCCGTGACAGCGGCAGATGTGCCGCAAAAATCCTGTCCCGGCAGCCGCCGTTGGCCGCCATATCACGGGATTTGACTCCTACAGGATTCGGGCGGGTTTGGCAACCGGACCGCAAGATGATGTTGCGATTTTTTTCACGTCAACAACAGGTTGTGGTGTCGATGGGGGAGCCGGGGGCGATGCAAGGGCGCGGGCCCTTGCAGGTCGGGGGCGCGTGGCGCCGCGCTGGCCTCAGTCGGCCTTGGGCGCGGCGGGCGCGGTGCTGTCCTCGGCCGCGGGCGGCAGGAGGTTGTTTTCGTCGAGCCCCGGCACGGCGGGCGCGGCATCCTGCGTCGCGGGCGTGTCGCCCAGGCGGTCCATCACCGACGAGCCGGCCGATTTCTGCGCCGCGATCAGCGTCAGCGCGATCGAGGTGCAGATGAAGCCGATGGCGAGAATCCAGGTCAGCTTGTGCAGCGCGGTGGCCGCGCCGCGGGCCGAGATGGCACCGCCGCCGCCCATGCCCAGCCCGCCGCCTTCCGAGCGCTGCATCAGCACGATGCCGATCAAGCCCAGCGCGAGGAGCAGGTGGATGATGAGAACGACGTTTTCCATGGGGCAGCGAGCCTTGCAAAGCCTGTTTCGCGGCTATCTAGGGGAAAGGGCCGCGAGGTGCAAGGGCTCTCGCCCCTCGGGGCGGTCACTCGAGGAAGGCCAGGATCGCCGCGGTCGCCTGTTTCGAGTCGAGATCGACGGAATGACCGGCGGCAAAGCTTTGCGTGCGCACCGAGCGGGTCTCGATCCGGGCCGTCCATTCGACGCAGGGCTTGTAGAACTCGGACTTGTCGCGCGTGCCCAGCACGATCACGAGCGGCGTCGTCGGGGCCGTTCGTCCGGTGCATCAGGATGACGGTGGGAAAGGGCCCGGGACCGGCGGGGCGGCTGACATCGGCGATGCGCTTTTCGATCGGCGTTTGGGCATGAAGGGCCGGTGCGAGCAGGGCGAGCGCGGGAAGCGGGGTCTATTCGTCGACATCGTCTATGTCGGCCTGGCCCGAGAGGCTGCGGCGGACATGGCTCCAGGACAGGCCGATGCCCAGGACCACCGACAGGGCCAGGATGCCGATCCAGGTGTTGAGCGTGCTGTTTTCCAGCGACAGCCAGCCCCAGTCGTAGAGCACCCAGAGGAGCGCGCCGACGACGGCCAGCACCAGCAGCATCCCGAACGGCCCGATCGAGCGCAGCGTGGCGCGCAGATAGATGATGTAGCCGACCAGCAGGAGCAGGCCGAAGAGCACGGTCAGCGGCATCTGGCCCGAGAAATTGGCCTGGGCCCATTTCACGAAATTCCATTCGGTCGGGTTGAAGGTGGCCGAGAGAAGCAGGAAGGCGAAGCCCCAGCGAAGAATGAAGCCCATCGGATATGCCCCCTTTTGCGGCCAGCGACGTTCGGTTGCCCACAGTCATGGCCATGGCGTGCCGATATGTCCAGCGAAAGCCGTGAATTTGAGGTTTCGCCGCGCGTCGGGCGGCGATATACCGGCGCGGGTTTTGTGCCGCAACAAGAGGACCGTCATGGCCAACGTAGTAGTCGTCGGCGCCCAGTGGGGCGACGAGGGAAAAGGCAAGATCGTGGACTGGCTGAGCGAGCGGGCGGATGTGATCTGCCGCTTCCAGGGCGGCCACAATGCCGGCCACACGCTGGTGGTGGACGGCGAGGTCTTCAAGCTGCACGCGCTGCCCTCGGGCGTGGTGCGCGGCGGCAAGCTGAGCGTCATCGGCAATGGCGTGGTGCTGGACCCCTGGCACCTCTTGAACGAGATCGAGACGATCCGCGGCCAGGGGGTGGAGATCAGCCCCGAGACGCTGATGATCGCCGAGAACACGCCGCTGATCCTGCCGTTCCACGGCGAGCTGGACCGGGCGCGGGAAGGCCAGAACAGCGTCGCCAAGATCGGCACCACCGGGCGCGGCATCGGGCCGTGTTACGAGGACAAGGTCGGGCGCCGGGTGATCCGGGTGGCCGATCTGGCCGACGAGGCGACGCTGGAACTGCGCGTCGACCGGGCGCTGATCCACCATAACGCGCTGCGCGCGGGCCTCGGGCTGGAGCCGATCGACCGCGACGGGCTGATCGCCGATCTGAAGGCCATCGCACCCGAGATCCTGACCTTCGCCGCGCCGGTCTGGAAGGTGCTGAACGAACAGCGCAAGGCCGGCAAGCGGATCCTGTTCGAAGGCGCGCAGGGCGCGCTGCTGGACATCGACTTCGGCACCTATCCCTTCGTCACCTCGTCGAACGTGATCGCGGGCCAGGCGGCCACCGGCGTGGGCATGGGCCCCGGCGCGGTGGATTTCGTGCTGGGCATCGTCAAGGCCTATACCACAAGGGTGGGCGAGGGGCCGTTCCCGACCGAGCTGTTCGACGCCGACGGCCAGCGGCTGGGCGAGCGCGGCCACGAGTTCGGCACCACCACCGGGCGCAAGCGGCGTTGCGGCTGGTTCGACGCCTGTCTCCTGCGTCAGACCTGCGCCACCAGCGGGATGAACGGCATCGCGCTGACCAAGCTCGACGTTCTGGACGGGTTCGAGGTGCTGAAGATCTGCGTCGGCTACGATCTGGACGGGCAGCGGCTGGATTACCTGCCGACTGCGGCGGATGCGCAGGCGCGCTGCACGCCGGTCTATGAGGAAATGCCGGGCTGGAGCGAGTCGACCGAAGGCGCGCGCAGCTGGGCCGATCTGCCGGCCAATGCGATCAAATATGTGAAGCGGGTGGAAGAGCTGATCGAATGCCCGGTCGCGCTTCTGAGCACCAGCCCCGAGCGGGAAGACACGATCCTGGTGACCGACCCGTTCGCGGATTGAGCGGGGCGCGATCCTTGGTCGCAAGATCGGGGCGCCGCAGAGAGGGAAGGCGATGTTCGACAAGCTGTCCTACAAGGCCCGGCGGCGCTGGGCGCTGGTGGTGCTGGTGGTGGGGATGCCGCTTTACGTGGTGGCCTGCGTCACCGTGGTGAACATGATCGGGCGGCCGCCCATCGCGGTGGAATTCTTGGTCTATGTCGCGCTTGGGCTGGCCTGGATCCTGCCGTTCCGGGGGCTGTTCCGCGGCATCGGCAAGCCCGACCCGGAGGCCGAGGCGCCGCGCTATCTGGACGACGATTTCTGACGCGGCTTCACGCTTGCGTCAGGTCGCGGAAACACGATTGCGGGGCGGCGGTGCCGCGCTTACCCCTGTTCGAAATCTGCACGGAAAGGGCGCGCGATGAAGCACGAGGCGGTTCAGGACTATTACGGCAAGGTGTTGCAGGGCAGCGCCGATCTGCAGACCAATGCCTGCTGCACGCCCGCCGAGATGCCGGCGCATGTGAAGGCGGCGCTGGGCAATATCCATGACGAGGTCCTGACCCGATACTATGGCTGCGGGCTGGTGATGCCGGGGGCGCTGGAGGGCGCGCGCATCCTCGATCTGGGTTGCGGCGCGGGGCGCGATGTCTATGCCCTGGCGCAGATGGTGGGCGCGACGGGCCGCGTGGTGGGCGTGGACATGACGCCCGAGCAACTGGCGGTGGCGCGGGCGCATCAGGGCTGGCACGCCGAGCGGTTCGGCTTCGACGCGGTCGAATTCCACGAGGGCTTCATCGAGCGGCTGGACGAGATCGGGCTGGAGCCCGCCAGTTTCGACGTGATCGTGTCGAACTGCGTGATCAACCTGGCGACCGACAAGGCGGCGGTGCTGCGTGGCGCCTTCGACCTGCTGAAGCCCGGCGGCGAGATCTATTTCTCGGACGTCTATGCCGACCGGCGCATCCCGCCCGAGATGGCCGAGGATGAGGTGCTTTACGGCGAATGCCTGTCGGGGGCGCTTTACTGGAACGATTTCCTGGGGCTGGCCCGGGCGGCGGGGTTCGGCGACCCGCGGCTGGTCGAGCATCGGCCGCTCACGATCGAGAACCCCGAGCTCGAGGCGCGGGTGGCGCCGGTGAAGTTCATCTCGGCCACCTATCGGTTGTTCAGGCTCGACGGGCTGGAAAGCGCGTGCGAGGATTACGGCCAGGCGGTGATCTATCGGGGCAGCGTGGCGCACGCGCCGCACGCCTTCGTGCTGGACGATCACCATGTGATCGAGACCGGCAAGGTGTTTCCGGTTTGCGGCAATACCTGGCGGATGCTGCACGACACGCGGCTGCGCCCGCATTTCGATTTCATCGGCGATTTTTCCACCCATTACGGGATCTTCGCGGGCTGCGGCGGCGACAGCCCGTTCGAGCGCGGCGCCGGCGGCGAGGCGGCGCCGGGCGGCTGCTGCTAGAGGATGTTTCGTTCAATCGGTGTCAAAATGCCCTGCCTCTCGCCTTTGGCTCGAACGGGCATTTTGACGCGTTTATTTTGACTCCAGCAGAACGAAACACGCTTTAGAGAAACTTGCGAGGGCTGGGGTGGGCTGCTATGGGTCTGCCGATACCCGATGATTTTCATCGGATAAGCATGAGGCCCGATGAGCGTCCTGCCCGCCCCGGGCCACCAGCGCCCCAGCACGGCTGGAGATCTGCACCTGCGCCGCGCTCTTCGAGGGCCGGGCGGTGGTGGACGACGTGTCGCTGCGGGTGATGCCGGGGTCGGTCACCTGTCTGCTGGGGCCGTCGGGCTGTGGCAAGTCGACGACGCTGCGGATGATCGCCGGCGTCGAGATGCAGGATCTGGGCGAGATCTTCGTCGATGGCAACCTGATCTGCGACACGGTCTTCCGGGCGCCGCCCGAGCGGCGACACATCGGGCTGATGTTCCAGGATTTCGCGCTGTTCCCGCATCTGAGCGTGGCCGATAACGTGGCCTGGCTGAGATGGGCAGCCGCGACGAGAAGCGCGCGCGGGTCGAACATCTGCCGGGGCAGGTCGGGCTGTCACGCTTCGTCGACGCCTTCCCGCACGAGCTGTCGGGGGCGAGCAGCAGCGGGCAGGCCGTCGCGGGCGCTGGCGCCCAGCCCCGATCATGCTGATGGACGAGCCGTTTTCCGGCCTCGACAACCGCCTGCGCGACGAGATCTGCGACCTGACGCTGGATGTGCTGAAACAGGAGGAGCGCCGCGGTTTCGCTGGTCACGCATCAGAGCCCGAGGAGGCGATGCGGATGGCCGACGAGATCGCGCTGATGCGGTCGGGCGGATCGTGCAGCAGGGTGCGCCCTATGGGAACATCTATAACGCGCCGCGCGACAAGGCGGCGGTGGCGTTCTTCAGCGATATCAACGTGATCCGGGGCAAGGTTCAGGGGCTTTCTGCGATACGCCGTTCGGCCAGTTCCTGACGCCCGGGTGCCGGACGGTCAGGAGGTCGAGATCGTGATCCGGCCGCAGCATCTGAAGATCGGCGCGGGGCCCGATCCGACGCCGCAGGACGGGTGCGCGGCGCGCGGCGTGGTCGAGTGGGCGCGGTTCATGGGGTCGGAGAGCCTGGTGGAGTTTCGCATGGACCATGACGGATCGGTCCTGGAAGGCGACGGTGCCGAACGTGTTCCTGCCGAGCCCGCAAGGCGCTGTGGCTGACGATCCGGCGCGACCGCTGTTTCGTCTTTCCGGTGGCGGGATGAAACCGCGAGGGTGGCAGGGGGGCCAGCCCCCCACACCCCCGGGATATTTATGGTCAGATGAAGCAGGGGATTGTCCTGGTTTCGCCCGGGCCGCTAGGGTCGTGCCATGACTGAGGGACGGGACTTGCGGCGCGGCTGGACCACCGGCGCCTGTGCGACGGCGGCGGTGAAGGCGGCGCTGATGGCGCTGTGGGGCGAGGGGCGGCCCGAGCGGGTGCATATCGTGTTGCCCAGGGGCGAGCGGGTGGCCTTTGCCGTCGCCTTCGTGGAGCGGGGCGCGGGCTGGGCCGAGGCCGGGGTGGTGAAGGATGCCGGCGACGATCCGGACGTGACCCATGGCGCGCTGATCCGGGCGCGGGTCGAGGCCGGGGGCCCCGGGGTGGTGTTTGCCGCCGGCGAGGGGGTGGGGGTGGTGACGAAGCCGGGCCTGCCGGTGGCGGTGGGCGAGCCCGCGATCAACCCGGTGCCGCGCCGGATGATGCAGGGCGTGGTCGAGGAGATGGCGGCGCGGCTGGGGCGGGTCGGCGACGTGCGGATTACGATTTCGGTGCCGGGCGGCGCGGGGCTGGCCGCGAAGACCTCGAACCCGAGGCTGGGGATTGTCGGGGGCTTGTCGATCCCCGGGCACCACGGGCATCGTCCGGCCGTTTCTGCGCCGCCTGGATCGCCTCGATCCAGCGTGGGGTCGATGTGGCGCGGGCCACCGGGTTGCGCCATGTTGCGGGCTGCACAGGGCGACGAGCGAGGCGGCGGTCCGGGCGCTGCATGGGTTGCCCGAGGGGGCGATGATCGACAGCGGGCGATTTCGTCGGCGGGATGCTGAAATATCTGGCGAAGCACCCGGTCGAGCGGGTGACGATCGGCGGGGGCTTGGGCAAGCTGGCGAAGCTGGCGCAGGGGGCGGGACCTGCATTCGAAGCGCAGCCAGGTCGATTTCGGCGCGCTGGCCGGGCTGGTGGGCGATGCGCGGGTGGAAGGCGAACACGGTGCTGGAGGCTTACGAGACGGTCGGGGCGCCGCTGGCCCGTGCGCTGGCCGAGGGGCCCCACCGTGTCGAGGCGTTGTTCGGCGGCGCGGCGCGGTTCGATGTCGTGGCGATCGACCGGGGCGGGCGGATCGTGGCGAGGGCGGGGGCGTGAGGCTGCTCTTGCTGGCCGGCACGGGCGAGGCGCGGGCGATCGCGGCGGGCCTCGCCGAGGCGGGCGTCGAGGCCGTGGCCTCTCTGGCCGGGGCGGTGCGGGCGCCGCGATCGCTGGCGCTGCCGACGCGGATCGGCGGGTTCGGCGGGGAGGCCGGGTTTCGGCGGTTTCTGTCCGAGGAATGTATCGGCGCGGTGCTGGATGCGACGCATCCGTTCGCGGCGCGGATATCGGCGCGGACGGCGCGGTTTGCGCCGGGTTGGGGCCGCCCTGCTCAGTCCTGCGGCCGGAATGGGCGATGGAGCTGGCCGGGATCGGCCTGCGCGACGAGGCCGGGGCGGTGGAGGCGATCCCCGAGGGGGCGACGGTGTTCCTGGCGACGGGGCGGCAGACGGCGGCGCGGTTCGCGGGCCTGGCCGGGCGGCGGGTGATCTGCCGGGTGGTGGACGAACAGGCCGCGCCCTTTCCTTCGCGGGCGGGAATGGCTGGTCGAACGGCCGCCCTTCACGGTTTCCATGAGGTCGATCTGTTCCGGCGGCTGGGGGTCGACTGGCTGGTGGCGAAGAATGCCGGCGGTGCGGCCGGGCGGGCCAAGCTGGAGGCGGCGAAGGCCTCGGGGATCGTGGTGGCGATGCTGCCGCGGGCTCGGAACAGCCCGAGGCTGAAGCTGGTGCCAGGCGGCGGCGCTGGACTGGGTGGCGAGGCTGGCATGAGCATCGGGCGGATCATCGCGGGGCCGGAGTGCGTGGCCGAGGGTGTCGCCTGGCTGGTGGCGCGCGATGACGGCATGGCGCGGGCGCGGGCGGCGGTGGAGGAGGTGCCGCTGCGCCTGAAGCCGGACGGGTTCGCCCAGCTTCTGAGTGCCATCGTCAGCCAGCAGGTGAGCGTGGCCAGCGCCGCCGCGATCTGGGGCCGGATGCAGGCGGCCGGGCTGGTGACCGCCGAGGCGCTGGCGCAAGCGAGCGACGAGGACCTGCGGGCCGTGGGCATGAGCCGGCCGAAGATGCGCTATGCCAGGGCGCTGGCCGGGGCGGGGATCGATTATGAGGCCTTGCGCGGGATGCCTGGCGAGGCGGTGATCGCAAGGCTGGTCGAGGTGCCGGGGATCGGGGCGTGGACGGCGGAGATTTACGCGATGTTCAGCCTGGGGCGGGCGGATGTCTTCGCGCCGGGCGATCTGGCCTTGCAGGAGGCGGCGCGGCTGCTTTACGGGCTGGAGGAGCGGCCGAAGGAGCGGGCGTTTCGCGAGATGGCCGTGGCGTGGAGCCCTTGGCGGTCGGTTGCGGCGCGGCTTCTCTGGGCCTATTACCGGGTGGCCAAGGACAGGGAAGGGATCGGATGACACGGGTTTTGCAGGCCGGCCGCAAGGCGCCGGTATCGGGGGAGACGCGCTCGGTCGTGGTGTTCCTGCATGGCTATGGCGCCAACGGGGCGGACCTGCTGGGGCTGGCCGACGTGCTGGGCGAGCATCTGCCGGACACGCTCTTCGTGGCGCCGGATGCGCCCGAGCGCTGCCCCGGCGCGCCGTTCGGGTTCCAGTGGTTCCCGATCCCCTGGATCGACGGATCCTCCGAGGAAGAGGCCGAGCGCGGGATGCGGGCGGCGGTCGAGGACCTGAACGCTTTCCTCGATGCGCTTCTGGTGGATGAGGACCTGTTGCCCGAGCAGCTGGTGCTGTTCGGCTTCAGCCAGGGCAGCATGATGAGCCTGCATGTCGCGCCCCGGCGCGAGGACGAGATTGCCGGAATCGTCGCCTTCTCGGGGCGGTTGTTGAACCCGGAACTGCTGGCCGACGAGGCGGTGTCGAAGCCGCCGGTTCTGCTGGTGCATGGCGACGCCGACGACGTGGTGCCGCCGCAGAGCCTGCCGCAGGCGGCCGAGGCGCTGCAGGGGGCGGGGTTCAAGGAGGTCTATGCCCATATCATGAAGGGCACCGGCCATGGCATCGCGCCGGACGGGCTTTCCGTGGCGCTGGCCTTCATGCGCGACAAGCTGGGCTTGTGAGCGGAGAGCCGCGCAAGATGTGCATCCTGCGGCGACCGGGAGACCGGCGCGCGTTAGGAATTTCTTAATCGCACCGGACGGTTAGCCGGCGCGCCGGTTTGACCGGGCGCACGGTCTGCGCTAGCTTTCCTGACATGCTGGACGAGATGGGCAAGCGGTCCCGGGGCATCCCCCCGGGGCCGCTTTCGTGTTTCGCATGCGGGCGGAGGAGAGACCCACATGAGGCAGATGCAACACGTATGACCAAAGAGCAGACGACGACATCCGAGGGAGAGCGGCTGAGCCGGGCCATCGCGGTTCTGGAAACCCAGCTGCTGAGCCTGGCGCGCGACCTGGCCACGCTTCACGGCCGGATCCGCGCCGGAGACTTGCAACATCTGGCCGACGCCAAGCGCCGGTCGGACGAGATCCGGCAATGGCTGGGGATCGCTTTGGACATGGAGATGAAACTTGGCAAAGATCGGCCTGACCAGCGCGGCGGCGGAACCGCCCGTGACCTCGACCTCGACGCAGCCCGCACTCAGATCGGGTGCCGCCTGGATCGCCTCAGAAGGACAAGATGTCCAGGACGACTTCCTGAGCGGATTGACCGGGGATGAGCTGCGGGCGCTGCCCTATCTATTCGAGTTCTGGGCGATGGAGCATCAGCTGCCGCCCGAGGGCGACTGGCGCGCCTGGGTGATCATGGGCGGGCGTGGCGCCGGTGAACCGCGGCCTCGATGAACGGGTGCGGGCGCAGGTCGAGGGCGCGCGGCCCGGCGACAGGGGCCCCTGTCATCCGCGCGTCATACTGGTGGGCGAGACGATTGAAGATCAGGTGCGCGAGGTCATGGTCTTCGGCAGCGGCATTCTGGCCTGTTCGCCGCGCCCGACCGGCAGCCAGATGGCGAGCCGGGCGCGAAGCGGCTCATATGGCCCCCAGCGGCGCCACCGCGCAGGTGTTTCGGCGCATGATCCGGAAAGCCTGCGCGGGCCATAATTCGATGCCGCCTGGGTCGACGAGCTGGCCAAGTGGAAACGCGCCCGCGACACCTGGGACGTGTGCAGATGCTGGCTTGCGGCTGGGCGAACGCCCGAGGGTTTGCGTCACCACCACGCCGCGCAATGTCGGCGTGTTGAAGCTGCTGAAGCTGCCCTCGACCGTGGTGAATGCCAGCGCGCCGACCGAGGCCAATGCGGCCAGCACGGCGGCCGGGTTCCTGGATGAGTGCGGGCTGCACTATTGCCAGCACGGCTGGGGGCGGCAGAGCTGGAGATCCTCTTGGAAGAGGATGTCGAGGGCGCGCTCTGGACCTCGGGCCAGCTGGAGGCGCTGAGGCTGGAAGGCTGCCCGAGCTGGACCGGATCGTGGCGGTGGACCCGCCGGTGACCGGCCACAAGGGCAGCGACGAATGCGGCATCGTGGTGGCCGGCGCGGTGACGGGCCGGTGCAGGACTGGAGGCTTACGTTCTGGCCGACATGAGCGTCAGCGCGGCTGACGCCGGCCGTCTGGGCCGCGCCGCCATCGCGTGATGGAGCGGTCGGGGCCGAGAAGCTGGTGGCCGAGGATGGTCAGGGCGGCGATCTTGTCAGATCGGTCATTCGGCAGATCGACCCGATGGTGCCCCTGCGCAAGGTCCATGCCGCGCGCGGCAAGGCGGCGCGGGCCGAGCCGGTGGCGGCGCTTTACGAGCAGGGGCGGGTGCATCACGCGCGCGGTCGGGCGCCGATCTGGGCGCGCTGGAAGACCAGATGTGCCACGCGGCCCAGGCCGGATGCGAGGGCAAGGGCAGCCCCGACCGGGTCGACGCGCTGGTCTGGGCGCTGAGCGATCTGATCATCGAACAGGCCGCCAAATGGCGCCACCCGCAGGTGCGCGCGGTCTAGTTCAGAATTCTTAAACTTTTCGACAAATGATGCCCTTCGATCCGGACACGATGCCGGGCCGAGGATGAAGCTTCCAGGCCAAGCCCCGGAAAGGCCGAAGAAACGCGAGAGAGCCGGATGGCGGTGTTGACTTCTTCAAGGCGCGGGCTGCGCGCAAGCCCTGAACAGAAGCCAGCGCGGCGGGAGCCGGTCTGGCACGGCCGGGCGGCGGCCGCGTGGCACGACCCGCCTGACAGTGACCTGACCCGGACCGGCTTTGCCGGCACAACCCAGTGGGGTTCCGCTCGGTCAAGATGATCGCCGAGGCCGCCGCCGCGCCGCCCTTGATCCTGCAGGACCGGATGCAGCGTTACGCCGAGCATCCGCTCTTGAGCACGGTGCAGAGCCCGAACCCGGCACAGGGGCGGGCGGAGCTGTTCGAGGCGCTCTATGGTCAGCTGCTGACCGGCAACACTGTCGAGGCGGTGGGCGGCGAGGCGGGCGTGCCGGTCGAGTACACGCCTGCGCTCGGACCGGATGAGCCTGATCCCCGGCATGATGGCTGGCTGTCGCCTGACTATGCGGTGGGCAGGCGCAAGCACCGGTTCGACGTGAGCGAGGGTGCCGAGCGTCTGCCATATCAAGAGCTTCCATCCGCAGGACGACCATTATGGCCTCTCGCCCATGCAGGCGGCCGCGATGGCGTGGATGTGCATAACAGCGCCAGCCGCTGGTCGAAGGCGCTGTTGGACAATGCGGCGCGTCCCAGCGGGGCCCATCGTCTACAAGGGAGCCGAGGGCAGGGCGCGCTGTCGTCGGATCAATACGACCGGCTGGTCTCGGAAATGGAAAGCCACCATCAGGGCGCGCGCAATGCCGGGCGGCCGATGCTGCTGGAGGGCGGGCTCGACTGGAAACCGATGGGGTTCAGTCCCAGCGACATGGAGTTCCAGAAGACCAAGGAAAGCGCCGCGCGCGAGATCGCGCTGGCCTTCGGGGTGCCGCCGATGCTGCTGGGGATCCCGGGGGACGCGACCTATTCCAACTATCAGGAGGCCAATCGGGCGTTCTATCGCCTGACGGTGCTGCCGCTGGCGATGCGGGTGACGGCGGCGGTGGCGGACTGGCTGTCGCAATTCGCCGGCGAGGCGCTGGAGTTGAAGCCCGATCTGGACCAGGTGCCGGCGCTGGCGGCCGAGCGCGACGCGCAATGGGCGCGGGTGACGGCGGCGGATTTCCTGACCGATGCCGAGAAGCGCCGCATCTTGGGCCTGCCGGCATTGGCCGAGGACGGCGCGGATGGCTGAAGACGAGCGCCGCTATGGCTTCGAGGCGTTCGATTGCGCGCCGGCGCTGCGGCTGGAGGCGCATGAGAGGGTCTCGGCCCTGCAACATGACGGGCTGAACCGGCGGCTGGAGAAGATCGAGCTGATGATGGAGCAGCTGGAGAAAGCGGCTGTGGCTGACGGTCTATGGGATCGTGGCGGTCATCCTGGCGCAGGCGGTGCAGTCGATCCTGGCGGCGACGCCGTGAGTTCGGGCGCGTGGTGGGTTGGCACCCACCCTACGGGCCCCGATGAGAGAGACGTGAAAGGACGCAATATGGATATCGACAACGGGTTGGAGCGGAAATTCTGCCGCCTGGGCGAGGATCTGAACGTGAGCGAGGCCGCCGGGGGCGGGCTGAGCATCGAGGGCTATGCCAGCCTGTTCGGCGCCCGCGACCAGGGCGGCGACGTGGTCGAGCGCGCCTGGCTGCCGAGAGCCTGAAGCGGCTGGCGGCGGAAGGCCGGCAGGTGAAGATGCTGGCAGCACGACCCGGCCCAGCCGATCGGCATCTGGGACGAGGTGCGCGAGATGCCAGGCTTTGCGTCAGAGGCCGCCTTTTGGAGCGTCGAGAAGGCGCGCGAGGCGGCGGCGCTGATCGCGGCGGGCGCGATCGACGGGCTGAGCATCGGCTATCGTACGCTGAAGGCCACGAAATCGGACAGGGGCTGCGGCTCCTCCAGGAACTGGAGCTTTGGTGTCGCTGGTGAGCTTCCGATGTTGCCCAGTGCGCGGGTGGGAGCCAAGGCCGAGGCGCCGGGAAGCGCGATCTCGACCTGGCCGAAAGCTGGCGTGGTGTGGCGGCGGCCTGAGGGACGCGAGCCGGGACACGGCGCGACAGGCGGGCCCAGACCAACCGACGAAGGAAAACGGAAATGACCAAACCGAGACCGGTTCTCGGGCCGGAGGAGACGTGTCTCCGATGGCCGAGGTGAAGTCTGCCTGAGCGGTTTCATCACTGAACTCAGGGACTTCAGGAAGACATCATTCAGAACTTCAACGCTTGGGAAGAGCAGCGGCCGTAGCGATCATGAAATCCCACATTCTGCGCCGCCCGGCGCTGGCCGCGGCCGCCGAGACCGAGGCGCCGCATCAGAAGGCGTTCGACGCCTATATCCGTTCGGGCGACGACGACGCCCTGCGCGGGCTGGAGCTGGAAGGCAAGGCGATGAGCACCGCCGTCGCCTCGGATGGCGGCTACCTCGTCGATCCGCAGACCGCCGAGACCATCAAGAGCGTGCTGGAATCGACCTCGTCGATCCGGGCCATCGCCAATGTGGTGAATGTCGAGGCGACGTCCTATGACGTGCTGATCGACCATACCGGCGGCGCCGGCTGGGCGACCAGACCGGATCGACCAGCGAGACCACGACGCCGTCCTTCGACCGTATCGTCATCCCGCTGCACGAGCTGTCGGCGATGCCGAAGGCGTCGCAGCGGCTGCTGGACGACAGCGCCTTCGATATCGAGGGCTGGCTGGCGTCGCGCATCGCGGGCACGTTCGCCCGCGCCGAGGCCGCGGCCTTCATCAATGGCGACGGCAGCGACAAGCCGACCGGCATCCTGGACCACACTGCCGTCGACAACGCGTCGTGGAGCTGGGGCAATCTGGGCTATGTCGCCACCGGCGTGGCGGGCGATTTCAACGGCGGCGACGCGATCATCGACCTGGTCTATGCGCTGGGCGCGCAATATCGCGCCAACGCGACCTTCGTGATGAACTCGAAGACCGCCGGCGCGGTGCGCAAGCTGAAGGACCTCGATGGCCGCTTCCTGTGGTCGGACGGTCTGGCCGCGGGCGAACCCGCGCGTCTGATGGGCTATCCGGTGCTCATTGCCGAGGACATGCCCGATGTCGCCACGGATTCGCTGTCGATCGCGTTCGGCGACTTCAACGCGGGCTATACCGTGGCCGAGCGTCCGGACCTGCGCGTGCTGCGCGACCCGTTCAGCGCCAAGCCGCACGTCCTGTTCTATGCCACCAAGCGCGTCGGCGGCGATGTCAGCGATTTCGCCGCGATCAAGCTGCTGAAACTCGGCGTGAGCTGAGGCTGACCGGTTGGGGGCGGGGCCTGTCACGGGCCCCGGTCCCGGCGCGCGCGGCCCGAGTTCGGCACCGTCCAGCTGCTCCCCTCCGTCCGGGCGGTGCCGGGGCGCGCGCGCCACACCGCCCGAGCGGAGAACCGGCGGGGGGACAAGGAATTTAGGAGTAATTCCATGATGTTGATCGAAGAAACACCGATCCCGCTTGCGGCGCTTCCGGTGGCCGAATTCAAGGCGCATCTGCGGCTGGGTTCGGGCTTTGCCGAGGACAGCCTGCAGGACCCGGTTCTGGAAGGCTTCCTGCGCGCGGCGATCTCGGCGATCGAGGCGCGGACCGGCAAGATCCTGATCGGGCGTAGCTTTGCCTGGACGCTGACCGACTGGCGCGATGCCGCCGGCCAGGCCCTGCCGGTGGCGCCGGTGACGGCGATCCTGGAGCTGGCGCTGATCGACGCGCAGGACGCCGAGACCGTGGTCGACCCGGGGCTCTACAAGCTGGTGCAGGACATGCAGCGGCCGAAGCTGGTGCCGATGGGCACGCTGTTGCCGACCGTGCCCACGAACGGCGCCGTGCGGCTGCGCTTCGAGGCGGGCTTCGGCGCGGCCTGGGGCGATCTGCCGGCCGATCTGGGCCAGGCGGTGCTGCTGCTGGCGGCGCATTACTATGAATATCGCCACGATACCGGGCTGGCCGATGGCTGTATGCCGTTCGGTGTCTCGAGCCTGATCGAGCGCTATCGCATCCTGCGCATTCTCGGGGGCGGCGCGATGACCCGGCTGACGCTGAACCGCCGACTGGTGCTGGAGGCGCCCGACCGGGTGCCCGATGGCGCCGGCAGCTTCACCGATGGCTGGACCGCGCTGGGCGAGGTCTGGGCGATGGTCGAGGCCAGAACAGGGCGCGAGAAGCAGGGCGAGGCGGTGCCGGTGTCCAATGTCGGATACCGCATCACGGTGCGCGGCACGCCGGTGGGCCAGTCGACGCGGCCGCTGCCGGACCAGCGGTTCCGCGATGGTAACCGGGTCTTCCGTATCCTCGCGGTGGCCGAGCGCGATCCGGTGGGCCAGTACCTGACCTGTTTCGCCGAAGAGAGGTGGCGGCATGAGCTATGGCGTTTCATCCGCGCTGCAGGCGGCGGTCTATCAGCATCTGGCGGCGGACAGCGCGCTGGCGGCGCTTGTCGGCACGGCGATCTATGACGCGCTGCCGGGCGGCAATCTGCCCAGCACCTATGTCACGCTGGGCCCCGAGACGGTGCGCGAGCGCTCCGACAAGACCGGCACCGGCGCGCTGCACAGCCTGACGATTTCGGTGGTGACCGACACGGCGGGCTTTCAGGCCGCCAAGGACGTGGCGGCGGCGATCAGCGACGCGCTGGACGGCGCCGATCTGAACCTCAGCCGCGGCGTGCTGATCTACATGAATTTCGACCGGGCGGTGGCCAAGCTGGAAGGCACCGGCACGCAGCGGCGGATCGACCTGCGCTTCAACGCGCGGGTGCAGGATACCTGAACCTTTTCGACAAGAACGGAGACTGAAAATGGTGGCGCAGAGTGGCAAGGACCTTCTGATCAAGGTGGATCTGACCGGCGACGGCAGTTTCGGAACGGTGGCGGGGCTGCGCGCGACGCGCATCAGCTTCAACGCCGAAAGCGTGGATGTGACCAGCCTGGAAAGCCAGGGCGGCTGGCGCGAGCTGCTGGCGGGGGCCGGCGTGAAATCGGCCTCGATCAGCGGGTCGGGCGTCTTCAAGGACGCCGCCAGCGACGAGCGCGCGCGGCAGATCTTCTTCGACGGCGAGACGCCGGATTTCCAGGTGGTGATCCCCGATTTCGGCACCGTCGAGGGGGCGTTCCAGGTGACGGGGCTGGACTATTCCGGTTCGCATAACGGCGAGGCGAGTTACGAGCTGTCGCTGGCCTCGGCCGGGGCGCTGACCTTCACGGCGGCGGTGTAACGGGCGATGGCCAATCCGTGGACGGGGGAGGTGGCGCTTGTCATCGACGGCAGGCGCCACCGGCTGAAGCTGACGCTGGGGGCGCTGGCCGAGCTCGAGGCGGGGCTGGAGAGCGGATCGCTGATCGAGCTGGTCGAGCGGTTCGAGAGCGGCGGATTTTCCAGCCGCGACGTGCTGGCGCTGATCGTGGCGGGGCTGCGGGGTGGCGGCTGGCAGGGCCGGGCGGCGGATCTGATGGCGGCCGAGATCGAGGGCGGCCCGATGGGCGCGGCCCGCGCCGCGGCCGAGCTTCTGGCGCGGGCCTTCGTGGTGCCGGGCGATGGCTGAGCCGCTGGACTGGCCCGGCCTGATGCGGGCGGGGATGCGGGGCCTTGGCCTGAAACCGGCCGAGTTCTGGGCGCTGACCCCGGCCGAGCTGCAATTCCTGCTGGGGCCCGAGAGGGCCACGGCGCCGATGGGCCGGGCGCGGCTGAGCGAGCTGCTGCGCGCCTATCCCGACGATGAAGGAGAGAGAGACGATGGCTGATTTCGAAAGCCTCCAGGATCTGGAAGACCAGATCGACGCGCTGGAGCAGACCATGGGCCAGGCCAGTGACATGGCCGCCAGTTTCGACGCCGAGATGCAGCGCATCCGCGGCACGCTGATGGAGACGGGCTATGACGTCGCCACCCTGGACCGCGGCCTGAGCCGGGGTCTGAGGCGGGCCTTCGACGGGGTGGTTCTGGACGGCATGAAGCTGTCGGATGCGCTGGACGTGCTGGCGCAGTCGATGATCAACGCCGCCTATAACGCCGCCGTCAAGCCGGTGACCGACCATGTCGGCGGGCTGCTGGCGAACGGGATCGGCAATCTGATCGGCGGGCTGCTGGGCTTCAAGGACGGCGGGTCCTTCGCGCAAGGCCGGGTGATGCCCTTTGCCAGCGGCGGGGTGGTCAGCAGCGCCACCTATTTCCCGATGCGCGGCGGTCTTGGCCTGATGGGCGAGGCCGGCCCCGAGGCGATCATGCCGCTGTCGCGCGGCGCCGACGGGCGGCTGGGCGTGAAGGCCGAATCCAGTGCCCGCCCGGTGAATGTGGTGATGAACATCCAGACCCCGGACGCGGCCAGTTTCCAGCGCAGCCAGGGCCAGATCGCGGCCCAGATGGGGCGCGCGCTGAGCCGCGGCCAGCGCAACAGGTAAGGAGGGCAAGCCCATGACTTTCCACGAGGTTCGGTTCCCGGCCAATCTGAGCTTCGGCTCGGTCGGGGGGCCTGAGCGGCGCACCGATGTGGTGACGCTGGCCAACGGGTTCGAAGAGCGCAACACCCCCTGGGCGCATTCGCGCCGGCGCTATGACGCGGGCGTCTCGATGCGGTCGCTCGACGATGTCGAGACGCTGATCGCCTTCTTCGAGGCGCGGCAGGGGCAGATTTTCGGCTTCCGCTGGAAGGACTGGGCCGATTACAAGTCCTGCCCGGTCAGCCAGGAGCCCGACCATGCCGATCAGGTGATCGCCACCGGCGACGAGGTGACGACGGCGTTCCAGCTGAAGAAGGCCTATGTCTCGGGTCAGAGCCGCTATGTCCGGCCGATCGCGAAGCCGGTCAAGGGCACGGTGCGGGTGGCGATCGGCGGGGTCGAGCAGTTCGACGGGGTGCATTACAGCGTCGACGAGACCACCGGCTTCGTGCATTTCAACCATCCGCCCGATATCGGCGCGACGATCACGGCGGGGTTCGAGTTCGACGTGCCGGTGCGGTTCGACACCGACCGGATCGTCACCAACGTGGCCAGCTTCCGCGCCGGCGACGTGCCCAGCGTGCCGGTGGTGGAGGTGCGGGTCTGATGGGCGTTTCCGGCGATTTCCTGACGCATCTGCAGGGCGGCGTGACCACGGTTTGCCGCGCCTGGGCGATCACGCGGCGCGATGGCGTGACCTTCGGTTTCACCGATCACGACCTGGCGCTGAGTTTCGAGGGTGTGAGTTTCAGCGCCGATAGCGGGCTGTCGGCGATGGCGCTGCAGCAGGCGACGGGCCTGTCGGTCGACAATACCGATGCGCTGGGCGCGCTGTCCGATGCCGCCGTGACCGAGGCGGATATCGAGGCGGGCCGCTTCGACGGGGCCGAGGTGCGGGCCTGGCTGGTGAACTGGTCCGACGTGGCGCAGCGCCAGCTGATGTTTCGCGGCACCATCGGCGAGCTGAAGCGCGCCGGCGAGGCCTTCCGGGCCGAGCTGCGCGGGCTGACCCAGGCGCTGAACCGGCCGCTGGGGCGGGTGTTCCAGAAGCCCTGCACGGCGGTTCTGGGTGACGTCCATTGCGCCTTCGACCTGAGCCAGCCCGGCTATGTCGCCGAACTGGCGGTGGAAGCGGTCGAGGATCGCAGCCGGTTTACCTTCGACGGGCTGACAGGCTTTGGCGCGGGCTGGTTCGAACGCGGCGTTCTGGCGGTGGACAGCGGCGCGGCGCAGGGGCTGCGCGGGCTGGTCAAGCGCGACCTGACGGTCGGCGGCGCCCGGGTGATCGAGCTGTGGCAACCGCTGCGCGCCGAGGTGGCGACGGGCGACGCGCTGCGGCTGATCGCGGGCTGCGACAAGCGGATGGAGACCTGCCGGCTGAAATTCGACAACCTGGTGAACTTCCAGGGCTTCCCGGACCTGCCCAGCGACACCTGGCTGATGGTGCAGCCATCGCAATCGGGCGCGCTGTCGGGCGGGAGCCGGCGCTGAGATGGGCGTGGACGGCGAAACCGTGGTCGCCTGCGCGCGCGGCTGGATCGGCACGCCCTATCTGCACCAGGCGGCCACCCGGGGCGCGGGCTGCGATTGCCTGGGCCTTATCCGCGGGGTCTGGCGCGAGCTGAAGGGCGGCGAGCCGGAAGCGGTGCCGGCCTATTCGATGGACTGGTCCGAGCCGCAGGGGGACGAGCGGCTGTGGGCCGCCGCGACGCGGCATCTGCTGCCCGTGCCGAAGGGCGGCGCGGCGGCGGGCGACGTGCTTCTGTTCCGGATGCGGGCGGGGGCGGTGGCCAAACATCTGGGGATCGCCGCCGGCACGCCCGCGCGGCCGACCTTCATTCATTCCTATTCGGGGCATGGCGTGGTCGAAAGCCCGCTTTCCGCCCCCTGGGCCCGCCGCGTCGTGGCGCGGTTCAGCTTCCCATGAACGGAGAGACCTGATGGCGACGATACTTCTTTCCGCGGCGGGTGCCGCAATCGGCGGTTCGATCGGGGGCACGGTGCTGGGGCTTTCCTCGGTCGCCATCGGCCGTTTCGTCGGCGCCACGGCCGGGCGGCTGATCGACCAGCGCATCATGGGCGCCGGTTCGGACGTGGTCGAGACCGGCCGGGTCGAGCGCTTTCGCCTGACCGGCGCGGGCGAGGGCGACCCGGTGGCGCAGGTCTGGGGCCGGATGCAGGTGGCGGGCCATGTCATCTGGGCCACCGAGTTCGCCGAGACCGTCACCACCAGTGGCGGCGGCAAGGGCGGCCCGCCCAAGCCCAAGACCCGCAGCTATTCCTATTCCGTCAGCTGGCGATTGCGCTCTGCGAGGGCGAGATCACCTCGGTCGGGCGGGTCTGGGCCGACAGGGTCGAGGTGCCGAGGGATGACCTGAACATGGTGGTCTATCCCGGCACGCAGGACCAGTTGCCGGACCCCAAGATGGAGGCGGTCGAGGGCGCGGGCCAGGTGCCGGCCTATCGCGGCACCGCCTATGTGGTGATGGAGGATCTGGCGCTGGAGCAATTCGGCAACCGGGTGCCGCAATTCACCTTCGAGGTGACGCGCCCGGCGCAACCCGGGCTCTACGATGCCGGGGACGACATCGCCCATGCGGTGCGCGGGGTGGCGCTTTTGCCGGGCAGCGGCGAATATACGCTGGCCACGACGCCGGTCAGCTTCAGCCAGGGTGTGGGCCAGACCCAGCTGGCCAATATCAACACGCCGCAGGGCAAGGCGGATATCCTGGTCTCGCTCGACCAGCTGCAGTCCGAACTGCCGAATTGCGCCTCGACCTCGCTGATCGTCAGCTGGTTCGGCGACGATCTGCGCTGCGGCAGCTGCACGATCAAGCCCAAGGTCGAGCAGACCACCTATGATGGCGACGAGATGGCCTGGAGCGTGTCGGGGCTGGCGCGAGCCACGGCCGACGAGGTGTCGCAGGACGAAGGCGGCGCGCCGGTCTATGGCGGCACGCCGGCAGATGCGGCGGTGATCGAGGCGATTGCCGCGCTGCAGGACGCGGGGCAAGGGGTGATGTATTACCCCTTCATCCTGATGGATCAGGTCGCCGGCAACACCTTGCCCGACCCCTATTCCGACGAGGAAACCCAGGCCGTGCTGCCCTGGCGCGGGCGCATCACGCTTTCCGAGGCGCCGGGCCGGGCCGGCAGCCCCGATGGCACGGCGGCGGCCGATGCCGAGGTGGCCGCCTTCTTCGGCGCGGTGACGGCGGCGGATTTCACCGTTTCGAACGGCGCGGTGCTCTATGCCGGCCCGGACGAGTGGAGCTATTCCCGCTTCATCCTGCATCAGGCCGCCCTTTGCGCCGCGGCGGGCGGGGTCGAGGCCTTCTGCATCGGTTCGGAAATGCGCGGGCTGACCCAGATCAGGGGCGCCTCGGGCTTTCCTGCCGTGGACCGTCTGATCGCACTGGCGGCCGAGTGCCGCACGCTTCTGGGCGCGGGGGTGAAGATCGGCTATGCTGCCGACTGGTCGGAATATTTCGGCATGAACGCGGCCGGGGGCGACCGTTACTTCCAGCTCGACCCGCTTTGGGCGGATGCGAATATCGACTTCATCGGCATCGACAATTACATGCCGCTTTCCGATTGGCGCGAGGGGCAGGACCATCTGGACGCCGAGCTGGCACCGTCGATCTATGACATCGACTATCTGATGGCCAATGTCGCGGGCGGCGAGGGCTATGACTGGTATTACCATTCGGATCAGGCCCGCGCGGCGCAGATCCGCACGCCGATCAGCGACGAGGCCGAGGGCGAGCCCTGGGTCTGGCGCTACAAGGACATCCTGAACTGGTGGCGCAACACCCATCACGAGCGCATCGGCGGTGTCCGCCAGGCCGCGCCGACGCTGTGGGAGCCGCAATCGAAACCGATCTGGTTCACCGAACTGGGCTGCGCGGCCATCGACAAGGGCACCAACCAGCCGAACAAGTTCCTCGACCCGAAATCGTCGGAATCGGCGCTGCCGTATTTCTCGACCGGGTTCCGCGACGAGTTCATCCAGATGCAGTATCTGCGGGCGATGACGCGCTTCTGGGCCGATCCGGCCAACAACCCCGTGTCGCAGGTCTATGACGCGCCGATGGTCGACATGGCCCGCGCCCATGTCTGGGCCTGGGACGCGCGGCCGTTTCCGTTCTTTCCGGGCAATGCGGCGCTGTGGACCGACGCGCCGAACTATGCCCGGGGGCACTGGATCACCGGCCGCGCCTCGGCCCGGTCGCTGGCCTCGGTGGTGGAGGAGATCTGCAGCCGCGCGGGCCTCGACCAGATCGACGTCAGCGGCCTGCACGGCGTGGTGCGCGGCTATGCCCTGGCCGAGGTGAGCGATGCCCGCGCGGCGCTGCAACCCTTGATGCTGCGCTTCGGCTTCGATGCGGTCGAGCGTGACGGCCGGCTGGTCTTTCTGATGCGCGACGGTCTGGCCGATACCGAACAGGCGGCCGAAACCCTGGCGGTGGACAGCGAGCTCGAGGGCGATATCGAGCGGCTGCGGGCGTCCGAGGCGGAACTGGTCGGCCGGGTGCGGCTGCGCTTCATCCAGGCGGACGGCAATTTCGAGGTGCTGTCGGAAGAGGCGGTGCTGCCCGACGAGGCGACCCATGCGGTGGCCACCAGCGAGATTCCCATCGCGCTGACCCGTGGCGAAGGACGCCAGACGGTCGAGCGCTGGCTGTCCGAGGCGCGGGTGGGGCGCGATGCGCTGCGCTTCGCGCTGCCGCCGTCGCGGCTGGATATCGGGCCGGGCGACGTGGTGCTGCTCAAGGACGGGGCGCGCGAGGACCTGGTCAGGATCGACCGGATCGAACTGGGCGCCAGCCAGATGGCCGAGGCGGTGCGGATCGAACCCGAGACCTATCGCCCGGTCGAGATGGAGGAGGACGCGGTGCCGCTGGGCAGTTTCGTGCCGCCGGTGCCGGTCTTCCCGCTGTTCCTCGATCTGCCGCTGATGACCGGCGAGGAGGTGCCGCAGGCGCCGCATATCGCGATCACCTCCGAGCCCTGGCCGGGCACGGTGGCGGTCTATGCCTCGGGCAGCGACAGCGATTACACGCTGAACCGGCTGATCGCGGCGCGCTCGACCGTGGGCGTGACGAAAACCGACCTGCTGCGCGCCTCGCCGGGGCTTTACGACCGGGGCGAGGGGCTGTTGGTCGAGCTGACCTCGGGGACGCTGTCGTCGGTCGAGGAGACGGCGCTGCTCAACGGTGCCAATCTGGCGGCGATCGGCGATGGCACGCCCGAGGCCTGGGAGCTGTTCCAGTTCGAAGAGGCCCAGCTGGTCGGGCCGCGGACCTGGACCCTCGGCCGGCGGCTGCGCGGGCAGCTGGGCTCCGACGCCTGGGCGCCGGCGGTCTGGCCGGCGGGCAGCTATGTGGTGCTGATGGATGGCACGCCCGAGCAGATCGAGCTGCTGGAGGCGCAGCGCAACATCGCCCGGCATTACCGGATCGGCCCGGCCTTGCGCGGCTATGACGACCCGTCCTATCGCCATCAGGTGCAGGCCTTCGGCGGCGTCGGCCTGCGCCCGCTCAGCCCCTGCCACATCAAGGCGGTGGATATCGGCGGCGGCAACCTGCTGATCGACTGGATCCGCCGCACCCGGATCGGCGGCGACAGCTGGGACGGCACCGACGTGCCGCTGGGCGAGGAAAGCGAGGCCTATGTCCTGCGCGTGCTGTCGGGAAGCACCGTGCTGCGCCAGGTCAGCCTGGGCACGCCGAGCTGGGTCTATTCCGCCGAACAGCAGGCGACCGACGGGCTGTCTGGGCCCTACGAGGTGCAGGTGGCGCAGGTCTCGGCGCTTTACGGGGCCGGGGCCTGGGGCGGCTGGCGCTGACGGCCTGAAGCGGTGGCCGGACCTAGCCCGAGGCGCAGGAGATGCAGCGCATCGCGGCGGGATCGAGCGTGAGCCGGCCCGCCGCGATCTCCTCGCCGCACTCTCGCACCAGCCATAGTCGCCAGTGTCGATCCGCGCCAGCGCGGCGCGCAGGCGCCGGGCCTCGGTATCGCGGCGCGCCTGGGTCGCCCTGGCCATGGCCTGAACCTGCAGCGCGTCCATCCGCGACAGCCGCCCGACCGCTTGCTGGTCCAGCGTCACCGTCTTCTGCCCGTCGCGGCCCAGCACGTCTTCCTCGGCCAGATCGCGCAGCCGGGCCTCGATCCCAAGGCGCATTTCGGCGATGTCTTCTTCATTCACGGCGGTGATTTTCCAATTCACGGCTTTGCGTTTGGCGAAAAGCGCCTATGTGGCGTAGACTGGCCGCCAGAGAAGGAATTTGCAAATGGCCGAAACGCGCAAGAACATCGCCGAGCTCGATCCGGTCTGGGCCCAGATCGTGGCCGAGGCCGAAAAGGCGGTGAAGGACGAACCGCTTCTGGGCGGGCTGATTCATTCCAGCGTGCTCTATCACGGCTCGCTGAAACGGGCGCTGTCCTATCGGATTTCGATGAAGCTGGCCTCGGCCGAGATGCCCGAGCAACTGATCCGCGAGATCTGCGACGAGGCGCATGATGCCGATCCCGAGCTGGAACTGTCGGCACGGGCCGATATCGCCGCGGTCTATGACCGCGATCCGGCCTGCCACCGCTTCATCCAGCCGCTGATGTTCTTCAAGGGGTTCCAGGCGGTGCAGGCCTACCGCGTGGCGCATTGGCTGTGGAAGACCGGGCGGCAGGACCTGGCCTATTTCTTCCAGATGCGGGTCAGCGAAGTGTTCTCGATCGACATTCACCCGGCCGCACGGATCGGCAAGGGGATCATGATCGACCATGCCCATGCCATCGTGATCGGCGAAACGGCGGTGGTGGGCGACAATGTCTCGATCCTGCATTCGGTGACGCTGGGCGGGACCGGGAAAGAGGACGAGGACCGTCACCCCAAGATCGGCAATGGCGTGCTGATCGGGGCCGGGGCCAAGGTTCTGGGCAATATCAAGGTCGGCAATTGCGCCCGGATCGCCGCCGGCTCGGTGGTGCTGACCGAGGTGCCGCCGCGCAAGACGGTGGCCGGCGTGCCGGCGCGGATCGTCGGCGAGGCGGGCTGCGATCAGCCGGCGATCACCATGGACCAGATTCTGAAGAGCGGCGCGTAAGGCTCAGATTTTTCGACGAAAAACCGGGGCTTAGCCAGAGCGTTTCAGGAAGTATGACAGCGCCTGGGCGGTTGCGTCCGGGGCGGTGTCGGGAAAGAAATGCCCGCCGGGAATGCCGGCCGAGCGGATATCGGTCAGCCGGCCGGCCCAGGTCTGGGCCACGTCATAGGCCCGCGCCATCGCACCCTGCGCGCCGTAGAGCACCAGCGACGGACAGCTGACCTTGGCGGTGCAGATCGGCCGCGTCCAGCGGGAAATCCCGCCGCAATCGCGGCGCGATAATCATCGCACATGCCGCGGATCGTGGCGGGGTCGCGCCAGGCGCGCGATGAGCCTCCCGAGCTGGTCGGGCGCGAAATCCTCGAGCTTCGCCGCGCCCCAGCCGAGCAGGCGGGATTCGAAGAAATAATCCGGATCTGCGCCGATCATGCGTTCCGGGAAGGGCGCGGGCTGGGCCAGGAAAAACCAGTGGTAATGAGGCGGTTGCGACCTCTTTTGAAAGTTCGTTCAACAGCAGGTGGTTGAGCACGATATCCATCAAGGTGAGCGTCGCCACCCGGTCAGGCATCCAGCGCCATGCGATGCGCAGTGCGCGCGCCACGATCGTGGCCGGCCAGGTGAAAGCGGTCGAAGCCCAGCGCCATCAGCGCCAACTGATCGGCCGCCATGGCGCGAAAGCTCATCTCCTCGACGCCGGCAGATGTCCCGGAAACCGCCATAGCCGCGCAGATCGGCGGCGATGACGGTGAAATCCCGCGCCAGCGCCAGGGCGATCCCGGCCCACATCGCCAGGTCTGCGGAAAGCCATGCAGCAAGAGAAGCGGCGGGCCCTCGCCGCCCGCCGAATAGGCGATGCGGACATCGCCGTCTTCGAAGATATGGTCGGAAAACCCCGGGATCATTCGTCAGCGCATCCAGCACGCAGGCCCAGCTGCGCATCCCGCGATGGAAGCTTTCCATGTCGTGTTCTCGTTCGGGGAATGGATCTGGTCGTCGTCCTTGCCGAGCCGATCAGCATCCAGATCCATGTCGGTGATCGACTTGAAATAGCCCGCGATGGGGATCAGGCCGCCGCAGCCGATATAGGCCGCCGTCTCGGGCCATTCGTCGGAAAGCGCGCAGCGGGCCTTTTCGGAACATCGGGTCCTCGATCGACATCTGCGACGCGGGCGAGCCCTTTTCGGTGCGGTATTCCACGCTGAAGCCCGGCGGCAGCTTGGCCTCGAGATAGGCGCGGAAGCTCTTGCGGATCGCGGCCGGGTCCTGGGTGCCGACCAGGCGGAAGCTGAGCTTGGCGCTGGCCTGGCTCGGGAGCACGGTCTTGGAAGCCGGCGCCGATATGGCCGCCCCAGATGCCGTTCACGTCGCAGGTGGGGCGCGACCAGGCTCTGTTCCAGCGGCGTGCGGTCGACCTCGCCCGCCGGTTCCGACATGGGCCGACATCGGACAGGTATTTGGCATGATCGAAGCCCAGACGCTGCCACTGGGACGAGGATCTCGTCGACATCTCGGCGACGCCGTCATAGAAACCGGGCAGGGTGATGCGGCCGGTTTCGTCGTCCTGCAGCCCGGCCAGGATGCCCGACAGCACCCGGATCGGGTTCATCGCGATGCCGCCATACATGCCGGAATGCAGATCGCGCGACGGGCCGGTGATGGTGAAATCCTCGCCCAGCAACCCGCGCAGCATGGTGGTGATCGCGGGCACGCGGCTTTCAAAGAGGCCGGTGTCGCAGATGAGCGCGATATCGGCCTTCAGCTCGTCCCGGTTCTCTTGCATGAACGGCACCAGCGAGGCGGGCCGACTCCTGCTTCGCCTTCGAGAAGAAGGTGATCTTGCAGGGCAGGGCGCCGTTGACCGCCTTCCAGGCGCGGCAGGCTTCGACGAAGGTCATCAGCTGGCCCTTGTCATCGGCCGCGCCGCGCGCAGATCACCTGGCCCTGGGGGCGTGTCCTGCAGCCGGGATCGAACGGGTCGCGGTCCCACAGCTCGATCGGGTCGATCGGCTGCACATCATAGTGGCCGTAGAACAGGATATGCGGCCCGTCGCCCGCGACATGGCCCACCACCATCGGGTGGCCGGCGGTGGGGCGCTTGCTGGCCTCGACGCCCATGCTTTGCAGATCGGCGACCAGCCAGTCGGCGGCGCGGTCGCAATCGGCCTTGTAGGCCGGATCGGTCGAGACCGAGGGGATGCGCAGCAGGTCGAACAGGCGTTCGGTGGCGGCGGGCAGGTCGGCGTCGAGGCGGGCAAGGACGGCGTCAAGGGACATCGGGCAGGGTCTCCGGTCTGGGGATTTTCGCGAACTCTAGCGCGCTGCCGGGCGGTGTCCAGCGGTCCGCGGCGCCAAACGGCCCGCCGGACGCATTTCGGCCGCCATGTTGACTTTGATCAAGGTGCGCAAGGGGCGGCAAAATGTAACCTGTTCCACGAAACGCCCGAACGCTATAAGCTCGGGGAATGCGAACAGGGCCGTGGCCCTTTCCGGTGGCGACGGGGCCTCCCGCCCGGCGGAAATCAGAATTGGAGGGGATGTCGCGTGGACTATAACGCTCAGCTGGACAAGGCGATCAACGATCTGCACGAGGAAGGCCGCTATCGCGTCTTCATCGATATCGAGCGCGAGAAGGGCAATTTCCCGCACGCCACCTGGTCGAAGCCCGATGGCAGCACCCAGCCGGTGACCATCTGGTGCGGCAACGATTACCTGGGCATGGGCCAGCATCCCGCGGTTCTGGCCGCGATGCACGAAGCCATCGACGCCACCGGCGCGGGCTCGGGCGGGACGCGCAACATTTCCGGCACCACGGTCTATCACAAGCGGCTCGAGGCGGAACTGGCCGATCTGCACGGCAAGGAAGCGGCGCTTCTCTTCACCAGCGCCTATATCGCCAACGACGCGACGCTGAGCACGCTGCCCAAACTGTTCCCCGGCCTGATCATCTATTCCGACGCGCTGAACCATGCCTCGATGATCGAGGGCGTGCGCCGCAACGGCGGCGCCAAGCGCATCTTCCGCCACAATGACGTGGCGCATCTGCGCGAGCTGCTGGCCGCCGACGATCCGGCCGCGCCGAAGCTGATCGCCTTCGAATCGGTCTATTCGATGGATGGCGATTTCGGGCCGATCGAGGCGATCTGCGACCTGGCCGACGAATTCGGCGCGCTGACCTATATCGACGAGGTTCACGCGGTGGGCATGTACGGGCCGCGTGGCGCCGGCGTGGCCGAGCGCGACCGGCTGATGCACCGGATCGACATCATCAACGGCACGCTGGCCAAGGCCTATGGCGTGATGGGCGGCTATATCGCCGCCTCGGCCAAGATGGTCGACGCGATCCGCTCCTATGCGCCGGGCTTCATCTTCACCACCTCGCTGTCGCCGGCCATCGCGGCCGGGGCGGCCGCTTCGGTGGCTTTCCTGAAGACGGCCGAGGGCCAGAAGCTGCGCGACAAGCACCAGCAGCAGGCAAAGGTCCTGAAAACCCGTCTGAAGGCGTTGGGCCTGCCGCTGATCGACCATGGGTCGCATATCGTGCCGGTGATCGTGGGCGACCCGGTTCACACCAAGGCGCTCAGCGACATGCTGCTCGACCAGTTCGGCATCTATGTGCAGCCGATCAACTTCCCGACCGTGCCGCGCGGCACCGAACGGCTGCGGTTCACGCCGTCGCCGGTGCATGGCGGCGACGAGATCGAGACCCTGATCCGGGCGATGGACAAGCTTTGGGCGCAGTGTGCGCTGAATCGCGCCGAACTCTCTGCCTGAACACTTGCTGCATATGCACAATCGCTTGAATTGTGCTAGGAATATGGCATGAGAGACCGCGAGTCGCGCTTGGGGTGAGTTGCGATTCGAAGTTCTGACAGGGGCATTCAAGCCGGGGCAGGGATATGATCGGGCGCAAATCCAAGCGCGAGACCGAGGCGGAAGCCGCCGAGCCCAAGTGGTTCGACGATTTCGACCTGCGCCTGGGCGACGTCATGCGCGGCGAACGGGCGACGCTGGGGAAATCCCTGCTCGACGTTCAGCGCGACCTGCGGATCAAGGCCTCGTATATCGCGGCCATCGAGAACTGCGACCCTTCCGCCTTCGACACGCCCGGCTTCATCGCCGGTTATGTGCGCTCCTATGCCCGCTATCTGAACATGGACCCGGACAAGGCCTTTGCCGCCTTCTGTGCCGAAAGCGGCTTTTCCACCGCCCATGGCATGTCGGCCGCCGCCTCGACCATCCGCAAGCCCGAGATCGGCCTTGGCGCCCCGGGCACCGGTGGCAAGGGGCTGGGCGCGTCCGATCCCGACCGGCTTCTGAGATCGGGCCTGGGCTCGGCCTCGGTGGCGCATGACAGCCTGCTTTCGCGGGTCGATCCGCGGGCGCTGGGTTCGCTGGCGGTGCTGGTGGCGCTGATCGGCGCGCTGGGCTTCGGCGGCTGGACCATCCTGAACGAGGTGCAGCGCGTCCAGGTGGCGCCGGTCGAACACGCTCCGGCCGTGCTGGCCGAGCTCGACCCGCTCTCTGCGGTGACCCCGGCCGATACCGGCACCGCGCCCTCCGGCAGCCTGGCGGCGGGCGTCTTCGCCCCGCCCAGCGATGCGCAGGACCGGCTCTATCGCCCGCAGGCGCTGGACGAGCCGGTGCTGATGGCGCGCGACGCGCCGATTTCCACGCTCGATCCGGCGGCGATCGGCACCTTCGCCGATGCCGGTTCCACCATGGGGCAGGTGGCCGACGCCACCGCGCCGGGCAGTTTCGACGCAGCCGAGCCGCAGATGCCGCAGGTCATGGCCGAGGCGCCCAAGGGCATCACCCTCTTTGCCGTGCGTCCGGCCTGGATCAAGGTCAGCGCGGCCGATGGCACGGTGCTCTTCTCCGACACGCTCGATGCCGGCGACGAGTTCATCATCCCCGCCGATGTCGAAGGGCCGCGGCTTCAGGCCGGCATGTCGGGCTCGGTCTATTTCGAGGTCGATGGCGAGCTTTACGGGCCCGCCGGCAATGGCACCGCGGTGGTGCGCAAGGTGTCGCTGGCCCGGGCCGACCTGCTCGAGACCTTCCAGCCCGCCGATTTCGCCCAGGACCCCGAGCTGTCGAAGGTCATCAGCCGCGTGGCCGAGGCCGAGCAGGTGCAGCAGTAACGCCGTTGCGGCCCCCGCCGGGGCGGTCTATCTAAGGCGCGAGTGCCCAGATCCCCAGCCGGAAAGAGCCCTGTCGATGACGCATAATCCCGTCCGCCCGTGGCGCGATATCGAACGCCGCAAGAGCCGTCAGATCATGGTCGGCAACGTGCCCGTCGGCGGCGATGCCCCGATCGCGGTGCAGACCATGACCAACACGCCGACGACCGATGTGGCCGCCACCCTGGCCCAGGTTCAGGCCGCGGCCGAGGCGGGGGCCGATATCGTGCGGGTCTCGGTCCCGGACGAGGCCTCGTCGAAGGCGTTGAAAGAGATCGTCGCGGAAAGCCCGGTGCCGATCGTGGCCGACATCCACTTCCATTACCGTCGCGGCATCGAGGCGGCCGAGGCGGGCGCCGCCTGCCTGCGCATCAACCCCGGCAATATCGGGTCCGAGGCGCGGGTGCGCGAGGTGATCGCGGCGGCGCGCGATCATGGCTGCTCGATCCGGATCGGGGTGAACGCCGGCAGCCTTGAGAAGCACCTCCTTGAAAAATATGGCGAACCCTGCCCGGACGCGATGGTGGAATCGGGGCTCGATCATATCCGCATCCTGGAAGATCACGATTTCCACAACTACAAGATCAGCGTGAAGGCCTCGGACGTGTTCATGTCGGCGGCGGCCTATCAGAAGCTGGCCGAGGCGACCGACGCGCCGATCCATCTGGGCATCACCGAGGCCGGCGGCTTCGTTTCCGGCACGATCAAGAGCGCCATCGGCCTGGGCAATCTGCTGTGGATGGGCATCGGCGATACGCTGCGCGTGTCGCTGTCGGCCGATCCGGTGGAAGAGGTGAAGGTCGGCTTCGAGATCCTGAAATCGCTGGGGCTGCGGCATCGCGGGGTCAATATCATCTCGTGCCCGTCCTGCGCCCGGCAGGGGTTCGACGTGATCCGGACGGTGGACGAGCTGGAAAAGCGGCTGGCGCATATCCATACGCCGATGAGCCTTTCGATCATCGGATGCGTGGTCAACGGCCCGGGCGAGGCGTTGATGACCGATGTCGGCTTCACCGGCGGCGGGGCCGGGTCGGGCATGGTCTATCTGGCCGGCAAGCAGGACCACAAGCAGGACAATGCCGGCATGATCGACCATATCGTCGAGCTGGTCGAGAAGCGCGCCGCCGAGATCGAGGCCGCGCAGGCCGAGGGTTGAGCCGCCCGTTCACCAAGGCTTCACCCGGGGTTAACGGCAGCGTGCGGTGAAAACCGGCGGTCTGCATCCCGGCTGGCATCCTGGCTGCTTTGCGTCTGGCACGCGATGGCGCAGGCGCCGGGGGCGGGATGGGTTAACCGGGCGCGCGGTCGCGGCCGGGTGGTGGGTTGGCACCCACCCTACGGGTCGGGTTACTGGCCGGTGCGGTTGTCGAGATAGCGGGCGAGGACCGGGGCCGGCATATGGCCGCGCAGCATCATCTTCGGGAGGACATAGAAGGGCAGGGTGTCGACGCCCAGCCGCGCCGCCAGGTCGGGCTGGGCCGCGCGGTCGAACAGGGTGACGCGTAGGTCGTGGCCCTGGGCGAGGTCGCGCAGCTCGGCCTCGGCGCGGGCGCAATCGGGGCAGTCGGGGCCGGTGAAGAGGGCGATGCGGTTCGCGGCACCGGGCGGGCCGAAGCCGGGCAGGTCGGGGGCGAAGAGCCGGGCGGTCTCGGCCCCGATCAGGGCGAGGTCGCTGGCGACATCCTCGGCATAGAGATCGGGCTGCACGGGTGGCGCGGGGCGCGTCAGCTCGGGATGCGCCAAGAGCACCGCCCGGATTTCGGCGTGGAAGATCGCGCGTTCGGCCGGGGTGAGGGCGGTGAAGTCGGTCCCGGCCGCGGCGGGGGCGGCGGCCAGGACCAGAATTAGGAGGGCGGCGCGCCTCACTCTTCGCGGATTTCCTTGACCATGGCGCGCATCCCCTCGAGCGGCAGGTAGCCGCGCAGCATCTGGTCGCCCAGCACGAAGGTGGGCGTGCCGTTGATCTGCATGTTCGCCCCCAGCCCGTGATTGGCGTTGATCACCGCCGCGACCTCGTCGCTGTCCATCTTCTCGAGCACGGCATCGCCATCGAGCCCCAGGGTTTCGGCCAGGCGCCGCAGCACCGGCTCTTCCGGGCTGCCCTTGAGCTTGATCAGCGCCTCGCCGGCGGCGTGATAGGCATCGTCGCCGGCCAGCTGATGCACCGCGATGGCGAATTGCGCCGAGGTGGTGCTGTCCGGCCCGAGGATCGGGAAATCCTTGACGATGAAGCGGATGTTGCCATCGCTTTCGACCAGCTTCGCGACCTCGTCATGCGCCTTGCGGCAGTAACCGCAGCGGTAATCGACGAATTCGACCAGGGTGATGTCGCCATTCGGATTGCCGCCGACCCAGGAGTTGGGATCGCTGAACAGCGCCTGGCCGTTGGCCTCGATCAGGGTGCTGTCCTCGACCGCCTTCTGGGCGGCGTCGCGCTGTTCCAGGACCGCCACGGCCTCCATGATCACTTCGGGATTGTCCAGAAGATAGGCGCGAATCTCGGCGCGGAAGGCGTCGCGCTCGGCATCGGACATGGATTGCAGGTCGAAGGCGGCGGCGGGAACGGCGGTAAGGGCGAGGCCCAGGGCGAGGGCGGCGGTTGCGGTGCGGAACATGGGTCTCTCCTGATTGGGTCGGGCCCGCGTGGGGCGGGGCCCGGTCGTTCTGGGCCGGGTCACTTCTCGGCGGTTTCAGCGGCAGAAAGCACATCCTGCGCCCGTTGCCAACCGGCGGATCCGCGCGGCAGCAGGCCGGCGGCGCGTTTGGCGTGGATGCCGGCGTCCTTCATCCTGCCCGTCAGGGCATAGCGTTCGGCCGTCACCAGCGAGGCCATGCCGGGGTTCTTCAACCCGGCATAGCTTTGCGCCAGGTCGCGCAGCACGCGGGCGTCCTGACCGTCGCGGGCGCGGGCCTTTTCCAAGACCGGCAGCGCCGCCTTGGCATTGCCGGTGACCACCAGCGCGTGGCCATAGCTGCCCAGGATCAGGGCATCGCGCGGCGCCAGGGCGACGGCGGTCTTATAGGCCGAGAGGGCCGCGTTCATCTTGCGGCTTTCCAGCAGGATCTGGCCGTAAAGCTCGTGATAATAGGGGTCTTTCGGTTTCAGCTTGAGCAGCTGCTGCATGGTCGAGACCGCCTTGGCGGTGTTCGAGTCGCGGTGATAGGCGATCGCCAGGCGCATCAGGCGGATGTCTTCCGCGGCGCTGTCGCCGGCGCGCTGCCGGGTCCATTTCGGCGAGCGGTCGAAGGCCGTCAGCTTGCCCTTGGCGCGCGAGAACCAGTAATCGGCCGCCGGGTTCGGCCCGGCCTTGCCGCCATAGGTTTCGGCCAGGGCCTTCACATGGCGCAGCCGGTCGCGCGACATCGGATGGGTGCGGGCATAGGGGTCCTGCCGGGCGGCGGAGACCAGCTCCTGGTTCGAGAACATCTCCATCACCTTGACGGCGCCCTGCGGGTCGACCCCGCCGCGGGCCATGAAGCGGACGGCGGAATTGTCGGCGGCGCTTTCCTCGGCGCGGGTATGGCTCATGAAGACGCGGCCGGCCGAGCTCGAGATGCCGACGCCCAGCGCGGTGGCGGCCTGGCTTTGCCCGGCGGCGGCGGCGGCGGCGGCCAGGGCCATGCCGATGCCGGCCACGGTCTGGGCATGGCGGGCGTTGATCGCCCGCCGGGCAAGGTGGCCGTTGGCGATATGGGCCGCCTCGTGAGCGATCACCGCCTGCAGCTCGGGCGCGGTTTCCAGCCGGGCGATCAGGCCGGAATGGATGAAGATATGCCGCGCGTCGAACACGAAGGCGTTCAGCGTGCGGTCGTCGATCACCAGGATCTGCATCTGCGAGGGCGACAGCCCGGCGGCGGTCAGCATCGGTTTGGCCAGCTCGGTCAGGGCGTGTTCGATATCGGGGTCGCGCAGCAGCGTTGCCGCCCGGGCGGGCAGGGTGAGGGCCACGAACAGCGCCGTGGCGGTGACAAGGCTGATAAATCGCTGCATTGAGGCGGAGCCCCATTCCAAGTAGAAGCCGTTTGATATTGATAGGAAGAAAACCATGCGGAACTCAAGGCGCGGGGCGGTCGATCCCTTTATTGTGATGGACGTGATGGAGGCCGCGCGCCAGGCCGAAGCGGCCGGCCGCAGCGTGATTCACATGGAGGTCGGCCAGCCCAGCACGCCCGCCCCGGCCGGTGCCCGCGCCGCGCTGGCCCGCGCGATGGAGCGCGACCCGCTGGGATATTCGGTGGCGCTGGGCCTGCCCGAGCTGCGCGCCCGCATCGCCCGCCATTATGGCGAGCGTTACAACGTCGATCTGGACCCCGGCCGGGTGATCGTGACGTCCGGGTCGTCGGGGGCGTTCCTGCTGGCCTTCACCGCGCTCTTCGATGCCGGCGACCGGGTGGGGATCGGCGATCCCGGATACCCGTCGTATCGGCAGATCCTGCGGGCGCTGGACGTGGTGCCGGTGGGGATCGCGACGAAGGCGGAAAACCGCCTGCAGCCGGTGCCGGCCGAGCTCGAGGGGCTGAACCTGCAGGGGCTGATGGTGGCCTCGCCGGCGAATCCCTCGGGCACGATGCTGGACCGCGCCGCGCTGGAGGCGCTGCACGAGGCCTGCCGCGACCAGGGCGCGGCGCTGATCAGCGACGAGATCTATCACGGCATCGAATACGAGGCGAAGGCGGTCAGCGCGCTCGAGATCACCGACGATGTCTATGTCATCAACTCGTTCTCGAAATACTATTCGATGACGGGCTGGCGGGTCGGCTGGATGGTGGTGCCCGAGGATCATGTCCGCCTGGTCGAGCGGCTGGCGCAGAACATGTTCATCTGCGCACCCCATGCCGGGCAGGTGGCGGCGCTGGCGGCGATGGATTGCGACGCCGAGCTGCAGGGCAACCTTGCGGTCTATGCCGAGAACCGCCGGCTGATGCTGGAGGGGCTGCCCGAGGCCGGGTTCGACAGGATCGCGCCGCCGGACGGGGCGTTCTATGTCTATGCCGATGTGTCCGAGCTGACCGATGACAGCCTGGCCTTCAGCCGCGAGATTCTGGACAAGGCCGGGGTGGCGGTGACGCCGGGGCTGGATTTCGATCCGGCGCGCGGGGCGACGACGCTGCGCTTTTCCTATGCCCGCTCGAGCGCGGATATCCGCGAGGGGCTGACGCGGCTGCGCGACTTCATGGCGGCGCGGCGCGGGGCCTGAGCCGGGCGGCGATCTTGCGACCGGGAAACGGGCGCGCGTCGCGGCGGCGGGTGATTTCCAAACCCGGCATCTTGCGCTAGACTGTCGTCAAGATCGCCACAAAGGCCCGGGCATGAGCAGCTTGTTTCGCGTGATTTTCGCCGTCATTCTAACGGTTTGCGCCGGTCTTGCGACGGCGCAGGGCTTTTCCGGCCTGGCCCGGGTCGAGCCCGGCGCCAGCGGCATCGCCGACCGCGATGGCGGGCTGATGCTGGAGCTGGATCTCAGCCAGGGCGTGCCCTATCGCCTGTTCACCCTCGCCGCGCCGGACCGGCTGGTGCTCGACTTTCGCGAGGTCGACTGGACCGGGCTCGACCCCGAGGCGATGGCCCGGGCCGAGGGGGTGACGGCGGTGCGCGTCGGCGGGTTCCGGCCCGGATGGTCGCGCATGGTGGTCGATCTGGCGCGGCCGATGGCGATCGGCCTGGCGGACATGCGGGTCGATCCGCAGACCGGGCGGGCGCATCTGGCGCTGTCGATGACCCGCACCACGCGCGAGGCGTTCGAGGCCGCGTCGGCGGCGCCGCCGGCGACGCTGGACTGGGACGACCTGCCCGCCATACGCGCGCCCAAGAGCCGCGACGACGGCCGGCTGACCGTGCTGCTCGATCCCGGCCATGGCGGCATCGACCCGGGCGCCGAGCGCGACGGGCTGCAGGAGAAGGAGCTGATGCTGCTCTTCGCCTTCGACCTGCGCGAGGCGCTGCTCAGGGTCGATGGCGTCGATGTCGAGATGACCCGCGAGGATGACCGCTTCGTCTCGCTCGAGCGGCGGCTGACCATCGCGCATCAGGCCGGCGCCGATCTGTTCATCTCGCTTCATGCCGACATGCTGACCGAGGGCCGCGCCCATGGCGCCGTGGTCTATACCCTGGCGGGCGAGGCCACGGACGAGGCCAGCACCCTGCTGGCCGAACGCCACAACCGCGCCGACATGCTGGCCGGCGTCGACCTGACCGGGCGCGACGATGTGGTCGCCGATATCCTGCTGGACCTGGCGCGGACCGAGACCGAGCCGCGCACCGAGCGGCTGGCCCATGCCATCGCCGAGGCGCTTAAGGGGGCGGGGGTGCCGCTGAACCGGCACCCGTTCCGTTCGGCCGCGTTTTCGGTGCTGAAGGCGGCGGATGTGCCGTCGGTCCTGCTGGAAGTGGGGTTCCTGTCATCGGACCGCGATCTGAAGAACCTGTCGGACCCGCTGTGGCGGCGGCGGGCGGCGGCGGGGCTGCGCGACGGCATCCAGGCCTGGATGATCGAGGACAAGGCGGCGCGCGGGCTGGTGCGGCAATAGGCGGGACCCGGGGGGCGGGGCGGCGGCGGCAGAAACCGGCCCATCCCTGCCGGGTTTGTGTTTTGACGGCGCCGGCGCGGGCGCTTATATAGACGCTTGAAACCGGCCAGGCGCCCGGGCAGGGGGAAGACGTGATCAGATTTGTGCTTTCGTCCTTCGGCGGGCTGTTCAGCTTCATCACGCTGAGCCTGATCGCCGTCGGGCTGATGCTGGGCGGCGTGTTCTGGGTCTATGGCCGCGACCTGCCCAGCCACCAGAGCCTGGCGCAATACACCCCGCCGACGATCAGCCGGATCTATTCCGGCGAGGGCAAGATCATCGACGAGTTTGCCCATGAGCGGCGTCTGTTCGTGCCGGCCGAGGATATTCCCGACCTGGTGAAGGAGGCCTTCATCAGCGCCGAGGACAAGAACTTCTATACCCATCACGGATACGACACGCGCGGCATCCTGTCGGCGGCCTTCGATGCCGTGAAGTCGGGCGGCAAGAACGTGCGCGGCGCCTCGACCATCACCCAGCAGGTGATGAAGAACTTCCTTCTGTCGGGCGACCGCAAGATGGAGCGCAAGATCAAGGAGATCATCCTGGCGACGCGGCTGGAGGAGACGCTGAGCAAGGAGAAGATCCTCGAGCTTTATCTGAACGAGATCTTCCTCGGGCAGAACTCCTATGGCGTGGCGGCGGCGGCGCAGACCTATTTCAACAAGTCGCTGAGCGAGTTGAGCCCGGCCGAGGCGGCGACGCTGGCCTCGCTGCCCAAGGCGCCGAGCGATTATCATCCGGTGCGCCGCAAGGAGCGCCTGACCCAGCGCCGCAACTTCGTGCTGAAGGAGATGGCCGAGAACGGCTATATCACCAAGGCGGTCTATGAAGAGGAACGCGCCAAGCCGCTGAAATCGGTGCAGAACGGCGATTACGAAAGCTATAAGGACGCGCTGCCGCCGCGGGATTACTTCACCGACGAGATCCGCCGCCAGCTGAGCCAGGATTTCGGCGAGGAGGAGTTCTTTTCCGGCGGCATGAGCGTGCGCGCCACGGTCGATCCGGAAATGCAGGAACTGGCGGCGCAGTCGCTGCAGCGCCAGCTCGAGCAATACGACCGCGGCCTGGGGCGCTGGCGCGGCACCGGCAAGGCCATCCCGGCCGATCAGCTGGAGAACTGGCGCGAGGCGCTGGCCGCCATCGAGGTGCCGCGCGACGTCGATCTGGATTCGCACTGGTTCCCGGCGGCGGTGCTGGAGATCGGCGATCAGCAGATGCGGCTGGGGATCGAGGGCTGGAAGGACGGCGACCCCGAACCGGTGGTGCCGCGCAAGGATATCGACTGGATCAAGGGCGATTTCGCCGCCAATTTCAAGCTGGGGGACGTGGTGCTGGTGCGGCGCATGACCAGCGGCGACAACGGCGCCGGCGATTTCATCCGCTGGACCCTGCGCCAGGTGCCGAAGGTGCAAGGCGCCTTCATGGTGATGGACGTGAATACCGGCCGGGTGATCGCCATGCAGGGCGGGTTCTCGTACCAGTATTCGGTGTTCAACCGCGCCACCCAGGCGCGGCGTCAGCCGGGCTCGTCGTTCAAGCCCTTCGTCTATGCCGCCGCGCTGGAAAGCGGCTATACCCCGGCGACGATCATCGTCGACGCCCCGATCGAGATCAACACGCCGCAGGGCATGTGGCGGCCGATGAATGCCAGCCACCAGTTCTATGGGCCCACACCGCTGCGCACCGGCATCGAGCATTCGCGCAACGTGATGACGATCCGCCTGGCAGAAGAGGTCGGCATGGATGTGGTGGCGGGCTATGCCGAACGCTTCGGGGTCTATGACCGGATGGGGCAGTTCCTGGCCAATGCGCTGGGCTCGGAAGAGACGACGCTGTTCAAGATGGTCTCGGCCTATGCGATGTTCGCCAATGGCGGCGAGCGGGTCGAGCCGACGCTGGTCGACCGGGTGCAGGACCGCTATGGCCACACCGTCTATCGCCACGACAACCGCGATTGCCCGGATTGCGCCGATCCGTCGATCCCGCGCGACCGCAGCCCCAGCATCGTGTCGCATCGCGAAAGGGTGATGAACGCGGTCACGGCCTATCAGCTGACCTCGATGATGCGCGGCGTGGTCGAACGCGGCACGGCCTCGAAGGCGATCAACCTGCCGGTGCCGGTGGCGGGCAAGACCGGCACCACCAACGACGCCAAGGACGTGTGGTTCATCGGCTTCACCTCGAACATCGTGGCGGGCTGCTATATCGGCTACGACACGCCCAGCCCGCTGGGCCGCGGCGCTGCCGGCGGCAGCATGTGCGCCCCGGTCTTCCAGCGCTTCATGAGCCAGGCGATCAAGAAATACGGCGGCGGCAAGTTCAAGGTTCCCGAGGATTGCGAGTTCATCAACATCGACCGCTTCTCGGGCGCGCGGCTGTCGGACGATGCCTCGGGGGCGAATGTGGTGTCGGAATGCTTCCGCGCCGGCGAGGAGCCGATCTTCGGCATCACCTTCGACGGCGGCTTCGCCATGGGCTCGAACCTGCCGCTGTTCGACGAGGCGCAGATGGGCGGGCGCGAGGTGACCACATCGTCGGGCAAGAAGGCGGTGGTGGGGCCGAAGGCGAATTTCGGCACGCTGAGCTCCGGCGGCTTGTATTGAGGCGGTGCGGTGTGGTGGGTTGGAAACCCACCCAACGGGCCCCCGCGTGGCTGTAGGGTGGGTTTCCAACCCACCCCCGCTTGCCGCCACGCCACGGCTGGTTTATCACCCCGGTCCAGACCTTTGAGCAGGACAGCACCATGCGCGCCGAGACCCAGAACACCGTGGCCGAGATCGAGAAATCCCTGACCCTTCTGCAACAGCGGATGGACTGGGAGACGGCCGAGCACCGGCTGGAGGAGTTCAACGCCCGGGTCGAGGACCCGAACCTGTGGAACGATCCCGTCAACGCGCAGAAGCTGATGCGCGAGCGGCAGCTGCTGGTCGATGCGCTGGATACCTATCGTTCGATCCGCCGCGATCTCGATGACAATGTCGAGCTGATCGAGCTGGGCGAGATGGAAGAGGACAAGGAGGTCGTCGCCGATGCCGAGGCGGCGTTGAAGGCGCTGGCCCGCAAGGCGGCGGCGAAGGAGCTCGAGGCGCTTCTGGACGGCGAGGCGGATGCCAACGACACCTTCCTGGAAATCAACGCCGGCGCCGGCGGCACCGAAAGCTGCGACTGGGCCTCGATGCTGGCGCGGATGTATGTCCGCTGGGCCGAGAAGAAGGGGTACACGGTCGAGCTGCAATCGGTGAACTATGGCGAAGAGGCCGGCATCAAGTCGGCCGCCTACAAGATTTCCGGCCACAACGCCTATGGCTGGCTGAAATCGGAGAGCGGTGTGCACCGGCTGGTGCGCATCTCGCCTTATGACAGCGCGGCGCGGCGGCATACCTCGTTCAGCTCGGTCTGGGTCTATCCGGTGGTCGACGACAATATCGAGATCGAGGTCAACCCGGCCGATATCCGCATCGACACCTATCGCTCGTCCGGCGCCGGCGGGCAGCATGTGAACACCACCGACTCGGCCGTGCGGATCACCCACATTCCGACCAATATCGTGGTGACAAGTTCCGAGAAATCGCAGCACCAGAACCGCGACATCGCCATGAAGGCGCTGAAATCGCGGCTTTATCAGCTGGAGCTGGACAAGCGCAACGAGGCGATCAACGCCGCGCACGAGGCCAAGGGCGATGCCGGCTGGGGCAACCAGATCCGGTCCTATGTGCTGCAGCCCTATCAGATGGTGAAGGACCTGCGCACCAATGTCGAAACCAGCGATACGCAAGGCGTGCTCGACGGCGATCTCGACCGGTTCATGGCCGCCACCCTGGCGCTGGGCGTCAGCGGCAAGAGTCGGGGCGAGGCCCAGGCCGAGGACTGACGCCGCGGCCTGACGTCATTCCCCGATTGCATCGCGCCGCGATCGCATTAACCTGCCCCTCGAACGGCAAGGAGTGGGCGCCATGGGCGATTTTCTGGACAAGGATGCGTTGCAGCAGGCGGCGGCGCTGGAGCGGGGCGAGATTTCGGCCGAAGAGCTGATGCGGATGACGCTGGACCGGATCGCGGCGGTGAACCCGGCGGTCAATGCCATCGTGTCGCTGCGCGACGAGGACGAGATCATGGCCGAGGCCCGCGCCGCCGACGCCGCGCCGCGCAAGGGCTGGATGCATGGTCTGCCGCTGGCGGTGAAGGACCTGGCCGATGTCGCGGGCCTGCCGACCTCGCGCGGGTCGCCGATCTTCGAGGGCCAGATCGCCGAAAAGGACGAGATCGTGGTCGCGCGGATGCGCGCCGCCGGCGCCATCATCATCGGCAAGACCAACACGCCCGAATTCGGGCTGGGCAGCCACACCTTCAACCCGGTGCATGGCGCCACCCACAACCCCTATGACCTGACCCGCTCGGCCGGCGGATCGTCGGGCGGGGCGGCGGCGGCGCTGGCCTGCCGGATGCTGCCCATCGCCGACGGCTCGGACATGATGGGCTCGCTCAGGAACCCGGCGGCGTGGAACAATGTCTATGGCTTCCGCCCCAGCTGGGCGCGGGTGCCGTCCGAGCCGCTGGGCGACAGTTTCCTGCATCAGCTGGCCACGCTGGGCCCGATGGGGCGCAGCCCGCGCGATGTCGCGGCATTGCTCGACGTGCAGTCGGGGCCCGACCCGCGCCAGCCGCATGGCTGCGCCTATGACCCGGCGCTGCCCGGTATCGACGCCGGCGCCAAGGGCGCGCGGATCGGCTGGTTGGGCAACTGGGGCGGCGCCTATCCGATGGAAGACGGGCTGATGTCGCTTTACGAAAGCGCGCTGCCGACCATGGTCGATCTGGGCGTCGAGGTGGTGCCGGTGGACCCGCCGTTCCCGGCGGAGCAGATCTGGGACGCCTGGATCACGCTGAGGTCCTGGGCGGTGGCGGGCGGCAGCGCCGTGCTTTACGAGAACGACCGGACCCGCGCCATGCTGAAGCCCGAGGCGATCTGGGAGATCGAGCGCGGCCTGGCGCTTTCGGCCATGGATGTGCACCGCGCCAGCGTGATCCGCTCGCTATGGTTCCGCCGCGCGGCCGAGCTGTTCGAGGAGTTCGACGCGCTTCTGCTGCCGACCACCCAGGTCTGGCCCTTCCCGGGCGAATGGCGCCACCCCGAGCAGGTGGCGGGGCATGACTGCGACACCTATCACCGCTGGATGGAGGTGGTCATCCCGATCGGCCTTCTGGGGCTGCCCTGTCTGAACATCCCGGTGGGCTTCGGCGCCGACGGGCTGCCGGCGGGCCTGCAGATGTTCGGGCCCCGGGGCAGCGACGCGCGGCTGTTGCAGATCGGCCAGGCCTGGCACGACGCGACCGGTTTCGTCGCGCAGAAACCGCCGGTGCTTCAGAACACTTGATTTGTTAGCGGAAACGCAGTCTCTTTCCCGTCAAAAACAAGACGTCCAAGGGAGGAGACATGGAGGAAACGCTCGAACACGGTGTGCCTGACCTGAGGCCCATCGACTTCTCGATGCTGAAGGAGGCGTTGCGGCGCGGCTGGGCCGATATGCGGCACGCGCCGGGCTATAGCGTGCTGTTCGCCAGCGCCTATGTGCTGATCGGGCTGGTGCTGGCCTATATCACCTGGGCCACCGGCAAGACCTATTGGCTGATCTTCGCCGCCGTGGGCTTTCCGTTGATCGGGCCGTTCGCGGCCTGCGGGTTCTACGAGGTGTCGCGCTGTCTGGAACGCGGCGAGAAGCTCGAGATGGGCTTCGTCTGCAGCGCGGTGGTCCGGCAGGGGCGGCGGCAGCTGCCGTCGCTTTGCGCCGTGATTATCATGATCTTCCTGTTCTGGTTCTTCCTGGCGCATATGATCTTTGCCCTGTTCCTGGGGCTGTCGACCATGACCAACGTGTCCAGTTCGTTCGAGGTGTTCCTGACCGTGAACGGGCTGACCATGCTGGCGGTGGGCACGCTGGTGGGCGGCATCTTCGCGCTTCTGCTGTTCATGATCACGGTGATCGCCATGCCGCTGCTGCACGACCGCGAGGTCGATTTCGTCACCGCGATGATCACCAGCTTCCAGACCGTGCTGAAGAACCCGGGGCCGATGATCTTCTGGGCGCTGCTGATTTCGGCCCTGACCTTCGTGGCGATGGTGCCGGCCTTCCTGGGGCTGTACCTGGTGCTGCCGCTGCTGGGCCATGCCAGCTGGCACCTCTATGATCAGATGGTGGTGCGCGACTGAGCGGCGTGACTGACGGGCCTGATTGACGGGCCCGCCTGACAGGGCCCACTGACGGGCGCCGCCGCGCGCTCAGCGGAACGGCAGGTCGAGGTTCAGAAGGCGGGCGTGGAACGGGTGCAGCCGCTGGCGCGTGGTCATGCCGCCGTTGCGGGCGGTGTCGAAGATGGCTGGCAGGTTGCCCTGGATATGCTCATAGACCATCCGCGCCGCGCGCCGGCCGTTCAGGCTTTCGCGGACGGTGCGGGTGACGTAGCCTTCCCAATAGTTGTTCTCGTAGGACGACACCCGGCTGAGGAAGTTGAACGAACAGGTCAGCGCCTGGTGCCGCGCGATCAGCGCCGCGACGCCCTGTTCCTGGCGCAGCACGACGCCGCGAAATTCGCGATTGGCGGCGTCGGATTTCAGCCCCTGCTGGCGCATCGCCTCTTTCGGCTCGTAGCCGCGGACGAAGCAGTACCCGTCGCGGCGGAAGACATAGACCAGCCCGACGACGAACAGCTGATCGTCGACGAAGCTGGGCCGGCTGAAGCGATAGAAGCCCGAGGGGAAATCCTGTTCGTCGAGCGAGACCGAACCCTTGCCGAGGAAATTGGCCACGACCGGATGGTTCAGCAGGTCGCTCTGGCCGCTGCCGCGTTCGATCGTGTCGACCGGTTCCAGCAGGATGCGGGCATCGACATCGAAGAAGTTGCAGATCCGGTGCAGCACGTCCGGCCGGGGAAAGCTTTCGCCCGAGAGATAGCGGTTGAACTGGGTGCGGTTGATTCCCAGCTGGCGGCACAGCCCGGCGACCGATTGGTATTGCCGGGCCAGCTGACGCAGGTTGGCGCCGAAGATGCTGCGCAGCTCGGCTGGGTCCGGCTGAGAGGTGGGCCTGTTCTGCGTCATCGTCGAAGCATTTTCCTGTCTTTGCAGCGCGCTGCGGCGCGAATGCGCCGCGATTCTAGCACCATCCTAACAGAGGAAACCTGAAGGTGTGACGCAATTCTGCGTCATATCTGACGCTATATGGCGTCTAATTTGCGGGCGGTCGCCACGATTCCGGCCAGTTCGGACACGTATTCAGGAATGTGCAAGCCGGCAAAATTCTCGAACAATCGAGTCCAGGACAAGAACTGGGGGAAGCAGCGATGTACGGTGTCGTTCTGTGGAGCAGCAAAGAGGAAGACCGGGCCGTGATCTGGTGCGAGGATCACGGCGATCTGGCCTTCTATGACGGGTCGGGCGAAAGCGTGTTCGACGGCATCTCGCTCGATGCCGGAGACCTGGTTTCGTTCACCGTGAACGAAGGCCGCGAGATGCGCCTGGCGACCAATCCGCGCCTTGTGGCCGAACAGCAATATCCCGGTCTGGCCGACCGGCTGATGAGCGACGGGTCGATGCCGCGACGACCGGCGGCCGAGGCGGCCCGACCGGCAGGGCAGGGGGGCGAGAACGTCATCGCCTTCGCGCCCCGGCATCAGGCGGCGCGGCTGGCGTCCTGAGGATCGGGCAACCGGGCGGCCCGGGGCCTTGCGGCCCCCGGGCACGGTTTCGGGGTCAGACCCCGCGCGACAGCGCGGCGACGCCGGTGCGGGCGATCTCGATCAGGCCCAGCGGGCGCATCAGATCGGCGAAGGCGTCGATCTTTTCCGGCGTGCCGGTCAGTTCGAACACGAAACTTTGCAGGGTGCTGTCGACCACATTGGCGCGGAAGATGTCGGCCAGGCGCAGCGCCTCGACCCGCTTGTCACCTTCGCCCTGAACCTTCAGCAGCGCCAGTTCGCGTTCCACCGCCGCGCCTTCGACGGTCAGGTCGTGGACCTCGTGCACCGGCACGATGCGGCCCAGCTGGGCCTTGATCTGTTCGATCACCTGCGGCGTGCCGGTGGTGACGATGGTGATGCGGCTGGTATGGC
>JAWKXE010000019.1:0-75308 GCA_041397165.1 Paracoccaceae bacterium | reverse complement strand
CACCAGAACCGAAAGCGGCGCGTCGGGGCTGGGGCTCAGCTGCGTCACGTCGGGCCGCAGCGCCGCCATCGCGGCATAGGTCTCGGGGTCGAGCCGCGCCGCCATGAACACGCGGAACGGGGCGACGATCTTCGGGAAGGCCTCGTCAACCTCGATCTCTTCGGCTACCATCGGAGCGACACCTTGCTGCCAGGCTTCGGTGAAGACCGGTTCCATCACGAAATAGGTCAGGAACATCGCCAGGCTGACGATCAGCATGTTGGGGGGCGATTGTTGCAGCCCGATCGCCTGGCGCAGGATCGACAGCACCGTCACCAGGAAGGGAAAGCAGGTGACCATGATCGCCAGGCCCGGCGCCAGGCTGAGCACGGTGATCAGCAGGATCAGCTGCACCGACCGCGCCGTCAGCGATCCGCCTTGGCCCAGGGAAAGCGACAGGTCCTGCGCCAGCGCCGGCTGCGGCGCCAGCATCAGGGCAAGCGCCGCCGCGGCCATCACCGCGGCCAACATTCTCGGGCGCATCGCGCTCATCCCAGGCCGCGTCCCGGCTCCATCACCTCGGTCAGGCGCACCGCCAGTTGACCGGCCTGTTCGCCGTCCAGCTCTTCCAGCTCGCCGCGGGCGATAAGCTTGTCGCCGACGAACAGTTCGACCGGGTCGTCGACCCGCGTGTCGAGCGGGAGCACGGCGTCCTGGCCCAGGGTCAACAGATCGCGGATCAACGGCCGCGCCTTGCCGACGGAAATCGTGATCTCGATCGGCACCGACGAGAAGATCCCGCTGCGGTCCTTGCTTTCCGTGCCGTTTGGCTGTGCCTCATCCGGCATGACCGGCCTCCTTTTCGCTGCTGTTGTCCAATTCGTGGAAGAACGCGTCGACAGCCTGACCGATGCCGCCGAGCACCTCGTCATGGTCGATCTGGCGTTCGCTTTCGCCGAAGCGGAGGAAGGCCTGTCCCTGGCTCAGCGACGGCTCCTCGACCAGGCGCACCGGAAAGCCCAGCTCCTTGCCGAGCATCTTGCGCAGCAGCGGCGCATTGGCCGGCGCCGCCACGATTTCGACCTCCTGCTGCCCGGCCCGGGCGGCCAGATCGCTCAGTTCTTCGGCGATGCGCGGCACCAGGCTTTTCCGGGCGATCCCGGGCAGCACCGTCTCGACGATCTGCCGCATCACCGGCTTCAGCGCCCGCGCCAGATGGCTGTAAGCCTCGTGATAGGTGAAGGACAGTTCCTGCAGATTGTTGGCGAAATCACGGGTCACATGGTTGCGGTCGTCGGTCTGAGCCTTGACGGCATCGTCCCAGCCCGCCTTGTAGCCGCGCTCGAAGGCTTCGAGTTTCTCCTCTTCCAGCGACAATTCCGACATCGAGATCGACCGGCTGTCATCCCTTGCCGCGGCTTCGAAGCTTTCCAGAAGATGGGAAATCGACATCAGGCGCTCTCCTCGCTAGGTTCCAGCCAGCTGCGCAGGATCTCCATCGTCTCGTCCTGGCGCTGGCCGATCAGGTTGCGCAACCGCTCCGCCGGATCGTCGGACATACCGCCGAAGTCGCCCCCCATGCCGCCGGCCAGATCGCCCAGCGACGGCACGGACAGATCGCCGCGGTCGGACACCAGTGCCAGGTCGGGCAGATCGCCCTGGCCATCGTCGATTTCGCCCGTCAGAGCCTCCATCGCGGCTTCGTCACGCCGCTGTTCCCGCCGCCCCGGCGAAGGCGGCGCCAGAGCCGGAGTGCCACCACCATCCTGCGGGCGCGACAGCAGCGGCCGCAACACGAACAGGCCAAGCACCAGGGTCACCAGGGCCAGAACGCCCATCTGGATGATCGACATCAGGTCGAGATGCATGTTGGAAAACAGCCCGCTGCCCGGCTCGCTGCCCTGGGCCGCGATCGGCTCGAACGCCATCGACTTGATGGTGATCACATCGCCGCGGCTTTCGTCGAATCCCACGGCCGAGGCGACAAGTTCGCGCAGCGCGGTCAACTCATCGTCGGGGCGCGGCAGGAAGGCCTCGGCCCCGTTCGCATCGACAGCCGTCGTGCCGTTGACCAGAACCGCTACCGTCAGGCGCTTGATCGCTCCCGGCTGGCGCACCGTCTCGCGCAGGGTTTCCGACACCTCGTAATTCACCCTCTCGCGGGTTTCGGAATTCTGGCTCGATGCGTCTCCCCCCGAGGCCGCATCGCCCGTCGGCAGGTTCGAGGCGACCGTGACATCGCCGCCATTGCCCGATTCGGTCGAGTTGTTCGAACGCTCTTCCGTATCGGTGCTGATCGCCACGCGGCTCGCCGGATCGAGCAGCGTCTCGCGAATGGTCGAGCTTTCGGTCACCGTCTCGACGCTCAGCTCGACCACCGCGTTGCCATAGCCGACCCGCGCCTCCAGCAGGTTCTGCACCCGTTCGCGCAGCCGGTCGGCCTTGTCGTCGCTGGAACTGCCTTGCCCCGGCTCCTCGCCCGTGCCGATCAGCCCGCCCTTGCCGTCGATCACCGAAACATCCTCGGGCGAAAGCCCGGCCACGGCGGACGCGACCAGATATTTCAACGCCTTGGCATGGCTGGCGGAAATCCCGCCCTGGGCGGCAGTGATCGAAACCGAGGCCGAGGGTTTCACATTGCGCTGAAACGGGTTCGACCCGACATTGGCGATATGCACGCGCGCGCCCGCGATCATCGGCGACGACACGATGGTGCGCGCCAGTTCGCCCTCCTTCGCGCGCCAATAGGCGGCGTCGAACATCTGGCTGGTGGTGCCGAACCCCGACAGCGAATCGAGCAGCTCATACCCCTTGGCGCCATTGCTGGGCAGCCCTTCCGAGGCCAGCGTCATACGCAGTTCGTCCCGCTTGGTCGAATCGACGAAGATCGCCCCGCCGCGCACGTCATAGGCCACGCCGCGCGCTTCCAGCGCCTGCACCACCTCGCCCGCGGCGCCGCTTTCCAGGCCGGAATAAAGCAGGCTCAGGCTGGGTTGCGAGGCCATCCGCGACATCGTCAGGACAGTGGCGAAGACCGCGAGTGTTGCCAGGATCACGATGATCCGGCGGCGGGCGTCGAGCGATGACCATACATTCTGTAGCTGCTGCACCAGAGCCTCCGAACCGACAGCGTTTCGCCACGGGCCTTCTGCCCGCTTGGGTCGACTTTCGCCGATCAGGCTTAACAATCGGTTAGGACCGCGCGGGTTATAGAGGCTTCGTCAACAGATTCTGGAATGGCGATGGCAGACGAAGAAGAAACCCCGCAGGACGGCGGCGAAGCGGCGCCGAAGAAGAAGTCGAAGCTTCCCATGATTCTGGGGCTGGTGCTGGCCCTGGCAGGCGGCGGCGGCGGCTTCTATGCCACCTATTCCGGGATGCTGCTGGGCGGCGATTCGCATGGCGGCGATGACGGGCACGGCAGTTCTGCGGCGGATGGGCACGGCGACAGTGGCGGCGGGCACGGCGCCGGCCTGCCCGATATCGCCTTCGTGCCGGTCGAACCGATGGTGGTGTCCCTGGGCATGGGCAGCGAGATGAAGCATCTGCGCTTCCGCGCCCAGCTCGAGGTCGAGCCGCATTACCAGGCCGAGGTCGAAAAGCTGCTGCCGCGCGTGGTCGACGTGCTCAACAGCTATCTCAGGGCGCTCGACCTTGGCGATATCGCCGATGCCTCGGCGCTGGTGCGGCTGCGGGCACAGATGCTGCGGCGTATCCAGATCGTGACCGGCGAAAACCGGGTGAACGATCTTCTGATCATGGAATTCGTATTGGACTGAGGTGACGGGATGGAAATGATAGCCGACATTCTACTGGTGGCCGGCGCGCTGGGGGCCGGGATGTATTGCTTCGTGCTGGCCCGGCGGCTGGCCCGGTTCAACGATCTCGAAAACGGGGTCGGGGGCGCGGTCGCGGTGCTTTCGGCACAGGTCGATGACCTCACCCGCACCCTGGCCGCGGCCAAGGACACCGCCGCCAGTTCGACCGAATCGCTCGACGGGCTGACCGAGCGGGCCGAAGGCGTGGCCAAGCGGCTCGAGCTGCTGGTCGCCTCGATGCACGATCTGCCCGACCCGGCGTCCCAGGCCCGGCCCCGGCCCGAACCGCCGCGCGAGACGACCGAGACCGTGTTCTTCCGCCACCCGAGAGAGGACCGCGCGTCATGAGCCGTAAGCCCGTGGAGAAGAAGAAACCGAAGAAGCGCGGCGCCCGGCCGGGGCGCGGCACGCTGCTGCTGATTTCCAGCCTGCTGATGGGCTCGGCCTTCGTTCGTCTGGGCAACGATGCCGGCCAGGCGATTGCCCGCCAAAGCGACCCGGCACAGCAAGGCGCGGGCCATGCCGCGATGGCCGAACCTCATGGCGGCACCATGGCTGCCGGGCACGGCCAAAGCTGCGAACCCCCTCCCGACATCGCCGCCATGCTGACGGCCTTCCAGCAGCGCGAAACCCGCCTGAAGGAACGTGAATCGCAGATCAACGCGCGGATGCAGGCACTGTCGGTCGTCGATCGCGAGGTCAGCACCAGGATGGCCGCCCTCAGCCAGGCCGAGGAACAGCTGCGTGGCACGCTCGCCCTGGCCGACGCCGCCGCCGAGAACGACCTCAGCAAGCTGACCACGGTCTATGAAAGCATGAAGCCCAAGGATGCCGCGGCGCTGTTCGAGGAGATGGACCCCGCCTTTTCGGCCGGCTTCCTGGGCCGGATGCGGCCCGAAGCGGCGGCGGCAATCATGTCGGGCCTGTCGCCGCAGACGGCCTATACCGTCAGCGCGATCCTGGCCGGCCGCAATGCCGAGGTGCCCAAGGAATAGAGCCCGCGATGAGGGTTTCTTAACCGGGGTCTGCCAGACTCCGGCCAGAACGTCAGAAAGGTGAGGGGCCGATGCTCGGTATCGTTGGTATTGCCGTTATTTTCGTCATGGTCTTCGGCGGCTACATCCTTGCCGGGGGCAAGCTGGCGATCATCATCAAATCGCTGCCGTTCGAGCTGATGATGATCGGCGGCGCGGCGGTGGGCGCCTTCCTGATCTCCAACGACCTGTCCGGCGTGAAACACACGCTCAAGGACGTGGGCAAGGTCTTCAAGGGTCCGAAATGGAAACATGACGACTATCGCGATCTGCTCTGCCTGCTGTTCGAGCTGATCCGCCTGGCCCGCTCGAATCCCGTGGCGATCGAGGAACATATCGAGGCGCCCGAGGAAAGCTCGATCTTCTCGAAGTATCCCAAGATCCTGACCGACAAGGAAGCCATCAACCTGATCTCCGACACCATGCGCTCGGCCTCGATGAACTATGACGACCCGCATCAGGTGGAGGAGGTGCTGGACAAGCGGATGGAGGCCAACATGCACCATGCGCTGCATTCCAGCCACGCGCTTCAGGGCATGGCCGACGGCCTGCCGGCGCTCGGCATCGTCGCCGCCGTGCTGGGGGTGATCAAGACCATGGGCTCGATCGACCAGCCGCCCGAGGTGCTGGGCAAGATGATCGGCGGCGCCCTGGTGGGGACCTTTCTGGGCGTGTTCCTGGCCTATGGTTTCTTCGGGCCGTTCTCGGCCAAGGTGAAGGCGGTGGTCGAGGAGGACAGCCATTTCTATCACCTGATCCGCGAGGTGCTGATCGCCAACCTGCACAATCACGCCACCAATATCTGCATCGAGGTCGGCCGCCAGAACACGCCGTCGCATTGCCGCCCCAGCTTCGGCGAGTTGGAAGAAGCGCTGAAAGCGGTGAAGCAGGACGCGGCATGATCGGGCGGCGCATGAGGGTCTGGCGGCTTGTCGCCGCGATGGCCGCTGGCCTGGCAATGCCGGCCACGGCCTGGGCCGAGCGGGTCATCGTCCGCTCGGGCGAACATCCGGACTTCACCCGCATCGTCCTCACCCTGCCGCCGGCCGCTTCGTTCTCGCTGGAAAGCGACGGCAATCGCGCGCAACTCGCGGTCGCCGGAATCGACGCGCAATTCGACCTGGGCGAAGCCTATCGCCGGCTTGCCGCCGGACGCGTGACCCGGATGCTGCCCGGCCCCGAGAAAAACGTCCTGACCATCGAGATGAGCTGCGCCTGCATCCTCGATACGTTCCGTGCCGAGACCGATCTGCTGGTGATCGACATCAGCGGTCCGCCCAACACCTTGACCGAAACCCCGGCCGTACCTTCGGCACAGCTTGCCTCGACCGAACCGGCCTCCGGCCTCGCCGCGCGGCGGGCACCGGCTTCGCTTCCCTCCGAGACCCGTTACAGGTTCCCGTTTGACGCCGACCAGCGCAGATCCGCCATGCCCTTCGCCCTGGGCCACGACATCGCCGGGACGAACGACATCGAGCCGGCCGAGCCCTCCCGACCGACAACCGGCAAACCCGCCGCCCAGACGGCCGAGACGGCAACGCACGACCGCGCCGAGAGGCTCTCGCAAGCCGAACAGAGATTGGCCGAGCAGCTCAGCCGCGCCGTGGCCCAAGGCCTCGTGACCCCGCGCGCGGCGCGTCTGCCGGATCCGGTCACCATGCCCGCCACGCAGCACGAACCACAAGTCCACGACGCAGAACCGACCGCCGAACCGCCATCCCGCCCCGCCACGCCGGGGATCAACCTGCGGGCCGAAACCAGCGCCGACCGCGATTTCTCGCGCCTTCTCGCAGCCTGCGCAAACCAATACGGGCAGCACATGCTTCACCGACGCCGAGCTCGATATCTCCAGTTGGGCCAGCGACGCGCCCTTCGGTGCCCAGGTCGGCAGCCTGCGCGGCGGCCTTCTGGGCGAATTCGACCGCCCCAATCCTGCGGTGGCGCGTGATCTGGTGCGGCTCTACATCCGCTTCGGTTTCGGCGCCGAGGCGCTGCAGGTTCTCAGGGTGTCCGCGCTGTCCGGCGGTGACTCGATGCTGCTGAAGTCGATGGCCGAGATCATGGAATACGGCCACTCGCTGGGGCCGGGGCCGCTTTCGGATCAGTTCGAATGCGACAGCTTCGCCGCGCTCTGGGCAATTCTCGGCAGCGCCGAGATCCCGGCTGCCGCACAGCCGAATGCCGCCGCGGTGCTGCGCGCCATCGACGCGCTTCCGCCGCAATTGCGCGGCCTCTTGGGACCGATGGCAAGCGACCGTCTGATCGCAGCGCATCAGCCCGATCTGGCCGCCCGGATTCTGCGCATCGTCGAACGCGGCCTGGAAAAACCGACTGCCGATTTCGAAATGGCCGATGCCGGCCTCAGCCTGGCCGAAGGCGATATTCCCGCAGCCGAACGGTCGCTCGACAATGTGGTCGGTTCGAACACCGAACTTTCCCCCAAGGCGTTGATCGCGCTCATCGACACCAGGCTGGAAAACCATCTGCCGATCGATCTCGAGACCGCCGATCTGGCCGGCGCCTATGCCCATGAATATCGCAAGGACGCGCTCGGGGCCGAATTGAAGCGCGTGCACATCCTCGCCCTGGCCGAAGCCGGCGCCTATGATACCGCCTTTGCCGAACTCGCACATTTTGTCCGCGATCATGACGCCGAGACCAACCGCATGGTCCGGTCGCACGCCATGGCCGCGCTGACCCGGAATGCGGACGATGTCGCGTTCCTGAAATATGCGCTGGATGTGCACGACCCCGACCGGCTAACCCTTGCCCCCGCCAGTGGAAACGCCGTAGCCAACCGGCTGATTTCCCTGGGTTTCCCGCATGAGGCGGAGCCCTATCTGGCCACCGCCGCGGGCGAGGCCGAAGGCCGCACCCGCCAGCTTCTGCGTGCCCGGGCGGCGCTGGACCAGGGCAAGCCGCGACGTGCCGAGGACATGCTCTTCGGCATCACCGGCCCCGAGGCCGACCTGATCCGCGCCGAAGCGCAATCCGCAACCGGGAATCACGACGCCGCATCGCAGCTCTTCGCCGCGCTCGACCGCCCCGACGATGCGGTCAACCAGGCCTGGCTCGCCTCGAACTGGCAGGCGCTGCGCCAGACCGAAGATCCGCTCTGGCAACGTACGGCCGAGATGGTCGATGGACCGGACGGCGATGCAGCTCCCAAGCCAGAGGGCGTCATGGCCCGCGATCGGGCGCTGATCGAAGACAGCGTCACCGCGCGCGAAACCCTGACCCAGTTGCTGAACCGCCTTGCCGTCGACAACGCCGATGTCCCGCTGGAATGACGGCCTTTCCGGCGCCTGATTACGAAAAATAAACCGCGGCGCGATAGCGTCCCGGTGCGGCCAGAAGGCCGTGGAAGGGAGAACCCCGTGAGACATGCTATCCAGCGTTCGCAGGCCGCACAGGCCGTTTTCGCCCTGCTCCTGCTGCTGCTCGCCCAGCCTGCCTCGGCCCGTCTGGCGCCCGAACAGGTCTGCGATCACGTTGCCCAGGTCGCGTCGCAGCAAACCGGCGTGCCGCTTTCGGTGCTTCAGGCCATCACCCGCACGGAGACCGGCCGCAAAAAGGGCGGCCGTTTCACCCCCTGGCCCTGGACCGTCAACATGGAGGGCAAGGGCGTCTGGTTCGACACATTGGACGAGGCCCGCTCTTACGTCTTCCGCGAATTCAAGCGTGGCGCGCGCAGTTTCGATGTGGGTTGCTTTCAGCTGAACTATAAATGGCACCATCAGGGGTTCACCTCGATCGACCAGATGTTCGACCCGCAGGCCAACGCCCTCTATGCCGCCGAGTTTCTGAAAGACCTCTATGCCGAGAAAGGCAATTGGTCGGATGCTGCCGGGGCGTACCATTCCCGCACCCCTAAATATGCCAACCGCTACAAGGCGATCTTCGAAAAGCACAGGCGCCGCGCCGGCGGGTCCGAGACGATTCAGACCGCCGCCGCCCCCGCCGCCCGTGCCCGGCCAGCCCCGTGCGGGTGCGGGTCAACCGCTTTCCTCTGCTGCGGCCCGCTTCCGAACCCACCGAGGCGCGGCTGGGCTCGCTGGTTCCCGTCGGGCAAGGCACCGCGCCGGCGGTTTCCTGCGCCTCGACCGGCCCGCCGTGGCCGGTCTGATCGGAGGATAGGGCCTTGAACATGCGCACGCTTTTCCAACCGACCATCCTGCTCGCGCTCGCCCTGATGGCGATCATCGTGATGATGATCCTGCCGATGCCTGCCTGGGTGCTCGATATCGGGTTGGCCGCATCCTTTGCGCTGGCCATCCTGATCTTCACCGTCACCCTCTTCATCGAGCGGCCGCTCGATTTCTCGTCCTTCCCGACGGTGCTTCTGGCCTCGCTCATGTTGCGCCTGTCGCTCAACGTGTCCTCGACCAAGCTGATCATCGGCCAGGGCCATACCGGCACCGGCGCGGCCGGCGACGTGATCCAGGGCTTTGCCAATTTCGTCATGTCGGGCAGCGTCTTTCTGGGCCTCGTGGTGTTCGGCGTGCTCTTGATCGTCAACTTCATGGTCATCACCAAGGGCGCCGCCCGCATGGCCGAGGTGGGGCGCGCTTCGCGCTCGACGGGATGCCGGGCAAGCAGCTGGCGATCGACGCCGACATGTCCGCCGGCGCCATCGACCATGCCGAGGCCAAGGCGCGGCGCGAACGCGAACAGCAGGAAACCACCTTCTTCGGCTCGCTCGACGGGGCGTCGAAATTCGTCAAGGGCGATGCGGTGGCAGGGCTTCTGATCACCCTCTTGAACCTGATCATGGGGCTGATCATGGGGGTGGCCGTGCATGGCATGGCCCTGGGCGATGCGTTCAAGACCTATACCATCCTGACCGTCGGCGACGGGCTGGTCAGCCAGATTCCGGCGGTGATCATCTCGATCGCCTCGGCGCTGCTGCTGGCACGCGGCGGCACCACCGGGGCCACGGACCTGGCGCTGCTGAACCAGCTGGGAAAATACCCGCCGGCGCTGGCGACCGTGGCGGTCCTGATGGTGGTCTTCGCCATCGTGCCCGGCCTGCCCTTCGTGCCGTTCATCGCCGGCGGGGCGACATTGGGGGCCGCGGCCTGGGTCCTGCAAAAACGCGCCAAGGCGGCAGCGGCAGCGGTGCCCAGGGCCAGCACGGCCGACATCCTGCCGCGCGAGAAACCGATGGGCGATATCCTCGACATCGACGATATCCATGTCGAATTCGCCTCGAACCTCGTCAATATGGTGCTTGATCCCGGCACCGGGCTCGATGCCCGGATCGCCAATATGCGGCTGCATATCGGTCGGGTCTATGGGCTGATCCTGCCCGAGATCCGGTTGACCGATGCCCCCGGTCTGCCGCCCGGCACCTATGTCGTTCGCATCCAGGGGGTGGAACAGGCGCGCGCGCGGCTGCGCCCCGAACAGGTGATGGCGCTGCAGCCCGACAACCCTGCCGCCCTGCCGCCCGGCACCGATATCAACGAGCCCGTCTATGGCGCCCCGGCCCGCTGGATCGACCCCGGGCTGCAGGAACAGGCGGCTCTGGCGGGTGTCACCATCGTCACGCCGACCGAGGTGCTCGCCACCCACCTTCTGGAAATCGTCAAGCGCAACTTCCCCCGCCTGCTGACCCTGAAGGCGCTGCGCCGCATCCTGGACGAGATGGTGAACCTCTCGGACCCGGCCCGGGTCGAGGCCAACCGCAAGCTGCTGGACGGGCTGATCCCCGACAAGGTGCCGCTCGATCTGCTGCATTCGGTGTTGCGGCTCCTGCTCGACGAACAGGTCTCGATCCGCAACATGCCGCTGATCCTCGAAGCCATCGCCGAAGCGCGCAATTCCTATACCCAGCCCGAAGCGATCTGCGAGCATGTGCGCCAGCGCCTCGGCTTCCAGCTGGTCGCCGAGATGAAGCGCGAGGATGGGTCGATCCCGCTCATTCAGCTGGCGCCCGAGTGGGAGGACACCTTCACCACCTATCAGATCGACGGCGAACGCGGCGGGCTCGACGTGGCGCTGCCGCCCGATCTCTTCAACCGGCTGACCACGGCGCTGGCCGACAGGATCGGCGCGGCGGGCGATCAGGGCCTCTTCCCGGCGATCGTCACCTCGACCCGGCGACGGCGCTTCCTGCGCACCGTGATGCGGGCAAAGGCGATCAACAATCCGGTGCTCAGCTTCGAGGAAATCGGGCTCGAGGCGCGGCCGTCGCTGGTGGGGGTGGTTGCGGCATGATGGCCGCACTGGCCGATCTTCTGGGCCTGGCGCAGACCCTGCTTTGGCAGGGTTTCGTCACCTTCCTGCGGATCGGGCCGGCGGTGGCGCTGTTGCCGGCCTTCGGTGAGCAATCGGTGCCGATGCGGGTGCGGCTGGTGCTGGCGCTTGCCTTCACCATGATCTGCGCCCCGGTGGCCCCACCGGCCCCGATCGTGCCGGAAAACGGTGCCGTCTTTCTGCTCCTGGCCGAAACCGCTGTCGGCCTGACACTCGGTATCGGCATCCGGATGTTCGTGATGGCGCTGCAGACCGCGGGGTCGATGGCGGCGCAGGCCACCTCTCTGGCGCAGATCTTCGGTGGTGCCGCATCCGAGCCGATGCCCGCCATCGGCCATGTGCTGGTGATCGCCGCCCTGGCCCTGGCGGTGATGTCCGGGCTGCATGTGCGCGCGGTCGAGCTGTTGATCTGGTCTTACGACATGTTCCCCATGGGCAGGTTTCCCGCCGCCGCGGCACTGTCCGATTGGGGCATCCACCAGGTTTCTCACGCGTTTTCGCTGGCCTTTTCCCTCGCCGCTCCCTTCGTGATCGTCTCGGTGCTCTATAATCTCACGCTCGGTGTCATCAACCGGGCCATGCCCCAGCTGATGGTGGCCTTCGTCGGCGCGCCGGTGATCACCGCCGGCGGTCTCTTCCTGCTGTTCCTGCTGGCACCGCTGATCGTCACCCGCTGGCACGATGCGCTGGTGCTGTTCCTGGCCAATCCCTTCGCCGGAGCAGGTCCATGAGCCAGGGAGACGAGGAAACCGACAAGAGCCACGAACCGACGCAGAAGAAGCTCGACGATGCGCGCAAAAAGGGCGAGATCCCGCGCTCGGCCGACCTGTCGGTGGCGGCGGGGTATGGCGGGCTTCTCCTGTGCATTCTGACCGCCGGGGTCGGATCGGTCCAGGCGCTCGGCAATGCCCTCACCACCTTGCTCGACCAGGCCGGCCGCCTGGCGCCGCTTGTCTTCGATGGCGATCCGCGCGCGCCGCTGGGCGGGCTGATGTGGTCGGTGGTGCGCGGCGCATCACCCTGGTTCCTGCTGCCCGCCGCGGCTGTGCTGGCCGTGCTGACCGCGCAGCGCAGTTTCACCTTCGCGCCCTCGAAACTGCAGTTCAAGCTGTCGCGCATTTCTCCCCTGTCGAACGCGAAGAACAAGTTCGGCCGCAATGGCCTCTTCGAATTCGCCAAGAGCTTTGCCAAGCTGGTGATCTATTCCGTTGTCCTCGGCATCTTCCTCAAGGCGCGCCTGTCCGAAATGGCGTCTGCCGCGCTGGGCGAGCCGGGATATGCCGTCCTCCTGCTGGCCCGCGTGGCGATCGAGTTCATCTTCACCGCCTTCCTGATCGCGCTGTCGATCGGCGGGCTGGATTTTCTCTGGCAGCGGGCCGAACACCTGCGCAAGAACCGCATGTCCGACAAGGAACTGCGTGACGAACACAAAGAGGCCGAGGGCGATCCGCACATGAAGGGCCACCGCCGGATGCGCGCGCAGGAAATCGCGCTCAACCAGATGATGGCCGATGTGCCCAGGGCCGATGTGGTGATCGTCAATCCGACGCATTATGCCGTCGCCCTGACCTGGTCGCGCAAGCGGGGCGAGGCGCCGGTCTGTGTCGCCAAGGGGGTCGATGAGGTGGCGCGCAGGATCCGCGAAGTGGCGCAAGAGGCCGGCGTGCCGATTCACGCCGACCCGCCCACCGCGCGGGCGCTGCATGCCACCACCGAGCTGGGCCAGGAAATCGCCCCCGAGCATTACCGCCCGGTCGCCGCCGCCATCCGCTTCGCCGAGGCGATGCGCAAGCGCGCGCAATGGCGGGCGCCATGAGCATGGCCGGGAAAGGGACAGGCTTCGACGATCTGGTCGCTGACACCGATGCGGTCTATCAGGCCGATCTGGCACGGCTCAGAACCATCGCCGCGGAAGAGGCCCGGTTGCGCGCCGAACTGGCCCAGCTGGCCGAGGACGAACGGCGCAACGCCGCCGCCAATCCCGAGGATATCGCCGCGCTCAACCGGATCGGCGGCGATGTGCTGTGGAAAGCCTGGATCGGTCGCAAGCGCGAGGCGCTGAACCGGCAGCTGGCCACCGTCATGGCGCTCAAGCTGACGGCGGCGCGGCAGTTGCGGCACTCGTTCGGCAAGACCTCGGTCGCGGAAGAGCTGCGCGACCGCGACCGGCAACAGCGGCGCGGCGACAAGGCCACGCGCCGGCTGGCCGAGGAGCAGGCGCAGATGTTGTTGAAAGCCGGCACAACACGGCCCGGGGGCTTATAGGGCCCCCGGGCCGCGTGGCGGGTCAGACGTCCTGTCGGTTGATATCGACGATCAGAACGTCCGAGATCAGATCGCCAACCGTCTTGCGCGCGGTTTCGCGCAGCGCCCGGCGCAGCACGTCCATGTTGTTGGAATTGGTGAAGGCACCACGGAACCCGCCCATATTGGCGTGATCGAACAACACCTGAAGAAAGGCATCGCGCAGCTTGGGTTCCCGCTTGTAGACCTCTTCCTGCGCGCCGGTCGCCACCTCGACGCTCAGCGACATCACCACCAGCGATTCGACCTTGTCATCGCCCACCACAGGCACCACGAACTGGTTGTTCAGCTTGACGTATTCATGCGTCGCCTCGCCCTCGGCCCCGTGGTCGTCGCCATGTCCCTCCTCGGCCATCGCGCCAGGTGCGTCTTCGCCATGGGCCGGCAGCTCGCCACAGGGGTTGGCGGCCAGAAGCGGCGCTTCCGGCGCCGGTTTCAGCATCAGCCCGGCACCGATGCCGCCGCCGACCCCGATCAGGATCAGCAGGATGGGAATTAACTTTCCGATCATCTCATTCTCCTTCACTGCCACCCCGGCGGGCGGCCCGGCCCCGGCTCAGAACGGCAGCACCATGTCGACGACCAGCTGACCATAGCGCGGCTGCTGCACGTCGCTGATCTGGCCGCGGCCGCCATAGGAAATCCGCGCCGAGGCGATCTTGTCATAGGTGATCTGGTTCTGGCGCGAGATATCCTCGGGCCGCACGAAGCCGCTCACCAGCAATTCCCGCATCTCGTAATTGACCCGCACCTCCTGGCTGCCGGCGATGGCCAGCACCCCGTTCGGAAGGACATTCGTCACCGTCGCCGCCACCCGCAGTGTCAGCTTCTCGTTGCGCCGGACCGAGCCGTCGCCCGAGGATTGCGAGCTGGACGAGATCGACACCGCCTCCTCCATCGAGGCGCCCTCGGGCAGTTTTTCGTCGATCCGCTGCGGGATGCCGAAGAAGCCGGGCACCGACATGCCTTCCGATCCGCTGCGCGACCGCGCGGTCTTGTTCGAGATCTCGGCCTTGTCGTCGATCTCGATCACAACGGTCAGGATGTCGCCCCGGCTCAGCGCGCGGCGGTCGCCCAGAAGCGAATGCCGGTTGCCGCTCCAAAGCGAGGCGCGGTCGACCGGGCGGGTCTCCTCGACCGACATCGGCAGGCCGGGACTCATCATCGCCACATGCTCGGGGTTGGCCATGGTATTGGCCTCGGTAAAGCTGGGCGGCTTGCCCAGATGGTCGCCACGGCCACAAGCCTGAAGCAGCAGGGCCAGCGTCAGAAGCCCGAGCGGCAGTCGGATCGTCTTCATGAAAAACTCCTAGTCGGATACCGAAATCGAACCGTCGGGCTGCACCCGCCCCATCACGGTGGCGCGCGAATCGAGGTTCATGACCTTCACCCAGGCGCCCACTGCGGCGCGGTCCAGCGCCCGGCCCTCGGCCCGGATCGACAGCCCGCCGCGGGCATAGATCAGCGGCACCACCTGGTTGCGTTCGATCAGGGCCGGTGGGCCGACATCGACGGGCCGCACCGGCCGGCCGGGATAGAGCGCCACCCGGGCCTCGAGCCCCGCCACCTGGTCGATGGCGGTGAAGCTTCCGGCAATCTCGACGCCGCGCAGCTGCACGTCTTCGGGCGCAATCACCTCCTGTGCCCGGATGGTGCGGGCGGCCACCACCGCATCGGCCGCCGCCGACCCCGCGGTCCAGATCAACGCCGTCGCGATCAGCCCCCGCATCAGCGCACCTGCGTGGTGGCGCCCAGCATCTGGTCGGCCGCCGAAATCACCTTGGCGTTCATCTCATAGCCGCGCTGCGCCTCGATCAGCTCGGTGATCTCGCGCACGGCATCGACCGAACTGTCTTCCAGATAACCCTGCCGCAGCGTGCCCAGCCCGCTTTGCCCGGGCGTCGTGGTGATCGGCCCGCCCGAGGCCTCGGTCTCGGTGAAGAGGTTCGAACCGCGCGCCTCCAGCCCCTTCGGATTCGAGAAACCGACAAGGTTGAACTGGCCCAGAAGCTGCGCCTCGCCCCCCTGGTCGAAATAGGCATAGACCTCACCCTCGGGGTTGATCGAAATGGCGAGCGCGTCTTCCGGAATGGTGATCTCGGGCTGCACCGGGAAGCCGTCCGACGTCACGATCAGCCCGTCGCCCGTGCGTTTCAGCCCGCCGTCGCGGGTATAGGCCGACTGGCCCGAGGGCAGCGTCACCTCGAGATAGCCGTTGCCGTCGATGGCGACATCGAGATCGCCGCCGGTGGCCGAAAGCGAGCCCTGCGCCAGCTGCACCGACACCGCCGCCGGCCGCACCCCCAGACCCAGCTGCACGCCGGTGGGCAGCACCGTGCCGTCGGCGGCGTTCACCGTGCCGGGGCGCATCATCTGCTGGTAATGCAGATCGGCGAACTCGGCCCGGCGGGCGTTGTATCCGGTGGTCGACATGTTGGCGAGGTTCTGGGAAATGGTCTCGACCCGCATCTGCTGGGCGGCCATGCCCGTGGCGGCGATCTTCAAGGCCCGCATCTGTCTGCTCCTTTGGGTTCCGGTTTACTTGATGAAGGTTTTCACGGCGTTCTGAAGCCGATCGTTCTCGGCATCGAGAAAGCTCTGACCCAGCTCATAGGCGCGCTGCACCTCGATCATCCGCGTCAGCTGTCCGACCGGATCGACATTCGAGCTTTCCAGGAAGCCCTGCATGATGCGCCCGGTCTCGGCCGGTTCGACGCCCGCGTCCGAGCGGAACATCACCCCGTCCTCACGGATCAGGTCCAGCGGATCGGTGGGCTGGTAAAGCCCGATCTGGGTCAAGGGCCGGCCCTGGCTGCTGACCGTGCCATCGGCGGCGACGGCCAGGTCGGTGGCGTCGGGCGGGATGAAGATCGGCGCGCCGCCGGCATCGAGAACGCGAAACCCGTCATTGGTCACCAGGTCGCCCTCGCCATTGGCGGTGAAGCTGCCGTTGCGGGTCAGCCTCTCGCCCTGCGGGGTCTCGATCAGGAAGAAACCGTCGCCCTCGATCGCCAGGTCCAGCGGCCCGCCGGTCAGGGTCAGCGTGCCTTGCACCATCGAGGTGGCGCGCACCGTCGCCCCGGCCATCGACAGCGACGGCCCTTCGCGCAGCGCCGCGACCTGTTCGGAAAACACCAGCCCCTCCTGCCGGAATCCGGTGGTGGCAGCATTGGCGATGTTGTTGGCCACGATCTGCATTTCGCGCATCAAACCCGATTGCCGCGACAGCGTGGTATAGCCTGCATTGTCCATGCTTCAGCCTCCGACGATCAGCGGGACGATCTGCCCCTGGAAGAAAGACACCAGCGTCTGGGCCATGAAATCCATCGACACCCAGAACACGGCGACGATGGCCAGAAGCTTGGGCACGAAGGTCAGCGTCATTTCCTGGATCGAGGTCAGCGCCTGAAACAGGCCCACCGCGACCCCGGCCAACAGCGCCACCGCCAGGATCGGCATCGAGGTGATCACCGCCACCCACAGCCCCTGGCGGAGCGTGTCGAAGAAGATCGCTTCATCCATGCGCAAGGGCCTCAGACCGGCATCCGCAGGATTTCCTGATAGGCCTCGACCACCTTGTTGCGCACCGTCACGGCGGTCTCCACCGCCAGCTCGGTCTGGGCCAGGGCCTGGACCAGGGCGTGCGGGTCGGCATCGCCGGTCATCGCCGCGCGGGCGATCTCCTCGCTTTCGCGAAGGGTCTGGGTAAAGTCGCGGGCCACGCCGGCGGCGGCACCTTCGGCGCCGGTTTCGGTGGGCTGGGTCGCGGGCTTCAGCGCCGCGTATTTCTGGTGAGCGTTCAGTGCGCGAATATCCATTCTGGATCTCCTTTCCGCCTTTAGCGTCTGAGCAGGTCGAGCAGGCCGGACGACATCTGCCGCGCCTGATCGAACATTTTCAGATTGGCCTCATAGCTGCGCTGCGCTTCGCGCGCGTCAGCGATCTCGATGATCAGGTCGACATTCGACCCCATGTAATGCCCGGTCTCGTCCGCCAGCGGGCTGGCCGGGTCATAGATCTGGGTCAGCTCGCTGCGATCCAGCCGAACACGGCCGGTCTCCACCTTGCCGACACCGTCGCGGCCGCCGTCGAACACGGTCTTGAACGGCACCGTCTTGCGGCGATAGCCGGGCGTATCGGCATTGGCGATGTTTTCCGACACATGCCGCAACCGCTCGGATTGCGCCCGCAGCCCGCTGGCCGACACGTCAAGCGCCTTGGTGAACTCTCCCATCGCTTACGCCCCCCGTCCCAGGCTGGTGCGCAGGATGTTGAGCCCCGAGCGATAGATCGCCAGCGCGCGGTCGTGCTGGCGCTTCACCTCGACCGCCTTCAGCATCTCGTCCTCGAGCGTGACCTCGTTGTCGTTGGGGTTGGCCTCGGACACCGTCGCCTCGACGATCTCGGGCACCAGAGAATCGCGCTGGCCGTGCAGGTGGCCGTCGCGGCTGGCACGGGTGTGGAACCCGCCCGCCTCGTGGCTCACCAACGCGCTGAACGGCACCACGTCGCGGGCGCGGTATCCCGGCGTGTCCGCATTGGCGATATTCTCCGCCACCACGGCCTGCCGCGTGCCGGCATGGGTCGCCATGGCCGACGCCATTTGAAACAGGTCCAGTTTTTCGAACATCGGGGTTTCTCCCTCGATTGACGCGCCTGGCAGGATCCGAACTTCGCGGTCTTGCCCAAAACGCTTTGGCTTCAATCAAGGCTTAACCCCGAATCCTTTAGAAACCGTTTTCAGAAGAGTTTTGGAGAATCCGAAATGAACCAGACCGAACTTTCCCGGCTCGGGGCCGAGATCGGATCGCTGAAACCGGTGCGCTGGGTTGGCCGCGTCGTGGCGGTGGATGGCGGGCTTTGTCATGTGCGCGGGCTTCAGGGCCATGCCCGGATGGGCGATCAGCTGCGGGTCTATCGCCGTGGCGGCCGTCCCTTGGGGGGAGAGGTGCTGCAACTCAACGCCGATTGCGTCGTCATGCTGCCCGATGCCGCGCCCGAGGGCGTGTCGCTGGGCGATCGGGTGGCGCTTCTCGAGGCCTCGACCATCTCGCCCTCGCCGGCCTGGATCGGCCGGGTGGTCGACCCGTTCGGCCAGCCGCTCGACGGCCGTCCGCTGTTGCGCGGCGAACTGGCGCAGCCGCTGCGCGCCGATCCGCCGCCCCCCGCGAACCGCCATCCGATGGGCGCGCGGCTGGAAACCGGCATGGCGGTGTTCAACACCATGTTGCCCATCGTCGAAGGTCAGCGAATCGGGCTCTTCGCCGGTTCGGGCGTCGGCAAGACCTCGCTTCTGGCGCATCTCGCCCGCAATATGGAAGCCGATGTCGTGGTCATCGCCATGGTCGGCGAGCGCGGGCGTGAGCTGCGCGAGTTCGTCGATAACGTGCTGGGCGAAGAGGGCATGAAACGCGCCGTCGTTGTCGCCGCCACCTCGGACCAGTCACCGCTGATCCGCCGCCGCTGTGCCTGGGCGGCAATGGCCGTGGCCGAGTATTTTCGCGATCAGGGCAATCATGTCCTGTTCCTGGCCGATTCGATCACCCGCTTCGCCGAGGCGCATCGCGAGGTTGCCGTCGCCGCCGGCGAATTGCCGTCGCTCAGGGGCTATCCGCCCTCGACCGCCCATACCATCATGTCGCTCTGCGAGCGTGCCGGGCCCGGGACGGCGCATTCCGGCACGATCACGGCAATCCTCACCGTGCTGGTCGCCGGCTCGGACATGGAAGAACCGGTGGCCGATATCCTGCGCGGCGTGCTCGACGGCCATGTCGTGCTCGACCGCGCCATCGCCGAACGCGGGCGCTATCCCGCCATCGACCTTCTGCGCTCGGTCTCGCGGTCCTTGCCGCAGGCCGCCAGCGACGAGGAAAACCAGGCGATTGCCGAGGCCCGTCGCCTGCTCGGCGCCTATGCCCAGTCCGAGATGATGATCCGCGCCGGCCTCTATACCCAGGGCTCCGACCCGCTCCTGGATCAGGCGATCCGCATCTGGCCCGATCTCGACGGCTTCCTGGCCGAGCCCGAGCGTCAGAACACCAGGAACAGCTTCAGCCGCCTGCGCCTGATCCTGCGCCGCTCGGCGGCACGGTCTGGCCCGGGCACTCAGACCGCGCTGGCTGACAAGAGCCGGACGGCGGCGCTGCCCGTACCGGCTGCGCGGCCGGGCCAGCCGGCCAGCGCGCGGTCTTCCGGTTCGGGGATGCAATCGCTGATCGCGGGGCGCGGCTGAGCCGCCGCGCACCGCCTGCCCGGCAAGACCGCAGCCTACGGATCACCCCGCTCAGAGCAGCCCGTTACCCGTGCTCGCGGCGCTTTGCAGCAGGGTCAGCGCCACCGCTCCGGCCGAAGTGGTCTGCACCTCTTCCATCTGGGTGCGCACCAGATAGCGCTGCACCAGCTTCTCGATCGCCTCCGGATCGGCGAATTGCGAAATCTCGCCATGGCCCAGCTGCCGCGCCGACTTGTCGCGAAAGGTCTCGAGCTGGACATCCAGGTCCAGCTGGCCAAAGCTCGACGGCAAGCCCAGCGCCACTTCGAACACCTCGCGCAGCGGCTTGTTGCCCATCACCCGGAACCACATCGTATCGTCTTCGGTGCCGTCGGCGATCGCCTCTTCCGCCATCGTCGCCAGTTCGCGCTGGGCGTTCAGCGCCAGGCGCAGGGTTTCGTCCTGATCGCCCACCGCCACCTCGAAGGCGTGCTCCTGATATTGCCCGATGATCTCGTCCGCGAAATAGCTCAGCTTGGTGCGTGGCGTGTCGAAATCGCCAAAGCCGAAGGCCTTCGAAAACGCCTTGTACCGGTCGTCCGCCATGCGGTTGGCAAAGGAATCCGCCGCGATGGTGCCCTCTTCCAGCATCTTTCGCACGAAGAAGCGGTTGTCGATGTCGTCTTCCAGCCCGAAGGCGCCCAGCGCCACGCTCAGAAGCCGCCGATCCGACACCAGCTGTTCGGCGGTGTCGATCTCGCCGATGGTCTCGGCGAAATACTCGGTATCGCGCTTGACCTCGCTCGAGGCCTCGAAGGCCGCGCTCTGCCGGTCGAGCGTGCGGTTGAGAAAGGCCCAGCCGACCAGGCCTCCCATCGGTATGACCGGCTGGAACGCCATCACTGCACCCCGTGCGCCAGCAGCCGCTCTTCCCGCGGCAACAGCGCGCGCAGCGCCTTCAGGCACTGGTAATACTGCCCCTCGACCACTGCCTGGGTCGCCAGACCCAGCTGGGTGCGACTGTCACGGTCGGTCAGGACCTGGCTCAGCTCCTCGATCCGGCGCAGCAGCGGCAGCCGCGCCTCCTCGGCCTGCGAATCGCCCGACAGGACCAGCTGCGCGGCATAGCAGACCCGGCGCACCGGCGTCGTCGCCTCGTCCGGGTGGATGGCATCGCGCAGCCGCAGGATGTTGGCACCCGGCGTGACGATCGACAGGCGCGACCGGCGGTCGCCGTTCTCGATCACCGCGCCGTTGATCAGCACCCGCTCCTTCGGGCTCAGCTTCAGAACCAGCCCGCTCATGCCCGGCCCGCCGTCTGGGTGCCGCGCAGGCCGCGCATCATCGCGGCGTTGATCTCGACCAGCGGCGCGATGCTGGCGCCCTTGGTCAGGACCTTGCGGGAATGCGCCTCGGTAAACTCGGCCAGATAGAAGATCCGCGCCCGCATGTCCCTGGGCAGGGCATTGTTCTTGTCGGCCACGTCGGCGGCCAGCATGGTCCACAGCTGGCGATTGTGATGAATGGCCTCGGCCAGCGCGGCGAAGCCGGCTTTTCCTTGCGCGGCAGCGCTGCGCATCTTGTGGGTGACGCGGGCGAAAAGCTCGTATTCGGTGCCGCGTTCGGTGCGGATCGGCGTCCTGGTCTGGGCATAGGCCGATCTGGCAAGGTCTGGGAATTCACTGCTCGGTCCCTCTTTGCGTTGGGGTATCAGGGGTTCAAGAGTGCCCGGGGCGCGGGTCGCCGCGCCCCGGACCGTGCCGCCCTTAACGGAACAGCGAGAGCAGCGTCTGCGGCGTCTGGTTGGCAATCGAGAGCGACTGCACACCCAGCTGCTGCTGGACCTGAAGCGCCTGCAGGCGGGCCGAGGCCTCTTCCATGTCGGCGTCGACCATGGCGCCGATCCCCGACTTGAGCGAGTCGGTCAGGTTCGACACGAAGTCGGCCTGGATCGAGATCCGCCCTTCGACCGAACCGAAGGCCGCCGCGTCGATCGCGGTGTCGATCAGGGTCTCGACCGTGGCCAGCGCCGACTGGGCGCCGCCCGAGGTCGACACGTCGATCGTGGACATCGCGCCCAGACCGCCGGAACCGGCATTGGTGAACTGACCGCTGATCGACAGGTCGAGCGCACCGGTGTTCTGGATGTTCAGTTCACCGGTATTGCCGCCGTCAATTCGACCACGAGGCCATCGATGTTCAGCGCGTCGATGGCATTCTTCAGCCGCCAGCCACCAGTCGGCCGTCACCGTGTTGGTCGAGATATCGTCGGCCGTCACGGTATAGGACACGGTTTCGTCGCCGATGGTCAGGCTCACCTTGTCGCCTGCAACGAAGGCGGTCGCCGTCCTCGATGACGATCTGCTCCGAGCCGGTGCCGTTGTTGAGCGAGAAGGCACGGCGTCACCGTTGGTCGAGGCGCGGTCGACGAGGACGAGAAGATGTCCTTGGCGGTATATCCGCCGGTCGACATGTCCTGCGCGGTCACGGTGATCGAGCTGGCGGTCACGTTGCCGGTGTGTCGCGGTCGAGCGAGGCCAGCACGCTGGCGGTCGCGGTCGAGCCGTCGACCAGGTTCAGGCCGTTGAACTGCGCGGCCGAAACCACCGATTGGATCTGGTTCTTCAACGCGGTCACGTCGGCATTGATCTTGGCGCGGTCGACGTTGTCTTCCTGGGCCGCGACGATCTTGCCCTTCATGTCGGTCAGCAGGTCGGTGATCGTCTCGGCCGCGTTGCGGGCCACCGCGACGGTCGATTCACCCAGCCAGGCTGTCCGAAATCGCCTTGAAGCCGTTGACGTCCGATTCCATCACTTTCGAGATGGCCCAGACGGCCGAGTTGTCCTTGGCCGAAGCCACCCGCTTGCCGGTCGAGATCTCGCCCTGAACACCGGCGAGGTTCGAGTTGATCGACTTCAGGGTCTGCAGCGCGACCATGGCGCTGTTGTTGGTCAGAATGCTGGACATGTTACCTTGTTTCCTTGGTCATGGGCGCTTTGCACCCGTTGCAAATCCCGCCCACTCACCGGGACGGATCCAAAGTCGTTCTGACGATTGCAGCAGGGGTTGCCCCGATGCCGCGCCACCCGGGATACTGTCCGGATGCGCCGCCACCATGGGCCGGGAAGTGCTAACGAAACCCTAAATCGGACCGGGCAACTAGCCGGTATTTGATCCTTATTTCCGCTAATCCCGAAACGCCCGCGCCTCGAGCCTGCCCGCCCTCAGGCGCGTTTCTCCATCCGGCCCTCGGTCAGGCTTTCGATCGTGGTCTTGCGGCCGCTCTCGTCATAGGTGTCCAGCGTCCGGCGGATGCGGTGCAGCGCGCTCATCCGGCTGGCGACGCTGCGAATGCCCTGCAGCGCGCTGTCCAGCAGCGCCTGGTTGCGCAGCACCTTGGTCTGCAGCGCCTCGAGCCCCGGGCCGGAGGCATCGTCACAGCCGTTCAGAGCCTCGATCAGCGCCGATTTCTCGTCCAGCTGGCTGACCAGCAGGTCCAGGTCGCCCTCCAGAAGCGCCGCGCGTTCGCGCTCCAACAGCATGTCCAGGGCTTCGATCGTGTGTTGCGTCAGTTCAGAACTCATCGCTTTTCTCCTTGAGTGCCTGATAGAGGGATTCGGCCAGGCCGATGCCCCCGGATTTCACCATTTCCTCGGCCTGCGCCTGCAACAGGAAGGACGAGAACTGCTCCTCTCCCGCGCCGCCGCCGAACCCCTGCCGGGCGCGGCCCAGCCCGGCCGCCTTCAGCATTTCCGCCAGAAACGTCGCCTCCAGCTTTTCGGCCGCGTCCCGCAGCGCGGCATCGCGCGTCGCGCCGCCCGGCTTCGCCGAAAGCGGGGCGGCGGGCGCCTGTATCGGGGAAAGATCGGTCACGGGAATACCTCCAATTCGATCCACTTTTCCCAATTTGCGCAGATTCCGGTAAAGAACCGGTAACCGGCGATGAAGATACTGCTGCCATCCGGAAGAACTCCCGAGGCAGACCAGACATGGCAGACATCACGTCGCACTTCGCTTTCCCCGCCTTCGCCCTGGCCGGCGCCGAACAATCGGACCGGGGGGCGGTGCCGCCTTTCGTCCGGCCGGGGCAGCCTGCCGGCGCCATCGGGCCGGCGTCGGACTTCACCGCCATCTTTGCCCAGCTTCTGTCCGGCGGCTCCGCTGCCAGCACTCAGCCAAGCCGCGTCGGAGAACCCGATTCCCAGTCCCCGGCGGCCGTCGGAGCAGCTTCCGAGATCGATATCGCCGCCCTTCTCGACGACCTGCCGCCCGACCTGCAACAGGTCATCGGAGACATGCTCGCACGGAACGGCGGCGACTGGATCGTCGGCTTTGCCCAGGCGCTGGCCCAGCACCATCAGGGCGTGGCGGCCGGCGGGCCCTCGGCCCCCGCTTCGTTCGACACGCCCGCAGGCGGCTGTGCGACACCGGTCCGGCCGCTGGCCGTCATCGCCGGCTCCAAGGAGACCCCCGGCATGGCCCTGCCCCCCGCTCCCTCATCCCACGAGGACGACGTCGCGCCGCGCCCGAACCCAGCCGCTATTCCCGGCCTTCAAGACGCTCTGCCGAAGCCCCTCGTCGACAACGATGCCGGCACGGGGCCGGCGCCGGGCATCTCGCCGCGCCCCGCCACGGGGCCCGGTCTCGCGCCGAAACCGCAACCCGACAGCGACGCCACCCCGCTGACCGCGGGACCGGGGCCCGAGGTCGCTCCACGGCCCGCCCCACATCCCCCGAGCATGCCGACCGACCACGATACCTTGCCGAAAGGCCACGCCCCGGGCGTCACGCCGCGGCCCGTCGCGCCGGCAGAGACCGCCTCGTCGGATACCGACACGCCGACGAAACCGCGAACCGGCGATCCGGTAACCGATGTCTCGCCCCAGCCGGCCGCCGCCCCTGTCGCCGCGTCGACCGATCCCGTCGCGCAACCCAAACCGCGCGAGGACGATGCGGGCCTGGGTGCCGGAGCCTCTCCCCGGCCCGGCCCGGCTCCGCAGACCGGTTCATCCGATACCGACACACCGGCGAAACCGCGAAACGGCGATCCGATCGCCGGCGTCTCTCCCCGGCCCGCCGCCACTCCTGTGGCCGCCTCGGCCGCGCCCATCTCGGAACCCAAATCGCGCGGGGACGATGCGGCAGGCCCGGCCCCGGCGGTCACACCGCGCCCCGCCGCACCGCTCCAGACCGCGTCGTCAGATACCGACACAGCACCGAACCCACGCAGCGGCGATGCGGCAGCAGGCGCCTCGCCCTGGCCCGGCATCGGTCCGGCGGCAACGCCCGGCCCCGACAGTCCGGCAAAGCCGCGGGCAAGCGATGCCCCGGCCCCGGGCATCGCGCCCCGGCCCAACCCGATGGCCACAACCGCTGCCGCCACGCTGGATATGGCACCGAAAACCCCGTCCGGCCTCGGCGCAACCCCGCGTCCGGCGCCCGCGTCCTCCTCGGTCAGGCCGCGCCTGTTTTCCTGCTGCCGGCATGGGGTGGGCAGACCCCGTTCCACGACCAGACCGTCCTAGTCTCCGCCGCCACGCGCGGCGCCGCCACGGGCACATGGCTCCCTTCGGCGATGCGCGCCCTGCACCGAGCAGCAGCGCTCGACCGGCAGCCAGCCGGCAAACATGTCGCCGGACGGGCAATCCAACCTGGCCGCCGGACCGCGCACGGCCCCCGAGCAGGGAACCGCAGCGGCAGCCGCCGTTCTGGCGCCGACCGCGCAACCGGTCCCGCGCGGCCCCGACGCCCAGCAACTCCTGCTCCTCCGGCACGTTTCAACCGGCAGGCGCGGCCGATCCCGGCCGGCGTGACATCGCCGCCGCCCCGGCGCGTGCCGAAGCCGTCTTGCCTGCCGCCGCCCTGCCCTGCCTCCCGCCGGGCCGATCCCGCCATCTGCCCGCGCTGCATCGCTGCTGCACCCCAGCCACCCTCAGCATCCCGACTGACCGGCAACCTGCTCGCTCTCGCGTTCAAACCCCCAATCCCGGGGCGAACGGCCTGGCCACCGCGTGGCAGCGCGTACCCGGACAGGCCCTGCCGCAGTCCGAGACCGGCGACCCGGCCGAGCTTCCGCTCGACGGGGTCGAGAGCCTTGCCGGCACCCCGATCCACACCGACCGCGGCGCCGCAACCGCCACGTCCCTCCTCACGCCGCGTCGCCGCAACACATCGCCCCAACTTCTGCCGCGGCGGCACCCCGGCCCGGCGAACAGCCGGTCGAACTGCGCCTCAACCCTGAAGAACTGGGCCATGTGCGCCTGACCTTGCTGCAAGGCGACGGCTCGATCTCGGTCACCATCCAAGCCGAGCGCGGCGAAACGCTCGACCTGATGCGCCGCCATATCGCCCAGCTCGAGGCCGAGTTCCGCCAGGCGACATCGGCTACAGCGATATCCAGTTCTCGTTCGGCGCCTCGGGGCAGAAGGGCGGAAACCTGGGCCGATAACGGCCAAGCCCGGTCCTCCGCCGCCCCGGCCGACCCCGAAACCGCACCCGAGATCGTCGCAACCGCCGCGGCCATGCCACCGGCATCCGGCGCCCGCGACGGGCTCGACCTTCGTCTCTGATCCCAACCAAAGGCCCGCATGACATGACCACCGTTCAATCCTTCCACCTCCGCCGCCGTTTCCAAGCCGCCGCCGCCCAGAATGCCGCCGCGGCCGTCAATTCGCCAGGCAACCGGCTGATCAGCTCGGATTTCCAGACCTTCCTGGAAATGCTGACCGCGCAGATGCAGAACTGAATCTGCTGAACCCGGTCGACAGCTCGGATTATGCGGTGCAACTGGCGACGTTTTCCTCGGTCGAACAGCAGGTGCAGACCAACGACCTGCTGACCAGCCTGATCGCCAACCTGTCGCAATCCGGCATCATGATCTGGCCAGCTGGGTCGGCATGGATGCCCGACCGAGGCTCCCGGCCCGGTTCGAGGGCGAACCGCTCTTCATCCCCTGCCCGCCGTGCTGGCGGACGAGGCCTGGCTCGTCGTCCGCGACCAGGTCCGGCGCCGAGGTGTCGCGCAGCTCGATCGCGCTCGACGGGTCCGAAATCACCTGGGACGGGCTCGATGCCGATGGCGATCCCCTGCCCGATGGCGTCTATGCGTTCGAGGTCGAAAACCATTCCGGCGGCCTTCGCTTCTGGGCAGCACCCCGGTCGAGCATTACGCCAATGTCGCCGAGGCGCAGAATATCGACGGCAACCTGATCCTGCTGCTGGAAGGCGGTGGCGTTCAGATCTATGCCGCGGATGTCATTGCCCTGCGCAAGCCGGCCTGACTCGACGGCCTGATCGCTCCCGGCTCATCGCGCCGGCTCTGAACCGCCCGCCGCATTCGCGGTAACCCGCTCCTGCGCCTCGGCCCGGCACCTGCCGGGCACGCGGCACAGGGGAACGGCGGCGCATGGTTCAAACCCGCGAAGGCGTCGGCGACCTGGCCATCGCGCTGCACCGATATCTCGTGGCAGCGGGGCATCTGCCGGCCCAGTCGCTTTTCTACCCCTGTCGGGCGGCCGCACCAACCGGCTGTGGCAGGTCCGCAGCGCCGGGCCCGATCTGGTGGTGAAACTCATGCCGCCGGGCAGGACAATCCGCTCTTCCCCAACGATCCCGCGGCTCGAGGCGCTGGTTCTGACCGACCTGCGCGGCACTGGCATGGCCCCGGCCCCATTGCCGCCTGCGAAACCCCGCAAGGCCTGGTCGACCCATCGCCAGCGTCGCCGGCACGCCCTGGCGCGACGATCCTGCCCTGGTGGCCCGGGCGCTGGCCCGCCTTCATGCCCGACCCGCCCCTCCGGGCCTGCGGCCCACCGCCGATGGCAGCACCGCGCTCGCGCGCGACACCCGCGCCATCCTGGCGCGCTGCCCGACCGAGAGCGCGGCGCCGCTCTTCGACCTTGCGCCGCGCGGCAGCGTCCCGCCCTCCGGCGCCGCCTGCCTGCTGCATGGCGATGCGGTGCCCGGAAACCTGATCCGCACCCGCGCCGGCATCGCCTTGATCGACTGGCAATGCCCGGCGGTGGGCGACCCGGTGCATGACCTGGCCGTCTTCCTGTCGCCGGCGATGCAGCTGATCTATCGCGGTTCGGCGCTCAGCCCGGCGGAAACCGCCGGTTTTCTCGGCAGCTATGGCAGGACCGATGTCGTCGACCGTTACCGCGCGCTGGCGCCTTGGCTGCACTGGCGCATCGCCGCCTATTGCCTCTGGCGCAGCACGCAGGCCGCGGCCGATTACGAAGCCGCCATGGCACTGGAATTGCAGCATTTACCGTCTTGACCCCAACCCGGACCCTTTACCCCGCCCGGATAGAAGCGCCACGATTCGCCGGCCCGCTCCGTGCGGCGGGCCGGAAACCCTGGCTTCGGCAAATCCGGGCGGCGCTTGTTGCAGCATCGCAACAACGCCAAACCGTTCGCGATCTTCCGCCCGGGCGGGTGTCGCAAAACACCAGTAAATTCTTTTTATTTCAAGTTGTTAACACAGTTCTGCCCATAGGCCGTGCAGTGCCTGCGATTTCACCGTAAATCTCTCAATTCCTGTTTCAACGACATGGAAACTGTGCAATATTGCGATTGGTCGCGCCGATTTCGGTCGGCTTAACTGTGGTTTGGAGAGAATTATGAAAAAGCTTTCGATCCTGGCAGCAGCTGCTGCTCTGGCCGCAGCAACCGCAGCACCGGTTGCCGCTGGCTCCAACGATCCGTTCGTCTCGACCCAAGGCGGTCTGGGCGAAAATGCAGGTATTGCTGTCGTCGGCGTCGTCGCCGTTGGCGTCATCATCGCTGCTTCGGACGGTTCCTGATCGGACGGCCGGTTTCGACCGGCTTTCGAAATGCAGAACGGCGGCCTTCGGGCCGCCGTTTTCGTTTCCGCCACAGAAGCCGCGCTCAGCGCAGGATCTGCAACACGATCTGGCCATTGGCCGGGCCCAGCCATTGCCGCGATTGCAACACCCGACCGCGCGCATCGACCAGATAGGTGTTGCTGAAATGCTGATCGCCCGCCGAACAGCTTTCCCGCATTTCCACCGCCGCGACATCGTTCAGCGCGCCGCCGCTGACCCGGGCGCTGCCGCCGCGCGTCACCTGGCATTCGGCGGCCAGTTCGACCGTGTGGTTCTCGCCATCGAGGAACCGCAGCGCATGGCTGCCCTGACCGGCCTTGCGCGCCGTGATCAACCCTTCGACGCCACCGACCGAGGACGACATGATATCGTTGCCCAGGCCGCGCGTGGCGGTGACGATACCGTTCCGCGTGGTGATCGTGCGCCGGTCCGATGTGCCCCAGGTCCGATAGCCGCCATTGGTCTCGATATTGACCAGGACCGCCGTCGCCTTGCGCGTTTCGATCTGCGCCAGGGCCAGCGGCAGGTCGGTGCCGGCCATCGCCGACTGGATGGCCGCATTGGTCTCTGCCGGCGTCATCGGGGCGGCGGGCTTGTTCTTGCCCGTTACCCCGCTCAGCACCGATTTGAACACCACGCCCTGATCGGTCTGGTTGCCGCAGCCGGCCATGGCCGTCAGCCCGACCACTGCCGCCAGCGCCGCCGCCTTGCGAAACGCGATCATCTCCAGAACCTCCCCCAGGTCTTGGCCAGTTCCGGCTGATGCGTGTCGCGCACCATGTCGTAAAGCCGTCCGTTCACGTTCACCCGCGCCCCGCCATTGCGGGTCAGCGACTGGATCACGACTTCGTTCTTCTTCTTCGACGGGCTGCCGATCGACCAGCTCAGCGGCAGGGTGATGCGGATGCCCTTGTCGAACGATCCCTCGCCGAAGGCCGCGGCCGAAACATTGGTCTTGGTAACATAGGCACCGACCCGCCAGCCGTTGTCGAATTCGCGGTCCACCGCCACCGTGGCGCCCCAGTCCCCGGCCAGGTAACGGCCCATGTCCAGCTGCCCATGGAAGCCGTGGCCGAGGTCGTAATAGGCCGAGATATGACCGGTCGCGATGTCGTAATTCTGGGTGCCCAGCAGCATGTCATAGTCGCGCTTGGCGACATAGTTCAGTTCGGCGCCAAGGCCCAGGCGGCTGCGGGCGGGCTTCCACAGAACCTCGCCCGAGACCCCGGCATACATCGGTTCGAGATAGCCGAAGGTCACCCGCCCATACCAGTCCTCGCCCAGGCGGGCGTATTTGGCGACGGTCAGGTATTCGATCTTGGGATCGTTGCCCATGGCATAGAAACGCGCGTCCGACCGCACCGGGAAAAGCGTGCCCGGCCCGGCGCCGGTCCGCCCCGAGGGCGGGGCATCCAGATTGCCCGCCAGCTTCACGCTCAACGCGCCCGACGCCACCCAGCCCGGCGCGATGTTGTAATCGCCTTTCAGCATCAGGCCGACATCGACCTTGGTCGGGTTGTCCGGGTCGAAGACGCTCAGCTTGGCATAGGGCCCCAGCGACCAGGAAAGCGCGGATAGGCGCCGTCGGTCATCGTCACGCCGTCCCAGGCGCCCCAGCCCGCTGCCAAAGTTCACCCGGCTTTCGATGGCACGGGCCGGGGCGTTTTCCAGCGCCTCGACATCGCTGCGGCTCATCTTGACGGAGCCCACGGGCATCCCGTTCTTCACCTCGACGATCTCGAAGGTCTCGACCGATGCCGGCAGGTTCCGCGTCAGCACCCGGGCGGCCCGGCCAAAGCCCTGCGCCTCGACATCGTAGCGCGGGTTGCGCAGCACCACGCGGACGCTGTCGCCGCTCAGCTTCATGCCCTCCAGCACCAGGCCTTCCTTGGCCATCGCCGTGGCCACGTCGCCCTGCACCGCTTGCGGCTTGCCCGGCTCGACCGTCCAGCCCAGATCGCGGGCCGAAAACTGCGGCCGCACCGCCACCGGCAGCGGCGCGGTTTCCTGCCCGCCCGACACCGGCGCGCCCTTCAGATCGGCCGCAAAGGTAACCTTCACGCCCACGGTGTTGCCATACATGTAATAGGCGCCCACCCCGATCGCCCGGCTGACCTGGTAATCGACGCCGAAATTCCACGGGCTCTTGCGGCTGAACAGGTTGGCGCCCGGGTCCTGGCCGCCGCCACGCTCTTCCACATAAGCGTCCGAGGAATATTCCGCCTTCACGCTCAGCTTGTCGTTGATCTGATAGCTGAGACCGCCAAAGGCCGAAACCGGACCGCGGAACCAGCGGTCATAGGTCGGCACGCCGCCCGACCCGATGATCCCCCCGGGGCGCGTGCCCATGGTGGTGAAACTGTCATAGCTGCCCAGCCGGCCCCAGCCCACGCCACCCGTCACCCGCAACCGCGACCCGATTCCCTTGGTCGCCACCACGTATTCGCTGGAATAAAGCCCGGTGCCGATGAAATCGCGCAGGCCCACGGCAACGCCGGGGCGATACTGCCCTTCCTTGATCAGCTGATAGCGCAGATCGAAGCTGCGGTCGTAATAGGACGAATTGGGATAGCCCGTCGGCGTGCCCCGCCCGGGCCGGTAATCCTTCAGCGCCGAATAGCGGAACGACCCGGTCAGGCGCGGCAGCACCTGGAAGGTCAGCGTCGTCTTGGTGGTGCCGCCGGAATAGGACATCGTCGTCGACAGCTCGCCATCCGGCGCCATTTCGGCCGTCGGCATGTCGATCAGCCCGCCGGGCGTGCCATACATGTTCTTGGATTTGGTCACCAGGGTCTCGGGCAAGGCCGGACCCGGCACCAGGACCAGGGTCAGAGTTCCGATCACCGCTGCTGAAAGGCGCCGCTGCATCGCGTGTTTCCTGCCGTTCGTTTTGCTTTCCCGCACTCTAGGGAACTTGCTACCCGAAGAACAGTTGCGATATGCGTCCGCCCCCGTGCCGCGGCGCGATTGTCACAAAAATGCATGGCCGGCGGCACCGTTCCGCCGGCGCATCCCCGCCTAAAGCAGGAAAAACGCCGCCACGGCCCCGCCCCCCAGTACCGCACCGCCGACGAGGCCGATGATCCAGCCATAGCCGCCCCGTGCCTTCGCCGGCGCGTCTTCCAGCGCGCTCTGCCGGATCAGCATCGCCTCGATCAGCCCGGGCAGGCGCGGCCCGAACCGGGTCAGAACCCGCGCCGCGCGGGTCAGGTCGCGGACCACCGCGCGCGGCCCGATCGAGCCCTTGATGTAATCCGCGACGATCGGCTTGGCCACGTCCCAGATGTTCAGATGCGGGCTCAGGCTGCGCGCCACGCCCTCGACCACCACCATGGTGCGCTGCAGCAGGATCAGCTCGGTCCGGGTTTCCATCCCGAAACGTTCCGTGACTTCAAAGAGATAGCTCAAAAGCCGCCCCATGCTGATCTGGCTGGCATCCATGCCGAAGATCGGCTCGCCCACCGCGCGCAAGGCGCGGGCAAATTCGTCCACGTCGCGGTCGGCGGGCACATATCCGGCCTCGAAATGCACCTCGGCGACGCGCTTGTAGTCGCGCTGGATGAAACCATAGAGAATCTCGGCATAGACCCGGCGGGTGTATTCGTCGATATGGCCCATGATCCCGAAATCATAGGCGATGATGTCGCCATTCGCCGCCACCTTCAGGTTGCCCTGGTGCATGTCGGCATGGAAGAACCCGTCGCGCAAGGCGTGCGACAGGAACAGCTGCAGCACCCTCTCGCCCAGCGCCCGGCGGTCGTGGCCGGCGGCGTCCAGCGCGGCGTTGTCGCCCAGCGCCACCCCTTCGGCCCACCCCATCGTCATCACCCGCCGCGCCGACAGGGCCCATTTCACATCCGGCAGGCGAAAGCCTTCGTCTCCCGCCGTATTCGCCGCGAACTCGCTGGCCGAGGCCGCCTCCAGCCGCAGGTCCAACTCGCCCTTCACCACGCCCTCGAAATGCGCGATCACCTCCCGCGGGCGCAGCCGGCGCGAGGCGGGGGACAGGAATTCGATCACATCCGCCGCGAAATAGAAGGCGTCGATATCGCGCTGGAACGCCCGCTCGATCCCCGGCCGCAGCACCTTCACCGCGACCTCCTCGCCGGTGCCGCGCAGCCTCGCGCGGTGCACCTGCGCGATCGAGGCCGCCGCGACCGGCTCGCTGAACTCCTCGAACACCTCGCGCACCGGCATGTCCAGCGCGTCGCGCACCGCTTCCTTGGCGCGGTCGGTCGAAAACGGCGGCAGCTTGTCCTGCAACACCCTCAGTTGCACGGCCAGTTCGTCGCCCACCACGTCGGGCCTTGTGCTCAGGATCTGGCCGAACTTGATATAGGCCGGCCCCAGCGCCGTCAGCGCCCGCGTCGCCGGCGGCATCTTCGGATCGCCCTTGTCGCCCAGCCACTGGAACGGCCAGGTCAGCCCGCGCAGCACGATCCGCATGATCCGCGGCGCCTCATAGGCGTCCAGGATCACCTTCATCGCCCCGGTGCGCTCCAGCGTGGCGCCGGTGCGGATCAGCCGTATGACGTTGTGCGGTCCTTCATTCCGGGCCCCTCACAGCTTCCAGCCCGAATGCAGACAGGCGATGCCCATGCTGAGGTTGCGGTACTTCGCCTGTCCGAATCCGGCCTGCTTCACCATGTCCAGGAAGGTCTCCTGATCCGGGAATTTCCGAATGGATTCAACCAGGTATTGGTAACTGTCCCGGTCGTTCGCAATCACCTTTCCCATCTGCGGAATGATGTTGAACGAATAAAGGTCATAGACCTTCTGCATCATCTCGTTCGGGATCTGGCTGAACTCCAGCACCATCAGCCGCCCGCCCGGTTTCAGCACGCGAAACGCCTCGTTCAGCGCCTCCTGCGGCCGGGTGACGTTCCGGATGCCGAAGCTGATGGTGTAGACATCGAACGTATTGTCGGCGAAGGGCAGCGCCATCGCATCGCCTACCACCCAGTCGAGGCTCTCGGCCATCTTCGCCGCCTCGGCCCGCTTGCGGCCCTCGATCAGCATCGGCTCGGTCAGGTCCAGCACCGTGGCATGGCCCTGCCCCGCGCGGTCGAGAAACTTGAACGAGATATCGCCCGTGCCTCCGGCCACATCCAGCAAGCGCTGCCCCGGACGCGGCGCCAGCCAGTCCATCATCGCCTCTTTCCAGATGCGGTGGATGCCCATGCTCATCACGTCGTTCATCACGTCGTATTTCGACGCGACCGAGCCGAACACGCCGCGCACCCGCCCGGCCTTCTCGGCCTCGGGGATATCCTGAAATCCGAAATGCGTGGTGGTCTCGGTCATTTTCTGGCCTTCCCGGTGTCGCCTCTCTTATACTTGGGCGCCGGCACGCACAATGCGCCCCTGTGGCTGCAGGGCGCGGCAGTCACCTTTGCTCGCTACCAATATTGCGCTACTCTTCCGCCTGGAGGTGCCCCATGGCCAAGAACACATCCGTCTCGCTCGGCGATCACTTCACCGGCTTCATCGACACCCAGGAAATCCGGCCGCGGCTCGGCCAGCGACGTGGTCCGCGTCATTGCGCCTGCTCGAGGAACACGAGGCCAAGGTGAAGGCGCTCGAGGCCGCCCTGATCGCCGGCGAACAATCGGGCGAGCCGCAGCCGTTCGATTCCGAGGCGTTCCTCGAACGAATGCACCGGCAGCATGTCCGGAAACATGGCTGAGCATCGCTTCGCCCTCGCCGAGGCCGATCTGGAGGGTATCAGCTCTATTCCTTCGAAACCTGGTCAGCCAAGCAGGCCGATACCTATCATCGTTCGATCATAGCCGCCCTTGAGGGTCTGGTCAGCGGACAGCGCATTGGCCGCCTGACCGAACTCCGCCCCGGCCTTTTCAAACACCCCGTCGGGCGCCACATGATCTTCTATCGTCCGTCCGAAAACCGGCATCGACGTCATCCGCATCCTGCATCAGGGCATGGATACGACCGCCACCTCTGAAAGCGCGCCCATGCCCGAACTCCCCGAGGTTGAAACCGTCCGCCGCGGCCTGGCGCCTTCGATGGAAGGCCAGACCATCGCCCGCGCCACCGTCAACCGCGAGGCCTTACGCTGGCCCTTCCCCGAAAATTCGCCCAGCGCCTCACCGGGCGGCATGTGAGCCAACTCAGACGGCGCTTGAAATACATCCTGGCCGATCTCGACCAGGCGAATCCCTGCTCATTCACCTGGGCATGTCGGGCCGCATGACCGTCTCGGGCGACCCGCTGGGGCAATTTGTCCATGACCACCCGGCGCAGGAGAAACACGACCATGTCATCCTCGACATGGCGAACGGCGCGCGCATCACCTTCAACGATCCCCGCCGCTTCGGCGCGATGGACCTGATCCCCACGGGCGCCTCCGAAACCCACCCGCTTCTGGCGAAACTCGGCCCCGAACCCCTGGGCAACGCCTTCAACGAAGATTACCTCATCGCCGCCCTCAAGGGCAAAAAGACGCCCGTGAAATCCGCCCTGCTGGACCAGCGCCTGATCGCCGGTCTGGGCAACATCTATGTTTGCGAGGCGCTTTTCCGCGCCCATATCGCGCCCACGCGCCTTGCCGGGCGGATCGGCGCCACCCGCGTCGCCAGCCTGGTGCCGATCGTCCGCCAGGTCCTGCAAGAGGCCATCGCGGCCGGCGGCTCCAGCCTCAAGGACTTCCGCCAGGCCAGCGGCGAGCTGGGCTATTTCCAGCACCGTTTCGACGTCTACGACCGCGAAGGCCAACCCTGCCGCACCCCCGGCTGCAGCGGCACGATTCGCCGCACGGTGCAGGCCGGACGCTCATCTTTCCACTGTCCGCAATGCCAAAGATAACTTGATCCGTGCCCCGACAATGGTAATCAATCGGCTTTGCACAGAAACAGCCGAAAGCGATCCAGAAAATGGCCTATGAGACGATCATCGTCGAAGTAGAAGACCACGTCTGCCTCATCAAACTGAACCGCCCCGATGCGCTCAACGCCCTCAATGACCAGCTGCTCAAGGACCTGGCCCAGGCGATGACCGAGGCGCAGGAAAACGACAAGGTGCGCTGCATCGTCCTGACCGGCTCGGAAAAGGCCTTCGCCGCCGGCGCCGACATCAAGATGATGAGCGAGAAGAGCTTTACCGACGTCTTCATGGAAGACCTCTTCACCCCGGAGACCGAGGTCATGCTGCGGGTGCGCAAGCCGGTGATCGCCGCCGTTGCGGGCTATGCCCTGGGCGGCGGCTGCGAACTGGCGATGCAATGCGACTTCATCATCGCCGCCGACACCGCCAAGTTCGGCCAGCCCGAGATCAACCTGGGCGTCATGGCCGGCCTCGGCGGCACCCAGCGCCTGACCCGCCTCATTGGCAAGTCCAAGGCGATGGACATGAACCTGACGGGACGCTTCATGGATGCCGAAGAGGCCGAGCGCTCGGGCCTGGTGTCCCGCGTCGTGCCCGCCAAGGAGCTGATGAAGGAAGCGATGGGCGCCGCCCAGAAGATCGCCGAGAAGAGCATGATCACCGTCATGGCGGTGAAGGAATCGGTCAACCGCTCCTACGAAACCACGCTGCGCGAAGGCCTTCTCTTCGAACGCCGCGTGTTCCACTCGCTCTTCGCCACCGAAGACCAGAAGGAAGGCATGGCCGCCTTCATGGAAAAGCGCGAAGCCCAGTTCCGCGACCGCTGAGACCGCCGATGCGGCAACGCCCGGGCCCTTGCGGGACCCGGGCGTTTTCCAATCGCACCCGATGACTGGCTAAGGCACTGGCTACTTCACCTGGCGCAGCGGCCCCGGCATCCTGTCCAGATCGATGCCGTTGCCTCGCAGCTTGTCCCTCTCGGCCTCACCCAGAAGATCCCAGACCTCGGCCCGCAAACGGCGCGACAAGGCGACCCTCCTGACCGGATCGGTCTCTTCCAGAACGGCACGGACCCGCCGCCTCAATTCATCGTCATTCACTGCACTTCCGTTCGCGCAAAACTCGTTCCTCTCGCCCATCAGTTGACCATAGCCCGGCCATGTGTCAAACCACGGTCGTCGGAATACACATATGTCGATATTTCACATGAGCGTGGGCGAGAACATTCTGAAAGCCTGCAAGCTCCGTGGCCTGTCTCTGTCGCGGGCCTGTTCTCTGGCCGATCTGCGCTATTCCACCCTGCATTCGCAGATCTCCAACGGGCGCGAGATTCCGTTCTCGACCATCGACAAGCTGGCGCTGGCGCTGAACATGCCGCTCGGCTATTTCTCGGCGCATGAACCGGCGATCCGGATCGAACCCACCGCCGACGCCACGCCAGGCCAGGCCAAGGCCGCGCGTGTCCTCGCCGATCAGCTGCAACGCGAAACCACGGCCCTGTCCGACTGGGGCGCGCAGATCGGGCTGGAAGAGGTGCTCGACTGGCTGCTTTCGACCGGCAATCGCCTGGTGAAGCACGACTGGCTGATCGAAAGCGTCGATCTGTTCTATCCGGTCGCCAAGGGCGATACCATGCTGCACCCTTACCGGATCGGCGCCAACAGCCTGGCCACGCGCTATTTCCGCTTGCTCGGGGCACGGAATTACAACGATGTCGTCGGCAAGTTCCACCGCACCTTCATCGAAAGCCTGATCGAGGCCCATCTCGACGCCTCGACCCGGCGCTATGCCATCACCGACGTGAAGATCGACGAGGTGGTCGACGGCGCCCGCATCACCGGCACCTATCGCCGGCTCCTGGCCCCCGTCACCGACGCCAAGGGCGACAGGTTCACGCTGCTGTTCTCAAAACTTGCTCAGTTCACCGCACGCTAGAACGTGCTCGAAATCGCGCGCGTGCATGGCGATCAGGAAATGGTCCGAGGCGCGCCCGCGCGGCTCGGGGTCGGCCCATTTCACCGCCTGCGGCAGGCGATAGGTGAAGCCATAGTAATCGGCGAACCGCGCCTGTTCGCGCGGCACGAAGGCATAGATCCAGTCGAGATCGGGCCAGGTCATCTTCATCAGGATCAGGCTCAGCCTGGCGTAAGAGGTCAGCACCCGGCGGCTGCCGCGGGCGTTCTCGTTCAGGAACAGCTCGCCGACATAGACGATCTTGCCGCCGATCATCGCCGTCGCCGCCGGCGACACCCATTCGATCGCCGTCTGGCCGCCGCCATATTGCCCGCGAGCGGTGCGGATCATGAACTTGTCGAACGGCTCGCCGCGCAGGTCCTGGCATTGCGCCGCCAGTCCGCCGACCCGCTCGCCATCCTTCAGCAGGAAGGCCCAGAAGGCCTGGCCGCGGGTGAAATCGTTGCGCAGGTTGTCGAAGGGCGGGCTCTGGAACGGCTTGCCGAAGCCGAACACCTTGTCCTGGATGGTGTCGAAATCGTCTTCCGCCTGGCAATCGTAACCCAGGTCGTTCAGCGTCTTCAGAATTTTCGCCGATTGGATCAGAAGATCGTTCTGTATCATCCGCCGCCCCGGTGCCTTACCCGGGTTTTCGGCTATCACAGCCGCCGCGCCGATTTCCAGCGCAACCCGGGCGTGTCGGCGAATGCCCGCGCCATTGCTGCAAAAATGACTCGGCCCGCCTTTGGCTTGCAATTTGCCGCAAAACCCGTATGAAGCGCGCCAGACATGCGCGTGATGCCCGCTCAGGCAAGAGTGATGCCCCGGCCCTTCCGGCCTTCGGGTGGCCCGTTCGGGCGTTTGCGTGCCATACGAAACGAACCGATCTGAAAGGGCCACACCCATGGCAAACTCGCCCCAGTCCAAGAAACGCGCACGTCAGAACGACCGCCGCGCCGCCGTCAACAAGGCGCGCCGTTCGCGCATCCGCACCTTCCTGCGCCGTGTCGAAGAGGCCATCGCCTCGGGCGACAAGGAGGCCGCCACCGCAGCCCTGCGCGCCGCCCAGCCCGAACTGATGCGCGGCGTCACCAAGGGCATCTTCCACAAGAACACCGCCTCGCGCAAAATGTCGCGTCTCTCGTCGCGCGTCAAAGCGCTCGTCTGAGCCGATTCTGTCTGCATTTCTGCAACAGCCAAGGCGCCGTTTCGACGGCGCCTTTTTTTCGTTCAACCCCTTATTTCCTTGGCTTTGAAGGGCTTCGCAGATTCGTTTCGGCAAAATCCCGAGTCAAGCTCATTGATTGATTGAACCGGCCGCGGCGCAATTGGTAATCCTACCGGTGCGAGTCACAAAGACTTGGGGGGACAAGCCTGCCAGCGGACGCGACCAGCCTCGAGAAACCGGGGCGGATTTCGCCGCGCCTCGGAAAGCCTTCGCTTTCGACTTGTCCAAAACCGGAAGTCGCGGACGCGCCGGCCCGACCGCCAGGTGTCTTGGGAGATTCACCTGATCGGTCGATCCGGCATCGTTCGTATCGGACGGCCTGAAAGGGCACGGCCATGCATTGCTCTACGCGGTGCTGGAGTGTCGGCTCATGGTTGTCGCGTGTCTTGCCGCGGCCGGCTTGGCAACCGGAGGCGCGCCATGCCGTGTTTGAGACAGAGTATGCGAATCGGGGGACAGATGACGCAGGAACAATGGGGGCAGGTGCAAAAGGCCCTTCTCGAAACCGTCGGCCGGAACAATTACAAGACCTGGATCGAACCGCTCGAATATGCCGGTCTCAGCGACGGCGTCGCCACCCTGCATGTCCCCACCAGCTTTCTCGGCAATTACGTCCGGCAGAATTTCGGCGACGTGATCCTGTATCAGATGACCACCAACGGCGCCGATGTGCGCCGCATCCGCTATCTCGTTCCGCCGCAGCCGGCCAATACCGCCCGGCCGGCCGCCACGGTCGCGGCCCAGCCCGCCCGCCCGGCCGGCGCCATGGCCGCCGCGCCCGCCCGTGACGATCTGCTGCCCGCCGCCCCGCTCGACCCGCGTTTCACCTTCGACAGCTTCGTCGTCGGCAAGCCGAACGAACTGGCCCATGCCGCCGCCAAGCGCGTCGCCGAAGGCGGCCCGGTGATGTTCAACCCGCTCTTCCTCTATGGCGGCGTCGGCCTCGGCAAGACCCACCTGATGCACGCCATCGCGCACGAGCTGAAGGCCCGCCGCCCCGACCTCAACGTGCTCTATCTCTCGGCCGAACAGTTCATGTACCGCTTCGTCCAGGCCCTGCGCGAACGCAAGATCATGGACTTCAAGGAGCTGTTCCGCTCGGTCGACGTGCTGATGGTGGATGACGTGCAATTCATCGCCGGCAAGGATTCGACCCAGGAAGAGTTCTTCCACACCTTCAATGCCCTGGTGGACCAGAACCGCCAGATCGTCATCTCCGCCGACCGCGCCCCGGGCGAGATCAAGGACCTCGAAAACCGCATCAAGAGCCGCCTGCAATGCGGTCTGGTGGTCGATCTGCATCCCACCGATTACGAACTGCGCCTCGGCATCCTGCAATCCAAGGTCGATGTGCAGCGCGCCCAATACCCCGAGCTCGAACTGGCCGACGGCGTGCTCGAATTCCTCGCCCACCGGATTTCGACCAATGTCCGCGTGCTGGAAGGCGCCCTGACCCGTCTCTTCGCCTTCGCCTCGCTGGTCGGGCGCGAAATCACCCTCGACCTGGCCCAGGATTGCCTGGCCGACATCCTGCGCGCCTCCGAGCGCAAGATCTCGATCGAGGAGATCCAGAAGAAGGTCTCCGAACATTACAACATCCGCCTCTCCGACATGATCGGCCCCAAGCGGGTGCGCAACTTCGCCCGGCCGCGTCAGGTGGCGATGTATCTGTGCAAGCACATGACCTCGCGCTCGCTGCCCGAGATCGGTCGCCGTTTCGGCGGGCGCGATCACACCACGGTCATCCACGGCGTCCGCAAGATCGAGGAACTGCGGATGCAGGACGCCCAGATCGAGGAAGATATCGAACTGCTGCGCCGCGCGCTCGAGGCCTGATCCGGTCTGGCCAGGCCTTCGCCCGATGCAGATCGACGATCTCGACGCCCTTGCGATGCGGCCCACGAAATGGCCGCCCACGCTCTCCGGCTATGTCCTGTTCACCGAACATTTCGCGGCCAAAGCAGATGTGTGCAAGGCGCTGACCTCGGAAACGAACTTCCGGTTGGCCGCATTGAAGGCCTGGTTCGGCGCGGGCTATCTCGGTGCGCTTGCGGATACGCTCCCCGCGTCCTCGCCCCGGCCCCGTCGCCCCGGCGAACAGGACGTCGCCTCGCTGCAAGAGCTTCTGCTCTGGCTCGCCCCGATCCATCAAGGCGCTTCGGACAACTGCGACACCGTCGATACCGGCAACCTAGCTCATAACTTTCGCAAGAGCGCGGAGGACGCAGTCGAAGGCACCCAGTTCCGTCTCGCGATTCCCGTTGTCAGCCAAGCCCGAGACGGCACCGAGCGGCGGCTCTTTCCCGATCTCTTCGCCAATCCGCTTCCCCTCACCGCCGCCGCCGTGTCCGAAACCGCCGCAACTGCGCGCAAGGCCATTCTGGCCAAGGCGATCTGGCTGGGCCAGCGCCATCGCCACCTTCACCTGACCCGCCCGTCAGGGGTCGTCCGGAAGGGCTGAACGCGCCGCGTCGGCGCTTTTCCAGCCAAGCCGGCGCCAACCCCGTCCGGCAGCGCCCTTTCCCGTGGCAACCCGCTTGACCTTGCCCCGAATCCACCCGAAAACATTGAAAAACCTTGCGCGACCGGGCAAACCCGCTAGGGTTCCCCTCCCGGCCACGCGGATATGGGAGTGAGGGCATGAAATTCAGCATCGAACGCGGCGTTCTCCTGAAGGCTGTCGCCCAGGCACAATCCGTCGTCGAACGGCGCAACACCATCCCGATCCTCGCCAATGTGCTGATCGAGGCCGAAGGCTCGGACGTCCAGTTCCGCGCCACCGACCTCGATATCGAGGTGGTCGACCGCGCCCCGGCCCAGGTCGAACGCGCCGGCGCCACCACCGTCTCGGCCGTCACCCTGCATGAAATCGTCCGCAAGCTGCCCGACGGCGCGCTGGTCACCCTGACCGACGACGGCGCCACCGGCCGCCTCAGCGTCGAAGCGGGACGCTCGCATTTCAACCTGGCCACCCTGCCCAAGGAAGATTTCCCGGTCATGGCCAGCTCGGAATATTCGTCGAATTTCTCGGCCCCCGCGCCGGTGCTGCGGCGGCTCTTCGACAAGTCGAAATTCGCCATCTCGACCGAGGAAACCCGCTATTATCTCAATGGCGTCTACATGCACATCTCCGACGCCGATGGCGGCCGGGTGCTGCGCTGCGTCGCCACCGATGGCCACCGCCTGGCCCGGATCGACGCCGACCTGCCCGAAGGCGCCGCCGACATGCCCGGCGTGATCGTGCCGCGCAAGACCGTGGGCGAGCTGCGCAAGCTTCTCGACGATGATGAGGCGAAAATCGCCGTCTCCGTCTCGGAAACCAAGATCCGCTTCGCCACCCCCGCCATCACGCTGACGTCGAAGGTGATCGACGGCACGTTCCCCGACTACACCCGCGTCATCCCCACCGGCAACACCCGCCGGCTCGAGGTCGACGCAGCCGAATTCGCCCAGGCCGTCGACCGTGTCGCCACCGTCTCCTCGGAACGCTCCCGCGCGGTGAAGCTCTCGCTCGACGAAGACCGCCTCACCCTCTCGGTCAACGCCCCCGACAGCGGCGCCGCCGAGGAAGAGCTGGCCGTGGCCTATGGCGACGACCGGCTGGAGATCGGCTTCAACGCCAAGTACCTGCTCGAAATCGCCTCCCAGGTCGACCGCGAGAATGCCGTCTTCCTGTTCAACTCCTCGGGCGATCCGACGCTGATGCGCGAAGGCAACGACACCTCCGCCGTCTACGTCGTCATGCCGATGCGGGTCTAGGGTCCATTCAGTCGCAGAGCGGCAATTCCCGTTGCGGCGATTTCGGCAGCGACTTGCGCCAATCCCGGATCACCGGCTGCAATGTTCGCTTGGGCCAGAACTTCGGCGCGCCGATCGCCTTCAGGCAGGCCGCATCCCAATAGAGCCCGGCCCGCGACAGCGGTACCCCGTTCTTTACGGCACCGGCCACGGCCATGATGTCATCCGACGCCGGATAGATGAAAAGCGCGGCCGGTTTGCCCCTCACCAGCCGCAGGATATCCTTCGCCGCCTGTTCCGACCAGGTGGTGCACCCGTTGCTGCGCCCGCTGGTATAGTCCACCAACCGGCCAAAAGGCACATAGCCATCCTTGTCGGCGTGCCGGTCGGACGGGTCCTTGAACCGGCATTGCCACTTCACGAAGGCCGCGCGATGCCCGCCAATCGCCCGTTCCCGCGCGTTGCGCGTCTCTCCTTCGCCATCGAACAGCAGAAAGGTCCGGTAGAACGCCGTGCGCTTGCCGGGATTTCCCAGATATCCCTTGAACGACGTCCGTGTCTCCGCCGTCACATAGCCGCCACCGGCGGTCAGTTTCGAGCCCTCGGCATTGCTGAAATGCCTGGCGCATTGCCGCCCGTTCGAGAAATTCGCCCGCGGCAGCTTGCGTCCATTGCCATATCCCGACGACATTGCCTTGAACGTGCGTTTGTCTTCGCAAATCACGTAAAACCGGCGCGTCGCCTGGCCGTTGGGCAGGGTGCTGGGCCGTGTCGCGTCCATCGCCATATAACATGGGTTCTTCACCGCGCCCTGCCTCACCTTCTCCTGATAATGCGCCCGCGCGCGTTCCAGAACGACCGGCGCAATCTGCCCATCCTCCAACCCGACATGCCGTTCCAACCAGGCCGGCAGCCCGGAGGTCTGCGCATTGGCCGGGGGGATCAGCATCAGGATCGCCGCAAACAGGCTCGCAAAGACCAAACGAAACGGCATCGGATAGGCTCCTTTCGGACACGTCATGGCAGTCGCCGGCCCGATGCTCGCGCCCTCGCCGGTTTCAGTCAACCGCCTCGCCCGGTTTTGCCGCTGGTCAGTCCCGCCGCCCCGCGTTACCCATTCTTCATGACGCTCGCGCTGACCCATCTGGCCCTGTCGCATTTCCGTTCACACAAGCGCGCGGTGATCGACTGCGATGCGCGCCCCGTTGCCATTTGGGGCCCCAACGGCGCCGGCAAGACCAATATCCTCGAAGCGGTCTCTCTGTTCTCTCCCGGTCGGGGCCTGCGCCGGGCCTCGGCGCTCGACATGGCCCGGCGCGCCGAAGCCCTCGGCTGGAAACTCACCGCCCATCTGCGCTCGCTGCATCAGATTCACGAGGTCGAAACCTGGTCCGAGGACGGCGCCGCCCGGCAGGTCAGGATCGACGGCAAGCCCGCCCCGCAGACCGCGCTTGCGCGCATCGCCCGCGTGCTCTGGCTCATTCCGGCGATGGACCGGCTCTGGATCGAAGGCGCCGACGGCCGCCGCCGTTTCCTCGACCGGATGACGCTCAGCTTCTTCCCCGACCATGCCGAACTCAGCCTCGCCTATGACAAGGCCATGCGCCAGCGCAACCAGCTCTTGAAGGACATGGTGCGCGACGCCCATTGGTATACCGCGCTCGAGCGTCAGATGTCCGAGACCGGCGCCGCGATCCACGCCAACCGCCTCTCGGCGCTCGACCAGCTCTCGGCCGCCCAGGCCCGGGCCGAAACCGCCTTCCCCGCCGCCACCCTGACCCTGCGCCAGACCGAGGGCGACATGCCCGAAGGCGCCGACGACCTTGCCCAGGCCCTTGCCGAGGGCCGCGCCCGCGACCTCGCCGCCGGCCGCGCCCTCATCGGCCCGCACCGCACCGACATGCTGGGCCACTATACCGCCAAGGATATCCCCGCCTCCGATTGCTCGACCGGCGAACAGAAGGCGCTTCTGGTCTCGCTCGTCCTCGCCAATGCCCGCGCCCTGGCGCAGGATTTCGGCGCCCCGCCGATCCTGCTGCTGGACGAGGTCGCCGCCCATCTCGACGCCAACCGCCGCGCTGCGCTCTATGACGAACTGTGCGCGCTCGGCGCCCAGGCCTGGATGACCGGCACCGGCCCCGAGCTTTTCACCGAACTCGGCGACCGCGCGCAGTATCTTGAAGTCACGGACGAAAACGGCGCCTCGCAGGTGGCCAAGGCATGATTCAACCGGTCTCCGAACAGATGCAGGCCCTGATCCGCGCCCGCCTTCCGATATCGAGGCCGAAGAAGGCATCCGCATCCTCTTCGCCATCGAAAGCGGCTCGCGCGCCTGGGGCTTCCATTCTCCCGACAGCGATTACGACGTGCGTTTCGTCTACACGCGCCCGCTCGACTGGCACCTGAAGCTGGGCAAGCGGCGCGACGTGGTCGAACGCCCCATCGACGATGAACTTGACCTCTCGGGCTGGGAACTGTCGAAGGCGCTGACCCTGACGCTGGGCTCGAACGCGGTGATCGCCGAATGGCTGCAATCGCCCGTCACCTATGTCGAAGACCGCGCCGCGCGGCAGGTCCTGACCGATTTCGCCGCCCGCGCGCTCGACCGGAAATCGGTCAGCTGGCATTACCTGTCGCTCTTGCGCCGGCAGTTGAGCCGGCTCGACGCCCCCGGCGGCGGCATCCGGCTGAAACGCTTCTTCTATGTCCTGCGCCCCACGCTGGCCCTGCGCTGGATGCGGCTCCACGACCGCCCCATGCCGCCGATGGACATGACCGCCCTGCGCAGCGGCGCGGCGCTGTCCCCGGACGAGGCGGACGCGCTCGACCGGCTGACGCTGCAGAAGATGGCCGCCCGCGAACGCGCCACCGGCGACGCGCCCGACCCGGTGCTGTTCGATCTCGTGGCCCGCGAAACCGCCGCCGCCGAGACCTGGCTCGCCTCCGCGCCGCAGCCCGACCGCAGCGCCCTCTGGGGCGAGGCCGAAGCCCTTCACCGCCGCCTGACACTGGACCCGCCATGACCGTCACCCTGACCGAGCTGCTTCTCTATGCCGGCGGCATGGCCGCGCTCTGGGCCATTCCCGGCCCGGTCTGGGTGGCGCTGACGGCGCGGTCGCTGTCGGGCGGGATGGCGGCCGCCTGGCCGCTGGCCGTGGGGGTGGCGCTGGGCGATCTCATCTGGCCGCTCTGCGCCATCTTCGGCCTGGCCTGGGTGCTGTCGGTCTATGGCGATTTCCTCAACCTGCTGCGCTGGGTCGCGGCCGGCGTGTTCCTGACGATGGGGTTTCTGCTGCTGCGCAAACCGGCGCATCGCCCCGGCGCCGACAGCCGCATGACCCGCCCCGGCCTCTGGCCCGGCTTCGCCGTCGGCTTCGCCGCCGTCCTGGGCAATCCCAAGGCGATCCTGTTCTATATGGGGGTGCTGCCCGGCTTCTTCGATCTCAGCCGCGTCACCGCGCCCGATATCGCCGCCATCCTCGCCGTCTCGGCGGTGGTGCCGATGCTGGGCAATCTCGGGCTGGCGCTGTTTCTCGACCGCGCGCGGCGCATCCTGCAAAGCCCGCACGCGCTCCGGCGGCTCAACATCGTCTCGGGCGGGCTCCTGATCGCCGTCGGCCTGGCGCTGCCCTTTACCTGATCCGCTCGCGCAGCACCTTCAGCACGCCCGCCTCGCCCGCCTTGCGGCGCAGCACGGCCTGGGCGATCACCACCACGATGCCGACCACCAGCACCGGCAGGAACAGCTCGGCCACGAAGACGAACTTGTCGCGCCCCATGAACCAGCCGAAGCCGAACACGATCAGCCCCATGAACGACACCACTTCGAACGGGTTCCACAGCGCGTCGTCGCTCACCCGCCAGCGGGTTCCGATCCGCTCGGCCCGGCTCATCTGCATCTCGGCCCCGGCCTCCTCGCCGCGCGCGACCCGGTCGCTTTCCGAAAACTCCTGCTGGCGCATCGCCGCTTCAATCGCCTTCGACACGGGCGTTCTCCTTCGCATTCTTCGCTGCCCGCCATCCTGCCCGAGAACCGGGGAAAGAATGCGGCGAAGGCGGGGCATTTCCCGAGAATTCACGCGACCCGGAACGCCACAAAATACGGTGTCCGCGCGTGACATCCCCCCCCGGAAATCGTATAAAATGGCAGGAAAAACATCAGAGCGGCGGGCATGTCAGACAACGATCAGCAACCGAGCGAATACGGCGCCGAGTCCATCAAGGTTCTCAAGGGCTTAGAGGCCGTGCGCAAGCGTCCCGGCATGTATATCGGCGATACCGATGACGGCTCGGGCCTGCACCATATGGTGTACGAGGTGGTCGACAATGGCATCGACGAGGCGCTGGCCGGTCACGCCGATCACGTCTCGGTCACCATCCACGAGGATTCCAGCATCTCGGTCAGCGACAATGGCCGTGGCATCCCCGTCGATATCCACCCCGAAGAGGGCGTCTCGGCCGCCGAGGTCATCATGACCCAGCTCCACGCCGGCGGCAAATTCGACTCGAATTCCTACAAGGTTTCGGGCGGTCTGCATGGCGTCGGCGTCTCGGTGGTGAACGCGCTTTCGGTCTGGCTGGAACTGCGCATCTGGCGCAACGGAAAAGAACATTTCGCCAAATTCGAACATGGCGATTGCACCGAACACCTGCGCGTGGTCGGCGATGCCAACGGCCGCAAGGGGACCGAGGTCCGCTTCCTCGCCTCGCTCGACACCTTCTCGAACCTCGAATATTCCTTCGAGACGCTGGAAAAGCGCCTGCGCGAGCTGGCCTTCCTCAATTCCGGCGTCCGCATCAAGCTGCGCGACGAACGCCCCTCCACCCCGCTCGAGTCCGAGCTGTTCTATGAAGGCGGCGTCAAGGAATTCGTCAAATATATCGACCGCCACAAGACCCCGATGATGGCCGAGCCGATCTATGTGAAGGGCGAGCGTGACGATATCGGCGTCGAGGTGGCGATGTGGTGGAACGGTAGCTATCACGAGACGGTGCTGCCCTTCACCAACAACATCCCCCAGCGCGACGGCGGCACCCACCTGGCTGGCTTCCGTGGCGCCCTGACCCGGGTCCTGCAGAAATACGCCACCGAAAGCGGCATCGCCAAGAAAGAAAAGGTCACCTTCACCGGCGACGACGCCCGCGAGGGCCTCTCCTGCGTGCTGTCCGTCAAGGTCCCCGACCCCAAGTTCAGCTCGCAGACCAAGGACAAGCTGGTCAGCTCCGAGGTCCGCCCCGCGGTCGAGAACCTGGTCGGCGAGAAGCTTTCCGAATGGTTCGAGGAGAACCCGAACGAGGCCCGGCTGATCGTCGGCAAGATCATCGAGGCGGCGCTGGCCCGCGAAGCCGCCCGCAAGGCGCGCGAACTGACCCGGCGCAAGACGGCGATGGATGTGAACTTCCTTGCCGGCAAGCTGAAGGACTGTTCCGAAAAGGACCCGGCCCAGACCGAGCTCTTCCTGGTCGAGGGCGACAGCGCTGGCGGCTCGGCCCAGACCGGCCGCGACCGCCGCACCCAGGCCATCCTGCCGCTGCGCGGCAAGATCCTGAACGTCGAACGGGCGCGTTTCGACAAGATGCTCTCCAGCCAGGAGATCGGCAATCTGGTGATGGCGCTCGGCACCGGCATCGGCCGCGACGAATTCAACATCGCCAAGCTGCGCTACCACAAGATCGTCATCATGACCGACGCCGATGTCGACGGCGCCCATATCCGCACGCTGCTTCTGACCTTCTTCTATCGCCAGATGCCGCAGTTGATCGAAGACGGCTATCTCTATATCGCCCAGCCGCCGCTCTACAAGGTGTCGCGCGGCAAGTCCGAGGTCTACTTGAAGGACCAGCCCGCGCTCGACGATTACCTCATCCATCAGGGCGTCGACGGCGCCGTCCTGCGGCTGGGCTCGGGTGCCGAAATGGCCGGCGCCGACCTGACCCGCGTGGTCGAGGAGGCGCGACAGTTCAAGCGCCTGCTCGATGCCTTCCCCACCCATTACCCGCGTCACGTCCTGGAACAGGCCGCCATCGCCGGCGCCTTCGTGCCCGGCGCGGTCGATCAGGACCTGCAAGGCGTGGCCGACAAGGTCGCGGCCCGGCTGAACCAGATCGCGCTGGAATACGAGCGCGGCTGGCAGGGCCGCATCACCCAGGATCACGGCATCCGCCTGGCGCGCATCCTGCGCGGCGTGGAAGAGGTCCGCACCCTCGACGGCCCCATCCTGCGCGGCGGCGAGGCGCGCAAGACCGGCAGCTTCACCAAATCCCTGCAAGAGGTCTACGGCACCGCCGCCACGCTGGTGCGCAAGGACCGCGAACAGCTGATCCAGGGCCCGCTCGACCTTCTGGCGGCCATCCTTTCCGAGGGCGAAAAGGGCCTGACCCTGCAGCGCTACAAGGGTCTCGGCGAAATGAACCCCGATCAGCTCTGGGAAACCACGCTCGACCCCGATGCGCGCACCCTGCTGCAGGTCCGGATCGACGACATGGTCGAGGCCGACGATCTCTTCACCAAGCTGATGGGCGACGTGGTCGAACCCCGGCGCGAGTTCATCCAGGCCAACGCGCTCTCGGTCGAGAATCTCGATTTCTGAGGTCTGACTTGGGGTTGCCGCCCCCTGACCCCAGCCGCACACCCGCCCTTTGGGGCGGGTGCCGACCCATTGCCCGCCCCTCTCGCAAGCGTGATTGCGACAGATCGGCCGCGCCTTGAATCCGCGTTGACGGCAATTCCTGAGTGTATTACTCGGAATGCATCCTTACCGGGGCCCGTCGATTCGCGATGACCATCGAACCGCATCTTCCCAACCCTGTCGGCCTGGCCCTCGGCGCCTCGCGCAAGGGGTTTCGCGGTCGCCTGACCCGGCTCTGCCCCAGCACCCCCGACCACGCCCAGGACTGGGACGAGCTTGAACGCCGCCTGATCGAACTGGGCTTCGTCGAAGGCGCCCGGATCGAGGTGCTGCACGAAGGCCCGATCGGCCGCGATCCCATCGCCGTCCGGGTCGAAGGCGCCACCGTCGCCCTGCGCCGCCGTATCGCAATGGCCATCTGGGCCGAACAGGTCAGCAATGAAAGACACAACCGCTAAGACGGGCGGAGCCATGTTCGAAGCCGCCCTGATCGGGGCCCCCAACTGCGGCAAGACCACGCTGTTCAACGCCCTCACCGGGTCAAGCCAGAAGGTCGGCAACTATTCCGGCGTCACGGTCGAGCGCAAGACCGGCACCGCCACCACCCCCGCCGGTCACCGGCTGGCGCTCATCGACCTGCCCGGCACCCATTCGCTGCGCGCCCGCAGCCTGGATGAAGAGGTCACACGCGACGTCGTCCTCGGCCGCCAGCCGGACGAACCGCGCCCCGATCTCCTGATCGCCGTCGCCGATGCCACCAACCTGCGCGGCGCCCTCAGGCTGGTCTCCGAACTGAAGACCGTCGGCCTGCCGGTGCTTCTGGTGCTGAACATGATCGACATCGCCCGCCACCGTGGGATCGAGATCGACATCGCCGGCCTCTCCACCGCCCTCGGCCTGCCGGTCGTCGCCGCCAATTCGGTCCGCCCCGGCGGCACCGATGCGCTCTGGGCGCAGCTCGACGCGCTGCTTGCCGCCGGCCTGCCCGCGCCCACCGCCTCCAGCTGGACCCAGCCCGGCGCGGCCGATCTGCGCGCCGCCCTGGCCCGCGCCGATGCGCTGATCGCCGCCCATGTCCGCCTGCCCGAAAAGCCCGCCACGCTGACCACCCGGATCGACAGCGTGCTCTTGCACCCCATCGTCGGGCCTGTCGCGCTTCTGCTGCTGCTCTTCGTCATGTTCCAGGCGGTCTTCGCCGGCGCCGCGCCCTTGATGCAGCTCATCGCCGACGGGTTCGATGCGCTGGCCGGCGGCATCGCCGCGATCCTGCCCCCCGGCCTCATCCGCAGCTTCCTGATCGACGGCGCGATCAACGGCGTCGGCAGCGTGCTGGTCTTCCTGCCGCAGATCCTGATCCTCTTCCTCTTCATCCTCCTGCTCGAGGATTTCGGCTATATGGCCCGCGCCGCCTTCCTGATGGATCGCATCATGGGCTCGGCCGGGCTGCATGGCCGCGCCTTCATCCCGCTGCTCAGCAGCTTCGCCTGCGCCATTCCCGGCATCATGGCCGCCCGCGTCATCGACAACCGCCGCGACCGCATCACCACCATCCTCATCGCCCCGCTAATGACCTGCTCGGCCCGCATCCCGGTCTATACCCTCATCATCTCGGCCTTCATCCCCGACCGCCGCACCGCCTTCGGCATCGGCCTGCAGGGCCTCGTCATGTTCGGCCTCTACCTGGCCGGCATAATCGGCGCCTTCGCCACCGCGCTGGCCTCGCGCCTCCTCTTCCGCCGGGGCGAGGTGCAGGCGCCGCTGATGCTCGACCTGCCGGATTACAAGCTGCCCCGCCTGCGCGGCATCGCCATCGGCCTGTGGCAACGCGCGCGCATGTTCCTGCGCCGCGCCGGCACCACCATCTTCCTCGCCATGGTGGTGATCTGGGTGCTGGCCAGCTTCCCGCTGCCCCCCGAAGGCGCCACCGGCCCGGCCATCGACTACAGCTTCGCCGCCCGCCTCGGCCACCTGATCGAGCCGGTCATGGCCCCCATCGGCTTCACCTGGGAGATCTGCGTCGCCCTCATCCCCGGCATGGCCGCGCGCGAGGTGGCGGTCGCGGGGCTCGGCACCGTCTATGCCGTGGCGGGCGGGGGCGAGCTGACCGGCCAGATCGCCACCGCCCTGTCGCAGCATTGGAGCCTCGCCACCGCGCTCGCCTTCCTGGCCTGGTATGTCTTCGCGCCGCAATGCATCTCGACCCTGGCGGTCATCCGCCGCGAAACCGGCAGCGCCCGGATGATGTGGATCGCCGTCACCTATCTCTTCGCGCTGGCCTATGGCGCCGCCTTCGTCACCTATCACGCGGCGGTGCTTCTGGGCGCCGGATAAGGCAGGCTGCGTTCCCGCTTGCACCTGCCCCTCACGGCGCTAGTCTCGCGCCGAAGAGGAACCGCAATGTCCGCCAGCGTCGGCAAGCCCGCCCGCACCGCCTTCTCCAGCCCCGCCTTCCGCCGCTACTTCCTTGGCGCCGTGCTGGGCGTGAACGGCAACTGGATCTTCCGCGTTCTGCTCTCCTGGCTCGCCTGGGACACCACGGGCTCGGCCAGCTTCGTCGGCCTCATCGCCGCGCTCAGCCTGGCGCCCGTGGCCTTCACCGCGCCCTTCTTCGGCGCGCTGACCGACCGCACGCCGATCCTGCGGGCCTATCGCTGGGTCTCCTGGGGGCTGGTCGCCTGCCCGGCGGCGCTTCTGGCCCTGATGCTGGCCGGGTGGCTGACCCCACATGCGCTCGTCGGCATCGCGCTTCTCTTCGGCATCATCATCGCCGCCTATCACCCGGTGCGGCAGTCGCTGGGCCCGCGCCTGGTCGATCCGCCGCTGATCAGCTCGGTCGTCGCCATGGCGGCGTTGAACTTCAATGTCGGGCGCGTGGTCAGCCCGGCCATCGGCGGCTTCATGATCGGCCAGTTCGGCACCGTGCCCACCGCCGTGGTCTCGGTCCTGCTGTTCGTCCCGAACCTGCTGATCGGCCCCACGCTCACCCCGCGCGACATGCCGCCGCGCGCCGGACCCACCGGATACCTGGCCGACCTCCTGGAAGGCCTGCGCGAAGGCTGGCGCCGCTGGCCGATCCGCCGCAGCCTGTTGCTGACCGTCATCGCCATGGGCCCGATCCGCGCCATCACCGAGATTCTCGCGCTGATCGCCGACGGCCAGTTCGAACGCGGCGCCGAAGGGCTGGGCCTCCTGACCTCGGCCGTGGGCGCCGGGGCGCTGGTCGCCGCGCTGGCCCAGGTCGCCGCCGGGCCGCGCCTGGCGCGGATGCCGGCAGTGCGCTTCGGGGTGATTGCGCTGGGCTTCGCCGGCACCGCCGCGCTTACTCTCGCGCCCTCGTTCGACATGGCCTTCTGGATCGCGCCGGTGGTGGGCTTTGCCGGCACCTATATCGGCGTGTCGCTGCAGATCGGCATCCAGGCCCGGCTCGAGGATGAAATCCGCGGGCGCATCATGTCGCTCTGGATGGTCTCGGTCACGCTCGACCTCGGCGCTCGCTTTCCTGGTCAGCGCCGCGTCCGAGGTCTTCGGCCTGGGATCAACCACGGTGACGATGCTGCTGGTCGCCGGAGCCGCCGTCGCCGCCCTCGCGCTCGGCCGCACCCCGCCCGAGACGCCCTAGGGTGCGCATTCTGCGCACCGACCGCCCGCCGCGTTAACCCCGCCCCTTACCGAAACCTTGCGCCACCGCGCGCCAGACAGGGTGCAGCCGGCGGGCAGCCGGGATGCAGATCGTTAACAAGCCACCGCGCGGTGGCGTTAACCTTTCCCCTGGGGTGGGTGCCAACCCACCGCTCCACCGGTTCACCCCAGCTCGGCCAGGATCTCCGCCGTATGCGCCCCGCGCTCCGGCGCCTCTGTCGGCTGCCACGCGGCCTGCCCCGAAAACCGCGGTGCCGGCGCCGCCTGAAGCACACCCGCAGGGGCCTTCCACACCCCCCTTGCCGCGTTCATCTCGTGCCGCGCCGCCTCGTCCGGGCTCAGCACCGGGGCGACGCAGGCATCGCTGCCCAGGAACAGCGCCTCCCAGGCGGCGCGCGGTTTCGCGGCGAAGATCGCGGTCAGCCGCGCGGTCGCCACCGGCCACGAGGCTTTGTCGAATTGTTTCGCAAAATCAGGGTCTTCGCTCAGGCCCAGCTTGTCCAGGAACAGCGCATAGAACTTCGGTTCCAGACATTGCACCGACATCCAGCCACCATCCGCCGTGGCATAGCTCCGGCTCCAGTGCGGCCCATCCAGAATGCCCTGCCCGCGCGCTTCGGGAAGGCTCCCGGTTTGACGCAGCGCCATCAGCAGGTTCATCATATGGGCCGATCCGTCATAGATCGCGGCATCCACCACCGTGCCCCGTCCGGTGGCGCGGGCCTGCATGATCCCGGCCAGCATCCCCACCACCAGATACAGCGCCCCGCCGCCGATATCGCCCACCAGCGTCGCCGGCGTCACCGGCGCATCGCCGGGCGCCCCGGCATACCAAAGCGCCCCGGACATCGAGATATAGTTGAGGTCATGCCCGGCAGCACCAGATAGAGGGGACTGCTGCCCCCAACCCGTCATGCGGCCGAAAACCAGCGCCGGGTTGATCTCGTGACAGGCCTCCGGGCCGATCCCCAGCTTCTCCATCACCCCCGGCCGGAAGCCTTCGACCAGCCCGTCTGCGCGGGCCACAAGCCGTTGAAAAATCTCGATATCGCCCGGGTCCTTCAGGTCCAGCGCGATCGAGCGTTTGCCCCGGTCCAGCACCGACCGCTCGGGCACGCCCGGGGTCGGATTGCCGCCCTTGCGATGCACCACGATCACGTCGGCCCCGAGATCGGCCAGTGTCATTGCCGCAAACGGCCCGGGGCCCAGCCCTCGACCTCGACGATGCGAATACCTTTCAGCATGGGCTTCTCCCTTGAAAGGAAAAGGCCCCGGCGAACCGGGGCCTCCTCTGTCCTGACCCGCGTCAGAAATTGAGCGAGATATCGCGGTGAACCGAACTGCAGGACGCCATATAAAGCGCCTGGTCGCGATCCAGCCGGTTCTGCGAGCGGATGCCCAGCGTGCCCTTGATCCCGTCGAGATAGGCCTGAAGCCCGGGCTTCAGCCCCGCCGCGGCGGTGCGCCAGGCCTTCTGCTCCTCGAACGCGCTCATGGCGTCGTCGAAGGCTTCCAGCGCCTTGTCGCGGTCGAATTTCTTCACCCGCAGCGCCCGCCGCGCCTTGCCCAGGGCCGACTTGACATCGCCCGCGCCCTCGACCGCGTTGAACTTCTCTTCCAGCGCGCTCACCGTTTCCTCGGCGACTGGATCGTCCTCGGTCACGCTCTCGATGAAGCCACGCAGCTCGCGCAGCTCGCCTTCCAGCCCGTCGAAGGCATCGTTCGCGTTCAGCACCGCCAGCACCTCGGCCGGGGCCGTCCAGGCCTGATCCGCCTGACGGCGATAGGTCTGACGGGCCTTCTGTTCGGCGCCGGTCAGCGTGGCAAAGGCCTTGTGCGCCTCGGTCCAGCTGTCCGGAATCTGCGCCTTCAGCGCTTCCGCCGCCGACATGAACCCGTCGCGCCTGGCTTCGAGCCGCGCCTTGTCCTCGGCCTCGCCATGCATCCGGCCGATGGTGGTCTGCAGGTCGTCGGCCTTGGTTTCCAGCTTGCGGATGTCCTTCTCGATCGAGCGGACCTCGCGCTGCAGCGGGCGATACTCGGCGGCCGCCTTGTTGACCTCGTCCTCGGCCGCGAAGATCGCGGTCAGGCTGGGCAGCGCCGTCTCGGCGTTGTCGAAGGCCTTCTTGACGTCACCCGCCATCTTCTTCGGCAGCACCGACAGGTCGAGTCCCTGCGCCGCCGAGATGGCCGCGGAAGGATCGTTGCCAGCCGCCAGCTGCTCGCCGGTATATTGCTCGACGCAATATTGCAGCTTGGGGTTTCGCGGCGGCGGGGCGGTATCCGACAGGAACGACACCCGGTTCGGCAGATAGTTCACCAGCGGCGGATAGGCCCCCACCACGCCCAGCGCATCAGCTGAAGGGTGATGAAGGCGACGACGCCCTTGTACATCTGCGTGGTCTTCACGCTGGCCGGAGCCACCCCGCGCAGATAGAACAGCGCAAAGCCGAAGGGCGGCGTCAGGAAGCTGGTCTGGATGTTCAGACCGATCATCACGCCCAGCCAGACGGCCGTCACGTTCGCGGCCGGATCGGCCAGCAGGATGGGCGACACGATCGGCACGACAACCACGGCGATCTCGATGAAGTCGAGGAAGAAGCCGAGGATGAAGATCACGCCCATGACGATGACGAACTGGGTCCAGAACCCGCCGGGAAGCGAGTTGAGGAACTCTTTCACCAGATCCTCGCCGCCGAACGAGCGGAACGCCGCGGTCAGCATCGCCGCGCCCATCAGGATGACGAAGACCAGCGCCGTGGTCTTGGCGGTTTCCAGCATGACACCATGCATGGTGTTCTCGATCGTCAGCACCCGCCAACCGCTCCAGGCGATCGAGATCACCAGCAGGATCGCGGCGAAAAGGCCGATATAGATGCCCTGCCAGTCATGCGGGGTCGAGGCCGATTTCAGGTTCATCGGATAGGTCGACAGGACGAAGGCCAGCAGCACCAGCGCGATCAGCGCCAGCAGCGCCGGGCCATAGACCTTCAACCCGTGCCCTTCGGGCAGGCGGTATCCGGCCATCACCAAGGCACCGGCGGCACCGATGGCACCGGCCTGGTTCACCGTGGCGACGCCGGTGATGATGGAACCCAGCACCAGGAAGATCAGGGTCAGCGGCGGAATCAGCGTGATCGCCACCTGGCCCCAGAACTTGCGGTCGAACTTGCTGTTCTTGTCATGCACCGCCGGCGCCGCCTTGGGGTTCAGCAGCGCATAGCCCAGGATATAGACCATGTAGATCAGCACCAGAACGATGCCCGGCACGAAGGCGCCCAGGAACATCTCGCCGGCGCTGGTCGAGGCCAGGTCGAATTCCGACGGCATCGAAAGCTCGCCGGTCGAGACCTTGTAGAGCGCCTTGCGCCCGGTCGAGGCCTGGTCGGTGGCCGAGGCCAGCTGGTCGGCCAGGATGATCAGCACGATCGAGGGCGGGATGATCTGCCCCAGCGTGCCCGATGCGGCGATGGTGCCGGTCGCCAGCGACGGCGAATAGTTGTTGCGCAGCATCGCGGGCAGGCTGATCAGGCCCATGGCCACCACGGTGGCGCCGACGATGCCGGTGGTGGCGGCCAGAAGCGCGCCGACGAAGACCACCGAAATGCCCAGGCCCCCCGGAACCGGCCCGAACAACCGCGCCATGGTGACCAGCAGGTCCTCGGCGATCTTCGAGCGCTGCAGCATGATGCCCATGAAGATGAAGAGCGGAATGGCGATCAGCGTGTCCCGCTCGACCTCCCAATAGACCCCTCTGAGGTTGGTCACCCCGGCGCTCAGCCATTGCTGCGGCCCGCCGGAGTGGAAATAGGCGTCGGGTGATCCGGCGAAGAAATAGCCCGATACGGCAGCGACCGAGATGGTGATGATCGCGGCGCCCGGCAGGGCGAAGGCGACGGGAAAGCCCGAGCCCAGCGCGATGGCCATGACGATGATCAGAAGGACGAGAAAATAAAGTTCCATGGATCCCGCTCCCTCTTAATGCGCCGACGCAGCCGCGATTTCGCGACGGCCGGGCTGATGGCGCCGGTCGGCGACGGATTCGAAGAAATAGGCGACGAACTGGATCAGCATGGTCGCGGCGAAGAGGCCCAGGAAGGCCGCCATCTGATACTTGACGAACATCCCGGTCGAGCCGGACTGGGTGACCTCGAAGTTGATCATCGGCGAGTTGATGATCGACTGCTTGCCGTTGAACCCGATCAGCAGCACGACCCAGCAGGTGCTCATGCCCAGGAAGATCGCCCCCCAGGCGTTGACGAAGCCGCGGGTGGTCTGGCCGAAGCCGGCATAAAGCACGTCGACCCGCACATGGCCGTCCTCGAACAAGGTGAAGGCCGAAGCGAACAGGAACAGCGCGGCGTACCAGTAGCGCACCAGGTCGGCCATCAGCGCCTGTTCGTAGCTGAACACGAAGCGCGAGATCACGATCCCCAGCTCGGCCACCACGATCATCAGCGCCAGCCAGTGAAAGCCCAGTGTGCGCGAGAACAGCGAGATCACCAAGCTGAGCAGGATCAGCGGGATGTGGACATAGGGTCCGACATATTGCGCCCGCCCCAGATCCTTGACCATGTCTTCGCTGAAGAAGATCGGCAGCAGGTTCTCGACCCGCGACAGCGCCAGCGCGGCATCGACCACGCCGACCAGCAGCACCGACCAGAAGGCGGCGCGGATGATGTAGAGGTTGAAGCGGTGGATGCGCATCGCATCCGCCCTCAGCGCGTTGCGCGGCCGGGCCAGAACGAAGGCCACTGCCGGCACCAGGCAGACCGCGTAGACGGCCAGCGGAACCCAGCCGCGGTCGAACCCGACAGTGCCAGCCAGCAGTTCGCGCACCGTGGCGGTGCCCCAACCGACGACCAGAACGTCGTTGATCAGGAACCCGACCAGCATGGCCAGCATTCCCCATCCGAAAATCCGCACGATCGGCGCCGGATCGCCGAATTCAGGCGTGTCCGCCCGGTCCGATGCTGCTGTCATCGATCTCCCCCTCGATGCCCGGGCGTGGCCACCTGGCCGGCCCGGTCCTGTCCTCTCAGTCCGCGCGCGGACTGCCCATGATGCAGAAGGCGGGGCCCGTCGAGGGGGGCCCCGCCCGTTATCGTGTCAAACCGGATCTCAGGTCAGGCCAAGCACACGGTTGCGCTGGTTCAGGAAGGTGCCCTCGAACTTGGCGATCGTGCCGCCGATTTCGCGCAGGCCGGCCTGGAAGCTGTCGTCGATCTTGGCCGCCAGCGCCGAGTGCGCGCGGACCTCTTCGAAGACCTCGGCCGCGGCTTCGCCGAAGGCATCCCAGATGTCGTCGTTGAAGGCACGAACCTCGACACCGTGGTCGTTGACCAGCTTGGTCATGTATTCGCCGTTCTTGGCCCAGGCTTCCGAGTGCGACAACAGTTGCTCCTCGGTGCAGCAGGCCTCCAGCAGCGCCTGCTCGGCGCCCGAGAGCGAGTCCCACCAGGCCTTGTTCATGCCGAAGCCCAGACCGCCGCCCGGCTCGTGCATGCCGCCGGTATAGTAGTATTTCGCGGCCTCGTAGAACTTCATGAAGTAGTCGTTGTAGGGGCCGACCCATTCGGTCGCCTCGATGGCGCCCGAGACCAGGTTTTCATAGATCTGGCCACCCGGCAGCGAAACGGTCGAGGCGCCCATCTTGGTCAGCACCTGGCCGCCGAGGCCGGGGATACGCATCTTCAGGCCCTTGAAGTCGTCGGGGCTGTTCATTTCCTTGTTGAACCAGCCACCGGCCTGGGTGCCGGTCGAGCCGCAGCTCAGCGCCTTGAGGCCGAATTCGGCCGACAGTTCGTCCCACAGGGCCTGGCCGCCGCCGAAATAGATCCAGCTTTGCCATTCTTCGGTCGACATGCCGAACGGCACGGCGGTGAAATAGTTGAAGCCCGGGTGCTTGCCGGCCCAGTAATATTCGGCGCCGATATAGGCCTGGCTGTTGCCCGAAGCCACTTCGTCGAACACGTCGAACGCGCCGACGCGCTCACCTGCGGCAAAGTACTCCACGTTGAATGCGCCATCGCTGACTTCAGCGATCCGCGCCGCCAGACGCTGGGCCGAGGTCCCCAGACCCGGGAAGTCCCGCGGCCAGGTCGACACGATGGTCAGTTGCTTTCCTCCCTGAGCCAGGGCCGGCGTAGCCAGAGCGGCCGCACCGGCACCAAGCGCGGCACCCTTCAGAAATTTACGACGTTCCATTCTCTCCTCCGAGTTGTCGTTTTCATTATAGTTCACAGGCCATAGGTAAACCCCTCAGCCCAGATGGCGTCAATTACTAAGCATGTCTGAGCGAAATACAAATGTAATTTTGCAAAACTGGTAATGTTTCCTTACCAAATTTGGCGGCCGGTTTTCACTTCTGCCCAAAGTTTCACACACGACTCCCGCTCCGGGCGAATGCGCCACGGGCCGTGCATCGCGGGATTCGCGTCTAGACCCGGGGTTTTTCCTGATCGCCCAAGGGCTTCCCGGCAAAGGCCCACTGCAACTGAGCCTTGGTCTCGACGGCACAGTCGCGCAGCGCGCGCAGCCGGTTCAGCGCGGAAAAGCGATCTTCACCGCATTCCACCATCAGCCGCAACGCCACCATCCCCGAGCGTCCGCAACCGCCCCTGCAATGCACGATCACCCGGCCGCCGCCGCCCAGCGCCTGGCGCAGGTTGCGGCTGACCTCGGACCATTTCGCCTCGACCTCGGGCTCGGGGGTGGCGAAATCGAGCACCGGCAGATGGCACCAACGGCTGGCCATCGCCTGAATATCGGACCCGAGGTTCTTGCCGCCCACCTCGGTCATCTCGGCCTCGGTGGTCATGCTGACGACGATACCGGGCCGCCATTCGTGGAACACTTCCAGATCGCCGCGATAATCGCCGCTGCGCCCGGGCAGCGAGGCGATGGCCAGAGTGCCGCCGCCCACCGGCAGGGCATAGATCACCAGCCCCGACATCGCGCTTTCCCCGTCGCACCCGAAACGAACACCTCTTCCCCCCTAAACGACCCGACCGCGCTATAAACTGTCGGTTCCAAACGTATCGCAGCTGTTCGGATCGCCGCTGTCGTAACCTTCGGCAAACCAGCGTTGCCGCTGCGCGCTGGTGCCATGGGTGAAGGTATGCGGCTGCGGCACCCGCCCGGCACGGCGTTGCAACGTGTCGTCGCCGATCTGCCGCGCCGCGTTCAACGCCTCTTCCACGTCGCCTGGCTCCAGCAACCCATCGACATGCCGGCCCCAGACGCCCGCCAGGCAATCGGCTTGCAGCTCCAGCCGCACGGTCAGGGCGTTGGCCTTGACCTCGCTGGCGCGCTTGCGGGCGGCGTCGACCTTGGGAATGATGCCCAGCTCGTTCTGGACATGATGCGCCACCTCGTGCCCGATCACATAGGCCTCGGCGAAATCGCCCTTGGCCCCCAGTTGTCGCGACATCGTGGCGAAGAATTCGGTATCGAGATAGATCTTGCGGTCGCCCGGGCAATAGAACGGCCCGGTCGCGCCACTGGCCCCGCCGCATGGGCTTTGCGTCACGCCGCTGTACAGCACCAGCACCGGCGCGCGATAGGGCTTGCCGAAATCCTGCGGAAAGACCTTGCCCCAGACATCCTCGGTGGTGGCCAGCACCTTGACGGCGAAATCGCCGGCCTTGCGTTCCTCGGGGGTCAGTTCGCGCGGGGCGCCGGCGGTCTGCTGGCCGCCGCTGTCCAGCTGGCCGTTCAGCAAGGGTGTCACGTCGACCCCAGCGAAATAGCCGATCGCCAGGATGATCAGCAGGCCGACCCCGCCGATCCCAGCGCCCGCACCGGCCCGGCCGCGCTGACCCCGGCGATCCTCGACATTCCGGCTGCCGCGCACACCCTTCAACCGCATGGGCCCGTCTCCCTTGTTGACCGACCCGGCCACACTGGCCGATTCCCTGCGCCGCGCCAAGGGGCTTGCGCCGGCACGGCCCTTCCCAAAAGGCGTCCCTTCATGCCAAGGTCGCCGAAATCACGGAGACCCTGATGCGCCCTATCCTCCTCGCCCTCTGGCTCACCCTTGTTGCCGGCGCTGCCACCGCGCAGGGCATCACGGTGCAACAGGTCGCCCCCGATACCTATGCCCTGATCGGCCCGTTCGGCCAGCGCAGCCCCGAGAACCTGGGCAACAACGCCACCTTCGGCCTTGTCGTCACATCCGAAGGCGCGGTGCTGATCGACGCCGGCGGCAGCTATCGGGGCGCCGAAGCGTTGCACGCCACCATCCGTACGATCACCGACCAGCCCGTCGTCGTCGTGATCGACACCGGCGGTCAGGATCACCGCTGGCTCGGCAACAGCTATTGGGATGCCCAGGGCGCCCAGATCGTCGCTTCCGCCGCCGCGGTCGAGGATCAAAAGGCCCGCGCCTCGATGCAGCAGACCATGCTCTCCGCGCTTCTGGGCGAAGCACTCGTCGGCACCGACCCCTACTATGCCGACATCGCCTTCGACGACCACCACAGTTTCACCCTCGGCGGCGTCACCTTCGAGCTGCGCCATCCCGCCCCGGCCCACACCCCCGGCGACAGCTTCGTCTGGGTGCCGGATACGAGAACCGTTTTCGCCGGCGACATCGTCTTCATCGGGCGCCTCCTCGGCCTGCTCGACGTCTCGTCTTCCGCCGGCTGGATCGAGGCCTTCGATGCCATGGCCGCGCTCGATCCCGCCCATGTCGTCCCCGGCCACGGCCCCGCCACCGACCTGGCCACCGCCCGGCACGACACCCGCGATTACCTCCAACACCTGCGCGACACGATGCGCGCCCATATCGACGGCGGCGGCGACATCATCGGCTCGGTCAAGGTCGATCAGTCCGCCTTCTCCTACCTTCGGGACTTCGACGCGCTTGCCGGCCGCAACGCCCAAGCCGTCTTCTCGAAATGGAATGGAGTAATCCGCACCCCTTCATCTTTCCCCAAATACTCCCCGCGGAGCGTCCCCCTGTCGCCCGCGCGCACGCCTCCCGGGGCGCACATCCCCCCCTTACCGCGCCAGCCCGCTCCCTACCTTCGCGCCATGACCGACACGCCCCAGCCCATCAGCAGGCCGACCACCTGCGCACCGACTGGGCCGAGGATCGCACCCTCATGGCGTCCGAGCGCACCTTCAACTCGGCTCTGGGCACCGGGCTCGGCCGTATCGGCGTCGCCATCGGCCTTCACGCCGTCTTCGGCGCGGCCGAACCCGCCTGGCTGCCGAAATCGATCGCCACCCTGTTCCTCGCCGTCTCGCTTCTGCTGATCTGGACGGCCCGCGCCCGCGCCGTCCGCACCCGCAAGCGCCTGCACGAACATATGGCGGAAAGCGAACCGCCCAGCGGTGATACGCCAGCGCGGTCAGCTTGGCATCCTCGCCATCGGCACCACGCTCTGGCTGATCTGACGCCATGTCGACGCCCGGTCCCATCCGCGCCTTCTGCCCGAGGATTACCCCGCCGCGGGCGCTCTGGCAGGCCACCCCCGGCGTCGGGCTCAGCGCCGCCGACGAACGCGCGCCGGTGCTTGCCTTCCTGACCCGCAACCCCGGTCTCAGCCCCGTGGCCGAAACCGACGGGCGCTGGCCGCCACCATCCTGGTCGGCCATGACGGCCGCCGGCTATATCCACCACCTCGCCACCGCTGCCCCGTTTCAGCGGCTCGGCCTTGCCCGGTGCCTGGTCGGTCGCGCCCTTGCCGGCCTTGCCCGTGAAGGCATCGGCACGCCATTTCTTCGTCTTCGCCGACAACGCACCCGCCCGTGCCTTCTGGTCCCGCCCGGCGCCGAGGAACGCACATCGCTCGGGCTCTGTCGCTGCCCATGCGGGCCAGACCTCTCGGGACCTGCCTTTACCCCGCCCTCCAGGCCCGAGTCAGGGCGCCCTCAGCCCCAAGGCCCGCGCATGAGCGACAGCGACAAGAAACCCTATCAGGTCCTCGCCCGGAAATACCGGCCCGAAACCTTTGCCGACCTCGTCGGGCAAGAGGCGATGGTGCGCACGCTCAAGAACGCCTTCAAGGCCGACCGCATCGCCCAGGCCTTCATCATGACCGGCATCCGCGGCACGGGTAAGACGACGACGGCGCGGATCATCGCCAAGGGCATGAACTGCATCGGCCCCGACGGCACCGGCGGCCCCACCACCGAACCCTGCGGCGTCTGCGAGCATTGCACCGCCATCATGGAAGGCCGCCATGTCGACGTGATGGAAATGGACGCCGCCTCGCGCACCGGCGTCGGCGATATCCGCGAGATCATCGAAAGCGTCCACTACCGCGCCGCCTCCGCGCGCTACAAGATCTACATCATCGACGAGGTTCACATGCTCGACCAGCGCCTTCAACGCGCTGCTGAAAACGCTCGAGGAACCCCCGCGCATGTGAAATTATCTTCGCCACCACCGAGATCCGCAAGGTCCCGGTGACGGTGCTGTCGCGCTGCCAGCGCTTCGACCTGCGCCGGATCGAACCCGAGGATCAGATCGCCCTGCTGCGCAAGATCGCCACCGCCGAGGCGGCCGAGATCACCGACGAGGCGCTCGCCCTCATCACCCGCGCCGCCGAAGGCTCGGCCCGCGATGCGACCTCGCTTCTGGATCAGGCCATCTCGCACGGCGCCGGCGAAACCACGGCGGATCAGGTCCGTGCCATGCTCGGCCTCGCCGATCGCGGCCGGGTGATGGACCTCTTCGACATGATCATGAAGGGCGACGCCGCCGGCGCCCTGACCGAACTGTCGGCGCAATATGCCGATGGCGCCGATCCCTCGCCGTGCTGCGCGATCTGGCCGAGATCACCCACTGGATCAGCGTCGTCAAGATCACGCCGGATGCCGCCGAAGACCCGACGATTTCGCCCGACGAACGGATGCGCGGACAGCAGATGGCCGAGGCGCTGCCGATCCGCATCCTCTCGCGCATGTGGCAGATGCTGCTGAAGGCGCTCGACGAGGTCGCCCAGGCCCCCAACGCGATGATGGCCGCCGAAATGGCGATCATCCGCTTGACCCATGTCGCCGATCTGCCCCCGCCCGAAGACCTGGTGCGCAAGCTGCAGAACTCGACGCCCCCTGCCGATGCCCACGGGCGGCGCGTCCGCCCCTTCGGGCTCCGGCGGCCCCTCGGCCACGGCCCGCGGTTCCGTTCCGACGGGTTCGCCCGGCGGCCCTTCCGCCGCGCTCGCCCATGACACCGCCACGGCCCTGGCGCATTACCCCACCTTCGACCATGTGGTCGAGCTGATCCGCGCCAACCGCGACGGCAAGCTCCTGATGGATATCGAGGCCGACCTGCGCCTGGTCGGTTACCAACCCGGCCGGATTACGTTCGAACCCTCGCCCACCGCCCCCACCGACCTCGCCCAGCGTCTGGGCTCCGCCTGCAGCGCTGGACCGGCAACCGCTGGGCCGTCTCGGTGGTCGCCCAAGGCGGCGCGCCGTCCATTCTCGAAACCCGCAACGCCGAAAAGACCGCACTCGAGGCCCAGGCCCGCGCCCACCCTCTTGTAAAAGCGGTGTTCGAGGCCTTCCCCAAGGCCAGGATCCTCGGAATCCGCTCCACCAAGGACCTCGCCGCCGAAGCTCGAACCGAGGCCTTGCCCGAGGTCGAAGACGAGTGGGACCCGTTCGAGGAGGAGTGAGGGCGGGTCCAAACACTCTTTTCCATTTGCCAAGGCGACCCTTATTGAAACAAGAATAAATACATCGAGAATAGATCAAGTGAGTGCCTGAAAATGCTCTAAAACACTACAAGGCTCTCAATGAAATTTCATCGAGCATAGCGAACGTCGTATCCGAATTCGGAAGAATCGAAGACGGGGAGATATCAGGCGAAGAAGATATCTCATCGAGTTGCTTTGGTGTTTGCAGGCGCGCTAACCGTGAAGACCGCCGACTTTCAAATGTCATCGCGCGCAATAACCATCAACAAGTACACGGAAGAACCAAAGCTCGGAGCCGACATTCTTGTCGTAACGTCATTTCAATCTCCGACACTCTCGATATCCAAGGATTACCTCGTCCAGGCGAAGATGCTCGATAGCGATGGCAACCTGCGAACAAGAGAATGGACCGGTTGCAAGAGCAGCGCCGGGATGCAGGAAGGAACTCTCGAGTCATATGTCTGGTATTATTCGAGCCGCAGTTTCGAGTTCAAAAGGCTTTCATGGTCAAACACCCCAAATCACGCAAACCTGATGATGCCTACTTTCGTTACCTCCCAGGGTTCATTGTCGATTTCCTGAAATGCCAACACGGCGATCCGCACCTATCATTCGATGATTTTCTCGACTACATAGCGATGGAAATGAAGATACCGCAGGTGCTTTATTCCAGCGGTCTCTGCAGAGGACGAAGGGCCTGAAAGCGGCGGTTTGCCTGCTCCGGATGACCCGGAACCCGATTTGGATCTAATGGCAGCACAACTTTTTGGGGAAGATGAAAAAGAACACAGCCACTGGAGGCACGGTTCGCTGATAATCTCCCCTCTGGATGACGCCAATCAGCCGTCGAGCGAAGAAGCGACCCAACAAATCTGGCGTGGCAAAGGCCTGGCAGAAGGCTAGCCGCCGATCACATGCGCATTCGTCGTCGCAAAGGCCATTTCTTCTGTCGCTGCTTGCGATCCCGCCGAAATCGGACCTGAATTCAAGGCTCTGCGTCGGGTTCTCCCGCTGGCCGCCCCTCAAAACCGCGACAACACCACCCCGCCGCCACCAGCACCGCCGCCGCCACGCGGCTCAGCGACAGCTCGCGCACCGGCAGGCCGAAGGCCCCCACCGTGTCGAGCACCATGGCCGCCACCATCTGCCCCAGGATCAGGGCCGAAACCATGGTGACCACCCCCAGCAGGGGCACCCCCCACAAAGACGCCCAGACATAGAACGCCCCCAGCGCCCCGCCCAGGAACATCCACCAGGCGGCATTGCCCAGCCGCGGCACCGCCTCGCCCCCGCCGGAAATCAGCACGACGGCGGATAACACCAGGAACCCCACGCCGAACGACACCGCCGCCGCCAGAATGCCGTTATCGGTTGCCCGCCCCAGCGCCGAATTGATCGAGGCCTGGAACGTCACCGCCGTCCCCGCCGCGATCACCACCGGCAGCGCCACCCAGAAACCCGCCTGCATCGCCCGTCTCCCTTTTCGAACTCGCGCCCAGCCTAGCGCCCGCCCGGGCGCGTGCAAACCGAAACCGCCCGCCTTGCGCGACCGCGCGCGGCTTCGTATCTAGACCCCAAGCACCCGCAAAGGAGACATGCATGTTCAAGGGACTGGGCGCCATGGGCGACATGGCCAAGATGATGAAGGCCGCGACCGAGATGAAGACGAAGATGGAGGCGCTCCAGGAAGAGATGCACTCGATGCTCGTCACCGGCGAATCCGGCGCCGGCCTGGTCAAGGCCACCTGCACCGCCAAGGGCGAGTTGAAAGCACTCGAGATCGACCCGTCGATCTTCGCGCCGTCCGAAAAGGAAGTGGTCGAGGACCTGATCCTCGCCGCCATCAAGGACGCACAACAGAAGGCCTCGGACAAGGCGCAGGAAGAGATGGGCAAGATCACCGAAGCCATGGGCCTGCCCAAGGACATGAAACTGCCCTTCTGATCCTTCATCTGACCCCAAATATCCCGGGGGTGTGGGGGCTGGCCCCCACCTCCAACCTCTCGCAAAGGCACCGGCGCCCGATCATGAGTTCCAACCGCGACATCGACGCCCTGATCGAGATGATGGCCAAGCTGCCCGGTCTCGGCCCGCGCTCGGCCCGGCGCGCGGTGCTGCACCTCATCCGCAAGCGCGCGCTTCTGCTCACCCCTCTGGCCGACCTGATGCAGACCGTCGCCGCGACGGCGCGCGAATGCGTCAATTGCGGCAATGTCGGCACTGCGGATATCTGCGACATCTGCGCCAGCGAAAAGCGCGCCAATGGCGAGCTGTGCGTGGTCGAGGACGTGGCCGATCTCTGGGCGATGGAGCGGTCGGGCGTCTTCAGGGGCCGCTATCACGTTCTGGGAGGCACGCTCTCGGCACTCGATGCCATCGGCCCGGACGAGCTGCGCATCCCCCGGCTGATCGACCGCGTCGCCAGCGAAGGCATCTCCGAGGTCATCCTGGCGCTCAACGCCACCGTCGACGGCCAGACCACGGCGCATTACATCGCCGATCAGCTGGAACATGCGGTGCGGGTCACCTCGTTGGCCCAGGGTGTGCCCATCGGGGGCGAGCTGGATTATCTCGACGACGGCACCATCTCGGCCGCGTTGAAGGCCCGCAGGCAGGTCTGATCCGACGCCACATGTGGGGGCGGGCGGGGTGAAACACCCACCTCCCCGCCGCTCAGCCCTCCTTTCGGCAGACCAGATAGATGTGAACGTAATCCATCGCATGGCCTTGCGGGTCGGCGGCCACCATCGCCTCATATCGGCCATAGAACGCGTCGATGATCGCGGCTCGCTCCTCGGACGGCCGGTCGGGTGAGAGCCCATTGGCGAAGGTCGGTTCCGACCACGACCGCAGCGTCGGGATATAATCGCGCGCGAAGTCCTCTGGCGCCTGGCCGCCCTCGGAGAAGGCCTGCTCGAACGGGCAGCGCACCACCCGCGCCTCGACATGTTCCAGCCTCAGCCCGGCCTGCCAGACCGGCCCGGTCTCGTCCAGCAAGGGCGCCACGAACTGCGCTTGCGTGCGATAGCATTGCGGAAAATTCGTCGCCGCGAATTCGGCCGGCGTGATGGTGCCGTCGTCGCGCAGCCCGCGCCAGAGATCGGCGAAGGTGTCGAACATGTTCACCCCGCCGGTATTGCCCAGATAGCGCCCCTCCTCGTCGATGCCGAAGTTGAACAGGCACAGCCGCGCGCCCGGCTTCATCTCGCCCGCGCGGGCCAGCAGCATCCGCTGCCAGTCCTCGGCCCCGCGCGCCTCATAGGCCGCGCGCTCGTCCGGCGCGGCGCCGACCACGTGGACGTGATCGGCAATCTCGCAGGGCACCGCCGCAATGTAATGCGATGCCGTCGCCGAGAACCCCAGATCCAGCGTCGCGGGCGGCAGGATCGCCTCGTGAAACGAGGTGGCGGACGCCAGCACGTAAACCCCGGGCACGCGTCCGGCATAGGTCTCCTCGCCGGTCAGGCCCAGGGCGTTCTGGAAGGTCTGGCTGAAATCGTTGCGCGGCAGGTCGGTATAGACGATCTCGATCGGCCGGCCCGGGACCATCTCGCGCACCCGTTCCAGCACGCGTCCCCACATCGCCAGCGAGGTGCCGCCATCGGCCGCGCCCATGTCGGTGACGCGGAAGACGGTCCCGTCGTCCGCCGGCGCCATCCGGACAAGCGCATCCAGCACCAGCCCGGCGGCATTGTCCATCACATGCTTGGCGCCGACGGTGGCGCGGGAATAATACCCCGCCCCCTTCATCGCCATGAAGCCCTTGGTCGATCCCGACATTCGCGTCCCCCCTATCCTTGCGGCCAGAGTGCACCGCTTCGGCTGTGGCACCAAGCAAAACCTGGGGGTGTATCGCGCCTGGCTCCCGCTCAGTCCCGCGCGATCGCGATGTTCAGCAGAACCTGCCGGCGCTCTTCGTCGCGCACCCGGATCGCGCGCGCCAGCGCCGCGGGCAGGTCTTCGCCCCGGGTCACGGTTTCGGCATAGGCGCGGCTTGCCTGCGCCGTGAGGGTGAAATCAGGGCTGGGCCGGAGCGAGGTCAGCGGCACCTCGTTCACCCGGGACGACAGCCCGTCGGGATAGGTCATCTCGGCACTCGCCCGCACCGCGCCCCATTCCTCGTTGTTCAAAACCAGCGTAATGACGGGCAGGCGCAGCGCCTCCATCACCTGATGGCAGGCCGTGGGGTTGGCGAACATGTAGGACCCGTCGCCGATGGTGGCGAAGACCAGCCGCTCGGGATCGGTCAGTTGCGCCCCCATCGCCGCCGGCAACCCCCAGCCCAGACCGCCGGAATGCGGCTCCTGGAAATAGCCGAGGTGATCTTCCAGGTCCAAAGGCTGCAACGGGCAGCCCAGTTCGTGAAACACGCTGGCCTTGCGCCCCTTGATGGCCCGGCCAAGGCAGAGCGCCACCCAGTCCTTGCTCATCGGGCTGCCGCTGCCTGCTTCGGCTGCGGCAATCACCCGATCCCGCGCAGCCTGCGCCGCCCCGGCAATCGCCTCGCGGCGGCCGGCAAGTTTCGCCTCGTCCCGTCCAAGTTCACGCATGGCCTCGATCAAGGCCAGAAGCGTCTCGCCGGTGTCCCCGGCCAAGCCCAGATGCGCCGGGAAATTCCGCACCGGCGTGCGCGAAAAAAGCGGATCCGGCCCCAGCTGGATCACCACGGCATCGTCCCGCAACACCACCTTGTCGGGAAACCACGGCGCCAGCGCGTTCACCACCAGCACCACGTCGGCCTGTTCCAGCCAGGGTCCCGGGTCGGCGCCCACCTGGCAGGGATGCCCGATCGGCAATATCATCTGGTTGGCCCAATACTGCGAAACCGGCAGGGCCCAGTCGCTGACGAAGCCCTTGAAAGCGTCGAACGCCGCTTGCGAGCCGGCCCCGCGCTGGGCGACGATCAACGGCGCGCGCGCCCCGGCCAAGAGCTCGGCCGCCTTTGCCAGTGCGGCGGGGTCGCAGGCGGTCCTGACCGGCATCATCGAGGGCGCGCGCGCCAGGTTCCCGGCTGGAACCTCCTCGCACAAAACCTCGCGCGGGAGGCTCAGGTAAACCGGACCGCAGGGCAGGGAATTGGCAATGGCCCAGCCCCGTTCCAGCAACTCGCCGATTTGTTCCGGGAAGCGCAGCTCATAATCCCACTTGGTGGTTTCGCGGATCAGGGCGGCCTGGTCGAACATCTCCTGCCCCCAGCCGATGGGCACGGTGCGGGCGCCGAAACGGTCCTTTTCCATCACCGGTGTGCGGCCCGACATCAGGATCATGGGCACCTGGTCCACCCAGGCATTGATCGCCCCGATGGCTCCGTTGGCCAGACCCACATTGGTGTGCAGCATCACCGCCTGCGCCCGCCCCGAGACCTGCCAGGCCCCGTGCGCCATGCCCATGGCGACATGTTCGTGCGGCACGATCACCGGAACGGGCAGGTCGATGCCGGTGCGCTGCGCTTCGATCAGCCCTTCGATGATCGGCGGGAAATCGGTGCCGGAATTGGCAAAGACGAAATCCACCCCCAACGCCTTGAGCTTGCCGAAGATCGCACCACCCGCCGTCAGTCCCGTCTCGCCCACGCTACGTTCCTCCCTGGTTCCACCCAGCCTAGCGAAAAGCGAGACAGTCCGTAAGGACTGGCGAGCGGTCACCCCGAATGCAAAGGCCCCGACCGTCCGAGCAGGGGCGGTCGGGGCCGGTCGCGCCGGCAAGGCGGGGGTTTGGAACCCGCCTTGTCAGCCCAGCCGCAGCAGGCGGCATTCAGGCCCGCGCAGGCACATCCGCGCGGTGGCCTCGAACCCGCCCGAGGTCGAGCGCAGTTCGGGGAAGAGCGTGAACAACTCCTCGCGCGCGGCCTCCTCGACCGCGCTCAGCCCGGCCTCGCCGGGGAAGAAGCTTTCGGACGGCGCGCCTTCGGCATAGACGATCTCGTGCCGGTCGAAGAGGATATGGACGTAAGTGACCGTATCGCCCGGGGCACGGGCGATGCTGCCGCCGTTCTCCAGATGCTTGGCGCTGGCCAGAACCTCACCCTCGCCGAACAGCAGCGCGGCGCGGTGACCGCCGATCAGCATCCGGTGCTGCGGCGAGACCAGAAGCGGCCGGTCGTTGCCCAGAACGCCCGCCTCGAAGCGCACCGGCGCCAGGCTGCCGCGGGCCGGCACCGTCCGGCTGCCGATCCAGCGCAGCGGCTGCAGCCCGCGGTCGCGGGTCACCACCAGATCGCCGGGTTTCAGGTCCTCAACCTCGCGCGGGCCGGTCGCGGTGGCGATCCGGGTGCCCGCGGTAAAGCAGATCACCACATTCTCGATCTCCGAGAAGGTGACGACCGAGCCGTCGGCCAGCGTCGCATAGCCGCTGAGGCCGCCGCCCGCACCGGGATCGGTGTTGGTATAGGTGACGTCGCTCCAATGCGTCTGACCCTGGAAATCGAGCGTATCGCCCAGCGTCTCATCGCCCTCGCCGCCAACGATGGTGACGTCATGCGCGCCTGCCTCGCCCAGATCGCCGACCAGGAACAGGTCGTCGCCATCCTGGCCATAGGCCGCATCGCCCTCGGCCACCGCGATGGTGTCGGCCCCCGCGCCGCCCTCGACCAGATCGGCGCCCTCGCCGCCCGACAGAAGATCGGCGCCGTCGCCGCCCAGCACCGTGTCGTTGCCCAGACCGCCATCGACCGTGTCGTCGTCGATGCCGCCGTCCAGCCAGTCGTCGCCGGCGTCGCCATGGATCAGATCGGCATCGTCCATGCCATAGATCGTGTCGTTACCGTCGCCACCCGAGAGGGTATCGAGCCCGTTCGTCGGCGCCAGGTCGGTGGCATCGTCGATATTGAGCGGCCCGGTCAGCGTGTCGGTGCCGTCGCCATAGATCAGGTCGTCGCCCAGGCCGCCATCGACAAGGTCGCTGCCTTCGTTGGCCAGGATCGTGTCGGCGCCGTCGCCGCCCAGCACGGTATCGTCGTCGAAGCCGGCGTCGATACTGTCATTGCCGCTGCCGCCATCGACGAAATCGTCGTCGTCACCGGTCAGGATGGTGTCGTTGCCATCGCCGCCCGACACGCTGTCGAGATCGTTGGCGGGGTCGCTGTCGCCCGCGAAATACCCCGGGTATCCAGTGTCCGGCACACCGGTGCCCGGCGAGGTGCGGGTGTTGATGACATCGTCACCGGCGCCGCCATCGACCGTGTCGTTGCCCTCGTAGCCGAACATCGTGTCATTGCCGTCGCCGCCGAAGACGATGTCGTCGCCCTCGTCCGCCAGGATCGAATCGTCGCCCAGACCGCCCTCGATACTGTCGTCGCCGAGACCGCCGATAACGGTGTCTGCCCCGTCGCCCGCCAGAACCGTGTCGTCGCCGGCGCCGGCCTCGATACTGTCGCTGTCTGTCCCGTCGGCACCGTCGTTGTTGTCGACCCGGTCGCCTTCGGGATCGCCGCCATAGGCCGTGTCGATCAGATCCGCCCCGGCGGTGCCCTCGACGATGAAATCGCCGGCGGGGGCCGGAATGCCCATGGCGACAAGCTGGTCGATGCTCGACACCTCGCCCACGTCCACGCCGATCAGCGTGACCGAGGTTCCGTCCGGGAAGGTCAGGATCGCGTCGCCCGATCCATCGCCATTGGTGTCGGTCACGGTCACATCCTCGGCCGAAACCGGGTTGCCGCTGGCATCGGTCAGGCCGGTCACATCCAGCCGGTCCTGGCCGGTGAAGGTGCCGTCGCCATTGTCGATCGGGGCCTCGAAGCTCGACACCACGTCGTTGCCGTCGCCATCGGACAGGATCATCACATCGGCTTCGCCATCCGCCGGGCCCAGGTCGATCTGATCGTTTCCGGTGCCGCCTTCGACGGTGTCCGCTCCGGACGAGGTCCAAAGCACGTCGTCGCCGGCGCCGCCCTCGACGCTGTCGTCGTCGAAGCCCGAGAAGATCGTGTCGTTGCCGCCACCGCCCAGAATGGTGTCGTCGCCATAGTTGCCGATGATATGCTCGGCCCCGTCCGACCCGATGACGCTGTCATTGCCGGTGCCCAGCTGGAAATCCTCGATCTCCGAGAAGGTGGTGGTCGCGCTTCCGTCGGAAATCGTGCCCTGCTCGGCGCCGGTGAAGGTGACGGTGATATCGTCCGCGATGGTCGACAGGTTGATGCGGTCGCCCTGACCGTCTTCACCGGCCTCGCCGCCGACGATCACGTCGTTCTGCAGCGCGCCGTCGAGGAAGAACTCGTCATCCCCGGCCTCGCCATAGATGGTGTCGTTGCCGAAGCCGGCATCGATGCTGTCATCGCCGGCGCCGGCCAGCACGTAATCGTCGTCCGAGCCGTCGGCGGCATCGCCGTTGTCGATCATGTCGCCTTCGGGATCGCCGGCATAGGCCGTGTTGATCAGATCCGCCCCGGCCGTGCCCTCGACCAGGAAATCTCCAGAGGCGGCGGGAATGCCCATCGCCACCAGCTGATCGTCCGACCCGACCTGCGACGGGCTTACGCCCGTCAGCGTGATCGACTCGCCGTTCGGGAACTGCAGGATCGCGTCGCCGGTGCCATCGCCATTGGTGTCGGTGACGGTCACGTCGCCCACGTCGACCGGGTTGCCCGAGCCATCGGTCAGCCCGCTGACATCCAAGAGGTCCTGGCCCGAGAAGGTGCCGTCGCCATTGTCGGCCGGGGCCTCGAAACCGGTCACCGTATCGTTGCCGTCGCCGTCCGAGAAAAGAAGCAGATCCTGCGCGCCATCGCCGGCCCCCAGATCGACCCTGTCATCCCCGGCCCCCCCGGCGACCGTATCGGCCCCCGCCCCGGTGGAAACGTTATCGTCGCCGTCCGAACCGGTGACGCTGTCATTCCCCGCCCCAGTCTGAACCGTTTCGATTTCGCTGAAGGTCACCGTGGTGGTGCCCAGTTGCATCGTGCCGCTTTCGGGATCGGCGGCGCTGCCGCCGGCCGTCAGGTCGACCTGGACATCGCCGTTATAGGTTCCCGAATACAGCGTATCGCCCGCCGTCTCGGCCCCTTCGCCGCCGGTGATGTCGATCGGCGAGCCGTCGAGCACCAGGGCGTCGGCCCGGAACAGATCGTCGCCATCGCCCCCCAGTACCGTATCCGCGTCGGTAAAGCGGATGGTGTCGTTGCCGGCGCCGGCGTCGATCAGGTCGGCCCCGCCCGAGGCGAAGATGCTGTCGGCCCCATCTCCGCCCAGTACGGTATCGTCGCCCAGACCGGAATAGAGGGAATCGTCACCGCTGCCGCCATCCAGGCTGTCGGCATTCGATCCGCCATAAAGTTGATCGTTGCCGTCGCCGCCGAAGATCGTGTTGCTGCCCAGGCCGGCGTCGATGATATCGTCGCCGCCATAGCCATAGATCACATCGTCGTTCGACCCGTCGGCGGCATCGTTGTTGTCGACCATGTCGCCATCGGGATCGCCGGTATAGGTATCGGTGATCAGATCGCCGGCCGCCGTGCCCTCGACGATATGGTCCGGGGTCAGATCGGTCGCCGGCAGAACCAGCGTCTCGATCTCGGAGAAGTTCACCGTGATCCAGTTGCCCGATGCATCCTGCAACTCGACACTGCCCGAACTGCTGTCGCCATCGGCATCGGTGCCCGTGCTGAGGTTGCGATAGGCATCCCAGGACGACAGGTTCAACGTGTCGCTGTCCACGCCGCCGGTGCCGCCATCGACCGTGACCACCGCGCCATCGGCATAGGCACCGGCATTGACGACGATATTGTCATCGTCGTCGCCGGCGTCGACCGTGTCGTTGCCACCGGTCAGCGAGATAAAGTCGGTGCCCGCTCCGGCCAGAACGCTGTCGTTGCCGGCATCGGCATAGATCGCGTCGTTGCCGGCGCCACCGTCCAGGGTATCGTCGCCGTCCCGGCCCCACAGGCTGTCATTGCCGTCGCCGCCGACAAGGCTGTCGTTGCCGGTGCCGCCATCCAGCCCGTCATCGCCGATATTGCCGATCAGCGTGTCGTTGCCGTCATCGCCATCCAGATCGTCGCCGTCGGCGCCGCCGTCGATGTAATCGTCGCCGACCCCGCCCGCGATGTAATCGGCGCCCGCTTCGCCATAAAGCGAATCGTCGCCGTCGAGCCCATAGACCGAGTCATTGCCGTCACCGGCCAGCACGCGATCGTCGTTCGACCCGTCGGCGGCGTCGTTGCCGTCGATCACATCGCCCTCGGGATCGCCGGCATAGGCCGCGTTGATCAGATCGTCGCCGGCGGTGCCCTCGACGACATGATCGAGCGCCGAGACCGCAGGAATGCCGATGCTTTCCAGTTCCGCCGCGCTGTCCAGCTGGCTGGCCTGCACCCCGATCAGGGTGATGCTCTCGCCGCCCGGGAAGGTCAGGATCGCGTCGCCGGTGCCGTCGCCATTGGTGTCGGTCACGACGACATCGGCCGTGGTCACCGGCGTGATGCCGCCGTCGCTGGTCAGGCCCGAAACGTCAAGCTGATCGTTGGTCGTGCCATCGCCGCTATCGGCCATGTCGAAGGCCTGCACGGTATCGCTGCCCGACCCGTCGGCCAGCTTGATCGTGTCGCGGCCGCCGCCCAGGACGATATGCTCGATCTCGTCGAAGATGCCGACCCCGATGCCATCGGTGAAGCTTCCGATCTCGGGGTTCACATGGGTCAGATCGACAACCAGGTCATCGGTGACCGCGCTCAGGTCCAGCGTGTCGCCGTTGACCTCGTCCACCGCCTCGGCGTCGATGGTGTCATTGCCGAACCCGTTTTCGATATGGAACGTGTCATCGCCAAAGCCGCCCCAGAGGTAATCGTCGCCGGCACCGCCCCAGATCTCGTCATTGTCGTAGGAGCCGCGAATCCAGTCGTTGCCATCGCCGCCGTAAATGGTGTCGGCGCCTTCGTTGCCTTCCAGATGGTCATCGCCGGCACCGCCTTCGATATAGTCGTTGCCGAACTCGCCATAGATCGAATCCGCGCCATCGCCGCCGAAGATGCTGTCGTCATCCTCGTTGCCGAAGATGCTGTCATCGCCAAGGCCGCCGAAGATCGTATCGTCGCCGGCCGCGCCACGGATCGTGTCGTTGCCGTCACCGCCGTCGATGCTGTCGGCCCCGATTCCTGTGATGATGGAATCGTCTCCGGCGCCGCCAAATACGGTGTTGTCGCCATCGCCCGCGAGAACCGTGTCGTGGCCGTCCCCGGC
>JAWKXE010000018.1:0-88069 GCA_041397165.1 Paracoccaceae bacterium | reverse complement strand
ACGAAATTGGCCTGGCTGATGTCGCAGCCCAGCCCCAGCTGGCGCAGCGCGCCGGTCAGGCGTGTCCGCTGATCGGCGTTCAGTTGCGCGCAGCGCCGCACCCAGTCCTGATCGCGCACCGCCGCCACGCCGGCGGCGATCTGCAGGTTCGACAGGTTGAAGGGCTGGCGGATGCGGGTCATGACCTCGATCATCTCGCGCGGGCCGTATCCCCAGCCGATGCGCAGCCCGCCGAGCCCGTAGATCTTGGAAAAGGTCCGCGTCATCAGCACGTTGGGCCGGGTTTCAGCCAGCGCCGCGCCACCGTCGTAGCCTTCGGCGAACTCGGCATAGGCGCTGTCGATCACCAGGATCACATGCAAGGGCAGACCATCGGCCAGCCGCTCCAGATCGCCCGCGGGCAGGAGCGTGCCGGTGGGGTTGCCGGGGTTGGCCAGCAGGACCAGCCGGGTGCGATCCGTCACCGCCGCCAGGATGGCGTCGACATCGACCACCCGCTCGGCCTCGGGCACGGTTACCGGGGTGGCGCCGGCCATGTGGGCCAGGATCGGATACATCGAGAAGCCATGTTCGGTGACGATGATCTCATCCCCCGGACCGCTGAAGGCTTGCGTGACGAATTGCAGCACCTCGTCCGAGCCGACGCCGCAGATGATCCGATCGGGGTCGAGCCCGTGGACCGCGCCGATCGCGGCGCGCAGCTCGGCATGGTCGGTCGAGGGGTAGCGATGCACGCCCTGCGCCGCCGCGACCAGCGCGGCGGTCGCCGAGGGCGGCGCGCCCAGCGGGTTTTCGTTGGCGCTGAGCTTGAGCACGTCGTCGCGGCCGGCAATCGCCGATTTGCCGCTGACGTAAAGCTCGATCTGCATGATCCCGGGCTGCGGGGCGATCTTGTCCATGGGGCGGTGCCTCCTTGGGGGCTGTCATATCGGCGCGGGGCGGTTCTGGAAAGCCCCGTGCGCTCAGCTGGCCAGCACGTTGCGGAACGCCCAGGGCTCGCTTTCGTCGATATCCTCGGGGAAATGCTCCCAGCGGTCGGTGAGCGGCGTCCAGTCGGTGTAATGCGCCTCGACCGGGCCGAGATAGGGGCGCTGAACCTCGAGACAGCGGGCATGGTCCATCTCGTCGGTCTCGACGATACCGGCGGCCGGGTTTTCCAGCGCCCAGACCATGCCGGCCAGAACGGCGGATGTCACCTGAAGCCCGGTGGCGTTCTGGTAAGGCGCCAGGTCGCGCGCCTCGGCATTCGACAGGCGCGAGGCCACCAGAGCGCGTTCTTTGCGTGGCCGTAGAGGTAGCACGCCCAGCTCGTCGACGCCTCGACGATCTCGTCCTCGGTCAGGATATGGTGCCTGTCCTGCTGCCGGCCTGAGCCGAACATCTCGTGCAGGCTCAGCACCGCGTCGTCGCAGGGGTGATAGGCATAGTGGCAGGTCGGGCGATAGGCGGGCGCCTCAGGCGCCGACGGTGTAATAGTCCGAGATCGAGATCGCCTCGTTATGGGTCACGAAAGCCGAATTGCGGCCCGGGGTCAGCACCGGTATGGACCGGGTGATGGCGCCGGGGCGTTCGATCCAGATGCCGGCGCGGCAGCCGGTGTCGTGACTGGTGGGCGTTCTCGAGGGAACCAGGGCTCGTGCGTTGCCCCAGCCAGCTCGGCCGGCTGGAAGCCTTCGGCGATGAAGCCTCGACCGACGGTGTTGACGAACATGCCGCGCGGCCGCGGCTGGCGCCGGGCCTGGTGTCGCGCTCGGCGATATGGATGCCCTTGACGCCCAGGCCCTGCATCAGCGCGGCCCAGCCTTGGCGGGTGGTGGGCGCCGCGGTCAGGTGGCCGGTATCGGTGGCCAGCTGCAGCAGAGCCTCTTTCTGAACCAGCTGACCATGCCGGGATTGGCGCCGCAGCAGCTGACCGCGCGGTGGTGCCGCCTGGGGTTGGCGGATTTTCGTGCACCACCTCTGGCGCAGGGCATAGTTGGTGCGCTCGGCATTTGTCGGTGGTGCCGAAGTAATAGCCCGCCCAGGGCTCGACCACGGTGTCGATATAGAGCACGCCCAGCTCGCGGCAGAAGCGCATGATGTCGAGCGACGAGGTATCGACCGAGAGGTTGAGCGCAGAAGCCGCGGCCCTCGGTGAAGAGGCCGCCGAGGACATCGGTAATTCTCGGGCGTCAGCGCCTCGGTCAGGCGGATGCCGCGCTGGGCGAGAAGTTATGCGCCGCCCGGTCGGGTTCGATCACCACCAGCTTGTCCGCGTCGAACTCGAAATGCCGTTCGATCAGCGGCAGCGTGCCGCGCCCGATCGAACCGAAGCCGATGATGACGACGGGGCCGTCGATGCGGCCATAGACGGGGTATTCGGTCATTGGGTGATCTCCGGATCGTTGGCGGCGCGCCGGCCGCCGGCATTGCTGTCGAATTCGGAGGGGCCGGCCGACAGGTCCGCAGACAACGCCCCTCCGATCGCGAATGCCTCCGCAATACGGCGGACGGCGCGCCACGGCAAGACATTGCCTCAGACCCGCCGCGGCACCGAAGCAAGCACATAGCCGGCCGCGATCAGCCCGGTCACGACAACCAGCACGCCGTGCGGCTGTTCGAGGAAGAATATCCGCAGATCGACCGGGAACAGGAACTCGAGCGCCACGCGCAACACCCAGACCGCGGCCATCGCGGAAAAGAACACCGGGCCTCGGGCCGAGGCAGGCGCAGCGCGAAATAAAGCGTCAACCCGCTCATCGCGAGAAGGAAGCTGCCGATTGCATAGGTGCCGAGATAGACGAAGTGATCGCGCTGCAGCATCGGCACCGCCTGAATATCGGCGGCGGCATAGCCATGGGTGGGCAGCAGGAAATGCCCGGGGCCACCGGCAGGATCATCAGACCCGCCAACAGGCAAACAGATGTTCGCGCGACAACTTCATGATTCATCGACCTTTCTTCGAGGACCCGCGTTGCCGACCGTCTCCAGAAACCGCAGGATCACCCGACCTTCATCTGCCGAGAAGCCGTCGAGCAACGCGGCATCGAACCTCGCGATCAGGGCCTCGACCGCTGCCGCCCTCTCGGCTCGAGCGGGGTGAGTGCGATCCGCTGCGCACGGGCGTCGTCGCGGTCGGGGCAGCGCTCGGCCAGCCCCGCCTTTTCGGAGGCGCGCCGCCAATGTCGTGGTGGCAGCGCGTGCCGTACCGACCGCGGCCCCAGCTGGACCAGACGGCACGGGCCGATCCGGCGCAGCACCAGAAGTGCCAGAGCCTGTGCGCCGTGCACCCCGGTTTCGCCACGCTATCGCGGCGGCCTCTTCGGTCACCTGGTGACAGGCGCTCTTGAGGAGAAGAAATACATTCGACATGAGAACGGATATAAGTTCGTATGCGAACTAAATCAACAGGATAGGCAGGAACGAAAAGGCCCGCCCCGAAGGGCGGGCCGATGTCGATCGCTGTGGCGCGGATCAGTTCTTGGCGTAATATTCCACGACCAGGTTCGGTTCCATCATCACCGGATAGGGCACGTCGCCCAGGCCCGGGGTGCGGACGAAGGTGGCGGTCATCTTGGAATGGTCGGCCTCGATGTAATCGGGCGTCACGCTCGGCCAGGCCGACGGCTTCCAGCACCACGGCCAGTTGCTTGGACTTGGTGCGGACCTCGATCACGTCGCCTTCCTTGACGCGATAGGAGGGATGTTCACCCGCTTGCCGTTCACGGTGACATGGCCGTGGTTCACGAACTGGCGCGCGGCGAAGACGGTGGGCACGAACTTGGCGCGATAGACCACGGCGTCGAGACGGCGCTCGAGCAGACCGATCAGGTTTTCACCGGTGTCGCCCTTGACGCGTTCGGCTTCGGCATAGATGCGGCGGAACTGCTTTTCGGTCAGGTCGCCGTAATAGCCCTTCAGCTTCTGCTTGGCGCGCAGCTGCACGGGCTGAAGTCGGAAAGCTTGCCCTTGCGGCGCTGGCTCGTTGGCCGGGGCCGTAATCGCGGCGGTTGACAGGGGATTTCGGGCGGCCCCAGATGTTTTCGCCCATCCGGCGGTCGATCTTGTACTTGCCAGAGACGTGCGTTTGGTCACGGCTGATCTCCTTCTCGTGTGTCGCCTCGCCCACCCTTGCGGGCGGTCTCGGCCTGTGGAAGGGCGTTGTCCTCTCCCGGATTTGGCCGGGTCGACAGGTCTCCTTGCGGGGGCCACCAACACCAATGAAGCCGCGCTTATAGCCGCCGCACCGCGCATGTCAACCGCCAAGGCGCAGGCACCCCGCAGGACAGCCGGGGGCCAGCCCCGGACCCCGGGATATTTATGGTCAGATGAAGGGGCGGACGGGGTCCTGCTTCATCTGACCCCAAATATCCCCGCCGGAGGCATCCGCACTCTCGGCCGGCGCCCCGGTCGGCGGGGCGCGTCGTCGAAGCCGCGGGAAGGAAACTGGTGCGGAAGCACACAATCTTATAACGCCCCGCTGCGCGGATGGCGCGCGGGTGCGACTCCAGGCCCGCCTCGTGCGCCCGGGATCGCGCCTCGGACGGGACAGGTTGCGCCGGGCGGCGGGGCCAAGCTGGCCGGATTCGCGGCGAAGTCGGGGAAGCCCGCAACAGGCGGGCGCGGTCGTCCTCGCTGAGCGTAGACAAGGCGGTCGAGCCGGGATGGAAGCTTTCGGTCTCGACCCCGTTGGCCCAGACCACCTGATGCGCCGGCAAGGAGGTGGACAGGGTCACCTCTTTCAGCTGGCTGTCGATCATCACGTCGCGGCCATTGACCAGATCGCGGGCCTGGACCAGCACCTCGTCGGTGTTGAACAGCGCCTGGGCCACTCTGCCCTTGACCAGCATCCGGTGTTCGGGGCTGACGATCAGCTCGTCATCCGGGCGCCCGAGCCCCAGCGCGCCGGCGCGGAACCGGACCGGGCGCAGGCGCGGCATGGCATAGAGCCGGGCCCCGGTCATCCGGCGCGAGCCGATCCACAGCACCTCTTGCGCGCCGTTGTCGCGGGTCTGGACCCGGTCGCCTTCGCGCAGCTCCTCGATCCGGCGGGGGCCGTCCGGCGTCGCGATCCGCGTGCCCGGGGTGAAGCAGATCACCCCGCCGGCATCCGGCCCGTCCGGGTCGAATTGCGGCCGTTCATAGCTTTGATGCACCACCCACAGCGCCCGGCCCTTCGGCGGTATCTCGTCGACGAACATCAGCAGCGGTTTCTGCCCCGGAGCCACGTCGATCAGCGTGACGGTATAGCTTGTGGTGCCGTCGGTGACGACGAAGCTGTCGTCGCGCTGATCCTCGCCGGGATCGGCGTCGTCATGCAGATCGGCCAGGCGCCCGGCCTGGGTCACCGCCGCTCCGACCAGGTGGCGCACCAACCGTGCCGCCCGGTGTCGGATCTGTTTCTTACCGTCTGTTCGCTCCAGCCGCAGAAGCTCACTCGGACCATCAACCCGCACCGCGTCACCCCGCCAGAGCCACGATGCCCCGACCCGCAGCGCCATAACCGGGGCGGCCCTGAGACCGTCCACTTCCGTTTGCGACCAGGAGATGACAAACGTGCCGCGAAAGCCCGTTCCCATTGCCTGAAGCCTGCCTCGTTCTTTTCTTATTAACGAATCGTTAACAAAGGTGATTCGCCAGGCCAAGGGATAAAATGCACGGGCTGGGGGGAACTGTTGCCGAAAAACCTGACACTGATTCGCGTCAGGGTCGTCCTGCAATGGATTGATTGCGCTAACGAATGCGTCGGGCGCCCGTCCGGTTCAGCCGCATTTCGAATGGCCGCAGGCGCCGCAGGTCATGCAGCCCTCGACCATGCGCATTTCATACTGGCCGCAGCTGGGGCAGGCCTGGCCGCGCGGCGCGCCGTCGAGGTTCACCACCTGGGCCTGGGGATCGCTCTTCAGCCCCATCCCCTCGCCCGCGATGAAGCCGATGGCGATCATGTGGCGTTCGATCACGCCACCGATGGCGGCAAGGATCGAGGGGATATACTTGCCCTGCATCCACGCCCCGCCGCGCGGGTCGAACACCGCCTTCAGTTCCTCGACCACGAAGGACACGTCGCCGCCGCGCCGGAACACGGCCGAGATCATCCGGGTCAGCGCCACGGTCCAGGCGAAATGCTCCATGTTCTTCGAGTTGATGAAGACCTCGAACGGGCGGCGATGGCCGCCGATGGTGATGTCGTTCACGGTGAGATAGATCGCGTGTTCGCTGTCGGGCCATTTCAGCTTGTAGGTCGAGCCTTCCAGCGCCTGCGGCCGGTCGAGCGGTTCGGAGAGATACACGACCTCGCCGTCCTTCATCGCGCCGCGGACCTGATCCGGGGCTTCGTCGCTGGCCTCGCTGACGGTCAGGACCGAGCCGGTCACGTCGTTGGGCCGGTAGGTGGTGCAGCCCTTGCAGCCGGTCTCGTAGGCCTGGGCATAGACGTCCTTGAAGGCGTCGAACGAGATGTCCTCGGGCACGTTGATGGTTTTCGAGATCGAGCTGTCGACCCATTTCTGCGCCGCCGCCTGCATCTTCACATGATCGCCGGGCGCCAGCGTCTGGGCATTGACGAAATAATCGGGCAGGGGCGCATCGCCGAAGCGGTCGCGCCACATCTGGACGGCATAGTCGACCACCTCTTCCTCGGTGCGCGAGCCGTCCTTTTGCAGCACCTTGCGGGTATAGGCATAGGCGAAGACCGGTTCGATCCCCGACGACACATTGCCGGCATAGAGCGAGATGGTGCCGGTGGGCGCGATCGAGGTCAGCAGCGCGTTGCGGATGCCGTGATCGGCGATGGCGGCGCGCACATCGGCGTCCAGCGCCGCGACCGAGGGCGAGGCGAGGAACTTGTCGGCCTCGAACAGCGGGAAGGCGCCCTTTTCCTGCGCCAGATCGGCCGAGGCGCGATAGGCGGCGTTGGCGATGGCCCTGAGCCAGCTTTCCGTCTGTTCCGCCGCCGCGTCGCTGCCATAGCGCAGGCCGACCATCAGGAGCGCGTCGGCGAGCCCCGTCACCCCCAGCCCGATACGGCGCTTCGCCGCCGCCTCGGCCGCCTGTTCGGGCAGCGGGAAGCGCGAGGCGTCGACGGTGTTGTCCATCATCCGCACCGCCGTGGCGACCAGATCGGAGAGCGCGCCTTCGTCCAGCGCGGCGTCCTTGCCGAACGGATCCGTCACCAGCCGGGCCAGGTTGATCGAACCCAGGAGGCAGGCGCCATAGGGCGGCAGGGGCTGTTCGCCGCAAGGGTTGGTGGCGGCGATGGTCTCGCAATAGCCGAGGTTGTTCATCGCGTTGATGCGGTCGATGAAGATGACGCCGGGTTCGGCGTAATCGTAGGTCGCCTGCATGATCCGGTTCCACAGATCGCGGGCCTGGACGGTGTGGAAGACCTTGCCGTCGAACACCAGTTCCCAAGGGCCGTCGGCCTTCACGGCCGCCATGAAGGGGTCGGTCACCAGCACCGACATGTTGAACATGCGCAGGCGGGCGGGGTCGGACTTGGCCGCGATGAAGGCCTCGATATCGGGGTGGTCGCAACGCATGGTGGCCATCATCGCGCCCCGGCGGCTGCCCGCGCTCATGATGGTGCGGCACATCGCGTCCCAGACATCCATGAAGCTGAGGGGGCCGCTGGCATCGGCCGCCACGCCCTTCACATCGGCGCCCTTGGGCCGGATGGTCGAGAAATCGTATCCGATGCCGCCGCCCTGCTGCATGGTCAGCGCCGCCTCTTTCAGCATGTCGAAGATGCCGCCCATGCTGTCGGGAATGGTGCCCATGACGAAACAGTTGAAGAGCGTCACATTGCGCCCGGTGCCGGCGCCGGCGGTGATGCGGCCGGCGGGCAGGAACTTGAAGTCTTCCAGCGCATGATAGAAGCGGTCTTCCCAGATGGCGGGCTCTTCCTCGACCACCGCCAGCGCGCGGGCGATGCGGCGCCAGCTGTCTTCGACGCTGAGGTCGATGGGCGCGCCATCCGCTGCCTTGAAGCGATACTTCATGTCCCAGATCTGCTCGGCAATCGGGGCGGCGAAACGGGTCATGGGGCGCGTCCTTCGGCGTTGGGAAGGGTCCCACGATAGCTTGCGAAGGGTTCGAAATCCAGTGCCTTCCGGCCGGGCGACGACATTCTCTTGCGCGCTCCGCGCCGGCTATCGGACGGGCGAACGACCCAAGGGCGCGCTTGGTCCGAAGGTGTAGGGCGGGGTTCACCCCGCCATTCCAGCGCGGTGGCGGGGTGAACCCCGCCCTACGGGATCTGCCCTGCGCACGCCTCAATGATGCAGGAACGCCCCTGCCCTTTCCGCCGTCTGCGCCCCATCGGTCAGCGCCAGCGCGCCGTTTACCAGCACATGGGAAATCCCCGCCGCCGGTTGCTCGGGGTCGTCATAGGTGGCCCGGTCGATCACGGTTTCCGGGTCGAACACCACCACGTCGGCCTTGCAGCCCTCGGCCAGCCGGCCACGGTCGGTCAGACCGAACTGCGCCGCCGAGAGGCCGGTCATCTTGTGCACCGCCTGCGCCAGGCTCAGAAGCGCCTCTTCCCTCGCATAGCGGCCCAGCACCCGCGGGAAGGTGCCCCAGAGCCGGGGATGCGGCTTTTCGCTGCCCGGGATGCCGTCCGAGCCGATCATCGACGTGGGGAAGGCCAGGATGCGGCGCAGATCGCCCTCGTCCATGCAGAAATAGATCGCGCCGGCGGGGTGCAGCCGGTCGATCGCCTCGTCGCGTGTCACGCCCCAGATGGCGGCGATATCGTCCAGCATCCGCCCGCCCATTTCGGGATGCGGGCGCGACCACATCACCTTGACCTCGGGCGTGGTGGCGGCAAACGACGGCAGCAGCGCGGTCGAGGAGGCGGTGTAGGGATAGACGTCGAGCCCGACCGACTGGGCCTCCTGCGCCTTGGCGATGGCGGCGAGCGTTTCGACGCTGCGGCCGAAATTGGCCGCGCCGACGCATTTGTGATGCGAGATCACCACCCGCGCGCCCGACCGCCGCCCGGTCTCGAGCGTTTCGCGCACCGAGGCCAGCACGCCGTCGCCCTCGTCGCGCATGTGGCTGGTATAGACGGTCTGCGGGAAGGCCGTCATGCGGCGCGCCAGCGGCACGATCTCGTCGATCTCGGCGGCTTTCGAGGGCGGGTATTCCAGCCCCGAGGAAAGGCCGATGGCGCCCTCGCCCAGCGCCTTGTCCAGCGCCGCGCCCATGACCTCGATCTCGGGCGCGGTGGCGCCGCGGGTCAGGTCGAGCCCCATCGCGCCCACGCGCAGCGTCGAATGCCCGACCAGCAGCCCGACATTCACCGCCGGCCGCGCCTGGGCCAGAGCCGCGCGATAGGCGGTGACGGACGGAAACCGGCTGCGCTCGGCCGAGAACATCAGGGTGAAGGGCGCCGGCAGATCGCCCTCGAAGGCCAGCGGCGCGGCCGAGATGCCGCAATTGCCGGCGATGATCGAGGTGACGCCCTGCGTGATCTTGAACGGCATCGCGGGGGTGTCGAGCACGGCGATATCGTCATGGGTGTGCACGTCGATGAAACCGGGCGTCACCACCTGGCCGCGCGCGTCGATCTCGTGTTCGGCCGTCCAGCCGGTGCAATCGCCGACCCGCAGGATCCGGTCGCCCTCGATCGCCACGTCGCCGGTGAAACCGGGCGCGCCGCTGCCGTCGATCACCGTGCCGCCCCGGATCAGAATATCGCAATGCTCCATGGCCCGCCCTTTCCCGTCAGTCCCGTTGGCGCAAGCCTAGCGGGTTCCGCATTGAATGCCACCGGGAATCCCGTCATCCTTGGCCCATGGGGGCCCGGAAATGCGCAACGTCACACATCTGATCAAACTGTCGGTCGGCACCGAGTCGGTCGAGGATCTGGCCGACTGGCAAGGCCTGAAGCGCGCCCAGACGACGGACGGGCTGCCGCGTCACATCACCCGCATGTGGCCCCGGCGCGAGAAAGAGGTGCTGAACGGCGGTTCGATCTTCTGGGTGATCAAGGGGGCGGTGCAATGCCGCCAGCCCATCCTGCGGCTGGACGAGGTGACGGGCAGCGATGGCATCCGCCGCTGCGCCATCGTGCTGGACCCCGGGCTGGTCCGCGTGGCGCCGGCGCTGAAGCGGCCGTTTCAGGGCTGGCGCTACCTCGACCCAAAGGACGCGCCGCCCGATCTGAGCCCGGGCCGCGAGGCGGACGATGCCCTGCCGCCCGACCTGTCGGCCCGGCTGGCCGAGATCGGCGTGCTGTGAGCGCCCTGCCCGCCCATGTGCTGAACGGCCCCAACCTGGACCTTCTGGGCCTGCGCGAGCCGCATATCTATGGCACCACCACCCTGGCCGAGATCGAGGCGATGTGCCGCGACGCCGCCCGCGGCCCGCTTGTCTTCGCCCAGACCAACCACGAGGGCGAGATGATCGGGCTGATCCAGGCGGCCCATGAGGCGGGTGGCGGCATCGTCATCAACCCGGCCGGCTGGTCCTTCACCTCTTACGCGATCCGCGAGGCGCTGGCCGCCTTCCCCGGGCCGGTGATCGAGCTGCATCTCTCGAACATCCACGCCCGCGACGCGGCGCATCGCGACAGCCTGATCTCGCCCGTCGCGGATGCCGTCATCGCCGGCCTTGGCGCGCGCGGCTATCCGCTGGCGCTGCGCGCGCTTTATGGGATGATGGGCTGACCCCTGCGTCGCGCCACGCCTTTCCGGCGATGGTCGGGCCCGCGTTCAGCTCAGCCCGAGCTTTGCCAGAAGGGCCGCCAGTGCCGCGCGGTCGGCATCCGACATCTCGGCGCCGCGCGCCCGAAAGAGCGTTGCCTGGCTTTGCAGCACCAGCCCGTCGGCCAGCATCTTAAGATGGTTCGCCTTCAGCGTATCGCCGGTCGAAGTGATGTCGGCCACCGCCTCGGCGGTTTCGTTCTTCACCGTGCCCTCGGTCGCGCCCTGGCTGTCGACCAGCTGATATTCGGCGACGCCGTGATCGCGCAGGAAGTCGCGCACCAGGCGGTGATACTTGGTGGCGATGCGCAGCCGGAAGCCGTGCCGGGCGCGGAACGCCGCCGCCGCCGCGTCGAGATCGTCGAGCGTGTCGACATCGGCCCAGAGGCTTGGCACCGCGATCACCAGATCGGCATGACCGAAGCCCAGCGGCGCCAGCTCCTCGACCAGGCGTTCCCAGCCGCCCAGCTTCTCGCGCACCAGATCGGTGCCGGTGACGCCGAGGTGAATGCGCCCGGCGGCCAGTTCGCGCGGGATCTCGCCCGCGGACAGAAGCACCAGTTCGACGCCCGTCGCGCCCTCGACCGCGCCGGCATATTCGCGGTCGGACCCGGTCCGCGACAGCGTCACGCCGCGTTCGCCGAACCAGTCGAAGGTCTTCTCCATCAGCCGCCCCTTCGAGGGCACGCCCAGCTTGATCGTCATGGCCGCGCCCCCCCGAGTGCCAGCATCAGTTCGGGCCGGACCACGCCGCCGACGGCGGGAATTTCGCGTTCGGGATGGCCGCTCAGCGCGCCCAGCCGCCGGGTCAGCGCGTCATAGCGCCCGCCGGTGGCGACGGGTGGCAGATCGGGCCGGCCCTCGGCATAGAAGCCGAAGACGAAGCCGTCGTAATATTCCATCTGGGTGCGGCCATAGGAGGCCTCGAAATCCAGGCCCGCGACATCGACGCCGCGCGCCGAGAGCGCCCCGGCCCGGGCCTCGAGCCGGGCGACGGCCGGGGCGATGGCGGGCAGGTCGACGGCGATGTCGCGCAGGTGTTCCAGCGCGAAGGGCAAGGTTTCGCGCACCGCCAGGATCGCGTCCATCAGATCGACCTGCGCGGCCGAGATCGGCGGCGCCGCCGCATCGTCGCGCAGCGCCGCGATCCGCGCTTCCACCTCGGCACGGCTTCGCAGCCCGATCTCGGGGCCGGCCCCCGCCATCGGATCGGGATCGGCCAGCAGCGCGGCGCGCGAGGGCGGCACCGGTGCCCGCCCCGAGAACCGCTCGATCAGCGCGCGGAACCGGCGCGGCCGCCAGATATGGCGCATCAAGGCCGCCTTGCGCCGCGCGGTGGTCCGAAGCCCCGCGACGGCCGCCGTCAGGATGCCGATATCGCCGGTCGAGGCGCGCAGCGGCAAGCCGTCGAGCACCGCCTGGATGCGGGCGAAGACCTCGGCATCGGCCTCGGCCGGGTTGGCGCGGTCGAACAGCTCGAAACCCACCTGAACGTATTCGTTGGCGCGGCGGTCGTCCTCTTCCTGGCGGCGGAAGACCTCGCCGGCATAGGTATAGCGGGCGGGTTCGGCGCCGATGGCCATATGCATCTGCACCACCGGCACGGTGAAATCGGGGCGCAGCATCTGCTCGCCGCGCAGAGCGTCCGAGGTCACATAGGCGCGGCCGCGGATATCCTCGCCATAGAGGTCGAGCAACGTCTCGGCCGGTTGCAGGATCGCCGCCTCGACCGGCTGGGCGCCGGCCGCCTCGAAGAGGCCGCGCAGCCGTGCCGCCTCGGCCCGGATCTGGGCGCGCTGGGGCATCAGCCGGCCTGCCCGTTCAGGATCTCGCGCAGCTTGGCGACCAGCTGGTCGCGCGGCACCTCGAACTGGCTGGGGCGTTCCTTCCATTCCTCGAGCGTGGCGTTCTGCGCGATCTGCGCGCCCAGGATCAGGTCCTTGATCTGGATGACGCCGCGCGCCTTCTCGTCCTCGCCCTCGATCACGGCGGCGGGGCTTTCGCGCTTGTCGGCATATTTCAGCTGGTTGCCGAAGTTCTTCGGGTTGCCCAGGTAGACCTCGGCGCGGATGCCGGCCTGGCGCAGTTCGCCCACCATGGCCTGGTAGTCGGCCATGCGGTCGCGGTCCATCACGGTGACGACCACGGGGCCTTGGGCCCGGGCGCCGATCCGGCCCTTTTCCCGCAGCGCGGCGAGCAACCGGTCGACGCCGATCGAGACGCCGGTCGCGGGCACGGCCTGGCCGGTGAAGCGTTTCACCAGATCGTCATAGCGCCCGCCGCCGGCAACGCTGCCGAATTGCCGCTTGCGGCCCTTCTCGTCGAGGATTTCGAAGGTCAGTTCGGCCTCGAAGACCGGGCCGGTGTAATAGCCGAGGCCGCGCACGACGCTGGGGTCGATGACGATGCGGTCGGGGCCATAGCCCTGGGCCGCGCAGATCAGGGCAATGTCCTTCAACTCTTGCACGCCTTGCAGGCCAGTGCTCGAACCATCAGCCAGCGCGCCCAGAAAGCCCAAGAGCTGGCGGTTGTAGAGATCCGCTGTTCGAGATTCGTCAAAGCCATCCGGAGGAAAACTCGCAATTGCCCGCAAGTCGCGTTCGATCTCATCGCCGGACCGCTCAAGGTCTCCGGCGCCCGTTAGAAATGCGTGACCGAGGACTTCATCCTTCGCATTGAAGAACTTAATGACTCGATCTGCTTGCTGTGCAGAGAGTCCTGCACCTTCGGTAAAATCGCCGCTTTCGTCTTTTCGCCCATCACGAAGCAGGTCCAGAACCCCTTGGAATCCAAGACGGTCCAGCTTGTCGATAGCACGCAAGACAATGCCACGAGTTTTCAAATCATCTTCTGGGATACCGGCGACCTCAAGGACACCATTCAAAACTTTGCGGTTATTCACACGGACCACATAGTCGCCTCGTTCGATACCTGCGGCCTCAAGGGCGTCGCAAAGCATCATACAAATCTCGGCATCCGCCGCCGGGCTGGCCGAGCCCACCGTATCGGCATCGCATTGATAGAACTGACGGAATCGCCCCGGCCCCGGCTTCTCGTTGCGCCAGACCGGGCCCATGGCGAAGCGCCGGTAAGGCGTGGGCAGATCGTTGCGGTGCTGGGCATAGACCCGGGCCAAGGGCGCCGTCAGGTCATAGCGCAGCGCCAGCCAGTCGCCCGAGGTGCCGTCCTCGTCGCTTTCCTGCCAGGCGAAGACGCCTTCGTTGGGGCGGTCGACGTCGGGCAGGAACTTGCCCAGCGCCTCGACCGTCTCGACGGCCGAGGATTCCAGCGCGTCGAAGCCATAGGCGTGATAGACCCCGGCGATCTGGCGCAGCATTTCGGCGCGCTCGGTCACTTCCGAGCCGAAATAGTCGCGGAAGCCCTTGGGCGTCACCGCCTTGGGGCGCGGGGCTTTCTTCTCGTTGGCCATGGTCCTGCCGGTCCTGTCCTTGGGGTCATCCGTCGCGGCCAGCGTCTAGCGGATGGGCGCCTGCGGGGCAAGCCGGTGCAAACGCGCACTTGACCGGCGGGGGGCTTGGCGCGACAAGCGGCGCATGGAAAAGCTGGAAGAGAAGATCGCCCATCTCGAACGCACCGTCGACGAGCTGAGCGGCGTGGTCGCGGGCCAGGCCGGCGAGATCGCGACGCTGATGCGCCGGGTCGAGATGCTGATGCACCGCGAGGCCCAGCGCGAGGCCGGTGAGGGCAGCCATATCTTCACCGGCCAGGAACGGCCGCCGCATTACTGAGCGCCGCGCGCGCGCGCCCCGGGCGAGGCCGTCCGTCAGGACGGACGAGCGGCCCGCGCGCGTCAGCCGTCGTGGTCGGCCGCGATCACCTCGCCCTCGCTCAAGAGCAGGTTGGTCCAGCCGCGGGCATCCTCGAACCGGTCATAGAGGCTGAGGAACACGGTGTGCTTCTCGAGCCGGTCGATCCGCGTGCCGCAGGGTTGGCTGCGCGACACGCCGCAGAGCCGCGATTTCACCGTCTCATAGGCCTTGTCGGTGGGCTTCTTCGAGCGCGCCTTGGCCGGCAGACCATAGCGCAGCGCCTCGTACATCCCGGGGGTGCCGAACACCGCCAGCGCGGCGGTCACCTGGCGCGGGCAGCCGTCGCCGAAGCCGGTCAGATAGAAGCTGTGCAGGCCCAGGTTGCCGGGCGCGCTGTCATAGACGCGGTATTTGGCGCCGCGCTCGGGGTATTTCGCCACTTCCTTGCCCATCTCGCCACGCTTCATGTGGCAGGCGCGGGCCACCACGCCGAAGGGCAGCACCTCGCCCGGGGCGGCATCGCGCAGCGCCGGGCCGCCATGCCGGGGCCGGGGCGCGGCGGCGGCCGTGCGGCGGCTGAAGAGCCCGGGGCGGGCCGCTTCCGCCGACTTGGCCGTGGGCGTCTCGGGGGTCTCGAGGGCCTCGGGCCGGGGCAAGGCGGCGGGCTCGGGCGCCGCGATGTCGGCGGGCGTGGCCACGGCGCTTTCGGCAAGGGCGCCTGTCTCGGCGGCGGCGTCGGGCGGACGCTTGCCGAACAGCCCGAAGAGCCCGCGCCGTTCCGGGGCCGCCGGGGCCGCCGGGGTGGCGGTTGCCTCGTGCGCGGGGGCCGGATCGGGTGCGGGCCGCGCATCGGGCGCTTCGGCCACCGCCTCGCCCGTCTTGTCGTCCGGGGTCGCATCCGTTGCCGGCTCCGCCGAGGGCGGCGCCACTTCGCGTTTGCGCATCAGGCGCTGGAAGAAGCCGGTCTTGTCGCTGGTCTCTTCCGGGGCGGCCACCGCCTCGACCACCGGGGCCGGTTCCGACAGGGCGACATCGCTGAGCCGCGGCACATCGGCCAGCGGATCGGCGGCGCAGCCCGCCAGGACGCCGGCCAAGGCAAGGGCCGCGGCCAGGGCGGCCGGTTTCGGAACAGGCTGTGACAAGAACAAGGCTCCCCCCGGATCGTCGCCCGACCCTAGCCGATCCGGCAAGGCCGGGTCCAGCCCCGACCGGCCCGGGACGGAGGGTTCGGCCTATCCCCGCCGCCGGGCCAGCCGCGCGCCCGCCGCCGCGAGGAACAGCGCCAGGATCAGCACCGCGACCCCGGCCAGGTAGAGCCCCAGCGCCAGCGGCAGCGGCGCCATCCGCCCGGTCAGCCCCGCCGGCAGCAGCCCCGCCAGCGCCGGCCAGAGCTGCCCGTCCCAAGCGACCGCGCCCAGCGTCGCGCCCAGCCAGGCCAGCACCGCCAGCGCGCCGAAGAGGGCCAGCGCCCGCACCGCCCCGGCCCGGCGCGGCGCGCGCAGGGCGTGGCGGAAGGCGGCGATCTGGCGGTGCAGGTCGGCCTGAACCGCCATCAGCGCCGGCACCACCATCAGCACCAGCACCATGCCGAAGCCCAGGCCATAGACCAGCGTGATCACCGTCGGCTTGAGGAATTGCGCCTGCTGAGAGTTCTCGTAGAGCAGCGGCGCCAGGCCGATCACCGTGGTGGCGGTGGTCAGGAAGACGGCGCGCAGCCGGTCGGCCGCGCCATCGACGATCGAGGGCACCAGCCCGCGCTCGCTGGCATATTCGTCGATCGTCGTCACCAGCACGATCGAATCGTTGATGATGATCCCGGTCATGCCCAGAAGCCCGACCACGGTGAACATCGACAGCGGCACATCCCAGATGTAATGGCCCCAGACCGCGCCGACCAGGCCGAAGGGAATGATCGCCATCACCACCATCGGCCGGGTCCAGCTGGAGAACACCCAGGCCAGCACCAGATAGATGCCGACCAGGCACAGGATCAGCCCCAGAAGCGCGTCGTTCAGGAATTCGTTCTCCTGCTCGGCCAGGCCCGAAAGCTGCCATTCGACCTGATGGCTCTGGGCGATCTCGGGCAGGATGGTCTGCTGCAGCGCCTGCATGATCTCTTCGGCGCGGGCCGGGTCGTCTTCCGAGATGTCGCCGGTGACGGAAACGGTGCGGATGCCGTTCTCGCGCTTGACGGTCGAGAAGCCGGCGCGCGAGGCGACGCTGACGATATCGGCCAGCGGCACATAGCCGCCCGAGGCGGTGCGCATCTGCTGGCGGCTGAGGAAATCCGCCGTCTGTTCGGATTTCGGCAGCTCGATGCGGATCTCGGCGCTGCGCGGCCCCTCGGGATAGGTCGCCGCCTCGAGCCCGTTCAGGCGGTGCCGCAGCACCCGGCCCAGCCCGTCGATGGTGAAGCCCAGGGCGCGGCCCTGCGGCGTCAGTTCGAGGATCAGCTCGTCCTTGTCATAGGCCAGGTCGTCCTCGACCGCGCTGACCTCGGGGTAGCGGCCGAGCCGCGTCTTCAGCGCCTGCGCCGCCGCCTTCAGCGTGGCCGCGTCGGCGCCATAGAACTGCACGTCGAGCGCATCGCCCCCCGGCCCCGAGCGCCAGCCGCGGAAGCTGAGGGTTTCGACCATCGGATGCTGGCGCACCTCGTCCTGCAGGCGGGCGACGAAGGCGAAGCTGGAATAGGGCCGGTCGTCGGCGTCGATCAGCTCGATCGCGATGCCGCCCAGAAGGTCGGCATCCTTGGTGTCGGCCCCGGGCAGGGTGCGGCCGGAATTGCCGCCGATCTCGGCCACGGCGTAATCGACCGGGTTCACGCCACCGTTTTCGGCGGCGTATTGCGCCGCCACCGCATCGGTCGCGCGCTGCATCTCGCGCAGCATGGCCAGGGTGTCGTCGCGGGTGGCGCCGGGGACCATCGCCCAGTTGCCAGTGACGCTGCCCTGTTCGGGCGAGTTGAAGAACCGCCATTGCACGTCGCCACGCAGGAAGAGGCCCACCTGCGCCAGCAACAGCGCCGTGGCCCCGGCCAGCACCGGATAGCGCAGCCGCACCACGGCGGCGATGAAGCGCCGGAAGAGCCGGTCGCGCAGCCAGACGAAGCCGCGATTGACCTTGCGCGACGGCCAGTCGTACCAGTGGTCCTTCAGCCCCGAACGGTGCAGCGAATGCGCCATGTGGTTGGGCAGGATCAGGAAGCATTCGATCAGGCTGGCGGTCAGCACGACGATGACGGTGAAGGGGATATCCTTGATCATGTCGCCCATGCGGCCGCCGACGGCGGTCAGGGCGAAGAAGGCGATCAGCGTGGTCAGCGTGGCCGAAAACACCGGCAGGGCCATGCGGTTGGCGGCGTTCTCGGCCGCTTGCAGGGGCTTCTCGCCCAGCTTGCGGACCCGGGCATCGGCATGTTCGCCGACCACGATGGCATCGTCGACGATGATGCCGGTGGTGATGATCAGCGCGAAGAGCGACACCATGTTCAGGGTCAGCCCGAAGGCATACATCATCGCGATCGCCGCCAGCATCGAGACCGGAATCCCCGCCGCGACCCAGAGCGCCGTGCGGGCGTTCAGGAACAGGAAGAGCAGCAGCACCACCAGCACCAGCCCGACCGCGCCATTGTCGATCAGGATGTTCAGGCGGTCGGTGATCGCCTCGGCCCGGGTGCGGATCAGATCGACGCTGACGCCGGCGGGCAGGGTCGCCTGCAGGGTCGCGGCCACCTTTTCGACCGTATGCTGCATGTCGATGGCATCGCCCTGGGCCGAGCGGTCGACCCGGACCGAGATCGCCGGGTCGGGCCCGACGAAATACGAGCGGTTGCGGGCCGTGCCCTCGACCCGGATACGGGCCACATCGCCCACCGTCAGCTTGGAACCGTCGGGATTGACCCTGAGCACCACCGCCTCGATCTGATCCGGCGCGCGTTTCTCGACCCCGGTGCGGACGCGGGCATTGGCGCCCTCGACATCGCCGGCCGGGTCGGCATCGACCTCTTCGGCGATGGCGGCGGCGATCTGGGCGAAGCTGATGTCATGGGCGATGAGATTGACCGAGGGCACCTCGACCACGGTGCGCGGCGCGGCGACGCCGCGGATGGTGGCGCGGGTCACGCCGGCGGCGAACAGCCGGGTGACGAATTCATCGGCGAAAAGCCCCAGCTGACCGGGCGAGACCGGGCCGGTGATCACCACATCGGTCACCCGGTCGCGCCAGGCGCCGCGCGTCACCTCGGGCTCGTCGGCCTCTTCCGGCAGGGTGGTGACGGCGTCGACGGCGGCCTGCACATCGTCGGCGGCGCGGGCCATGTCGTAGCTCGGCTCGAATTCGAGGCTGATCCCGGCGCGCCCCTCGGTCGAGGTCGCGGAGGAGCTTTCCACACCCTCGACCGACAGCAGCGCCGGTTCCAGCACCTGCACGATGGCGGCATCGACGTCCTCGGCCCCGGCGCCTTCCCAGGTGACGCTGACGCTGACGGTGTCGACCACCACGTCAGGGAAGAACTGGGCCCGCATCCGGGGCAGCGCCGCCAGGCCGGCGACCAGCAGCACGACCAGCAGCAGGTTCGCCGCCGTCGCGTGACGGGCGAAATACGACAGCAGCGTGCGCGGCGGCCGGGGGCTCATGTCGGGCTCCGCATCGGGGCCGCGTCGGGACGGGGGTTCGTCACGCTCAGCCCCCCATCCGCGCTTCCAGCCGCGCCACCATCTGCGCCCGCACCTGGGGCTGTTCCAGCTCGCTCAGCAGGCGGGTCTTCACATCGGCCGGCATCCGCTCGCTGGCCTCGACGAAGGCCTTCAGCCGCGCCCGGCGTTCGGGGCTGAGGTCGATCCGTTCGGGTTCCTCGGCCTGCACCACTTCGCCGGTCTCGACCCGCAGCGGCCTGACCTTGATGCCGGCGCCCAGAAGCGGGGTGCGGGCGCGCACCACCTCGCGCCCGGCCAGATCGGGGGCGCGCAGCAGGATATCGTCGCCCTGCCGGCGCAGCAGCTCGACCGCGACCGTCTCGAGCCGGTCGTCCGCGCCCAGCGCCAGCACCGTGCCGTCGGAGCCCAGCGCGCCGGCGGGCAGCACGATCACGTCCCGCAGCGGCGCCTCGTCGATCTCGACGGTGACGAAATCGCCGGGCTTCAACCCGCGCGCCTGATCGAGCGCGGCAAAGACCAGCCGCCCGGTCAGGCCGTCGCCCACGGCGGCGCTGTCGCGGGCGATATAGCCCTGGGCCACCAGGTCGGCCCCCGCCAGATCGAGCCGGGCGCGCATCGGCGCGGGTTCGAGCCGGCCATCGCCATCGAGCAGGTTGGCATAATCGCGGGTGGACAGCCGGAAGGCCACGTCGAGCGCGTCCTCGTCGATCAGCTGCGCCAGCTTCTCGCCCGCCGAAAGGAGCCGGCCCTCGGCCACCGCGACATCGGCCAGGGTGCCGGCGAAGGCGGCGCGCAGCTCGGTCTCGGACAGGGTTCGCGCCGCCTCGTCCCGGGCGATCTTCGCCCGCGTCTGGCGGGTCGCGGCCTGATCGACGCGGGCCTCGGCACGGGCGATGGCCTGACGCCGCGACAGCACCGCGGCGCGGGCGGCGCTGACCGCCAGCTCGGCGGTCTCGACCGTCGCGTCGGTGCCGGCGCCGCGCGCCCGCAGGTTCTGGGCGCGTTCGAAGGCACGTTCGCGCAGGACGGTCTGATCCTCGGCCGCCGTCAGTTCGTCGCGCGCCAGGTCGAGCGCCCGGGCGGCATCGCGGACCTCGGCGGCGGCATCGCTGACATCGCTTTCGGCGCGGTCGAGCGCGGCCTGCGCATCCGCCGGATCGACCTTGAGAAGCAGCGCCCCGGCCTGCACCCGTCCGCCTTCGACGAAGGCGGGCGACAGTTTCACCACCTCGCCGCCCACGGCGGCGCGCAGGTCGAGCGTGCGGCGGCTCTGGACCTCGCCATAGGCGGTCAGGACGGGCGCCACCTCGGCCTCGACCGCGCGCACCAGATTGACGGCGAAGACCCGTTCCTGCGCCTGCGGCGGCCGCGCCTGCCGCGCCATCCGCGCCTCGACCGCCTGTTTCAGCGTCACCCCGGCATAGGCCAGAATCCCCAGGGTCAGGGACAGAAGGAACAGGCCGGTCAGGCTCTGACGAAGAAAGCGCATGGTCGGGTCCTTTGTCGCGCGCCCGGGCGAGCCCCGGGCAAAACCTTGCTAAACCGATAGAATAATCTAGCGCAGCCGCAAGATTTTTGAAGCCTCGAGGGTTAAACGCCGCAGCCGGCCGCTTCCGTCGCGGCAGGTTTCAGAAATCTTCGAGGCCCTGCAGCGCGCTGCGGAAATTGGCGATCAGATCGAAGCGTTCGACCTGCGCCCGGGTCAGGAAGGCAAAGCCCGCGCCTTCGCCCAGCGTCACTTCGTCGGCCCTGACGGGCCGCCTCAGCACGAAGACATGCACCACGCCGCCCTTCAGCGCCGCCGAGCCGAAACGGGCCAGCGGGTCGAGCCGGTGGCCCGCGATGTCGATGCCGGTTTCTTCATGGAACTCGCGCCGCGCGGCCTGGTCCAGGCTTTCGCCCGGCTCGACCGCGCCACCGAACAGGCACCATTGCCCCGGCGCCGCCACGCCGGCATGGTCGTCGCGCAGCTGCATCAGCACCCGGCCTTCGGCATCGCGCGCCAGCACGGTGGCGCCCTGCCAGATCACCTTGTCCGGGATCGGGCCGATATCGGCGAAACCGCTCACTTGCGCCTCAGATGCTCGTCGAGCCGCGGCATGATCTCGACGAAGTTGCAGGGCCGGTGGCGATAGTCGAATTGCGGCGCGAGGATCTCGTCCCAGGCGTCCTTGCAGGCGCCGGGGCTGCCCGGCAGCGCGAAAAGGTATGTGCCGCCCGCGACGCCGCCGGTGGCGCGGCTCTGCACGGCGCTGGTGCCGATCTTCTGCATCGAGACGATGGTGAAGACGGTGGCGAAGGCCTCGATTTCCTTCTCATAGACGTCGCGATGCGCTTCGACGGTCACGTCGCGCCCCGTGAGGCCGGTGCCGCCGGTCGAGAGAATGACATCGACGCCCGCGTCGGCCACCCAGGCGCGCAGCTGCGCCGCGATCTCGGCGCGCTCGTCCTGCACGATCGCGCGATGGGCCAGGATGTGGCCGGCACCCTCGATCCGCGCCACCAGCGTGTCGCCCGAGCGGTCCTCGGCCAGGCTGCGGGTGTCGCTGACCGTCAGCACGGCGATGCGGACGGGGATGAATTCCTTGCTGTCGTCGATCCGGCTCATGGTGCCCTCACAGTTCGAACCAATTGGCGAAGGGGCCGAGGTTGACGACGCGGGTCGCGCCCAGTTGCCCCTCCTGGCCCCAACTGTCGTGGATATGGCCGCAAAGCGCCAGCCCCGGCTGGATGCGGTCGATGGCCGCGCGGATCGCGGTCGAGCCGACCGAGAGGCCGGTCGAGGTCCGGTCGGCGATGCCCTTGGGCGGCGAATGGGTGATCAGGATATCGGCGGTGTCGCAAGGCGCCAGCATCGCCTCGGCCTCGGCCTCGGACAGATCGCAGGACCAGGCGCCGAAGGGGGTCGGCGGCACGCCATAGCCGAGGCCGAAGAGCCGGATGCCCGCCACCTCGGTGCCCGCGCCGTGCAGCACGGTGACGCCGGGGCCCGCCGCCGCGCGCAGTTCCTCGGCGCTTTCGGCATTGCCCGGCACCAGGACCATCGGCGCGGCGATGCCCCGAAGCAGCGCCAGCGCTTCGGGCAGGCCCTGGCGCATGTTGCAGAAATCGCCGGCACCGATCACCAGATCGGCCTTGGCCGCTGCCTCGACCAGCAGGGCCGCCTGCTTGCGGCTGGCGTGGAGGTCGGAAAAGGCCAGAAGGTTCATGTGCTTCCCTGCGGACAGTCGTTTTCCACCGGCAGGCGCGGCAGGCCGATCATTCGCTGCACCGCCGCCTGCCCGCCCGGCCGGGCCAGGTTGCGGGCGATTTCGGCCGCGTCCTGCCGACCGCTGTCGGAGGGATCGCAGCCCGGGGCGGCGGCCTGAAACCGCGCGGTCCGCTGGCGGATCAGCTCGATCAGGCGCGGCCGTATCTCGGCCTCGGGCAGCGGCGGAAAGGCGTTGGCGGCGACGAAGCCCGCCACCTCGCGCAGTTCGGCGTCCAGCACCCTGCGCGCTTCGGGGTCGATCATGCCGGGGCAGAGCCCGGTCTCGACCACCATGTCGAGGAGAGCCGCATGCCGCAGCCGCCGCCATCCGCCCCGACAGGTCGGTGCCGGAATAGCGCAGGCTGCCATCGCCCTGCCGCCTCTCCTCGACCACCACCGGCCCCGGCAGTTCCAGCCGCCGCAGGCCGGGCGCGGCCTGAAGCACCTCGGCCTCATGCGCCGCGAAGAGCGCCGCATAGTCGTTGTCGAACGCCGCCGCCGGCCCGGCCGGGACGAGCGCCAGCCAGATCGGAAGGGCCTCACGCCCCGCCCCCCAGCCGCGCCCTGACTTCGAGCAGATCGGCCCAGCTTTCGCGCTTGGCGGCGGGGGTGCGCAGCAGATAGGCGGGGTGGAACATCGGCAGGGCGGGGCGGCCGAAGGCCTGCACCCACTGGCCGCGCAGCCGGGTGATGCCGCGCCGGCCCAGCGCCGCCTGACAGCTGATATTGCCCATCAGGATCAGAACCTCGGGCTCGGCCAGTTCGATATGACGCTCGAGGAAGGGCAGCATCATGGCGATCTCCTCGGGGCTGGGATCGCGGTTCTGCGGCGGCCGCCAGGGGATGACATTGGCGATATAGACCGGCGCGGCCGCATCCGCGCGGCCACGGCCGATGGCGGCCAGCATCCGGTCCAGAAGCTGCCCGGCGCGGCCGACGAAGGGCTTGCCCTGCAGGTCCTCGTCGCGGCCCGGCGCCTCGCCCACGATCATCAGCCGCGCGCCGGCCTGGCCATCGGCGAAGACCAATTGCCGCGCCCCGCGCTTCAGCTCGCACTGATCGAAGGCCGCCATCGCCGCCCGCAACGCATCGAGGCTGCCCGCCGCCGAGGCCGCCTGGCGCGCCACGGCGACCGGATCGACCGCCGGTGCCGCCGAAGGGGCCGGAGCGGCCAGCGAGAGCGCCGGCGCCGGCAGGGGCGGCCGCTCGGGCGCGGGTTTCGCCGCGGGCGGGCTCTGGGGCAGTTCGTAACGGTCGACCGGCCGATCGCCGATCGCCTCGTCGGCGCCCAGTTCGATCTGCCAGGCCAGCGCGTCGAGCGCGGCGTGATATGACAATGCCGATTCCATCTCGGCCCCAGCCTATCGCAGCCCGGCCCCGGCCTGAACCGGCGATTTCGCCTGGCGGCGATTGCGCCGCCTGACGGCGTCGCCACGGGGCCTCGCTTCGCTCGGCCCCGACGAAGGGGGAGCGCCGCGCTGACGCGCGGCGGGGACCCGAGGCAGGCGTTACGCCCCCGTCTGACGCTGTGCCGGCATCTCTGTCGGGGATTGACGCGTTCCGGAGCGAGCCATGCCGCCGCCCGCCCTGGAGTACAGTCCGCCCTTCTTCGTCGCTGAAACGCACCTTCCCCGCATTCCACCGAGCCCCCTCCCCACCGCCCCGCACCGACGGCGCGCCTCAAGCCGCGCGGGGTGGGTGGGAAAGCGCCCGCCGACACCCGGGCGCCGCGGCGACGGGGAGCGCGGCTTGAGGCGCGGCGGCGGCTAGACTCCGCCCCGCCCCCTTCCTATAACCGCCGACAAAGCGGAAACGGGAGAGATTGCGATGAGCTTTGCACCAGGTTTTGCGCATCGGCATCTTCTGGGGATCGAACCGCTTTCGCCGTCCGACATCACCACGCTGCTCGACCTGTCGGATCAGTATGTCGCCCTCAACCGATCCGGCAACAAGCATTCCGAGGCGCTGGCGGGCCTGACCCAGATCAACATGTTCTTCGAGAACTCGACCCGCACCCAGGCCAGTTTCGAACTGGCCGGCAAGCGGCTGGGCGCGGATGTGATGAACATGGCGATGCAGGCCAGCTCGATCAAGAAGGGCGAGACGCTGATCGACACCGCGCTGACGCTGAACGCCATGCATCCCGACCTTCTGGTCGTGCGCCATCCGCATTCCGGCGCGGTCGACCTTCTGTCGCAGAAGGTCAACTGCGCGGTGCTGAACGCCGGCGACGGCCGGCACGAGCATCCGACCCAGGCGCTGCTCGATGCGCTGACCATCCGCCGCTCGAAAGGGCGCCTGGAGCGGCTGAACATCGCGATCTGCGGCGACATCGCCCACAGCCGCGTGGCGCGCTCGAACATCCTTCTGCTGGGCAAGATGGAGAACCGCATCCGCCTGGTCGGCCCGCCGACGCTGATGCCCTCGGGCATCGCCGAGTTCGGGGTCGAGGTCTATGACGACATGCGCGAGGGTCTCGCCGGTGTCGACGTGGTGATGATGCTGCGGCTGCAGAAGGAGCGTATGGACGGCGGCTTCATCCCGTCCGAGCGGGAATATTACCACCGCTACGGGCTCGACGCCGAAAAGCTGGCCTGCGCCGCGCCCGACGCCATCGTCATGCACCCCGGGCCGATGAACCGCGGTGTCGAGATCGACGGCGAGATCGCCGACGACATCAACCGTTCGGTCATCCAGGAGCAGGTCGAGATGGGCGTCGCCGTGCGCATGGCGGCGATGGACCTGCTGGCCCGCAACCAGCGCGCCGCCCGCGAGGCGCGCGCCGGGGTGATGGTATGACCGCAGCGCTGGGCCAGTTTCACCGCATCCGCGACATCCGGGCCACCTGGCCCAACGAGGCGCGCGATTTCACCCCCTGGCTGGCTGGCCATCTCGACCTTCTGAGCGAGGCACTGGGTTTCGGGCCGAGGGCTCAGCCTAAAGGACACCGAGGTTTCGGTCGGCGCCTATTTCGCCGATATCGTCGCGCTCGATACCACCCAGGCCGGCGAGGCCACGGTGCTTATCGAGAACCAGTATGGCCGTTCCGACCACGACCATTTCGGCAAGCTTCTGACCTATGCCAGCGGGCTGAAGGCGGCTACCGTGGTGCTGATCTGCGAACACCTGCGCGAAGAGCACCGCACCGCCCTGACCTGGCTGAATTCGATCACCGGCGAGGGCCATGCCTTCTTTGCCGTCGAGCTGGAACTGTGGCGGATCGACCAAAGCCCGATCGCGCCGCGCTTCAACGTGGTGGTCAAGCCCGACGATTGGGCGCGGCTGACCGAGACCGCCCGCCGCAGCGACGCCCAGGGCGGCGAGTTGAGCGACTTGCAGAAGACTTATCTGCGCTATTGGGGCGCCTTCCGCGACTATCTACAAGACATGAACGATCTGACCGACAACGCGCGACTGCGTCCGCGCAAGCCGCTACCGCAGACCTGGACCACTTTCGCTATCGGGCGGGCCAATATCGGGCTTACGGGCTCGGTCAACAGCCAGGCGAAATGGATCCGTGCCGAGTTGACCCTCTACGGCTCGCAAGCCCCGGAAGCGCGCCTGTCCCTCCTCGACCAACGCGCCGAGATCGAGGCCGAACTGGGCTATGTCCTCGACTGGGACGAGTTGCGCGGCACCCAGCAGGCGATCCGCCTCACCCAGCCCGATCAGGACCCGACCGACCCTGAGGCCTGGAAACAGCAGCACGCCTGGCTCTATGAGAGACTGAACGATCTGCACCGGGTCTTCCACGACCGTATCAAGGCGCTGGCATGACCCGATGAAGAAACCCGCCCCCTCCCCCCGCCGGATCGCGACGCCGCTGGCCAGCGACGAACAGCTTCTGGCCAGCTGGCGGCCGAATTTCACGCTTTTCGCCCAGCGCTCGGTTCTGCTGAGCTTCGCCACCGCGCTGGCGCTGTCGTCGCTGGGCTATCTCGACCTCAGGCAATGGCTGGTGGCGGTGCCGGTGCTGACCGTGCTGTTCGTCTTCCTGTTCGACGACCACCTGACATGGTTCCGGGTCCGGGACGAGGCCTGGCACCTGACCACCCACCGCCTGATCTATGAGAAAGCCGGCGCGCCCGAGGACAATGCCGCCGTGCCGCTGCGCGCGGTCGAATGGACCGAGCCGTGGTTCTGGTGGGCGCTGCGGCTGGGCTTCGAGGGCGGCACCTCGACCGCGATGCGCTTCGTCGCCCGGCCGCGCGACATCCAGGCCCGGATCGCGGCCGCCCGCGCCGCCGCCGCCGCGCCGGGGGGCGGCACGGCATGAGCGACCTGCGCTATGAACTGACGCCCAGCGCGCCGCTGCACGAGGGCGAGACGGTGCTGGCCAGCCTGAGCCCCGACCGCGCCACCTATCTGCGCGATCACGCGGTGATGGCCGCCATCGCCATGGCCGCCGGCATGGTCATCCTCTGGGCGATGGGCAACCCGCATGTCTGGACCGGCGCCATCGGCGGGTTGGCCGCCATCGCGCTTCGCGGCTGGTACATGGCCTCGGAAGAGCTGAAGACCCGCTGGGACCTGACCGACCGCCGCCTGCTGGGCCCCGGCGGCCGGGCGCTGGGGCTGCGCGAGATCAAGGAGATCAACACGCTGATGTCGGCGGTGCAGGTCGTGACCCTGTCGGGGGGCAAGCACCTGATCAAGTATCAGCCCGATGGCCGCGCCACCCGCGCCCTGATCGAGCGCGTCCGCGCCGGGGGCCGGCCATGAGCGCGCGCCCCGCGCCCCCGCCCCCGGGCTGGGAGGACCTGCTGGACGCGGGCGAGACGATCCTCTGGCAGGGCCGGCCCGAGCCGGGGATCACGCTGCGCCCGGTCCGGCCGGCGCAGATCGCCATGGGGGTCTTCATGACAGCCTTCGCGGTGTTCTGGACCTCGATGGCCTTTTCCATGACCCGCGACGGCCACGCGCCCTGGTTCTTCCGCAACCTCTTTCCGCTCTTCGGGCTGATCTTCGTCGGCGCCGGGCTGCATATGGCGGGCGGCTATGCCCTGACACGGGCCGTGGCGCGGCGTTTCACCTGGTATACGCTGACGAACCGACGGGCCTTCATCGCAACCGAACTGCCCTGGCAGGGCAAGCGGTTGAAATCCTATGTCATCGCCGCCGATACCGCGCTGGAATATGACGGGGCCGATCCCGGCACGCTGTGGTTTGCCAGCGAAACCCGGCGCGGCAACCGCCGCAGCTATACCGTGCCGATCGGCTTCAAGCGCATCGCCGGGGCACGCAAGGTCCACCGCCTGATCAGCGACATCCAGAAAGGGCAAACCGCATGACCACCCTCCTGACCAATGCCCGTCTGATCGACCCCGAGGCGCAGACCGACAGCCTGGGCTGGGTCCTGCTCGACGGCGCGATCATAAGCGAGACCGGCGCGTCAGGGCCGGGCGAGCCGCCCGCCGCCGACGAGGTCATCGACTGCGGCGGCAAGTGCCTGGCCCCCGGCATCGTCGATATCGGCGTCAAGGTGGCCGAGCCGGGCGAGCGGCACAAGGAAAGCTATCGCTCGGCCGGGCGGGCGGCGGCGGCGGGCGGGGTCACCACCATGGTCACCCGCCCCGACACATTGCCCGCCATCGACACCCCCGAGGCGCTGGAATTCATCCGCCGCCGCGCGGGTGAGGCCGCGCCGGTCAACGTGCTGCCGATGGCGGCGCTGACCAAGGGCCGCGAGGGCCGCGAGATGACCGAGATCGGCTTCCTGCTCGACGCCGGCGCCGTGGCCTTCACCGATTGCGACCGGGTGGTCGCCGACACCAAGGTCTTCACCCGCGCTCTGAGCTATGCCCGTTCCTTGGGCGCGCTGGTCATCGCCCATGTGCAGGAGCCGATCCTGTCGAAGGGCGCCGCCGCGACCAGCGGCAAGTTCGCCTCGCTGCGCGGGCTGTCGGCTGTGTCGTCGATGGCCGAGCGGATGGCGCTCGACCGCGACATCGCGCTTCTGGAAATGACCGGGGCGCGCTATCACGCCGACCAGATCACCACGGCCCGCGCCCTGCCGGCGCTGGAGCGGGCCAAGCGCAACGGGCTCGACATCACCGCCGGCACCTCGATCCACCACCTGACCCTGAACGAGATGGACGTCTCGGACTATCGCACCTTCTTCAAGGTCAAGCCGCCGCTCAGGTCCGAGGCCGACCGGATGGCCACGGTCGAGGCCGTGGTATCGGGGCTGATCGACATCGTCTCGTCGATGCACACGCCGCAGGACGAGGAATCGAAGCGCCTGCCCTTCGAGGAGGCCGCCAGCGGCGCGGTCGCGCTGGAAACCTTCCTGCCGGCGGCGCTCAGGCTGTTCCATGCCGATCAGATCACCCTGCCGCAGTTGTTCCGCGCCATCGCGCTGAACCCGGCGCGGCGGCTGGGCCTGGCCGCCGGGCGGTTGGCCGCGGGGGCGCCGGCCGATCTGGTGCTGTTCGATCCCGACGCGCCCTTCGTGCTGGACCGGTTCAAACTCAACTCGAAATCCAAGAATACGCCGTTTGACGGGGCGCGGATGCAGGGTAAGGTGCTGGCCACATTCGTTGGCGGCAAAAAGGTTTACGGCTGATGTCCGACCCCGAGGTCACATATGCCACCCTCGCCCTCTGGGCGGTGCTGGGCTATCTTCTGGGCTCGATCCCGTTCGGCCTGGTGCTGTCGCGGGCGATGGGGCTGGGCGACCTGCGCCAGATCGGATCGGGCAATATCGGCGCCACCAACGTGTTGCGCACAGGGTCCAAGAAAGCCGCCGCGCTGACCCTGATCCTGGACGCGGCCAAGGGCGCCGTCGCCGTCCTGCTGGCGCGCTGGCTGGGCGGCGAAAGCGCGGCCCAGGTCGCCGGGCTGGCGGCCTTTCTGGGCCATTGCTTCCCGGTCTGGCTGGGCTTCAAGGGCGGCAAGGGCGTGGCCACCTTCCTTGGGATCATGCTGGCCATCGCCTGGCCCGTGGGGCTGGCCTGCTGCGGCACCTGGATCTTCACCGCCATCCTGTCGCGCCTCTCGTCGCTCTCGGCGCTGATCGCCGCCGCCGCCTCGCCGCTTTGGGCGCTGCTGGCGGGGCGCGGCGAGGTGATGGTGCTGGCCACGATCCTGACCGTGCTGATCGTCTGGCGCCACAAGGCCAATATCGAGCGGATCAAGGCCGGCACGGAACCGAGGATCGGCCGCAAATAGCCCCCGCAGGGTGGGTGCCGACCCCCCGCTTCACCGCCCTCCTTCGTCCACGGTCCCGTAGGGTGCGTTTTCAACGCACCATCCGCGCTTGCAAATTGCGGATCATTCTGTTATTTCTGTCTTTACAGAAATTAAAAGCGACTCACCCATGCACCTGACCCCCGCCATGCAGAACTTCATCCTCCACTGGGGGGAAATGGGCGCCAAATGGGGGGTCAACCGTTCGGTCGCGCAGATCCACGCGCTGCTGCATATCGCGCCCGAGCCGATGACGGCGGACGAGATTTGCGACACGCTCAGCCTGGCGCGTTCGAACGTCTCGACCGCGCTGAAGGAATTGCAGGGCTGGAAGCTGGTGAAACCCTCGCGCCAGCTGGGCGACCGGCGCGATCACTTCACCTCGGTCCGCGACATGTTCGATCTGGTGAACACCGTGGTCGAAGGCCGGCGCGAGCGCGAATACGCCCCCACCCTGGCCGCCCTGCGCGCCGTGGCCGAAGAGGCCGAAACCGACGGCACGCCGCCCGCGATCAAGGCCCGCTTCGCCGAGACGCTGGAGACCATGCAGATGTTCGACGACTGGTATGGCGAAATGGCCCGCCTGCCGCGCGGCACCCAGATGACCCTGCTGAAACTGGGCGCCAGGATCGCCCGCTTCCTGCCCAAGGGGTCCGGGTCGTAAAAAATTTTAACCGGGAGTTTCTCTCATGACAGAAATAACTGCAAACACAGCATTCACCGCCCGCCCCTGCCCCGGCCTTCTCGACCGGTTCCTGGGGTTCCGGCGAGCCCGCGCGCGGCTCTTTGCCGGCCCGGGCCGGAGGGTGCGGCGATGACCGGCGCCCATACCCTCTGGCCCGCCCGGCGGGTTCACATGCCCGCCTTCTTCGGCGCGCTGATCCTGGCGCCCTTCGTCGGATCGGCCCTGTTCTTCTGGCTGCTGATCCCGGTCTTCGCGCTGCCCTTCGGCCTGCCCTTCTATCTGCCGCTGGCCGGGCTCTTCATGCTGTGGCGGCTGGGGCGCGGGCCGATCACCGGATGGACCGGCGTCGGCGCCGGCGCCATCGTCAACCTGATCGTCTTCGGTGCCGTGCTGGCCTATGCCCGGCTCGCCCAGAACCGGGAGCTGGACGACATGGCCGGCATCTTCCTGATATTCGGCACGCCCGTGGCCGCGATCTGGGGCGGCATCTTCGCCCGGCTCAATAACGGCTTCGCCGAGCGCCCCGCGAAACGCCCGGCATGACGCGACCCTCACTTCACCCACGCCTGACCCCAAGACGAAAGGACATATCATGATCCCCTCCGCCCTTCTCTATCTCGCCGGTGCCTTCGCCGCGCTGGCCCTGCTCAGCTTCATGATCCTCAAGGTCGGCGCGTTGATGTCGGATTGCCCCGATGGCGGCCCGGCCGCGCGCACCGCGGCGCTGTCGATCGCCACCGGCTATGCCGCCATCGGCGCCGGTGTGGTGCTGCTGGTCGGGGCCGCACTGCCCTTCCTCGGCACCGAGACCGTGCTGACCGCATTGCTGCCGCTGGGCTTCGCCGCGCTGGCATTGGGGCTGGGCTTTACCCAGGCCATCGCCACGCTGCGCGACGTGCTGGCGCCGAAACCCGCCGCCAGGGATATCCCCGCCGCCGCTCCGGTTATGCCGTCAGGCGACGCGGTGGCCATGGCCGCGGCCAGCCCGGCCTGATCCGCCGGACATGGAGGGTGGGTCAATCACCCACCCTTGCCCCGGTTCAGTAAGAGAATTCTTCGTAGATCCGGCTCAGGTCGCCGCCCCAGGCACCGTGATAGCGCTCCAGCAGCTCATCCGCCGGAACCTTGCCGTCGGTCACCGAATCTTCCAGCGCATGCAGGAAGTGCCGCTCGTCCGGCACCATGCCGCCGGCGCCGGGCATGGCGCGCGCGCGCAGCCCTTCGCGGGCGATCGCCAGAACCTCGCCGGCCAGGTCGAGCATCCGCCGCCCGCCCACGACCGCCTGCAAGCCCATGACCGAGGCCTCGACCCGCCAGGCCTCGCGCGTCTCGGCGTCCCAGTGCTTGACCAGGTCCCAGGCGGCCTCCTGCGCGGTCTGGTCGTAGAGCAGCCCGACCCAGAGCGCGGGCAGCGCGCAAAGCCGCCGCCAGGGGCCGCCGTCGGCGCCGCGCATCTCGATATATTTCTTCACCCGCGCCTCGGGGAAGACGGTGGTCAGGTGATCGGCCCAATCGCTCAGCGTCGGCGTCTCGCCCGGCAGGGCCGGCAACTCGCCCTTGAGGAAATCGCGGAAACTCTGCCCCAGCGCGTTGATGTAATTGCCGTCGCGATAGACGAAATACATCGGCACATCGAGCGCATACTGGACCCACCGCTCGAACCCGAAACCATCCTCGAAGATGAAGGGCACCATGCCGGTGCGCGCCGGGTCGAGATCGCGCCAGACGCGGCTCCGCCAGCTCTTGTGGCCATTGGGCTTGCCCTCGAAGAAGGGCGAGTTGGCGAAGAGCGCGGTCGCCACCGGCTGCAGCGCCACGGCGACGCGCATCTTCTGCACCATGTCGGCCTCGGACCCGAAGTCGAGGTTCACCTGCACCGTGCAGGTCCGCCGCATCATCGACGTGCCCATGGTGCCCACTTCACGCATATAGCCGTCCATCAGCTTGTAGCGGCCCTTGGGCATCAAGGGCATCTGTTCATGCGTCCATTCCGGCGCGGCGCCGAGGCCGATGAAGCCCACGCCCACCTTGTCGGCGATGTCCTTCACGTCGCGCAGGTGGGTGTTCACCTCGTCGCAGGTCTGATGGATGCTCTCCAGCGGCGCGCCGGAAAGTTCGAGCTGCCCGCCGGGTTCGAGGCTGACATTGGCGCCGTCCTTCTGCAGGCCGATCAGGTTGTCGCCCTCATAGAGCCCCTCCCAGCCATGGCCGTCGCGCAGGCCCTCCAGCACCGCCAGGACCGAACGCTCGCCGGCATAGGGAATCGGCAGATGGGTGTCCTTGCAATAGCCGAACTTCTCGTGCTCGGTGCCGATCCGCCAATCTTCCTTGGGCTTGCAGCCGCTTTCCAGATACTCGGCCAATTGCTCGTGGCGCTCGATCGGCCCGCCGCCGGACTGGGGAATGGACATGGGGAATGCTCCGGAAAAGTTCGCGCGTGTGGTTCAGGTGGTAAGGAGTGGCCGCAAAGGCCTGGGGTGTCAATGCAACCGCGTCAGGTTCTTCCGCCAGATCACGAAAGCGTTTGCCCCGCGCGCCGATGAGGCCTCGATCACCTGGCCGAAGCTGGCGCCGGGAAAATGGCTGAGCGCGTCGAGCAGCCTCTCGGCCCCCGCCGCCGAGGCCGGGATGCGCGCGGCCCGCCCCGAGCCATCGGTGAAGACCCAGGTCAGCACGTCGGGCGGCGCGGTGACGATCTCGATTCGCACCACATCGGCCAGGGGCACGATCACCCCGCCCTCGGGCAGGAAGTAACTCAGCTGCGCCTCGTCCAGCTCGACCAGCCCGGCGCCGCCCGCCCTTGGCCGCACCCGCGCCCGCTGCAGCCCGGCGATGAGCAGGATCAGCCCCAGCGCCAGCACCGGCCAGCCCAGCCAGCCCATCACCCCGAAGGCGGTCAGGGCCCAGTTCGCCCCCAGCGCGGTCACCGCGGCGCCCAGCAGCACCTCGCGCCAGCGCCAAAGGGCCGCGCGCGCCTCGGGACGGATAAGGCTCACCGCCAATCCCCCAACTGCCTCTGCCACAGCGTCATCGCCGCCACCGCCGCCGTGTCGGCGCGCAGGATGCGTGGGCCCAGCGCCACCGGGTGGGCAAATTGCAGCCCTTTCAGCCTGTCCCTCTCGGCCTCCGAAAACCCGCCCTCGGGCCCGATCAGGATCGCCCAGGGCTGACCGGCGAGGCTGTCCGACAGGACAGACGAGCCCCCCGCCAGGGCCTCGTCGCAGAACATCAGCTGGCGGCCCGATGGCCATTGATCCAGAACCTGAGAAAGCCGCTGCAACTCACTGACTTCAGGCACGAAGGTGCCGCCGCATTGCTCGGCCGCCTCGACGGCGTGGGCCTGCAGCCGGTCCTGGCGGATGCGCTCGGAATTGGTGAAGTCGGTCTGCACCGGCATGATCTTCGCGGCGCCCATCTCGGCCGCCTTCTCGACGATGAAATCGGTGCGCGCCTTCTTGATCGGCGCGAACATGAGCCACAGGTCGGGCGGATCGCGCTGGTCGCCGCTCTGCGCGACGCAGTCCAGCACCCCGCCGCGCTTGGCCGCGCTCGCCACCTCGGCCCGCCATTCGCCGTCGCGCCCGTTGAACAGCGCCACCGCATCGCCCTGCCCCAGCCGCATCACGCCGAAGAGGTAATGCGCCTGCTCCCGGCTCAAAGGAACGGTTTGCCCTTCCCCAAGGGGATGCTCTACATAAAGCCTGATCTTCGCCGCTTTCATTCCGTCCTCACGATTGGGCCCGACCATATGACCAGTGACAAGCAGACGCCAGAGGGACAGGTCGCCGACGCGGTGAAAGGCAACTGGGTCGATACCCTCGCCCCGGGCTGGACGCGCCCCTATCTGCGGCTCAGCCGCGCCGATAGGCCGATCGGCACCTGGCTTCTGCTGATTCCGTGCTGGTGGGGGCTGGTGCTGGCCATGCTGCAGGACGGGCAATACCGCTGGTTCGATGCCTGGATCTTCGCGGGTTGCGCCATGGGCGCCTGGCTGATGCGCGGGGCGGGCTGCACCTGGAACGACATCACCGACCGCAAGATCGACGCCCAGGTCGAGCGCACCCGGTCGCGGCCCATCCCCTCGGGGCAGGTCAGCACGCGGCAGGCGGTGGTGTGGATGGCGCTGCAGGCGCTCATTGCCTTCGCGATCCTGCTGACCTTCAACCGCAATGCGATCCTGCTCGGCATCCTGTCGCTCTTGCCCGTGGCGGTCTATCCCTTCGCCAAGCGCTTCACCTGGTGGCCGCAGGTCTTCCTGGGCATCGCCTTCAACTGGGGGGCGCTGCTGGCCTGGACGGCGCATTCCGGCACGCTGGCGCCGCCGGCGGTGATCCTCTATCTGGCCGGCATCGCCTGGACGCTCTTCTATGACACGATCTATGCGTTGCAGGATATCGAGGACGACGCGCTGATCGGGGTGAAATCGACCGCGCGGCTCTTTGGCGACGGCACGCCGCGCTGGCTCAGACGGTTCTTCGTCGCCACCCTCAGCCTGCTGGGCTTCGCCGTGATCGCCACGCTGGTGGGCTTCAACGACAACCCCATCGTGCTGCTTCTGTCGCTGATGGGCGTGGTGGCGATGGGCTGGCACATGGTCTGGCAGATGCGCATCCTCAAGCTCGACGACCCGGAACGCCAGCTCATGCTGTTCCGCTCGAACCGCGATGCCGGGCTGATCCCCTTGCTGTTTTTCGCCGCCGCGCTGATCGGGTGATTGCAACCGCCGGCGCGGCACCTTAAGGACATCTCAGAGCACTCCAAGACCCGGGTTCGATGCGTCTTTCCGCCATTGCCATCATCGCCGCCACGTTCCTTGCGGCCGCTGTCGCCAGCCTTCTCGCGGCCCGCTCGGCGGTGACCCTGATCGAGGAAAATTCCGAGATCGGCGTGCGCCAGGCGCTGGACCGCAAGACCCTGACCTGGGCCGAGGTCCATGCCGACGGGCTGCGCGTCTATCTCACCGGCACGGCGCCCAGCGAGGCCGACCGCTTCCTGGCGATCTCGACCGCCGGCGAGGTCGTCGATGCCGCCCGCGTGGTCGACCGGTTCCAGATGGCCGCCACCAAGAGCCTGACGCCGCCGCGCTTTTCCATCGAGATCCTGCGCAACGATACCGGCATCTCGCTGATCGGGCTGATCCCCGCGGAATCGAACCGCGAGGCGCTGCTGAAGGATCTGCACGCCATCGCCGGCGACGATGTCGCCGATCTGCTGGAAGTGGCGGATTACCCGGTGCCCGCCGGCTGGGACGCGGCGCTGGCCTATGGGCTGCGGTCGCTGCGGTCGCTGCCGCGCTCGAAGATCTCGATCGACGCCGACCATGTCGCCATCACCGCCATGTCCGACAGCCCCGAGGCCAAGCGCAAGCTGGAAAGCGACCTGACACGCGCCGCCCCCGAGGGGCTGAAGGTGGCGCTCGAAATCTCGGCGCCGCGGCCGGTGATCACGCCCTTTTCGCTGCGCTTCCTGATCGACGAGACGGGCGCCCGGTTCGACAGCTGTTCGGCCGACACCGCCGACGCCCGCGACCGCATCCTGCGCGCCGCGGCCCAGGCCGGGCTCGACGGCAAGGCGCAATGCGTGATCGGCCTGGGCGTGCCCTCGCCCAACTGGTCGACCGCCGCCGAAATGGCGATCGGGGCGCTGGCCAAGCTGGGGGGCGGTTCGGTCACCTTTGCCGATGCCGACATCACCCTGGTGGCCCGCGAAGGCACCGACCAGAGCGTATTCGACACCCAGGTGGGCGAGCTGGAAAACACCCTGCCCGAGGTCTTCACCCTGCACGCCGTCCTGCCCAAGCCGGAAGCGGCGAAAGAGACCGGCACGCCCGAGTTCGTCGCCACCCTGTCGCCCGAAGGCCTGGTGCAACTGCGTGGCCGGGTCAGCGACGAGTTGCTGCGCGAGACCGCCGTCAGCTTCGCCCGGGCCCGGTTCGGCTCGACCACCGTGCACAGCTCGGCCCGGCTGGATGAAAACCTGCCGCGCGACTGGCCGGTGCGGGTGCTGGCCGCGCTCGACGCGCTGGCCCAGCTGTCGAACGGCGCGGTCACGGTGACGCCAGACGACCTCACCATCTCGGGCAATACCGGCAACCCCGACGCCAATGCGGCGATCGCCCGGCTGCTGTCGGAAAAGCTGGGCGAGGCGCAGAAATTCGCCATCGACGTGACCTATCAGAAGAAGCTCGACCCGGTCGCCGGCCTGCCCACCCCGGAAGAATGCATCGCCGACATCAAGGCGGTGCAGGCCGAGCGCAAGATCAGCTTCGAGCCGGGCTCCGACACGATCGACGGCCCATCGCGCAAATCGGTCGAGGCGATTGCCGCGATCCTGAAGAAATGCGGCCCCGTCAAGCTGGAGATCGCCGGCCATACCGACAGCCAGGGCCGCGAGGTGATGAACCAGCAACTGTCCCAGGCCCGCGCCCAGGCGGTGCTGAACGGGCTGCGCGAGTTGCGCGTGCTGACCTCGTCCTTCTCGGCCGTGGGCTATGGCGAAACCGAACCCATCGCCGAGAACGATACCGAGGAAGGCCGCGAGGCCAACCGGCGGATCGAGTTCACGCTGATCCGGCCGAAGCCGGTGACGGAACGCGAAACCGCGCTCGACAGCCTCGAGAAGACCCAGGCCGGCGATGCGGCCGAGGGCGAGACCGCCGAACAGATCGACCCGGCCGACGCCGCCAGCGAAGGTTCGGGCGACGAAAACGATCCCGGCACCGACCACAGCGGCGCGCAAGGTGCAGCAGAAGGAGTTCCCGATGACACGAATTGAGTTCATCATTTGGACCGCGGTCATCCTGTTCGTGGCTTTCTGCACCGGCTGGTTCGCCAACTGGCTGATCCACCGCTTCACCCGCGTGGCGCGCTCGGATGTCGAGGAGCTGGACCGCATGGCGCAGGAACTGCACGAGGCGGAAGAGACCCGCGACCAGGCGATCACCTATCTGCAGCAGCGCGAGGCCGAGCTGACCAACCAGCTGAGCCAGACCGAGGCCGAGCTGACCGCCGCCATGGAAGGCCTGCGCGACGCCCGCCACGAGGCCGAGGAGCTGCGCTCCTATGTCGAACAGCTGCAGGGCAGCTGAACCCCGCCCGCCGGCCCCGTAGGGCGGGGTTTCACCCCGCCGTCCCGCCGCAAATCCGCACCTCGTCCACCCCGGCCAGCCGGGCGATGCGGGTCAGCTCCGCCTCCAGCCGCGCCTGCCGGGCCTCGGTCCATTTCACGCCCGGCTCGACCCAGGTCCGCTCGTGGCGCAGCACGCCCTTGTCGCGCTCGGCCCTGGCCTCGATCCGGCCGACGAACCGGTCGCCCTCGAGCAGCGGATAGATGTAATAGCCCCAGCGCCGCTGCGCCGCCGGCACGAACATCTCGACGCGGTAATCGAACCCGAAGAGCCGCTCCAGCCGCGCCCGGTCGCGGATCACCGGATCGAACGGGTTGAGGATGCGAAGCCGCGCCGTCGGCGGGCCCAGCCGCGCCAGCCGCTCCTCGATATCCGGCAGCGCCCAGCCCGAGACCCGGCGCCCATCGGCGCCTTCGGTCTCGACCGGCACCAGGCCTTTGCGGTTGCGGGCGATCCAGGCCTTCACCTCGGCCGCGCTCATCGCCGCCCAGAAGCGCTGAATCTCGCCCTGCGATCCGAAGCCCATCCGCGCCAGCGCGCCGCGGCAGAGCCAGTCCTGCTGCACCTCGTCCGCCACCTCGTGGCCGTGCAGATCGGGCGGAAACACCCGCTCGGCCAGATCGTAGACCTTGGTGAATCCCTCGCGGTGCGAGGTCGCCAGCTCGCCGGCATACCACATGTAATCCAGCGCCTGCTTGTGCGGCGGGCGCTGCCACATGTGTTTCTTGGCCTCGACCTTGCTGTCGAAATCATGGGTCGACAGCGGCCCCTCGCGCGCGATCCGCTCCAAGATTTCTGCCCGCCCCGCCGCGTCGGGCAACCCGCCCCAGTAATCCGAGCCGCCGATCTGCGCCGCCATCCGCCCGAACTGGCGCCGCCAATAGGGCAGGACCTGCATCGGCAACACGCTGGCGTCATGGGTGAAATGCTCGAACACCTGCCGCGATTTCAACAGCTTGCCCAGCATCGGCTCGCGATAGTTCTGATTGCGCGACCACAGGATATGGTCATGCGCCCGCGCGATCACCCGGATGGTATCGAGCTGCACGAAGCCCAGATCGTGGATCATCTGGCCCAGGTCCAGCTTGCCCGTGGGCGTCGCCGCCAGCCCCTGCGCGTCCAGCCACAGCCAACGCGCCTGCCGGTTCGAGATCTGCACTGCCGTCATGGCCCCTCCGCCTGCTCCGGGATCACGCTACCCCGGGGCGGACGGGATGCGAAACCCGAATCCGGCGGCTCAGCCGTTGCCGGTCAGGATCGCGCCCACCTTCAGCGCCCGTTGCGGGCTGCCCTCGACCTTCAGCTTGCCCGACATCACCGCCATGACCTGGTTCTGGCGACCCTCGACGATGGCGCGGAAGACCTCGGCCGAGGCCTTCAGCACCACATCCGCCGGCCCCTCGCCCGGACGGGCGCCCTCACCGTCCAGCATGACGCTGCCCTCGCCGGCGACATCCAGCCGCGCGCTGCCCTTCAGCACCCCCGCGACCCGGGGCTGCAACTCGGCACAGATCTCTTCCAGAAGTTTGGACATGCGCGCCTCCTGCCTGAACGGCCCAGCCGTCGCACCCCGGCGCGCGCCCTGCAAGCCTGCCTTGGCGTCAGCGGGCCCGCTACCAGCGGCTCAGCGCGTCCTCGTCCTGGTCCTTCGCCGCCACCCATTCGCCGGTGCCGCCCGTCCGGGTGAATTCCTTCTTCCAGAACGGCGCCCGGGATTTCAGGTAATCCATCAGGAATTCCGCCCCCTGAAAGGCATCGGCCCGGTGCGGCGCGGCGGTGGCCACCATCATGATCATCTCACCCGGCCGCAGGCTGCCATGGCGGTGGATCACCAGCACGTCGCCCAGGCCGAAGCGCGCCATCGCCTCGCCTGCATGGGCCTCGAGCGCCTTTTCGGTCATGCCCGGGTAATGCTCGATCTCCATCCGGTCCAGCCCGCCCTCGACATCGCGCACGATGCCGGTAAAGGTGACGACCGCGCCCATATCGTGATGACCCTCGGCGAAGGCGGCGGCCTCGGCGCCGAAATCGAACGGCCCGGCCTGAACCCGCACCTTCATCTCAACCGCCCGTCATCGGCGGGAAGAAGGCCACTTCCCGCACGCCGGCCAGCGGCGCGCCGAAATCCGCCAGTTCCTGATCCAGCGCCACCCGCAGCGCGCCCAGATCGGCGAAGGCCGCCTCGTATCGCGGCTCGCGCGCGCGCAGCTCCTCGACCAGCTCGGCCACCGTCGCGGCCTGCGTCTCGACCGCCTCGCGCGGCACCCCGATGCGTTCGCGCACCCAGGCGAAATAGAGCACGTCCATCACTTGTCCTCCCGCAGATGCGGCATCGCCTTGCGGAAATAATCCCACCCCGTCACCAGCGTCAGCACGGCGGCGAACCACAAGAGGCCGACGCCCAGCCGCCCCGCCCAGAGCCGGAAATCCAGATATCGCTGCTCGGCCAGAACGTCGCCGGCGATCTCCTTCACCTCGGCCTGATGCTCGAAGATGCCCTGGCTGAACAACACCGCGATGGCCACCATCTGAAGCGTGGTCTTCCACTTCGCCAGCTGGGTCACCTTCAGCGTGCCGGCCACATCGCCCAGATACTCGCGCAGGCCGGATACGAAGACCTCGCGAAACAGGATGATCGTCGCCGGCAGGACCAGCCAGGGCGTCCAGGTGGAATAGCCGCAGATCACCACCAGCGCGATGATCACCATCGCCTTGTCGGCGATCGGGTCCAGCATGGTGCCGATCTTGGTCTGCTGCTTCCAGGCCCGCGCCAGATAGCCGTCGAACCAGTCGGTGACCGAGGCGCCCACGAACAGCACCAGCGCGAACCAATCCGCCCCGGGCCGCGAGAAATAGAGGAACATCACCGGCACCATCGGCGCCGCCAGAAGCCGCAAAGCGGTCAGCATATTCGGGATCGTCCACCTCATCGCCCACCTTCTAGCCTGCTTTGACGCCGCCGAAAAGCCACCCCGTCCGCCCCTTCATCTGACCGGAAATATCCCGGGGTGTCTGGGGGGCTGGCCCCCCAGCTTTCGTGTGGTCTGGGGGGCTGGCCCCCCAGCTTTCGTGTGGTCTGGGGGGCTGGCCCCCCAGCATAACGAAACCTGCGGGCCGCAGGCCCTCATCCGGATCACACCGCCTCAGCCCTGCTCGTGGAAGAAGTCGTAGATCGTCTCGGCCAGATTGTCCGACACCCCCTCGACCGCCTTCAGATCGGCCAGCGCCGCCCGGCTGACCGCCTTGGCCGAACCGAAATGCTGCAGCAGCGCGCGCTTGCGCGTCGCGCCGACGCCGGGGATGTCGTCGAGCGGCGTCGCCCCCACCGCCTTGGCCCGCTTGGCGCGGTGGGTGCCGATGGCAAAGCGGTGCGCCTCGTCCCTGAGCCGCTGGATGAAGTAAAGCACCGGATCGTTGTGGCGCAGCGCGAAGGGCCGCGCGCCGGGGCGGTGGAACTCCTCCTTGCCGGCATCGCGGTCGATCCCCTTCGCCACCCCCACCATCGGAATATCGGCGACCCCCATCTGATCCATGATCGCCTTGACGGCGGAAACCTGCCCCGCCCCGCCGTCGATCAGCAGCAGGTCGGGCCAATGGCCCTCTTCCCGCTCGGGATCCTCCTTCAACAGCCGCTTGAAGCGCCGGGTCAGCACCTCTTTCATCATGCCGAAATCGTCGCCCGGGGTCAGGTCGTCGCCGCGGATGTTGAACTTGCGATAGGCGTTCTTCATGAACCCCTCGGGCCCGGCCACGATCATCGCACCCACCGCATATGCGCCCTGGATGTGGCTGTTGTCATAGACCTCGATCCGCGCCGGCGGGCGCTCCAGCCCGAAGGCCTCGGCCACGCCCCTGAGCAGCTTCGCCTGGGTCGCCGTCTCGGCCATGCGCCGCGCCAGGCTTTCGCGGGCGTTGCGTGCCGCGCTTTCCACCAGCTCGGCCTTCTCGCCCCGCTGCGGCAGCAGCAGCTCGACCTTGCGGCCGGCCTTGCCGGACAGCGCCTCGGCCATCAGATCGGCATCTTCGATCGCGTGCGACAGCAACAGCTGCTTCGGCGGCTCGTGCGCGTCGTAGAACTGGCCGATGAAGGCCTCCAGCACCTCGGCCGCCTCGATCTCGTCGCTGCCCACCCGGGGATAGAAATCGCGGTTGCCCCAGTTCTGGTTGCCACGGATGAAGAAGACCTGCACGCAGGCCTGGCCACTGTCCAGATGCAGCGCGATCACATCGGCCTCGGCCGTGGCGCGCGGGTTGATGCCCTGCGCCGTCTGCACCTGGGTCAGCGCCTTGATCCGGTCGCGCAGGGCGGCGGCCTTCTCGAATTCCATCGCGTCCGAGGCCGCCTGCATCTCGCCCGCCAGCTTTTCCTGGATCTGGGTCGACCGCCCCGAAAGATAGCGTTCGGCATCGCGCACCGCGTCGGCATAGTCGGCCTCGGACAGCTTGCCGACGCAGGGCGCGGTGCAGCGCTTGATCTGGTATTGCAGGCAGGGCCGGGTGCGGCTTTCGAACATCGCGTCCGAGCAGTTGCGCAACAGGAACACCCGCTGCAACTGCGCCAGCGCCCGGTTCACCGCGCCGGCGCTGGCGAAGGGGCCATAATAGCTGCCCTTCTCCTTCTTCGCCCCGCGATGCTTCTTGATCATCGGGAACGGATGGTCGGTGACCAGCACGTTGGGGAAGGACTTGTCGTCGCGCAACAGCACGTTATAGCGCGGCTTCAGCTGCTTGATCAGGTTCTGCTCCAAGAGCAGCGCCTCGGTCTCGGTCCGCGTCGTCAGGAACATCATCGAGGCGGTTTCGCGGATCATCCGCGCGATCCGCCCCGAATGCCCGCCGGGCCGGGCATAGCTCGACACCCGCGCGCGCAGGTTGCGCGCCTTGCCGACATAGAGCACCCGCGCCTGGGCATCGAGCATCCGGTAGACCCCGGGCGAGCCGTCGAGCGTCTTGAGATAGCCCGCGATCACCGCGTGCCCGGTGACGGGCGCGGGCGGGGTTTCGCCGGTCTCTGGGTCGGAAGTCGTCGTCATGATACGCAAGATATTGATTCCCCCCTCTGCTGCAACGTCCCGTGGTCGAGAGCAAGATAAAAGGCATCCACCAAATCTGTGGATAACTCGGTGGGTATTGCGGCGCGAGCGGGAAATTTTCGTTGTTTTCGGCCCGCTTCCTTGATTTGCCTAAAAATTGGGCGCAATCGTAACGCTCTGTTTTCAAACAGTAATTTTTCAACCATCCAGCAAAATATTGAAAACATTAAAGATTTTGTAACGCGTTTGTAACGCTTCCGCGCGCCGTGCAAAACTTTTCTCGAGGATGCGCATTTTCGGCTCTGCCGGGGCGGTTTCCCGCCCCTCGCGGCGGGTTATTCGAGGCCCAGAATGTCGGGGGTCTTCCAACCCAGATGTTGACCGCCATCGACGCAGAGAAGCTGACCGGTGACGGCCGGCGCGTCGAGGAAATAGCCCAGCGCGGCGGCGATATCCTCGGGGTTCGACCCGCGCCCCAGCACGGTGTTGGCGCGCTGCCGGGCGAAATGCGCCTCGGACTGGCGGGCACCGATCAGCGTCGGCCCGGGGCCGATGGCGTTTACCCGCACGTCCGGCGCCAAACCCTGCGCCGCCGTCTGGGTCAGCGCCCAGAGCCCCATCTTGGCGATGGTATAGGAGGCGAACTCGGGCGTCAGCTTGCGCACCCGCTGGTCGATCATGTTCACGATCAGCGCCCGCGCCCGCGGCTCGCCCAGCGCGTCCGGAACCGCCGCCGGCGCCTGCGCCGCGAAGCGCTGGCTCAGCACGAAGGGCGCGCGCAGGTTCGATTCGATATGCCGGTCCCAACTGGACCGGGTGCCGGTCTTCAGCGTGTCGTATTCGAAGATCGAGGCGTTGTTGATCAGGCAGGTCAGCGGCCCGCCCAGCGCCTCGGCCGCCCGCGCGACCAGCGGCTCGACCGCGCCCTCGTCCAGCAGATCGGCCTGCAGCGCCACCGCCCGGACGCCGCTGCCGCGCAGCGCATCGACCAGGGCGTCGGCCTTCGCCGCGCTGGAGTGGTAATGCACCGCCACGTCCCAGCCGCGCGCGGCAAGGTATCGCGCCATCACCGCGCCCAGCCGGTCGGCCCCGCCGGTGATCAGGGCCTTGCCGGGCGCCGCCCCGCTCATACCAGCACCGCCACGACATAGGCGCCGTAAAGCCCGGTCAGGGCCACGCCCCAGGCCCGCGTGATGTCCTGGCGCAGGAAGACGAAGGGGATCAGCAGCGCCGAAGCCGCCAGCATCACCCAGAGATCGAAGTTCATGAATTCGGCCGCCACCGGGACCGTCCCGATCAGCGAGGTGATGCCGATGATGGCCAGCAGGTTGAACATGTTCGACCCGATCACATTGCCCAGCGCCACGTCGGCCTGGCCACGCACCGCCGCCATCACCGTGGTCGCCAGTTCCGGCAGCGAGGTGCCGACCGCGACCAGCGTCAGGCCGATCACCACCTCGGACACGCCGAACATCCGCGCGATATTGATCGAGGCATCGACCAGCAGGTCGGCCCCAAGGGGCAGGCCAACGAGGCCCAGCGCCAGAAACAGCAGGATCTTCCACCACGGCATGTCGGGATCGGCGCCCTCGACCTCGTCCTCCTCGCTCATCTCGAGCGCCAGGCCGGCCATCTCGCGGCGGTGGCGGCGGGCGTGAAGGAAGCTGTCGCCCAGGATGAAGCTCAGCGCCAGAAGCAGGATCACCCCGGCGATCCAGTCGAATTCGCCGCGGAAGGCCAGGCCGATGAACAGGATCGTGCCGGTCAGCATGAAGATGAAGTTCTTCCGCGTCTCGCATTGCGAGGAGTGCAGCGTCGCCAGCAGCGCCGGCAGGCCCAGCACCAGCAGGACGTTGGCGGTGTTCGAGCCCACCACATTGCCCAGGGCGATGTCCGGCGCGCCGTCGCGCACCGCCGAAATGGCGATCAGAAGCTCGGGCGCCGAGGTGCCGAAGGCGACGATGGTCAGCGACACGATCAGCGCCGGCACGCCCAGCCGCAGGCTCATGTTCACCGCGCCGCGCACCAGGCTGTCGCCCGCCAAGAGCAGGATGATCAGACCCAGCCCCGCGAAAAGCCAATCCATGCCTTACCCCTTCCCGCAGGGGCACGGGCCCCGCCCGATCCGCGGCCGCCCGCACTGCGGGCAACGCGCACCACCCAACCGTTTCGCGCCCGGAAGGCGCAGTTTGCCGAACATGCCAAGCACCGCGATGAAGACCAGGAACAGCAGGACGACCTTGCTCAGCATCCCGTCACAACCCGTATCGCGCCCAGAGCGTGCGCTCTTCCACCATGGCCAGCGCATCGCCCGCCAGGGCGGCGCCGAAGCGGCTCATCCAGCCCTTGCGGCGGCCATAGGGGATCAGCTTCACATCCTTGCCGTAAAGCTCTTTCAGCTTCGGTTCGAGATGCGCGATGCCGTCGATCAGGCCCAGCTCGCGCGCCTGCCCGGCCAGCCAGAACTCGCCGGTGAAGAGCCGTTCATCGGCGCTCAGCCGGTCGCCCCGGCCGCTGCGGACGTGGTCGATGAAGACCTCGTGCATCTGTTCCAGGATGGCTTTCAGCCGCGCCACGTCCTCGGGGTTTTCCGCGCGGAACGGGTCGAGCTGCGATTTCGACGCGCCGGCGGTATAGATGCGCCGTTCGATGCCGTGGCGGGCGATGAACTCCTGCGCGCCGAAGCCGCCCGAGATCACCCCGATCGAGCCGACGATCGAGGCCTTGTCGGCAAAGATGTCATCCGCCGCGCAGGCCAGCCAGTACCCGCCCGAGGCCGCCACGTCCTCGACGAAGGCATGGACGGGGATGGCCTTTTCCTCGGCCAGCCGGCGGATGCGCGACGCGATGCGGGCGCTTTGCACCGGGCTGCCGCCGGGCGAATTGATCAGAAGCGCCACCGCCCGCGGCTTGCCGCGCTTGAAGGCGCGGTCGATGACCGGCGCCAAAGCTTCGTCGTTCAGCGGCAGCCGGCCGGTGCCGATGGCACCCTGCAGCCGGATCACCGCGACCCGGGCGGGCGTCTTGACGAAGGGGATGAAGCGTTTCATCCAGCCCATGTAGAGGCGCGGGCGTGAAGAGACAAGGCAGCCCCCCGTGCCGATGACGCACCGACCGGAAAATTCCCCCGCGTCATCGGCATAAAAGTCACGCGCCGGGCGGCAGGCGCGCTATTCCCCTGCCCGGCGCCACATGTTAGCGCGGACCCGGAAAGGAACCGCCATGACCGCGCCGACCGCCCCCGCGCCGCCCAGCGCCCAGAACCGCCCCGGCGCCGGGATCGCCTTCATCGTGGTCGCCATGGTGGCGATCTCGATCAACGACATGCTGGTCAAGCAGCTTTCGGGCGGCTATCCGCTGCATGAAATCGTGCTGATCCGCTCGGCCATCGGCCTGTGCTTTTCGCTGATCCTGGTGCAGCTCGAAGGCGGCTGGAGCATCCTGCGCACCGCCACCCCCGGCCTGCACGCGCTGCGCGGCTTCGTCATCGTGGTGTCGAACCTGACCTATTTCACCGCGCTGGCGGTGATCCCGCTGGCGGATGCGACCGCGCTGTTCTTCGTGGCGCCGCTGATGATCACCCTGCTGTCGATCCCGATCCTGGGCGAAAAGGTGGGGCCGATGCGGCTGGGCGCCGTGGTGGTGGGCTTCTTCGGCGTCGTGCTGATGATGCAGCCCTGGGCCCGCGAGGCGCCGGGCGGGGTCAGCCGCTGGATCCTGGCGCTGCCGGTCCTTTCGGCCGCGACCTATGCGCTGAACCAGGTGCTGACCCGCAAGCTGGGCGTCACCTCGAAGGCCTCGGCCATGGCGGTCTATATCCAGGGGATGTTCATCCTGGTGTCGCTGCTGGTCTGGCTGACGGTGGGCGACGGCCGCTATGAGGACGCGGTCGAGAACGAGAGCCTGCGCTTCCTGTTGCGCGACTGGGTGCTGCCCGAAGGCACCGACCGCTGGCTGTTCCTGGGGCTGGGGCTGAATTCGGCGGTGATCGGTTACACCATATCGCAGGCCTATCGCATGGCCGCGGCGGCGACGGTGGCGCCGTTCGAATATACCGGCCTGCCGCTGGCGATCTTCTGGGGCTGGATGATCTGGGGCGAACTGCCCGGGTTCTGGGTGCTGGTCGGCATCCTTCTTATCGTCGGCGCCGGCCTCTTCGTCTTCCTGCGCGAACGCTCCAAGGGTCGGGTCCGCGCGCCGCGACGGGTGAACCGGCGCTATTGAGCCGGGCAAGCCGCTCGAGCGAGCTTGCGGAAGGCCGTTCGAACGGCCTTCCCCGGCGCTCAGCAATAGCGTTCCGGTCCGATCCACTGATCCGCATTATAGCGGTCGCCGTGGCACCAGCCGACCGGCAGAACCGCGTCGATCCGGGCCAGATCCTCGGTCGAAAGCGCGATCTCGGCGCCACGGACGCATTCGCGGAAATGGTCGACGGAGCGGGTGCCGGGGATCGGCACGATATGCTCGCCCTGGGCCAGCAGCCAGGCATTGGCCAGCGCCGCCGCCGGTTCGCCCATCTCGGCCGCCAGGGCGCGGAACCGGTCGGTCGCGGCCAGGTTCCGGGTCAGGTTCGGCTCCTGGAAGCGTTCGTTCCCCGACAGGAAGGGCAGATCGGCAATCGCCTCTTTCGGCAGCGGATGGTCGGTCAGGAGCGACCGCCCCACCGGCGAGAAGGCCACCAGCGCGGTGCCCAGTTCGGCGCAGGCCTGCACCAGGCCCAGTTCGGGCGCGCGGGTCTGCAAGCTGTATTCCGACTGCACCGCCGCCACCGGATGCACCGCATGGGCGCGGCGCAGGCTGCCCGGCGCGATCTCGGAAAAGCCGAAGGAGGCGATCTTGCCGGTCTTCATGATCTCGACCAGGCCTTCCGTCACCTCCTCGATCTGCATCGCGGGATCGCGGCGATGGACATAGAACAGCGCGACCTGCTCGACCCCCATCTTCGTCAGGCTCTTGTCCAGCTCGGCTTCGAGATGCGCCCGGTCGTTGCGGAAACAGCGCTTGCCGTCGCCGTCGCGGGTGATCGCGGCCTTGGTGGCGATGACGAACTCGCCGCGCGCGCCGGGGTTCTTCGCCAGATAGGAGCCGATCCACTCTTCCGAGCGGCCCATGCCATAGATGTTCGAGGTGTCGATATGGTTCACCCCCCAGTCGCGCATCGCGTCCAGAACGGCGTGCGAGGCGGCCTCGGTGGTCTTGCCGTAGAAATCGGAAAAGCTCATCGCGCCATAGCCCACGGCGGCGATTTCGGGGCCGTTCTGGCCAAGCTTGCGGGTTTTCATTGCCTGTCTCCTGTTGCCTGTTCGATCACGGCGATGGCCGTGGCGACCGCCTGTTCAATGCTCATCTCGGATGTGTCCAGAACCACCGCGTCCTCGGCCGGTTTCAGCGGCGCATGGCTGCGGCTCTGATCGCGGGCATCGCGTTCCCGCACATCCGCCAGGACCGCGTCCCGCGTGGTTTCGGCGCCCGTCGCGGAAAGCTCCAGAAAGCGCCGCTCGGCCCGGACCTCGGGCGACGCCGTGACATAGAGCTTCACCTCGGCCTCGGGGCAGATCACCGTGCCGATATCGCGCCCGTCCAGAACCGCGCCGCCGGCCCGCGCCGCGAAGGCGCGCTGGAAATCGACCAGCGCGGCGCGCACCTCGGGGATCGCCGCCACTTTGGACGCCGCCTGCGCCACCTGGGCCGTGCGCAGGTCGCCGCCAAGATCCCCGGCCGCCAGCGCCCGCGCGGCCGCGACCGGATCGGCGCCCGCCAGCACCTTCGCCGCCACCGCGCGGTAAAGCAGCCCGGTATCGAGATGCGCCAGCCCGAAATGCGCCGCCACCGCGCGCGAAACCGTGCCCTTGCCCGCCGCAGCGGGGCCGTCGATGGCGACCGTGATGCGCATCTCACTCTCCGACTGTTCAGGCCCTGGGCTTATCAACCTGCGCTGCGCTTGAAAACCCTGCGCCACAGCCATCGCCCGACCGACCACAGGATCGCCACATAAACCACCGAAACCGCCGCCGATTTCGCCATGGTCCAATGCGCGGCCGTCCTGGCCGTGTCGATGTCGAACCCGTCGAGCAGCCGCGCCACGGCGGCGTTCTCGGCATAATCCGCACCGCAACCGACCGCCGCCGCCGCGATCAGCCCCCAGCGCAGCGGCCCGCGATAGAGCAGCCAGACCGTCCAGCCCGCCCAGATCAGCAGAAGCGCCGGGAACACCGCATCGAGCCGATGCTGCACCCCGGCATAGAACACCCGGCCCTCCTCGGACAGCGCGTTGAGAAATTCCTCGGCCTGGGCCGGGGAATAGCCGAAGGGGCGCAGGTCGAACGGCATCTGGCCATCGGCCTCGAGCTTGATCTCGGGCATGGTCCAGAGCGCCATGGTCAGATAGAGCCCGGCGGTGGCGAGGCTGATCAGGATATAGAGCGCGCGGTATCTCATCGCCGCCCAGATTGGCACTGTCGCGGCGCGGCGTCCAGTTCGGCGGGCTCAGCGCTTGCCGCCATAGACCAGCACGTCCGAGAAGACCGGCGCCGCGCTGCCGCGGGCCTGTTCGACCAGCTTCTCGATCCCGATCTCGAAGCCATAGCCCTCGGAATGCTCGGTCGCGTCCTTCACTTCCTCGATCGAGCGCACCCGCAGCCCCTGATCGCGGATATGGGTCAGAAGGCCCGGCACCGTCTGGGCAACATTGCCGTCCATCGCCGCCAGCATCATGCCACCGCCCTCGGCGCCGTGTTCCGGCGCCAGGTCGAGGATGGCGACCGTCACGTCGAGCGGCGTGACCAGCGCGTTGGGGGCGAAGGTCACCGGCGGCAGGGCGCAGATCTTGTCCAGCGTCTCGGCATCCGCGATCATCGGCGCCAGGTCGAGTTCGAACGGGTAATCGTCGGGCTTGAAATCCTCGGTATAGCCGGCATGGATCACCCGCATCAGCCCCAGCCGCTTGGCCTGCACCGCCTCCAGAAGCCGCGCCATGCCGGCCACCAGATCCTCGGCCGCCAGCACGAAGAACATGGTCTGGCCGCCATAGGTCAGACCTTCGTCCAGCTTCATCTGGCCGACCGGGTCCCAAAGCTGCAGATGGGCATAGAGGGTGCGGGGCATGGCGCGTCCTTCGTTCCTGTTCGCGGGACCTTATAGCAGCGCCTGACGGCCGAGGCTGCCGGACCTCTCGCCGCAGGTCAGCCCGCGCGCCGGATATCGGCGCCGAGGCCGGCCATCAGCGGCTCGAAGATCGGGAAGGAAGTCGCCACCGGCGCGCCGTCGTCCAGCGCGACCGGCGCCCGCGCCGCCATGCCGAGCACCAGGAAGGACATGGCGATGCGGTGGTCGAGAAAGGTCTCGACCGTGGCGCCGCCCGCCACGGTGCCGGCGCCGCTTCCCTTGACGATCCACCAGTCGGGGCCGTCCTCGACCGCGACCCCGTTGGCGCGCAGGCCCCGCGCCATGGCCTCGATCCGGTCGCTCTCCTTGACGCGCAGCTCCTTGACGCCGCGCATCACCGTGTCGCCCACGGCATTGGCCGCCACGACCGAGAGGATCGGGTATTCGTCGATCATGGATGCGGCGCGCTCGGGCGGCACCTCGATCCCGCGCATGTCGGGAGAGAAGCGCGCCCGCAGGTCGGCCACCGGCTCGCCGCCCTCTTCGCGGGGGTTTTCATAGCTCAGATCGGCGCCCATCTCGCGCAGCGTGTCGAACAACCCGGCGCGGGTCGGGTTCAGGCCGATGCCCGGCACCAGCACGTCCGATCCGGGCACGATCAGCGCGGCGCAGACCGGGAAGGCGGCGGAACTGGGGTCGCGCGGCACGGCGATGGTCTGCGGTTTCAGCTCGGGCTGGCCCCTGAGGGTGATGACCCGGCCCTCCTCGGTCTCCTCGACCGTGATCGCGGCGCCGAAGCCCTCCAGCATCCGCTCGGTATGGTCGCGGGTGGCTTCCTTCTCGATCACCACGGTTTCGCCCGGGGCGTTGAGGCCCGCCAGCAGCACGGCGGATTTCACCTGGGCCGAGGGCACCGGCACGGTATAGCGCACCGGCACCGGCGCCCGGGCGCCTTCGATCGTCATCGGCAGCCGCCCGCCCGACCGCCCCATCGCCCGCGCGCCGAACAGGGCGAGCGGGTCGGTCACCCGCGCCATGGGGCGCGAATTCAACGAGGCATCGCCGGTGAAGGTGGCGGTGATCGGCTGCGTCGCCATCACCCCCATGATCAGCCGCACCCCGGTGCCGGCATTGCCGCAATCGACGACCGTGGCCGGCTCGGCAAAGCCACCAACGCCCACGCCCTGCACATGCCAGGTGCCGTCCGCATCGCGGCTGACCTCGCTGCCGAAATCGCGCATCGCCTGGGCGGTGGCCAACACGTCCTCGCCTTCGAGCAGGCCGGTGATCACCGTCTCTCCGACGGAACAGGCCCCCAGGATCAGCGCCCGGTGCGAGATCGACTTGTCGCCCGGCACCTGCGCTTCGCCCGCAAGCGCGCCGCAGGGGTGAGAGGTCATCGGGATCGGGGTGCCGTGAGACGCCATGCTGAGCCATCCTTGGTGAAACTGGCGGCGTGATAGCCCAGCCTTCCGCCGCCGTCCATTGCCCAGACGCGGGATTGGGGGCCAGCCCCCAAGGCGCAAAATGCCCAAAAGGCATTTTGTCGCCAGCCCCCGGGATATTTATGGTCAGATGAAGAGCGGATCGGGTCGCCACTTCATCTGACTGTAAATATCCCAGGGGGTCCGGGGGACAGCGTCCCCCGGCATCAGGCAACGTGGGTGCCGCAGGCACTCGATTGGCTCAGGCCGGGATCAGAACCACTGCCCGGGTTCCATCAACCCGAGGTCCAGAAGCTGGCGCGAATGCCATTCGAACGGGGCCGAATTGTGCCAGCGGAAGGTGTCGATATCGAAGGTCGAGCCGGGATTGCGCTTCAGCGCCTTGGCGGTGCGGAAACTGGCGATGGCGGCGGTCAGGTTGTTGTGCCAGGGGCAGGCATAGGTGTTGTATTCCTCGTCCGAGAAGGTGTGATCCTCGCGCAGCCTCAGCCCCGGCTTGGCGCGGAACAGCGCGATCCGGTCGATCTTGCGGCGCGGCGCCGGGACGTGCTCTTCGAACCGCCAGCGCAGCCCGCCGAAGAAATCCAGCTGCCGCTCCTTGGGGTGGTTGTCATTGGCCGCGTCCGGCCGCGCCAGCGCGTAATAGCCCGATTTGTCGAGAAAGGCGGTATCGAGCGAGACCGCGTTGGCATAGCGCGACAGATCGCCGGCATAGAGGTCGACCACATAGGTCAGCATCGCGTCGCGGCGTTCCTCGGTATGGAAGGCCAGCAATTCGCCCACCGTGCGGGTCTCGCAGAACGGATAGAACAGGTATTCGGCGTTGTAGCAGTAATAGAGCCAGACCCCCGGCGCCGCCGCGATCACCGCGTCGACCGCCCGCTGCACCGCGCCGTCGGCGACCGGATCGTAGGTCACCCGATGCACCGATTTCACCAGATCGCCGGGCAGGCCGAAACTGCCGGGCATGAAGGCCACGACCGATTTGAAGCCCAGCTGCTGGTGATGGCGCAGCGTGGTGTCCAGCTCGACCTCGTCCTCGGCGAAGATCAGCGCCACCGGCCCCCTGGCCAGCGCCGCCTGGCCCCTGACCAGGAAATCCTTCAGTCCGGAATACTGCATCGAAGCCCCTTCGCGTGCCTTCTGCCGCAGAATCGGTTAATTCCATGTGCATTGCAAGCCGTTCGCCGCTTGTGTAAGCAACCCGCCTGACGCGCGAGGATGATGCCATGGCCGACCCGAAGAAGCTTTTCATCAAGACCTATGGCTGCCAGATGAACGTCTATGACAGCGAACGCATGGCCGAGGCGCTGGGCGGGTCGGGCTATGTCGAGGTGCAAAGCCCCGATCAGGCCGACATGATTCTCTTGAACACCTGCCACATCCGCGAGAAGGCGGCCGAGAAGGTCTATTCCGAGCTGGGCCGTTTCAAGGCGCTGAAGGCGGCGAATCCCGGGCTGAAGATCGGCGTCGCCGGCTGCGTCGCCCAGGCCGAGGGCGAAGAGATCATGCGCCGCCAGCCGCTGGTCGATCTGGTCGTCGGCCCGCAGGCCTATCACCGCCTGCCCGAAATGGAGGCCCGCGCGCAAGCCGGCGCGAAGGTGCTCGACACCGAGATGCCCGAGGAAGACAAGTTCGAGGTGCTGAAGACCCGGCCCAAGGCGAAGCGCGGGCCGACCGCCTTCCTGACCGTGCAGGAGGGCTGCGACAAGTTCTGCGCCTTCTGCGTCGTGCCCTATACCCGTGGCGCCGAGGTCAGCCGGCCGGCGGCGCGCATCCTGAGCGAGGCGCGCGATCTGGTCGAGCGCGGCGTGCGCGAGATCACCCTCCTGGGGCAGAACGTGAATGCCTATCACGGTGCCGGCGCGGATGGCGATTACAGCCTGGCGCGGCTGATCCGGGCGCTGAGCGAGATCGACGGGCTGGAGCGCATCCGCTTCACCACCAGCCACCCCAACGACATGAGCGACGATCTGATCGCGGCGCATGGCGACTGCGCCAAGCTGATGCCCTATCTGCATCTGCCGGTGCAGTCGGGCAGCAACCGGATCCTGAAGCGGATGAACCGCAGCCATGACCGCGACAGTTACTTCCGCCTGATCGACCGGATCCGCGCGGCGCGGCCCGACATCCTGATCTCGGGCGATTTCATCGTCGGTTTCCCGGAAGAGACCGACGCCGATTTCGCCGACACGATGGATCTGATCGAGCGGGTCGGCTATGGCCAGGCGTTTTCGTTCAAGTATTCGCCCCGCCCCGGCACGCCGGCGGCCGAGCGCGCCCAGGTGCCCGAGGCCGTGGCCGATGCCCGCCTGCAGGAGCTTCAGGCGCTGATCACCCGGCAACAGCGGGCGCGGCAGGATGCGATGGTCGGGCAGACCGTGGGCGTGCTGTTCGAGAAACCCGGCCGCCGACCCGGTCAGATGGTGGGCAAGTCCGATCACCTGCACGCCGTCCATGTCGACGATTGTCCCGCCGGGGTGGGAGAACTGCGGCAGGTGAGAATCACCGAAAGCGGCGCCAATTCCCTGGGCGGGGTCCTGATCTGACCCGGAACGGCCCGCCAAGGGACGGAAAACACCGGTTATTCTTGGCCCCGGGCGGGCGCCGCGGCGGCGATCCGGGCATCCTTCGCCAGAAATCGCCATTGTTTCCGCATGGGCCACAATATCTGGTGAATTCTCCTTCACATGCCGGGCAAAGGTGCTAGAGTAACGCCACAATCATGTCTGGGTCGCGGGGGCGCCCGTTTTTTACGGATTCGCCTTTTTGCGGCTTGGTGGGGGAAACTTATCAAGGGACAGAAGCTGTGGCGAAAACGATTTCGAAAACAGTGAATGCGCTCGTCTGTGGCCTGGCTGCCGCGGCTCTGGGTGTCATTTTGTCGACCGGGGCGGCTGACGCCCAGGCCGGCGGCAAGCAACGGGTCATCAAGGGCGAAGAATATGTGCCCACCATCTGGGTCGATCCCGATGGCTGCGAGCATTGGGTCATGGACGACGGCGTCGAAGGCTATATGGACAACCACCTGACCCGTCAGGGGATGCCGGTCTGCCGGCCGCAGAACGTCTGCGGCGTGATGTATTCCGACCAGTATTTCGCCACCGACTCGAGCAAGATCAACAGCGCCGGCAAGGCCAAGCTGCAGCAGTTCTTCCAACAGTCGTCGGCCCGCGCCTTCATCATCGCCGGCCATACCGACAGCCGCGCCTCGGATGAATACAACCTCGGCCTGTCGCTGCGCCGCGCCAATTCGGTCGCGCGCGTCGCCCAGGGCGTCGGCGCCCGCATCGTCGATGTCCGCGGCTATGGCGAACGGATGCCGGCGGCTCCGAACAACTCGGCGGCCGGCATGGCCAAGAACCGCCGCGTCGAAATCATCTGCATTCAGTAACCGGGGGCCGAAAGACATGAAACTTGCAAACGCAATTGTGGCGATCGCCTTGGCCGGCTCGGTTTCGGGCTGCGGCGAGGCGCTGCTTCTGGAACATGGGCCCGTCGGCGCCGACAAGACCTATGACCGTGGCATCGACAAGAAACACCTGAGCCAGCTCAAGGCCGGCATCTGGGTCGATCCCAACGGCTGCGATCACTGGATCATCGACGATGGCGTCGAGGGCTATCTGTCCGCGCGTCTGGACAAATACGGCAAGCCGGTCTGCTCGGGCGTGGCGCCGCCGAACGTGGCCACCGGCGATTTCAAGGGTGGCTCGACCAGCATCATCGGCGATCCGCTCTGAGCCTTGGCCGACTGCCTGAAATATCGCCGCGGAGGGACCCCCTCCGCGGTTTTTTCGTCTCATTCCGATGACATTTTAATCAGCCGGGTTGCACTGCGCCCCACATCTTGGCAGCATTCAAGCCAGACCCACCAGATGGAGAGTTGAGTGGTCACCAACGTGCTGCCCCCACCGCAATCCGCCGCCCCTGCCGATCCCGATGCGCTGACCGAGCACCTGGTCGAGTTTCCCGACAACCGCCTGCTGATCGAACTGTGTGGCGAATACGACCGCAACCTTTCCGATATCGAACAGAAGCTGGGCGTGCAGATCCTGCGTCGCGGCAATCAGCTGGTCGTGTTCGGCGACGCGCTTTCGGCCGGCGAGGCGGTGAACGTGCTGCACGCGCTCTATGAACGGCTGGAAACCGGCCGCGCCGTGGCGCCGGGCGATGTCGACCGCGAGCTCAGGATGGACACCACCCCGGGCAACGACGGCGAACAGCTGGAAATGTTCCGCGCCGGCCGGGTCGAGATCCGCACCCGCAAGAAGACGGTCGAGCCGCGCACCGAGGCGCAGAAATCCTATGTCCGGTCGCTGTTCGAGAACGAGCTGTGTTTCGGCATCGGCCCGGCCGGCACCGGCAAGACCTATCTGGCCGTGGCCGTGGGCGTGAACCTCTATATCGAGGGCCATGTCGACCGCATCATCCTCAGCCGCCCGGCCGTCGAGGCGGGCGAGAAGCTGGGCTATCTGCCCGGCGACATGAAGGAAAAGGTCGATCCCTACATGCAGCCGCTCTATGACGCGCTGAACGATTTCCTGCCCGGCAAGCAGCTGGCCAAGATGATCGAGGAAAAGCGGATCGAGATCGCGCCGCTGGCCTTCATGCGCGGCCGCACGCTGGCCAATGCCTTCGTGGTGCTGGACGAGGCGCAGAACGCCACCACCATGCAGATGAAGATGTTCCTCACCCGTCTCGGCGAAGGCTCGCGCATGGTCATCACCGGCGACCGCAGCCAGGTCGACCTGCCGCGCGGCGTCGCCTCGGGGCTGGCCGATGCCGAGCGGCTGCTGTCGCATATCGACGGCATCAGCTTCAATTACTTCACCGCCAAGGACGTGGTGCGCCACCCGCTGGTCGCGGCGATCATCGAGGCCTATGACGCCGACACGGCCTGAACCGCCCCTGCTCCGCCCTCCCTCCTGCGAACACACTGTTTCGAATTAAGAAACGGCGGATCGGCGGTTTTCTGCTACTCTCTTGCAGGTAGCAGCGCAGCGAATTTCCGCGCTGTCGGTTCACGATTTCAAATCTGACATTCAGTTCGGGGGCCCCCATGCCGATTATTTCCACCGGCGGCGCGATGACCATCGTTGCCCATCAGGACGACGATATCCTGTTCATGAATCCCGATATCCTGCACAGTATCGAGGCCGGCGAGGTCAACACCACGATCTATGTCACCGCCGGCGATTCCGGCCTGGACGAGGAGTATTGGAGCGCCCGCGAGGATGGCGCCCGCGCGGCCTATCTGAACATGGCCGGCGGCGGCACCTGGGTGGACGAGACGGTGACGGTCGAGGTCGACGGTCAAAGCTTCGACATCGCCAGTTCCTATATCGCCGAGTCGCCGGAAATCCGGCTCTATTTCCTGCGCCTGCCCGATGGCGGCGGGATGCTTGCCCCGGGCGAGGAGGAACAGCTGGCCCGGCTGGAAAGCGGCGATCTGGCCAGCCTGACCTCGGTCGACGGCGCCAACAGCTATACCCGCGCTGACCTGGTCGAGGTGCTGAACGCGCTGATCGAGGCGCATGACCCCGAGGAATTCCGCCTTCAGGTCAGCGATGGCAGCTATGTCGCGGGCGAACATACCGATCACGTCCACACCACGATCTTCGCCGAAGAGGCGATGGCGGGTTACAGCGCCGACAGCTACGACGTGACGCATTACGTCCAGTATCAGTCGGGCGCCCTGGCGCCGAACCTGTCCCCCGAGGACGCGGCGCGGTCGCTCGAGATCATGCAGGCCTATGCCGAGCACGACATGGCGACCTGGGACGAAAACGGCCAGCTAGCGCAGGTCTATGTCGACTGGACCGAACGGCAATATGTGGCCGAAGAGTTCACCGTCGACACGACCGGCGACCCGACCGATCCGACGGACCCGAGCGATCCGCTGGGCCCGTCCGATCCGCTGGGCCCGGCGGGCGCCTTCGTCTACAGCCTGAACGGGCCCGATGCGTTCCTGTTCACGGTCAACGCGGCCACCGGCGCGATCTCGCCGCAGGACTGGTTCACGCCGTCGCTCGACGACGCCTGGGACCAGAACGAGGATTATGTCTACGAGGTCACGCTGGTCGCCACGCCCGGCGATGGCGGCCCGGCGGTCGAGCAGGATTTCTGGTTCGACACCCTTGCCGAGGGCGAACTGACCCAGCTGGATCACGCCCCCGACGGCAGCGACGGCAGCGATCCGGGTGCCACCGACCCAGACGCGGCGGACCCAGGAACGACCGATCCAGACACGGCGGACCCGGGCACGACCCCGCCGATCCAGATACCGCCGACCCCGGTACTTCGGACCCCGGCCCGACGGCACGGTCTACAGCCTGACCGGCCCCGATGCGCAGCTGTTCACCGTCGATCCCGCCACCGGCGCCATCGCGCCGCAGGACTGGTTCACGCCCTCGCTCGACGATGCCTGGGACCAGGACGAGGATCACGTCTATGAGGTTACCCTCGTCGCCACCCCTTCGGACGGCAGCGCCCCGGTGGAACAGCCGATCTGGTTCGACACCGTGGCCGAGGGCGAGCTGACCCAGCTGGATCAGGCCCCCGATGGCAGCGACCCGACCGATCCGGGGGCCAGCGATCCGGGGGGCAGCGATCCCGGAACGGTCGACCCGGGCCCGGCCGATCCCGGCACGGGCGATGCGATCTACAGCCTGATCGGCCCCGATGCGCAGCTGTTCACCATCGACCCGCTGACCGGCGCGATTTCGACGCAGGACTGGTTTCAGCCCAGCTATGACGACGCCTGGGACGTCGACGAGGACCACATCTATGAAGTCACCCGCGTGACCGGCTTCGCCGACGGCAGCCCCAACCTGGGCGAGGACCTGTTCTATCAGACCCAGCCCGACGGCAGTTTCGGCCCCATGCCGCAGGTCGATCCGCTGATGGCGCTGCTGGCGCTGGATGCGACCGCCACGATCGAAGACGCCGTGCCCGAGGACGACCTCGAAGAGGACGAACCGCAAGACCTGGTGCTTTGAATATCACCGCGCGCGCGACCCGTAGGCCGGGCTTCAGCCCGGCACCCGTGCGATCCGCAGATCAGATTGCCCAGATCCTCAGCAGGTTCGACCGCGCCTTCGACAGCAGCCGCGCCTGATCGCCATCGCCCGCCGCCTCGGCCCGGGCATGGGCCTGCCAGAGGTCGAACAGGATCTCGCGCTGGCGCGGGTCGCGGACCCAGGAGGTCGCCCAGCCGGCAATGACCAGCCGCGCGCCCGCCGTCACCGGCGCGACCCGGTGCAGCGTGTCGGCGGGATAGACCACCGCCTCGCCCGGCCCCAGCTTGAACTGGCGTTCCTCGACCCGGTCCGAGATGCACAGGGCGCCGCCCTGGTAAGCCTCGGGCGGGGAAAGGAAAATCGTGAAGGACAGATCCGCGCGCCCGCCGGGCATCAGGGCGTTGTCGATATGTGCCCCGTATTCACCGCCGCCCTCGGTGCGCGACAGGACCATGCCGGCGAAGCCCTTGGGATAGACCACCGCCTGAAACAGCGGATGGGCCAGAAGCGACGCCTTGACCTTGTCCAGCACCGCCGCGCGCGCCGGCCCCGGCGCGGCCTGGAGATTGCGTTTCACCGCCCCCGCCAGCCGCCCCGCCGTGCGGCCGCCATCCTCGAAATCCAGCGCCTGCGCCGCCTCGAACAGCACCCGGGTCTCGGCCGCGCTGAAGAGATCGCTCAGGACGATGGGCATCGGCGGTTACTTCTGCCGCAGCGCGATGATCTCGATCCAGCCGGCCGCGACGGTCAGCTGCGCCGGATCGGCCGAGGCCGCGCTGGCCGTCAGCCCGGGATAGAGCGCGTCGAGCCCGTCGAGCTGTTCGAGCACCGCGCGCCCGGCCTCGGCCAGCGCGCCATCGCCCGCCGCCAGCGCCTCGGCCCGCGCCCGGGCGGTGGCATAGAAGCCCCAGCTGTCGCGATATTCGATGGCCATGCCGATCTGGCCGTCCGCCTCGACCCCGCCTTCGTATTCCGCCGCCGCCAGCAGCATCAGCTCGCGGATCGACAGCAGCCGGTCATAGCCCGAGGCCTCCGCCGCCTGCGCCGCCAGCCCCACCGCCGCCATCAGCGCATCATAGCGCGCCTTGACCGTGGCATCGTCGGCATCCTCGGCGATGGCCTGCAGGAAGGCGCCCGCCTCGGCCTCGAAGCCCGGCGCATGGAGCGCGTCGAGCTGACCTTCGATATCCTCGTAGAAGGCATGGTGCGACTCGTCGAGATGGGCGCGCGCCAGATCGCGCTGGCCACCGAGATAGAGCGCCGCCGCGATCCGGTAGGTGCCCTCGAAATAGCCGAGGCCGGTCAGGAAGGCCGCCGGCCCATCCTCGCTGCGCTCGACCGCGGCCTCGCCGGCTTCGCCCGCCTCGGCCGCCTGATCGGCGCGGCCCGCGCCGGCAAGCGCGCCCAGCGCCGCGCCGCTCAGCAGCGCCGGCTGCGGCACCACCGCCAGTCCGGTCAAGGCCGCCATCGCCCATTTGCGCGGGGCGATCCGCCGCCCGGGTTTCGCATCGTGCTGGGTCATCCGTCGCCCCCTGTTTCCGAGCTTTCCTGTCGGTTAGGCCGTGGCACGGCCTGCGTCAAGCCCGCCGCCCCCCGTCTTGCCCCCCGTCTTGCCCCCTGTCCCTTTCCCCGGATCGGCGGTAAGAGGCGGCATGAGCATCGTCGATCCGATCATCGAAGACCCGCGCTGGGACGCGGCAGAGCTGCCCGCGCTGGCCGAACGCGCCGCCGCGGCGGTGCTGGCGCATCTCGGGCTCGACACCGGCGGGTTCGAGATCGCGCTGCTGGCCTGCGACGACGCCCGCATCGCCACGCTCAACGCCGATTTCCGCGGCAAGCCGCAGCCCACCAACGTGCTGAGCTGGCCCTCCGAGGAACGCGGCGCCGAGGCGGACGGCAGCGCCCCCCTGCCCCCGGACGACGGCGACGACCCGGAACTGGGCGACATCGCCATCGCCTTCGACACCTGCGCCCGCGAGGCGGCCGAGCGCGGCCTGCCGCTGGCCGATCACGCCACCCATCTGATCGTTCACGGAACCTTGCATCTTCTGGGCTACGATCATCAGCGTGACCTCGACGCCACTCTCATGGAGGGGTTGGAAACCGCGATACTTGGCAAACTGGGCCTCGCTGACCCATATAGGGAGGCGTAACGGGGCAGACCCCCGCGGAAAGGGATGATGGGCGACGCAATCGACGGCTCGTCTGGCGCGGCGCACGGCGCGCAGACAGGCACGGGTGACACACCCGACGAAAGTTCCAGTGAAACGGCCAGCGTGGACGCGGCCGAACGCGGCGGCTTCTTCCGCCGCATCTTCGGGGCGCTCAGCCCGTCCGAGACGGACGAGGCGGACGCGCCCGGTGCCCTGGCCCCGACCCAAGCGATACTCCCCGGCATCGTCAACCTGCGCCGCCTGACGGTCGAGGACGTGATGATCCCCAAGGCCGAGATCGTCCCTGCGACCATCACCCGCGACGAGCTGGTCTGTGTGTTCCGCGACAGCGGGCTGACCCGGATCCTGGTCTATCAGGACACGCTGGATACGCCGCTGGGCATGGCCCACCTGGATGATTTCGCGTTGCACATGGCTTCAACGGCGTACCCGGAAGGCCTTTGCGCTGAAGAAGATGCTGCGGCCGCTGCTTTACGTGCCGCCGTCGATGATCGGCGTGCTCTTGTCGAAGATGGCCGAGCGCCGTCACCTGGCGCTGGTGATCGACGAATATGGCGGGGTCGACGGGCTGGTCACCATCGAGGACCTGATCGAACAGGTCATCGGCGAGATCGAGGACGAGCACGACCAGGACGAGGCCGACCTTTTCACCCAGACCAAGGACGGCAGCTGGCTGGCCCAGGCCAAGACCCCGCTGGATGAATTCGAGGCCGCCATCGGCCGGTCGCTGACCCGGCACGAGGATGTCGACGAGGAGGAGATCGACACGCTGGGCGGGCTGGTCTTCATGCTGTCGGGCCGGGTGCCGGTGCGCGGCGAGGTGGTGAAGCACCCCGACGGCCCCGAATTCGAGGTGATCGACGCCGACCCGCGCCGGATCAAGCGGCTGCGCGTGCGTCTGCCCGAAACCGGCGATGACTGACCCCGCGCCGCGCCGGCGTCCCAGCCTGTCGGAGCGTCTGGGCGCGCGGATCGGCAGCACCTTCCTGCGGCGCCTGATGGCGCTGGCGGCGCTTTGCGGCGCGGTGGCGGCGCGCTGGCGCAGGCGCTGTCGATCTGTGGCCCTTGGGCCTGATCGGGCTGGCCGGGCTCTATGGCCTCTTCTCGCTGGTGGCGCCCGGCGCGGCGCCCGGCCGCGCTCGGATCGGCTGCTGGCGGTGGGCACCGGCTATTTCGCCGCCGCGCTGAACTGGATCGTCGAGCCTTCCTCGTCGATATCGCCCGGCATGGCTGGATGGCGCCCTTCGCGCTGGTCTTCCCGTCGGGGGGCCTCGCGCTTCCTTCTGGGGCGGGGGCGATGGCGCTGGCGCGCGCACTGGGCCGCGGCGGGGCGCTGGGTTTCGTCGCGGCGCTCGGCGGGGCCGAGATGCGGCGCGCCTACATCCTGACCGCTCGGGCGCTGATCGGATACATCTGGGAATCGAGCCCGGCCGAGCAATATGCCGCCCTGATCGGCCCGCACGGGCTGAGCCTTGCGGCGCTGGTGGTGGCCACGCTGCTGTGGCGGCTGGCCACGCCGGGCTGGCGCGGGGCCCTGGCGCCGCTGGCGCTGGGCGCCGGGCTGATCGCGCTGGCGGTGCCGCTGTCGCAGCCCAGCCCGCCCGCGCCCGACGCACCCGTCATCCGCATGGTCCAGCCCAACGCGCCGCAGGATCAGAAATGGGATCCCGACCATGTCATGACCTTCTTCTATCGCCAGCTCGAGTTCACCGACTGGCCGGCGAGGGCCGGGTGCCGACCCTGGTGGTCTGGCCCGGAAACCGCCATTCCCTGGATGCTCGACGGCGCCGACCGCCGCTGGCGATGGTGGCCGAGGCCGCCGCGGCGACGCCCGTGGTGCTGGGCATTCGGCGGATCGGCGACGGGCGGCTTTACAATTCGCTGATCCTGCTGGGGGCCGAGGGCCAGGTCGAGGCGCTTTACGACAAGCACCACCTGGTGCCGTTCGGCGAATATATCCCGCTGGGCGACCTGGCGGCGCGCTGGGGCATCCACGGGCTGGCGGCGGGCGAAGGCGACGGGTATTCGCCCGGCCCCGGGCCGCGGCTGATCACCCTGCCCGAGATCGGCCCCGCCGTGCCGCTGATCTGTTACGAGGCGGCCCTTCCCCGCATGCCGCCGCCGCCCCGGCGCGGCCCCGGCTGCTGCTCCAGCTGACCAACGATGCCTGGTTCGGCCAGTTCTCGGGGCCCTACCAGCACCTGCAACAGGCCCGGATGCGGGCCATCGAACAGGGCCTGCCGATGGTGCGGGTGGCCAATACCGGCGTCTCGGCGATGATCGGCCCGAAGGGCGAGATCCTGAACCGCATCCCTCCCTGGGCGAGCTCGGCCTTGCCGATGCCCCCCGCCCGCCAGCGCCGCCGACGCTCTATGCCCGCAGCGGCGACGGACCCGCCTTGCTGCTGATCCTGCTGGGCCTCGGCGCCGCCGCGCTGCTGCATCGCCGCCGCCCTGCCCGTCAATAAGGCAACCCCGGGCCGAGTTCCGGACTTGACCGCAGTTTGCGATTGACCCTTCAGGCCGGCGCGCGTAACGAGTGTCCGATGCCCTCACAACGGCTTCCTGGCGTGAGCGGCAAGACCCAATGGAGCATATTTCATGTCACGACAGAATTACATCTTCACCTCGGAATCCGTGTCCGAGGGCCATCCCGACAAGGTTTGCGACCGGATTTCCGATGCCGTTCTCGACGCCTTCCTGGCCGAGGACCCGCAGGCGCGCGTCGCCTGCGAAACCTTCGCCACCACCGACCGCGTGGTCATCGGCGGCGAAGTCCGCGGCCCCGGCGAGGTGATCGCCCGGGTCGAGCAGATCGCCCGCGACTGCGTCAAGGATATCGGATACGAGCAGGAAGGCTTTCACTGGGCCAACATGAAGGTCGACAGCTATCTTCATGCCCAGTCGGCCGATATCGCCCAGGGCGTGGACGCCGCCGACAACAAGGACGAAGGCGCCGGCGACCAGGGCATCATGTTCGGTTATGCCTGCACCGAGACCGAGGCGCTGATGCCGGCCCCGATCCAGTATGCCCATGCCATCCTGCGCAAGCTGGCCAAGGTCCGCAAATCCGGCGCCGAGCCGGCGCTGGGCCCCGACGCCAAGTCGCAGCTGTCGATCCGCTATGAGAACGGCAAGCCGGTCGAGGCGACCTCGATCGTGCTCTCGACCCAGCATCTCGACGCGTCGCTTTCGTCGGAAGACGTGCGCGCCATCGTCGAGCCCTATATCCGCAATATCCTGCCCGAGGGCTGGATCACCGGCAAGACCGCCTGGCACGTCAACCCGACCGGCAAGTTCGTCATCGGCGGCCCCGATGGCGATGCCGGCCTGACCGGGCGCAAGATCATCGTCGACACCTATGGCGGCGCGGCCCCGCATGGCGGCGGCGCGTTTTCCGGCAAGGACCCGACCAAGGTCGACCGCTCGGCGGCCTATGCCGCGCGCTATCTGGCCAAGAACGTGGTCGCTGCCGGCCTCGCCGACCGCTGCACGCTGCAGCTCAGCTATGCCATCGGCGTGGCCGAGCCGCAGTCGATCTTCGTCGACACCCATGGCACCGGCCGTGCCGCCGACGAGGCGATCGAGGCCGCCGTGCGCGAGGCGATGGACCTGGACCCCGCGCGGCATCCGCACTCCATCTGGGGATGAACAAGCCGATCTTCCAGCGCACCGCGGCTTACGGCCATTTCGGCCGCAGCCCGGACGCCGATGGCGGCTTCTCCCCGAAAGACCGATTCTGGCCGAGGCGCTGAAAGCGCTGGTCTGATCCTGGTGAATTGGACCGAAACCGGCGGCTCGCGCGGCCGCCGGTTTTTCTTTGCCGGGTCGAAAAATCCGGCTAGGTTCAACGCCATGACCTATCTTGCCTGCCCGCTGCTTCTGATCTGCGTCGGCCTGCCGGCCTTTCCCGCCGGGGCCGAACAGGCCCTGGCCCAGCCCGAGCTGGCGGAAGAGACCGAGGCCGAAGACAGTCAGGACGCGGCCCGCAAATTCACCGTCGACGGCACCACGCTGATCTACGACACCGAGACCGATGCCGCGCTGGAGATTTCCAACGGCGATGTCGACGCGCTGCGCGACCTGCTGCGCGACAACGACGGCATCACCACGCTCAGGCTCAACAGCGGCGGCGGCTCGGTCTGGGCGGCCAAGGAAATGGCCCGCATCGCCATCGACTTCGAACTGGATACCGAGGTCGACGGCGAATGCTCGTCCTCCTGCGTGCGCATCTTCCTGGGCGGCGACCGGCGCAGCATGTTGCGTGGCTCGAAGATCGGGTTCCATTCGCGCAGCTGGTCGGCCGGGGCCGTCGAACGCTATTACGACAAGTGGCACGAGGACGAAGGCTGGGACACGCCCTTCGAGTTCGCCTCGTGGATCTATCGCGACACCTGGGCCGAGGCCTATGAGGACCTGACCTGGTCGATCTCGCGCGGGGTCAAGGCCGAGTTCGCGGTGGAAATGCACGCCCCGCGCGATACCATGTGGTTTCCGCCCCGGGCCGCGCTGCACGACGGCGGCATCCTGCGCGAATGAGGTGATCCATGCTGTTCTACGACTGCCCCACCGCCCCCAGCCCGCGCCGGGCACGGATGTTCATCGCCGAAAAGGGGCTGGAGATCGAAACCCGCGAGATTTCCATCGCCACGGGCGAACAGCTGAGCCCCGCCTTCCTGGCGGTGAACCCGCGCGCCACCGTGCCGGTGCTGATCACCGACGCGGGCAGCACCCTGACCGAGAACGTCGCCATCGCCACCTATCTGGAAGCGCGCTTTCCCGAACCGCAGCTGATGGGGCGCGATGCCGATGAAAAGGCCCGCGTGGCGATGTGGAACGCCATTGCCGAGGCGCAAGGCGGCATGGCCGTGGCCGAGGCCTTCCGCAATTCCCATCCGGCGATGAAGGACCGCGCCCTGCCCGGGCCGCTGGACCTGCCGCAGATCCCGGAACTGGCCGAGCGCGGCCGCGCCCGCGTGGCGGCCTTCTTCGCCCTGCTGGAACAGCAACTGTCGGACAGCGCCTGGCTGGCCGGCGATGCCTTCAGCCTGGCCGATATCACCGCATTCGTCTTCACCGACTTCGCCCGCGTCATCCGCGCCCGCATCCCTGAAGACAACACCGCCACCCGCGCCTGGTTCGACCGGATCGCCGCGCGGCCCTCGGCCCGGCTCTGAGCCTGCCCGGGAAACTCCCTAAAATTGACAGGATTTCCTGCGATAGCCCTGCGCAACACGTGTTGTCAGAAGGTGCCGCCATGCAGGTCAAGTCGATCGAGATCTATTACGACGTCAAGTCCATCCCCGGTCTGGGCAACGGCGATCCTGTCCGCGCGCTCGATTTCCGCAACGCGGCGATGGAACTGATCGAGAATGCGCTGCTCGACGCCGATGCCGGCGAATGGGCCGGTGCCGAACTGGGCGCGAATGGCGAAACGGGCGAGCCGGAGGTGAATTTCGGCTTCGACGTCACCGATTTCGACCGGGCCGAGGCGGTCGTGCGGGCCACCGTCAAGGGCACGCCTTACGAGAATATCCGCGTGATCGAGCGCCAGAGCTTCGACCCCAACGATTTCGCCTGACCGCGAAACCCCGGCCACAGGGCGGCTGCGGCCGGGGTCGTTTCGTTCACAAGCCTGCCCCGGGTCAGACCGTGGCGCGGGCGCCGGTCCTGGCCCGGTTGTCCAGCGACCAGGCGCCGGCGCCCAGGCTGACCACCATCAGCATCCCACCGGCAATGCTGACATTCTTCATGAAGCCGATCATCTGGGTCTGCGCCTCCATGCCCTCCATCCCCAGCGAGGGGAGGTAATGGAAGATCAGCCCCGACAGCAGCGAAAAGCCTGCCAGCGCCAGGGCCGCCAGCCGCGCCTGCCAACCCAGCGCCAGCGCGATGCCGCCGCCCAGCTCGGTCAGGATGACCAGCGGCAGAAGCGCGCCCGGCACGCCCATCATCTCCATATATCCTTGGGTGCCGCTGTATCCGGTGATCTTCTGCGCGCCGGCCATGATGAAGATGAAGGCCAGCAGAAGCCGCCCCACGGGGGCAGCGAAGGTTTGAACTTGGGTCATTTTTTCCGTCCTGTTCGTGTGACTGTCTGGCGGGCAATCTGGCGTAGCGAGCGCAAATGAACCATTCCAATAAATTCATCACATGATGTGCATTTTTGCAGGATTTCGCCGGAACCGCCCGCCGCCCGGAACCGCAGAGTTGAAACCTTCCCCGCCCCGCAGTAGGAGGCGGGCATGACCACATCGAACCACCATACCGGCGCGCCCTGGCGGAACTTCTATGGCCGCGTGAAGGGCAAGACCCTGAAACCCGCGCAAGAGACCTATCTGGCCGAGGATCTGGCCCGCCTGTCGCCCGGCCCGGTCGATTGGGAGGAGAACCCCGAGCGGGTGCCGCTCGACCTCGACGCGCTGTTCGGCGGGCGCGAGGTCTGGCTGGAAGTGGGCTTCGGCGGCGGCGAACATCTGGTGCATCAGGCCGAGCGGAACCCGCAGGCCGGCATCATCGGGGCGGAACCCTATATCAACGGCGTCGCCATGCTGCTGGGCAAGATCCGCCGCGCCGGCTGCGACAATATCCGCATCCATCCGGGCGATGCGCGCAACCTCTTCGACGTGCTGCCCGAGGCCTCGATTGCCCGCGCCTTCCTGCTCTATCCCGATCCCTGGCCGAAGAAGCGGCACCATCGGCGCCGCTTCGTCACCGCCGAGCATCTCGAACCGCTGGCGCGGGTGCTGAAGCCCGGGGCGATCTTCCGCGTGGCGACGGATATTCCCGACTATGTCCGCCAGACCCTGGAAGAGGTGCCGCGCCAGGGCTTCGACTGGCTGGCCGAACGGCCGGCGGACTGGCGCGAACCCTGGGAGGACTGGCTGTCCACCCGCTACGAACAGAAGGCCCTGCGCGAAGGCCGGGTGCCGCATTACCTGACCTTCCGGCGGCGGTGAGCCTCAACGAAGGGTTAACAATTCACCTCTAATTTGACCGAACCCGCGACCCATCGCGGTGGAAGGAGGTGATGAAATGTGAATGAGCATTCGTTCAGGAAATGGATGGTGATTCTGGCAGCGGCATCGCTGCTGGTCGCCGTCCTGAAGCTCTGGTTCGGCGGCTAACCCGTTGAAACAGAGAACCCGGCGAAGCAGCAACTTTGCCGGGGACTTTGTTCAGGTGATGTCATGTGAACACAAGAACATTCGTTCAGATGGCCAGTATTCTGCCACTTCGTTACGATTTAGTAAAGAACGCCCGCACTGCAAGTGCCTGGCGTGCCGCCCGGCTCAGAGGTGGTCGGGCTGCGGCATCCCCAGAACGTGATAGCCTCCATCGACGCGGATCACCTCGCCGGTGGTGAAGGCGCCTGCGTCCGAGGCCAGATAGACCGCCGTGCTGCCCACCGCCTCCTCGGAGCGTCGCGTTCGATCTGAGCGGCGCTGCTCCCTTCCGTACATGGCGGAAAAGTTCCTGCGCGCCCCGCCGATGGCGGCGCCGGCCAGGGTCTTCATCGGCCCCGGCGAGACCGCGTTCACCCTGATGCCCTGCGGCCCCAGATCGCTGGCCGTGCATCGCACCGTCGCCTCCAGCGCCGCCTTGGCCACGCCCATCACGTTGTAATTCGGAACCGCCCGGTTCGAGCCCTGATAGGTCAGCGTCAGAAGCGTGCCGCCCTCGGTCATCAGCGTCGGCCCGCGCCACTCGATGAAGGAATAGCACGAGATATCGAGCGAGTTCTTGAAGTTGTCGCGGCTGGTGTTGAGGAACCGCCCGTCAGCTCGTCCTTGTTCGAATACGCGATGGCATGGACCAGGAAATCCAGCCGGTCCCAGCGCGCCGCCAGGGCCGCGAAGGCGGCGTCGAGCGAGGCATCGTCGGTGACGTCGACATCGACCATGAAATCGCTGCCGACGCTTTCGGCCAGCGGCGCCAGGCGCTTGCCGAAGGCCTCGCCCTGATAGGTGAAGGCCAGCTCGGCCCCGGCCTCGGCCATCGCCCTGGCGATCCCCCAGGCGATCGAGCGGTCGTTGGCGACGCCCATGATCAGCCCGCGCTTGCCCTTCATACAGTCGTTCATAGCGCTCATCCCAGATACCGCGACAGGATCATCGACCCGTTGGTGCCGCCAAAGCCGAAGGAATTGGTCATCACCGAATCGAGCCCGGCGCCTTCCTTCAGCGCCACCGCCACCTCGCCCGGGTCGATCGCCGGGTCGAGCGTTTCGACGTTGATCGAGGATGATGAAATCATCGCGAAGCGCCAAGAGGCAGAAGATCGCCTCGAGCGCCCCTGCCGCGCCCTGGGCGTGGCCGGTCATCGACTTGGTCGAGCTGATCGGCGGCGTGCTGCCTTCGCCGAAGACCCGGCGCACCGCCTCGACCTCGCCCACGTCGCCGACGGGCGTCGAGGTGCCATGGGCGTTGATGTAATCGACCCGGCGGCCTTCGGGCAGGGTCAGCCGTGCGCATCGCCCGCTCGCCGCCTCGCCGCTGGGCGCCACCATGTCATGCCCGTCCGAGGTGGGCGGCAAAGCCGGTGACCTGGCATAGATCTCGCCCCGCGCGCCAGCGCGTGCGTCAGCTCTTCCAGCACCACGATGCCGCCGCTGCCGGAAATGACGAAACCGTCGCGGCCGGCATCGAAGGCGCGGCTGGCGCGTTCGGGCGTGTCGTTATACTTGACGACATCGCCCATGGCGTCGAAGAGGCAGCTGAGCGTCCAGTCCAGTTCCTCGCCGCCACCGGCGAACATTACGTCCCGCTTGCCCAGCATGATCTGCTCGGCCGCGTTGCCGATGCAATGCAGCGAGGTCGAGCAGGCTGAGGTGATGGAATAGTTGATGCCCTTGATCTTGTGGCCGTGGCCAGGTTGGCCGAGATCGTGCTGCTCATGCATTTCGGCAACTGCGAAGGGCTCCTGATCCGCTTGGTCGCGCCGGTGCGTTCAGCACCGTCTGATGCGCCACCAGCATGGCACTGGTCGAGGGCCCGCCCGAGCCCGCCACCAGCCCGGTGCGCGGGTTGACGATATCGCCTTCCTCAAGGCCCGCATCGGCAATCGCCTGGCCCATGGCGATATGGGCATAGGCCGCCCCCGGCCCCATGAAGCGCAGCGTGCGCTTGTCGACCTGTTCGGCCACGTCGATGTCGATCTGCCCCGAGACCCGGCTGCGGAAGCCATGCTCGATCATCTTCTCATCGGCCCGGATGCCCGACCGGCCGGATTTGAGCGAGGCCAGGACCTCGTCGGCATTGGTGCCAATGCTGGACACGATCCCCAGACCGGTAACGACTACTCGACGCATGTTGCCTCCCCAAATGTCTTTGGGACTTTTAGGGCAAGCGGGGGCAAGGGCGCAAGGCGAATGGGCGGATTGCGCGCCCGGCGAACCGCCCGAATATTGTGCCCTTGCCGCCGCTGTGGCAGCCTTGGCCCGGACGACCCCGCAGCCGACGCGCCGGGGCCGGGGAAACACCATGCAAGGGGGCGCCCGCGCGGCGCGCGGAAAACATGCCAGCCACGCGACCGCAGACCCATCCAAAGCTCGACGGCAAGACCTTCCTGATCTGCATCGGGGCGGCGAAATGCGCCACCAGCTGGCTCTATCACTACCTTTGCGCCATCCCCGAGGCCGCCACCTCGCCGCTGAAGGAGCTGCATTTCTTCAACGCCCGCTTCCCGCAGCACGCGCTGGGCGATGTCGAGGCGGTGGCGCTGTCGCGGCTGGCCTTCCACCTGGAGCAGCCGGGCGACCCGGCGCAGAACCTGCGCCAGCGCGCCACCTTCCAGGCCAGCGTCGACCGGGTGCAGATGATCTATGACGACGCGGCCTATTTCGACCATTTCGCGCGGCTGGCCGACGCCCGCACCCGATGCTGCGCCGATCTGACCCCGGCCTATTCCACCATCGGCCCCGAGGGCTTTGCCTGGATGAAGGGTTTTTGCGCCGGCCATGGCATCCGGCCCAGGGTCCTGTTCCTGATGCGCGATCCGGTGACGCGGTTCTGGTCGCAACTGCGCCATCTGCAACAGATGAACCCGGACAACGATATCGCCGCCACCTGGGCCCAGGCGATGCAGGCCCCCGCCCTGACCGCGCGCGCCGATTACCGCGCCATCGTCACCGCGCTCGACGCCTGTTTCCCGGCCGAGGACCTGCTCTATCTGTTCTACGAAGATCTGTTTTCGGACGCCGCCCTGCGCCGTCTCTGCGCCGTTGCCGGCCTGCCCTTCCATGCCAATGTACCGCGCGAGGCGCGCAACGAGACCACGGTGAAACTGCCCCTGCCCGACGACGCGCGCGCCGCGCTCGCGGATTTCCTGGCGCCGCAATATGCCTTCTGCCGTGCCCGCTTCGGCGATGCCATTCCGGCCGGCTGGCAGGGTCGGGGTGCGGTCACACCGAAATAAACTTCATATACTTCAATTCGTTACAATAAATAATCCGAAACCCCGGGATTTCTTTGAACCCCGGCGCGGGTCCATCCGACCCATGAATGCCTAACGCAAACATCCCCGCCCAGGCGGCGCATTCATGAAAGGATACCCAAATGCCCGAAGATCTGTTGATCGGTTTCGACTTCATCTCGAACGACCGCACCCTCGCCGTTCTCGACGACCGCGCCCAGCAAGAGGCGGCCGACCGCCTGGCCAGCGACATCGCCTATTTCGAGGCGATCCAGACCCTGGTCGCGAAGACCGAAACCGGCAAGGCCACCGGCTTCGACACCGCCCAGCCCGAGGACAGCACGGCGCAGGACACCGGAACCTCGGTCGATGCGATGGTCTTCGATCTGATGGGGCCCGACGACTTCCTGCTCGGATGACCCACGTCCGATCCGGAAACGACAAGGCCCGGGACGCAGGATCGCGCTCCGGGCCCTTTGCTTCGACAGGCGTGGAAAAGGCGGCTCAGCTCTCGCTCAGCGCGACCTTCATGTCCTTGACCTCATAGATCACCTCGCCATCGGCCTCGACGATGCCGTCGGCGACGCCCATGGTCAGGCGGCGGGTCTGGATCGCCTTGGTGAAGTCGATCTTGTAGGTCAGCATCTTGCGATCGGGGCGCACCAGGCCCTTCAGCTTCACCTCGCCCACGCCCAGGGCATAGCCGCGGCCCGTCCAGCCGCGCCAGCCGAGGTTGAAGCCGGTCAGCTGCCACAGCCCGTCGAGGCCAAGACAGCCCGGCATGATCGGGTTGCCGGGGAAGTGGCAGGCGAAGAACCACAGATCGGGGGTGATGTCGAATTCGGCCAGGACATGCCCCTTGCCATGCGCGCCCCCGTCGGCCGAAATATCGGTGATCCGGTCCATCATCAGCATCGGCGGCTCGGGCAGCTGGGCATTGCCCGGCCCGAACAGCTCGCCGCGGGCACATTTCAACAGATCGTCGCGGTCAAAGCTGCTGGGATATTGGGACATGGCGGGCGAAAATCCTCGAAAAGCTGCGTTTTCCCCCTCTAGCACCCGTGCCGACAAGGTGGCAAGTGGGCTGCGCCGCGGTGCCCCGACATGACGCACCTTGCCCGGCAACCGGCCATTCCCGGCCGCATCCGCCGTCGGAAAACCCGGCCGCCGGGCGGGCCGGCGCGTGGTTTTCAATTGAAAATCGGCGCGCCGGCCTTTAAATAGATGAAACTTCATTGGAATGCGCGCCTCATGACCCACCTGCAGAAGACCGCCCGCAAACGCAGCAGCGACTGGCTCGCCGGGGCCGACCTGCGCCCGACCCGCCAGCGCCTGACCCTGGCCGAGCTTCTGGTCGGCGACGGCCAGCACCGCCATGTCACCGCCGAAAGCCTCTATGACGCCGCCCATCGCGCCGGCGAAACGGTGTCGCTGGCCACGGTCTACAACACGCTGCGCGCCTTCTGCGATGCCGGGCTGATGAGCGAGGTCACGGTCGACGGCTCGAAAAGCTACTTCGACACCAACACCACCGAGCATCCGCATTTCTTCTGGGAAGACACCGGCGAGCTGACCGATGCCGCGACCGAGCGGATGCAGATCACCAATCTGCCCGACGCCCCGGAAGGGGCCGAGATCGCCTCGGTCGACGTGGTCATCCGCCTGCGCCGGACCTGAACCGTGGTGGGTTGGCACCCACCCTACGGCGCCCTGACCTGACGCCATGCCGGGGTGAAGGCGGTCTCCGCCTGGCCCTGCTCTTTGCCGCCGGTCCCGGTTGCCCGGCCCCGACAGGAGACGCCCCATGCACGCCATCGCCTATACCCGCTTCGGCCCCGCGTCCGAGGTCCTGAAGCTGCGCGAGATGCCCACCCCCAACCCGGCGGCGGGCGAGGTTCTGGTGCGGCTCGCCCGTTCGGGGGTGAACCCCTCGGACGTGAAGGCCCGCGCCGGCAGCCGCCCCGGGGTGACCGCCCCGCCCTTCCCGCTGATCGTTCCGCATTCCGATGGCGCCGGCGTGGTCGAGGCGGTGGGCAAGGGCGTCGACCCGGCCCGCCTGGGCCAAAGGGTCTGGATCTGGAACGGCCAGTGGCAGCGCCCGCACGGCACCGCCGCCAGCCATATCGCCCTGCCCGAGGATCAGGCCGTCCCGCTGCCCGATGCGGTCGATTTCGACACCGGCGCCACGCTGGGCATCCCGGCGCTGACCGCGGCGCAGGCGGTGTTCGGCGGCGGGCCGGTCAGGGGCCAGACCCTGCTCGTCTCGGGCGGCGGCGGCTCGGTCGGGCATCTGGCGATCCAGCTGGCGGTCTGGGGCGGCGCCACGGTCATCGCGACCGTGGGTTCGGGCCGCTCGGGCGACGACGCCCGCGCCGCCGGCGCCGCGCATGTGCTCGACTACGGCTCCGACAGGCTCGCCCGGGACATCCTCTCGGCCACTGGCGGCCAACCCGTCGACCGCGCCGTGGAATGCGAATTCGGCGCCAATATCGACCTGCTGGCCCAAGTCCTCAAACCCTTGGGCACCATCGCCGCCTATGGCTCGGCCGCCGAGATGGCCCCCACCCTGCCCTTCGGCCCGCTGCTCTTCAAGGCGGTGAAGATCGACATCACCCTGATCTACATCCTGCCGCTGGCCGAACGCCTGGCCCGCATCGCCCAGCTTCACCAGGCCCTGGCCGAAGGCGCGCTGACCTCGCGCATCCACGCGACCTATCCGCTGGCCGAAACCGCCGCCGCGCACGAGGCCGTCGAACGCGCCGGCCGCCATGGCGCCATCCTGATCGACTGCACCTGACCCGCAAATATCCGGGGGTGCAGGGGGCTGGCCCCATCTCGACCCAGGCCTCTCTCACTCCGCCTTGCCCGCGCGCCCCGCACCGTCCTCCACATGGCGAACGCGATTGCGCGACCGGGTGACGCCGGCCTCGAACCCCTCGCCATCGCCGAAATCCAGAAAATCCGCGTAATGGTCATGCGTCCCGCCCAGACGGCCGGCATGTTTGATCGGGCACCAATAGGCCTCGGTCCGGCCGGCCACCTCGCGCACCCAGGCCACTTACGCCGTTGCAATAGCCGTAGACGCAGTTCAGCTTCTGCGAAATCCGTTGAATAGGCCAGGTGATGCCGGTCGATGCGGATATGATCGCAGCGCGGCACCTTGGGGATGCCATAGACCGGAAAGCAGACCGCCTGATGGGCCGGTGAACAGGTCAGCAGCACGAAGGGCAGGATCCAGCGAATAGATCACCGGCGCGGTCAACAGCACCATCGGCCGCGTGCGCCGCAGGAACACCCAGGTCACCCCGCCGCCGCTGGTGGCATAGCGCATCTCGTCCTCGAAGACGACGCGGCCGTTCTCCAGCCGATAGCGGAACGCCGCGCCCCGGCGCGAAATCTCCTGCTCCATTTCGTCCGCAGCGCGTGCATACGCCTCAGGATGTCGATAACGTGTCTTTCCTCGGCCATGGGCGTCTCCTGCGGGTTCTCCCCGCAGGCCGCTGGAAGCCCGGGGCGGCGTCCAGCCGATCGAGACCAAGGCTCGACCGCGAGGTCAGATCCTTGCCAGCCAGCGGGTGGTTGGCGTCAGAACCACATGGGTATCGGTCACACTCGAAGATGGTCAGGGTCATCACCTGGCCACTCTGATTATGGGCGTGCACACAGATTCCACTTCCAGCGGCACCTCTTCGGGGATGTCGCCGCGCGGCACCGCCTGGCGGGCCTCGTCATGGACCGGGCCATAGGCCTGATGGCTGGGCACCTCGACGACGCGCTTGTCGCCCACCGCCATGCCCTCCATGCCGGCTTCGAGCCCCGGGATCACCTGACCCTGGCCGAAGGTGAATTCCAGCGGATCGCGGCCCTCGCTCGAATCGAACACCGACCCGTCGGCCAGGGTTCCGGTATAGTGGATCGCGACCTTGTCGCCCTTCTGGACCTGGCTCATGGATCTGTCCTTTCCTGTCGCGCGACGGCGCGGGTTCACCTGTCGATGGGGCCGGACCCTAACGGCCGCGCCGCCGCGTGCAAATCGCAGGCTGCGGCAAAACCGCCCTTTTGCCCCTTTTCCCCGGCCGCGCCCCGTGCCAACGTGGCCCCGGAAGGGAGCCCGCCATGACCGCAAAACCGCAGATCAAGGCCTGCGTCTTCGACGCCTACGGCACGCTCTTCGACGTCGCCGCCGCCGCGCGCGAGGCCGCCGCCGCCCCCGGGGGCGAGGCGCTGGCCGATCTCTGGCCGCAACTGGCCGCGCATTGGCGCACGAAGCAGCTGCAATATTCCTGGCTGCGCGCCGTCACCGGCGACCATACCGATTTCTGGACCGTCACCCAGGACGGGCTCGACTGGGCGATGGAGGCGGCCGGGCTGGAGGACGCGGCGCTGCGCGACCGCCTGTTGCAGCTCTGCACAAGCTGTCGGCCTATCCGGAGGTTCCCGCCATGCTCGGGCGGCTGAAGGAAATGCTTGCCACCGCGATCCTCTCAACGGCTCGCCCGAGATGCTGGAGGGCGCGGTCGCATCGGCGGCATCGGCCCACGCTGCTCGACGATGTGCTGTCGGTCGGAGGTCGGTCGGCATCTTCAAGCCCGCCCCGCAGGTCTAGCCGCGGTGACCCGACCCGCTTCAATGCGCCCGCGACGAGTGCTGTTCTCCTCAACGGCTGGGACGCCGGCTGCGCGCCGCCGCCTGCAGGTTCGAGGCCGCACAGGTCAACCGCGCCGGCGAGCCGACAGACCGCCTGCCCGGCCTGCCCGAGCACGAGTTGAAAGACCTCACCCACATCCCCGAGATTGCCGAGCGGACCTATGCCAGCTTCACGTCCTCTGACGGAATTTCCCTGCATTACACCGACGAAGGCGACGGGCTCCCGCTCCTCTGCCTGCCCGGCCTCCACCCGCGACGGCCGCGATTTCGATTTCGTGGCGCCGCATAGCAGGCGATGTCCGCCTGATCCGGCCCGGTCATCGCGGTCGCAACCGAATCATGATTACCCTCCCGGTCGAGGCGCACGCGACGTCGTCGAGCTGATGGACCATCAGGCCTTCGGAGAAAGCCACCTTCCTCGGCACCTCGCGCGGCGGGCTCATTTCGATGGTGCTGGCGGCCACGGTGCGCGACAGGGTGCTGGGCGTGGCGCTGAACGATGTCGGCCCGGTGATCGACCCGGCCGGGCTGGAGAAGATCGCCACCTATATCGGCCGCAACCCGTCGCACAAGACCCATGACAGCCTGCTGGCGATCTGGCCCGACGTCATTCGTGGCTTCGGCCCGGTGCCGCCCGGCCGCTTCCGCGCGGAAATCGCCCGGCTCTACGACGAAACGCCCGAGGGGTTGAAGATCACCTATGACCCGGCCCTGCGCGATGCGGTGCTGGCGGCGATGGATCAGCCCACGCCGGACCTCTGGCCGCTGTTCGATGCGCTGGCCGGCCTGCCGACCTGCGCGCTGCGCGGCGCCGGCTCGGACATCCTGGCGCCCGAGACCTTCGCCGAGATGCAGCGCCGCCGCCCCGACATGATCGCCGCCACCGTGCCCGACCGGGGCCATGTGCCCTATCTCGACGAAGCCGCCAGCCTTTCGGCCCTCCACGAATGGATCTCCCGCCTATGAATATCGACATGATCCGCGCCGCCGCCCAGCGCCTTCGGGGCCATGCCCGCCGCACGCCGCTGCTCGGCTCGCCCTTCCTGGACGAGATCGCCGGCCGGCGGCTCTTCGTGAAGGCGGAATGCCTGCAGCATACCGGCAGCTTCAAGTTCCGCGGCGGCTGGTCCGCCGTCTCGGCGCTCGACTCCGAGACCCGCGCCCGCGGCGTCATCGCCTTTTCCTCGGGCAACCATGCCCAGGGCGTCGCCCATGCCGCCAGCCTGCATGGCGTGCCCTCGGTCATCATCATGCCCGCCGACGCGCCGAAGTTGAAGATCGAGAACACGCGCGCGCTAGGCGCCGAAGTGGTGCTCTACGACCGCGCCGGCGAGGACCGCGATGCCATCGGCGCACGGCTGTCCGAGGAACGCGGCCTGACGCTGATCAAACCCTTCGACGAACCGCAGGTCATCGCCGGGCAAGGCACCTGCGGGCTCGAGATCGCCGAACAGGCGGCCGAGGCGGGGGTGACCCGCGCCGACGTTCTGGTCAATTGCGGCGGCGGCGGTCTGACCTCGGGCATCGCCCTGGCGCTCGAGGCCGAGGCGCCGGGCCTGCGCGTGCGCCCCTGCGAGCCGAAAGAGTTCGACGACACCACCCGCTCGCTCGCCGCCGGAGAGATCGTGTCGAACGCCCGCCTCTCGGGCTCGATCTGCGACGCGATCATCACGCCGGCGCCGGGCAAGCTGACCTTCCCGATCATGGCGCGGCTTTGCGGCCCCGGCATCGTGGTGACGGAAGACGAGGCGCTGGCCGCCATGGCCCAGGCCTTCCTGCGGCTGAAGATCGTGCTGGAACCGGGCGGCGCGGTGTCACTGGCCGCCGCGCTCTATCACGCCGACCGGATCGAGGGCGACGCGGTCATCGCGGTGGCCACCGGCGGCAATGTCGACCCGGCCATGTTCGCCCGGGCGCTCGACACGCTCGGCGCCTGAGCCCGCCCGGGCAGGCCCACGATCCTGCGTCGACAGACCGCCCTCCCGCCGCCCGGCCCGTCACCGCGCGGGTCGGGAAAACCTGACTGTCCCTCGCCCCGCGCCTGCGCCATCATCGTGTCATTACAAGGAAAAACGATAAAGGCGGACCGATCCAAGACGCCATTCCAGCGCGTCCGGTCCGAAATGGAATGGATATTGCGCTCTTAAAGACCTCCGGCTTCGTCCTCCTCGCCGCGCTGGGCTATGCCATGGCCACCATCGGCATGAAGCTCGCCTCGGGGAACTGGACCTATCTCGCGCTGGCGCTGCTGCTGCTGGGCTTCTATGCCGCCTCCCATGCCGAGATCGTGCTGATGCGCGATATCGACCTCGGCCTGCTCTATCTCGTGGTGATCGCGGTCGAAACCATCGTCGTGCTGGGCTATGCCTGGGCCATCGGCGAAGGGCTGGGCCCGCGCGAGGCGATGGGCGGGCTCCTGGTGCTGGCCGGGCTGGTGGTGATCTCGCAGCAGGGCGGTTAAGGCCCTTCCAGTTCATATCGGATCGCTTTTCGCTGCCGCGCGCCTTCGGCCCGAACGCGACGGCGCGATGCATCGTTTCGATGAAAACCGGACATGCCATAGGCGGCCGCGCGCCGCCTTCGTTTGACAATGCCGCGCCGCGCGCCAATCCTGCCGGACATCGAACCACCCGGCAAGGAGACCCGCCATGCAGATGGCCGACCTGGGCGATGTGACGCTTCATTACGACCTCTCCGGCCCCGAGGACGGCCCGGCGCTGGTCTTCGCCAATTCGCTGGGCTGCGATTTCCGGCTCTGGGACGCGCTGCTGCCGCATCTGCCGCCCTCGCTGCGCCTGTTACGCTACGACAAGCGCGGCCATGGGCTTTCCTCCTGTCCGGCGGGGCCCTATTCCATGGGTGCGCTGGTGCGCGATGCCGAAAAGCTGCTCGACCATCTCGGCCTCTCCGAAGTGGTCTTCGTCGGCCTTTCGATCGGCGGCATGATCGCCCAGGGGCTGGCGGTGAAGCGGCTCGACCTGGTGCGCGGGCTGGTGCTGTCGAACACCGCGGCCAAGATCGGCCAGCCGGCGATGTGGGAGGAACGCATCGCCGCCGTCCGCGCCGGCGGGATCGAGGCGCTGGCCGACGCCACCATGGAGCGCTGGTTCTCGCGCAGTTTCCGCGCCACGCCCGGACTGCCTGGCCTGGCGCCACATGCTGACCCGCCAGCCGGTCGAGGGCTATGTCGGCTGCATGGCGGCGATCTCGGGCACCGATTTCTATACCCCCACCTCCGGCCTGCGCCTGCCCACCCTGGGCATCGCCGGCAGCGAACAGCTCGACCCCGCCCGACATGGTGCGCGAAACCACCGATCTGATCCCCGGCTCGCGCTTCCATCTGATCCGCCGCGCCGGCCACCTGCCCTGTGTCGAATGCCCCGAGGACTATGCCCAGGCGCTGATCGGTTTCCTGACCGAGATCGGCCATATCTGACCCAACGGCAGGCGAGCCCGCCCGAAAGGGCGGGAGAGCGGCCGGCATCGGTTGCACATCGTCCCGGCGGGCGGCATGATCGTGGCGACTCGAACCGCCCAAGGCACAACCCATGGCCGATTTCCTTCTGATCCACGGCTCCTGCCACGGCGCCTGGTGCTGGCGCGACCTGATCCCCGAGCTGACCGCCCGCGGCCACAAGGCCCGCGCCATCGACCTGCCCGGCCATGGCGGCGACCTGACGCCGATCTCGCGGATCACGCTGGACGCCTATGCCCAGGCGATCCTCGACGCGATCGACACGCCGGTGACCCTGGTCGGCCATTCCATGGCCGGCTATCCGATCTCGCTGGCCGCCGAACGCGCGCCCGGCAAGATCGCCCGTCTGGTCTATCTCTGCGCCTATGTCCCCGAGGGCGATCTCAGCCTGGCCGAGATGCGCAAGCGCGCCCCGCGCCAGCCCTTGATGCCCGCCGTGATCCGCTCGGACGACGGCAAGAGCTTCCGCATCGACCCGGCCCAGACCGGCAAGGTGTTCTATCACGACTGCCCCGAGGGCACCGTCGCCTATGCCAATACCCGGCTCTGCGCCCAGGCGGTGCTGCCGCAGGAAACCCCCTGCCCGCTGGGCGCGGCCTATGCCAGCGTGCCGCGTCTATATCCGCTGCACCGATGACCGCACCATTCCCCCGGAATATCAGGTGACGATGACCGAACGCTGGCCGGCGCAGGACGTTCACGAGTGCCGACCTCGCATTCGCCCTTCTTCGCCGATCCGGCCGGGCTGGCGCAGCTGCTGGTGCAGATCGCGGCTGGGTAAGGAATTCCCGACTTTCCCCGAGGTCAGCGCGGCGCGACCCTTTCGTCCCGCGCCGCGGGCACCTATTTCGCGCCCACCGCAAACTCCGGACCCTTCATGGACAGCCGCCTGCCCGTTCTCTTCATCGTGCTCACCGTGGCGATCGACGCCATGGGGATCGGGTTGATCATGCCGGTCATGCCGGCCCTGCTGGAAGAGATCGGCGGCGGCACCGTCGCGCAGGCGGCGGTCTGGGGCAGGCTCTTGTCGGCCAGCTTCGCGGTGATGCAGTTCCTCTCGGCGCCGCTTCTGGGCGCCCTGTCCGACCGGTTCGGGCGGCAGCCGGTGCTGGTCTCGCTCGTGGCGATGGCGGTGGATTACGCGGTGATGGCGCTGGCCCATACCATGGGACTGCTGCTGCTGGCGCGGCTCATCGGCGGCGTCACGGCGGCCACCCATTCCACCGCCAACGCCTATATGGCCGATATCTCGGCCCCGCATCAGAAAGGCGCGCGCTTCCGGGCTGGTGGCGGCAGGGTTCGGCGTCGGTTTCGTTTGGGGCCGGTGCTGGGCGGGGTGCTGGCCGATTACGGCACCCGCGCGCCGTTCTGGGCCGCCGGCGCGCTGGCGCTGGGCAATGCCGCGCTGGGCTTCTTCGTGCTGCGCGAAACCGTGACCGATGCCATCCGCCGCCGCTTCGACCCGGCCCGCGCCAACCCGTTCGGCGCCTTCCGCGCGGTGGCCCGGCTGGCCGGCCTTCGGCGGCTGATCTCGGTCTTGTTCCTGTTCCAGTTCGCCACCATGGTCTATCCGGCGGTCTGGGCCTATTTCCTGACCGAACGCTTTGCCTGGTCGGGCACCATGATCGGCCTCAGCCTGGGGCTCTACGGCTTCTTCTATGCGCTGGTGATGGGCCTTCTGGTGCGCCCGGTGATCGCCCGGGCGGGCCATCGCGGCACCGTCATCATCGGGCTCGGCTTCGAGATCGCGTCGCTGCTGATCCTCGGCTTCATCGCCAACGGCACGCTGCTGCTGGCGGTGATCCCAGTCGCCGCGCTGGGCTCGCTGGCGCTGCCGGCGCTGCAGGCCGAGATAGGCCAGGCCGTCGCCGACGACGCCCAGGGCGAGCTTCAGGGCGTGCTGACCTCGGCCGCGTCGGTCGCCATGATCGCCGCGCCGCTGGTGATGACCCAGACCTTCGCCGTCTTCACCCGCGCCGGCGCCCAGCCTATCTGCCGGGCGCGCCCTTCCTGCTGGCGATGGGGCTGATGCTGGCCAGCCTGGTGCTTTTCACGCGACGTTCCGTGCCCTCCGGGCCGTCCGAGCGCTGAGCCCGGCATTTCCCCCCTTGCGCCCGGGGCTGCTTGACGGCAGGCTCGGCCCGGACACGAGCCAGGGGAGATGCTCCATGACCGCCATCAAAGCCGCCGTCTGCCACGAATTCGGCAAACCGCTTGTCATCGAAACCGTCGAGCTGCGCGCGCCCGCCATGGGCGAGGTGCAGGTCGATCTCGACGCCGTGGCGATCTGCCATTCCGACATTTCCTATGCCGACGGCGCCTGGGGCGGCACCCTGCCGGCGGTCTATGGCCACGAGGCGGCGGGCAGGGTCTCGGCCGTGGGCGCGGGCGTGCGCGACTTCAAGGTCGGCGACGACGTGCTGGTCACGCTGATCCGGGCCTGCGGCACCTGCACCTCGTGCTCGGGCGGCAAGCCCACCAATTGCGAAACGCCCTACGATGGCGATCACGCGGCGCTTTCCATGCCGGATGGCGGGGTGCTGTTCCAGGCCATGGCCTGCGGCGCCTTCGCCGAAAAGGTGGTGGTCGACCAGAGCCAGCTGGTGCATCTGCCGGCGACGATGGAAAAGGACGTGGCCAGCCTGCTCAGCTGCGGCGTGATCACCGGCGTCGGCGCCGTGGTGAACGCGGCCCAGATGCGGGCCGGACAGGATGTGGTGGTGATCGGCGCCGGCGGCGTCGGGCTGAACACCATCCAGGGCGCGCGCATCGCCGGCGCCCGGCGCATCGTCGCCGTCGACATGAGCGAGGACAAGCTGGCCGACGCGATGGAATTCGGCGCCACCGACGGCGTGCTCGCGACCGAGAAATCGCCCTGGCGCAGCGCCATCAAGGCGATGGGGCGCGGCGCGGATTACGTCTTCGTCACCGTCGGCGCGATCTCGGCCTATGACAGCGCGCCGCGCTATCTCGGCCGGGGCGGCAAGGTGCTGATGGTGGGGATGCCGCATTCCGACCAGGTCTCGAGCTATTCGCCGGTGATGATGGCGGCGGTGGGCCAGGGGATGCAGGGCACCAAGATGGGCGATGTGGTGATCCGCCGCGACATCCCCTGGATGATCGACCTCTACAATCAGGGCCGGCTGAAACTGGACGAGCTGATCTCGAACCGCTGGACGCTCGAGCAGATCAACGAGGCCATCGCCGATACCAAATCCGGCCACGCCCGGCGCAATGTCATCCTGTTCTGATCGGCGGGCGGCCCCCGCGGGGCGCAGACCGGCCGCGAACCGGCGCAGACAGGCTTGCCAAGGCCTGCTGCGGCGCGGATGCTGGGGGCAAGGCTCCACTTTCACGACGCAGGCCAGCACCATGAAACTGCAAGACCTCGACATCATCGTCACCGCCCCGCCGGCGCCGGGCTGGGGCGGGCGCTATTTCATCCTCGTGAAGCTGACCACCGATACCGGCGTCACCGGCTGGGGCGAATGCTATGCCTCCTCGGTCGGCCCCGAGGCGATGAAGGCGGTGATCGAAGATGTCTTCGCCCGCCACATGCAGGGCGAAAGCCCCGAGAATATCGAGCTGATGTTCCGCCGCGCCTATTCCAGCGGCTTCACCCAGCGCCCCGACCTCACCGTCATGGGCGCCTTCTCGGGCCTCGAAATCGCCTGCTGGGACATCCTGGGCAAGGATCGCGACCGGCCGGTCTGGGCACTCCTGGGCGGGCGGATGAACGACCGTATCCGCGCCTATACCTATCTCTATCCGCTGCCCGGCCAGGACATGGCCAGCTTCTGGACCTCGCCCGAGGCCTCGGCCATCTGCGCCGCCGAGATGGTCGCGCGCGGCTATACGGCGGTGAAGTTCGACCCCGCCGGCCCCTATACCATCCGCGGCGGCCATATGCCGGCGATGTCCGATATCGCCACCTCGGTCGCCATCACGAAAGCGGTGCGCGACGCGGTCGGCGACCGCGCCGATCTGCTGTTCGGCACCCATGGCCAGTTCAGCACCGCCGGCGCCATCCGCCTCGGCCAGGCGCTTGAGCCGTTCTCGCCGCTCTGGTTCGAGGAGCCGACGCCGCCCGATTGCATCGAGGACATGGCCCGCGTCGCCCGCAGCGTTCGCATCCCCGTCGCCACCGGCGAACGGCTGACCACCAAGGCCGAGTTTGCCGCCGTGCTGCGCGCCGGCGCGGCCGAGATCCTGCAACCCGCCCTGGGCCGCGCCGGAGGCATCTGGGAGATGAAGAAGGTCGCCGCCATCGCCGAGGCGTTCAACGCCCAGATGGCGCCGCATCTCTATGCCGGGCCCGTCGAATGGGCGGCCAATATCCACCTTGCCGCCTCGATCCCCAATATCCTTCTGCTGGAATCGATCGAGACCGATTTCCACCGCGACCTCATTCGCGGCGCCATCGCGGTCGAGGGCGGCTTCGTCACGGCCCCCACCGCCCCCGGCCTCGGGATCGAGATCGACGAGGACCTGGCCCGCGCCCATCCCTTCACCGGCACCGGCCTGCATCTGCAGATGCAGGAAGCGCCCTGCGATTACGCCAATGGCAACAATTTCCAGGGCGGCGCCCCGGCGCCCGGCACGGAACCCCCTCTATGATCTCGCTTTTCACATTCATATGTGCTAGTTCCGGAATGTGACCCCAGGAGGAAGAGGTTTCAGTGCAAGAGGTCCAAGTGGAAGACAGAGCCCCGCCCGCGCCGCCCAGCGAAATGGCCCGCAGCGCCGCCGGCGCCGCCGCCTATCTCAAGACCCTGGCCCATGAGGGGCGATTGATGATCCTGTGCCACTTGGGTTCGGGCGAGAAATCGGTGGGCGAGCTGGAGCAGCTTCTGGAAATCCGCCAGGCCGCCGTCAGCCAGATGCTGGCCCGGCTGCGCGAAGAAGGCCTCGTCACCACGCGGCGCGACGGCAAGACGGTCTATTACAACCTCGCCGACGACAGCACCTACGAGGTGATCTCGCTGCTCTATCGCCTGTTCTGCGGCCCCGAGGGCACCCAGCCCGGCGACCCCATCGCCTGCACCTGATCGCCCGGCCCGACGCTGGGGCGATGGCGCCATCCCGTGCCCCGGGTCATGAACATTCCTGATGAAATCCGAAGCGGTTCAGGATTTCGCGCGCAGCCGATCGTAGATCGCATGGGCCGCGCCTCGAGGTCGCTCAGCCCCGCGCGCGGCCGGGGGCGCGGCCCGGAACGGCGGCGTGCCCGGCGCGATCCCCAATTCCCCGGCCAGCGCCTGCCAGGCGCCGGGGTCGGTGCACAGGTCCTCATAACAGACGCAGCGCACCCGCTCGGGTGCGGTGTCCAGCAGCCAGCCATAGACCGCGCACCATTCCTGCAGCCAATAGTCCCGCCCGCCCCAGTCGCCCTCGGGCCGGGCCCCCGGCGCGAACCAGCGATGGTCCGAGCCGAACTCGTGATGCGCCAGCCAGCCCATGTAATCGCGCGCGAACCCGTCCCTCTCGTGCAGGTCGAGGAACCGCGCGTGCTGCGCCCGCAGCGATCCGGCATGGGCCAGCGGGTCGCGGAACGGCACCAGGATATGGGCATTGGGGAAGGCCCCGGCCAGCGCCCCCAGCCGCAGGATGTTGTTGTTGTTCTTGGCCAGATACCGCCCGGCCTTGCGCGCCTTCAGGATGGCGCCGACATAGCGGCGATACTTGCCGACCAGCGCCGGCGCGGGATCGTGCGGCAGCAGCCGGTCGGCCTTGATGTAACGCGGCCCGTCGAACACCCGCCAGAACGGCTCTTCCAGGCTCTCGACACTGTCCAGGTCCACGGCCAGCCCATCGCCATGCGCCCGCTCGGCCGCCTTTACGCCGCCCTTGCCGTTGATCTTGCCCCACAGGTTCGGCGCCAGCACGAAGGGCATGTCGCGATAGGTGAGCGAGCCGAAGGCGCCGCTGTCGTGCAGCGCCCGCGTCAGCACCGTGGTCCCGGCCCGCGCCAGCCCGGCGACGAAGACATGCGCGCCCTCGCCCGCCTTGGCCGCGTCCGGCCGCGCGACCAGCTGATCCAGCGCAAAGCCCATTTCCGCCACCGCCGGGTTGCCCAGCGCCACGCGGTGCATCAGCCGCTCCATCGCGGTATAGTCCGACGGCGCGGCCGCCTGCCTCACGCCCAGCGCCTTCAACGCCCAAAGCCACAGCGTCGCCGCCACCACGGAAACGGCAAGCCCCTTCAATCCAACGGAAAAATCGACAAACCCCGGCACCGCGCGGGCAATGCCGGCGCCCAGCCCCAGGGCCACGGCAGCCAGCACGGCCAACAGGATCACGAATGCCGCCACGCCCTTCAGCGTGCGCCAGGCGTAAAGCTTCAGCGCGCGTTCCTTCCAGTGGTCCGATATGCCCGGCGCCCGCAGCACCGCGACCGAACGCAGGCTGGGCCCGGCAATCGCCCCCACCGCCGCGGCCAGCGGCAGGTGCGGCGCGATCTGCACCAGAGCCAGCGTCAGCGCCGCCAGTGCGGCCGTGCTGGCAAGGTCGAAACTCATTCGGCGGCGGCCTGGCGGCGCGGCGGCGCGCGATCCGGCGCTTGATCGGGAACCAGATGAAGGCGACCATTACCATGAAGAACACCGCCACCAACCCCAGCACCGAGGCCACGACGCCCAGGCCCATGCCGGGCCCGATATAGGCCTGCGCCATGGCCGGCATCAGGGCGAAGATCATCGTCAGGGGGATCAGCTGTCGGAACATGCGAAAACTCCGGGGTTGAGGGTGGTTTCGGGCAGCCAGAGGTATTCGGTCAGGACAAAGTTCTTGTCCGCGTCGACCGGGCTGCGGTTGAGGAATTCCAGCACCGTCGCGCCATCGGCGCCGATCTCGAAGGCGCGGCCCTGCTGCGGGCTGGCCAGCGCCAGATCGCCGCGCGCCGTGCGCATGTGCCGGCCGCGGATGCGGGAATAGAAGCCGTCGTCGGCCCCGTCATAGGCCGTGGCGACGGAATGGGTCTTCGGGTCGATGGCGACGATCCGGCTCACCCCCAGCCCCATGGCGTTGTCATAGACGGTGAGGGTGCCGTCGGCGCGCCAATCGGGGTCGTGCTGGCGCAGCATGTCGCCGGTGTGATGCCATTTTACCTTATGGGTTTTCGGATTGATCACCATCACTGTATTGATATCCCGCGCGCTGACCAGCAGGTCGCCGGGCGCGAATTGCGGGAAGGCACCGGCCATTTCGGGCGGCAGCGGCTCGATATCGTTGAAATGCATCGGGTCGGCGATCCACTGCCCGATGACCTCGGCCGCGTTCGTCTCGACCGCGTTCTCGTCCTTGCGGGCCAGCTCGAACAGGCCCAGGCCGGGATTGGCCGCCACCAGTTGCTCCAGGCTGATCTCGTCCAGCACCTCGCCGCTGCGCGCGTCCAGCCGCACCAGCCCGGTCTGCGGCGGCGCGGCCGGATCGCCGGGCGCGGAGGTGCTGGCAAAGCCCTGATCGCGCAAGCCCCAGACCGACGCGCCATCGGCGCTCAGGTTCAGCGAATGGTGATATTGCCCCGGTGCCACCCAGGCGACCCGGTTGCAGGCATCGCGGCGCTGCATCCCCGAACCGTGATCGAAGGTGTGGATCAGCGATCCGTCCGGCAGAACCTGAAGCCCGTGCAGCATCCGGCGCGAGGCGCGCGCCTTGTCGGCCACCGCAACCTCGGCCTCGTCCAGTGTCCAGATCTTGCGTACCGTCAGATCGGGATCGAGCAGCACGGCCAGGTTGTCGGCCCTGCCATCGATCTCCATCGCCCCGCCCAGCACCCGCCAGCCGCGGTCGGCCCGGGCCGCGTCGCCCTTCACCAGCAACCCCGAAAGCGGGTGCCCATCGGGCATCGTCACCGGGCGAAAGCCGGTCTCGTCGATCTCGGCGCGGGGCACCGAAAGGAATTTCGTCGCCTCTTCGCCACTAGCCAGCATCCGCGCTTGATCCCAGGCCTGGGTGACATAGCCGGGCAGCGACGCCACCTGCAAGGCCAGCCGTCCGACCGCACCGAACCGGCCCGGCTCCATGAAGGCCTGGACGGTGATCCAGGAAAACAGCGACAGGGCCAGGAAGCCCGCCATCGCGGTTCCCAGCCAGATCGCCAGACGTTCGGTTTTCGCGTTTTCCACGCTTGTTCCCCGGTCGATACTGCTTCTTCTCCGGAAACACTCTGTTCGGGAAACGGGGCTGAATTATGGCCACAATCCCGCAGCCTTTGGGCATTTGCCGCGCCACCACGGCCATTCCCCGACGGCCGGGGCCCGCAGGTATCGGCCCGACCGCGCCGGCGGCGCCCGACCCGATCAGGCCTGCGACGACGGTGGCGCCTCGCGGTCGTCACGCCTCAGCGCCCGACGCACCGGGGTGCTTTCCGCCACCATGGCATGGGCGGGCGAGCGGTTGTGCCGGGCTTCCCAGCGCGCCTGGTCGACCCGCCGGACATAGCCCTGGACATAGGCGTCGATGATCAGCTGCAGATCGAACAGGAACACCTTGCTCACCGCCTCGGGGATGCGGGCGATCAGCCCGGTGCCCAGAAGCCGTTCGTCGATCATCTCCTTCAGCCGCGCCAGTGAGGCGATCAGCAGGCTCTCGCTGACCCCGATGCGGAAATGCAGCTTGCCCAGCCGCAGCCGGTCGCAGGCATAGCTCATATCGTACTGGCCCGAGAACAGCGTCGTCAGATAGGCCCGCATCGCCGCGTGCATCCGTTCGATCGTGTCGGCATCGTTGACCAGGGCGCGGAATTCCGGTGCCTGTTCCAGCTTGGTATAGAACTCGTCCACCACCGACGGGGCCATCGCGGCCACCGCATCGCGGAACTGGGCCAGTTCCTCCTCCTCCTCCGGCGTCAACCCGAGATACTCCTTGCGTTCCTTCAGAACGCTTTCGTTCAGACCAACCTGATCCGCCAAAGGCTTCAAATTCATGTTCATTGCATTACCCAAACCGCCAATATCCACGTCTCCGGAGCCGCCGAAATTCCCGGTCCGTTGCGGCGATACTGCATGTGGAGGGTTAACAAACCGTGTCGAGCATTGCGGAGGGGCGCAAACGCCCGCGCCAACAGAAAAACGGGCGCCCCGTCGCCGGTGCGCCCGTCTCGTAGGGTGGGTTTCTCGACCCGCCTAGCCTTCCAGCTTGTTGACCTTCATCATCTTCATGATGGTCTTCTCGTACCAGGGCTCGCTGACGCCCTTCTTGACCTTGCGGATGAAATACCACTCGAAGGCCAGCTTGGCCCAGTGCACCCACTTGCCCTCGCCGGCCCAGTTGACGTTGCGCGGCGGGATCTGCGGCATCGCCAGGAAGGCGGCGCCGCGGTCGCCGAAATCGGCCAGGCAGAGCGCGTTCCAGGTCGGCTTCTCGTTCGGCTCTTCGCCGGCGATGATGCGCGGGATGTT